>JABUFA010000082.1 GCA_013314755.1 Chthonomonadia bacterium
ACCTCGGTGTAAGCATTTGACTTTGGGGCAGGAGGTGTGCTATAAAATAGTCAGCTACCGCGTTCGTGGTAGCTTTTCTCAACTATCAATCTCTCTCGCTCCAGCTATCGGGAGCAAAAGGATGGGCGACAGTATGGCAAGAAGGATGCTTTTTACCTCGGAGAGTGTAACGGAAGCGCACCCTGATAAACTGGCAGACCAGATTAGCGATGCGATTCTGGATGAATGCCTAAAGCAAGACCGGGAAGCGAACCTGCCTATTGAAGAGTTCTCGCGGGTGGCAATTGAGACACTGCTCACGCGCGGGCTGGCGGTGGTGGCAGGTGAGCTGACCACCCATGGCTACGTGGAAATCCCCGATGTGGTACGTAAAACCATCAACGAGGTAGGCTACACGCACACCGACTACGGCTTCGATGGAGATACCACCGGCGTGATGGTGGCTATCCAGAAACAGTCCCCCGACATCGCGCAGGGCGTCAACACCGGCGGCGCGGGCGACCAGGGCATGATGTTCGGCTATGCCTGCACCGAAACCGAACAGTTGATGCCCTTACCGATTACCATCGCACACCACCTGACGCGCCGACTGGCGGAAGTGCGCAAAGCACATCCTGACCTGGGACTGCGCCCCGACGGCAAATCGCAGGTGACCATTGAATACGTGGACGGCAAGCCCTACCGAATCGACACGGTGCTGATCTCCGCTCAACATGAGCCGCGCCTCAGCCAGCAGGATGTGGCGGAAATCATCAGGCAGTATGTGCTGGAGCCAGTGTTGGCGCACTACGCACCGTTCAATAAAGGCGACTTTCGCTTCCTGTGTAATCCAACGGGAGTATTTGTCATCGGAGGACCGCAGGCGGACACCGGCGTGACCGGACGCAAAATCATGGTGGACACCTATGGTGGTATGGCACGGCATGGGGGAGGCGCGTTCTCCGGCAAAGACCCCACCAAGGTAGATCGCTCCGCGACCTACATGATGCGCTACGTGGCGAAGAACATCGTGGCGGCGGGGCTGGCGGAGCGGTGCGAACTGCAGGTTGCCTACGCCATCGGAAAGGCGGAGCCGGTGTCGCTGGCGATTGACTGCTTCGGCACCAACACCATTCCCGAAGAGCAGATCCTGAAGCGGGTCCTGGACATCTTCGACTTCCGTCCGCGCTCCATCATCCGCGACCTGGGTCTGCTCACGGAGAATGTGTGCTACCTGTGCACGGCGAAAAACGGGCACTTCGGGAACCCGGAGTTCCCCTGGGAGAAGACCGACAAAGCGCACCTGTTGAAATAGACGACTGATGGACGACGTGGAACGGGTCATCGAGCAGTTTCTGGACGGCAAGCCGCGGGCGAGTACCCTGCGCGACCTGCGACTTGCGCTGGAGGCGAAACTGCGCCGCATGGAACAGGACCCGTCCGCGTCGCCCGAACAGATTCAGGAGTTGCGCGAACAGGTGCGCGTGCTGATGGAAGAGGAATTAATTACGCAATTCGTCGAAGATTCCATCCGATTTACGCTATCGGCGGATTCATTACATCAGCAAATCGGCGAGGATTAAGGAAGGGAAGTCTGTGAGGGCGATGTTTGCATTGAACTTCTATCCCGATATTTACGAGAACCTGTTGCGCACACACCGCAAGACGGTAACCATCCGGCTCGGCGACAAGACCGATAAATATCGCGCGGGGCAGCTCGTCTGGGTGACGGTGGGCAACCGCTTCGCCCGACGACACAAGCTGTTTACCGCCATCATTGACCGCGTGGAGGTCAAACCGCTCGCCGAGCTGACCCCGCGCGACATCAGCCGCGAAAACCCCGAATTTCGCACCGCGGAGGACGTTCGCGACCTGCTGGAACGCATCTACGACCGTCCGCTCGCGATGGAAGAGATTGTCACGGTCATCTATTTCTCGCCGGTGGAGGATTAATCACTCCCCCACACCTCAATCACCAGCGTCTGTCCCTGCCCGACGGTCACCATCTCCGCCAGAGAGAGTTGTATCCCGCCATCGGGCAGGGAGACCGCTTGCACGCTGACAGGCGTGCGACCAAGCCACACCTGCACGTGCTCGCCCCCGAAGCCAAGCTGCACCTCCTTCACGCGCAGCGAGCCGCGGGATACCTGCACCTCTGCCCGTTTGTAGCCTTCGCCAAAGGTCTGCCTGACCATGCCCCAGCCCGAATCGACGGAGAAGAAACAGGCGAAATCCTCCGGGTGGATTCGTGGCGCAAAACGCAGAGACGCCCGCGGCGCCGAGTAGAAGAAATCGGACAGCGCCAGCAGCAGCGCATACGACGCCATTGCACGGGCGTAGTGATTGCCGCACTCGAACTCGTTCCACGGGTTGCGCCACTCACCGGTATAACGGTCGCGCACGCCTTTCACAATCGCCAGTCCCTCCTCGACGAACCCCTCGTAGATAAGGTGGCTGGCTACCTGGTACTCAATGCCCGTCCACACCTCGTCCGAGTAGGGGAAGGGGAATAGCGGTCGCTCGCCGTGCGGCCACGTCGCCAGCAGAAGCCCAGCTTCATCGTTCAGGGCGTAGATGCGCTGGCAGTTGACGTGCTCGGAGAGGTCGCTCTTCCAGTTATAGCGGAACACCGATTGCAGGGCACGACGCACATGTTCGGGGTGGAACAGGTCACCCAGACGCAACATGCGTGCGTACCACTGCCCGATAAGCTGGTCGGACAGACAGCCTTTGCCCAGCTGGTACCGCGGGAACTGGGGACTCTGGGGGTCGGTGGACATTTCGGGCGAGGCGGGGCGTACCTCGTGGATGTAGTACTCGCCGTTGAACAGGTGTTCGTCCATCCACGCGCGACCGCTCTCGTACACCCTGCGATACTCTTCTGCCTTTTCCGTCTCGCCCAGATAGCGTGCCATCTCTTCCGCCGCCCGAAGTGCACCCAGGTAGAAGGAACCCATCATGGTGTTGGGTCCGTGGAACTCGATATCGTAGGTGTTGTGCTGGACACCTTCCATCACGCCGTCCTTGTCCTTATCCCACTCGCGCCAGGCGTATTCCAGCGCGCGTTTCACGCTCTCCCACAGGGCGCGAAGCCATTCGTCGTTGCCGCAAATCTGCCAGTCGCGATACACCTTCAGGATGCCGCCCATCTGTCCATCCGCCGCCGCGTGGAACGTGGGTTCGGGAATGGTGCCCAGAGGTAGAGGCATGCGGAAGGTCATATGTCCGTTCGCGTGCAGGTTGATGGCGTAGTCCTTCTCGCGGATGGAACGCTCCAGCGAGGGGAACAGATAGGCTAACGCCTGCGCGTAGTTCCACACGTGGGTGCAGGTTCCCTCGCAGCAGCCGAACGTCATCCCGCATCCTTCGAAGCCGTAGAACGTGCCGTCGGGCAGGCGCAGACAGGTGGTGGTCTTCAGGATGGAGATTTGCGAGCTCACCGCGTCCAGCACCGCTTCGGGCAGGGTAGAGCTCCACAGGGCGCTGGCGAAGGCACGGGTTTCGCCCTCCAGTCGGTCGATATGCTCCGCCACATACTCTGCCACGGCGATGGCATCCTCGTACAGCGTGGCGTAGTAGTTTTTCCACACCGGTTTCGGTTGCACCGATGACCAGTACATCTCGAAGTTGGGTATGTGCCATACAATCCACACGGGCAGGCGTACCTCTGTCTGTGGCGGCACAGTGGTGCGCAGGGCGATGGAACCGATGTCCGGGTGGTCCTCGCGGAAGGCGGATTCGGTGTTTTCTTCCAGCGTGCCCTGGGATGCGTAGCGCCAGAACTGCTCTAAGGAGTCAAACCAGCCCTGGCGAAGCCAGTGCGTCTGGAACTGCACATCGCGGTGTGTGGTCACCAGCGCCAGCGTACCATAGCGGGGCGATTCGGGTGGGTGTTTGCGGGTGGACATCTTCAGCCCGCGCAGGCGGTCGCTCCGGTACACCTCGATCACGCTTCCGCCCGTTTCGGGATAGCCCAGCTTGTTCTCCAGATTGGCAAACAGCACCGTCTCCACTGGGGTGTCTGTGGGGTTGTACAGCGTGAAGTTGAAGATAGCGATGGGCAAGCCCGAATCGTCGGGGTTGAGCGGGATAAACGGGTTGTACGCTTCCAGCGTGACGCGCAACGGTACGCGGGCGTCCTCCAGATAGAGCCTTGCGAAGGGGAAGGCTCCCTCGAATACACCGTGTCGGAAATGAGGTAGACCTGCGCCGCTGGCGCGTTTGGTGGCTCCAGAGCCGTCGTCGGTGAAGTTATCGCCGCCAACAGGCGCCTGTAACACGCGCGTAACGGCTTCGCCTCCTTCCGGTCTGGCGTAGAGCGTGAAGAAGGTATAGTCAAAAATCAGCCCTTTGCTGGGGCGGTTGAAAATCTCGAAGTCGCGCAGCTGCCCCCATCCGCCCAGCGCGATACTGCCCGTGCCGATTCCGCCAAGCGGGAAAGCAATCTGGTCCAGCTGCCGCCCGCGATATCGCTTCGGCTTTCCGGGTGCGAAGAGTTCGTCTACAGTGTAAGGGATTTGTGGGTTTTTCGGTTTCATCTGTTGCTCCTTTCAATTTAGTGGTGGCAGTGCGCTTGCCTGGTCCAGCATCGCTTTCTCTTCCGCTGGAAGGGCGCCGCACCAGTTGTCCAGTATCAGGTTCAGCTGTTCCATGTTGCGTGCGCCGATGATGGCGCAGGTGACCGCCGGGTGGCTGATTGTCCACGCGATGGCGGTTTGGACGATAGGACGGTCAAACTGTTTGAGCACCTCCACGATGCGCTGTGCCCGTTCCACGTTGTGAGGCTGGGCGCGTCGTTCGGCAAACCATTTATTTTCGGCGGCGCGGGTACCGGGTGGAGGCGGTTCGCCCGGGCGGTATTTGCCCGTGAGAATCCCTCCCGCCAGCGGGCTGTACACCATAACCCCCACACCCTCCGCCTGGCACAGAGGCAGAAGTTCCATCTCAATCACGCGGTCAATCAGGTTGTAGCGGGGCTGGATGCTGTCGAAGCGTGCCCAGTCGTGTTTGTCGCTGATCCACAGCGCCTTACACAGCTGCCACGCCGCGAAGTTGGAACAGCCAATGTAGCGCACCTTGCCCTGACGCACCAGGTCGTTCAGGGTACTCAGCGTCTCCTCTAAGGGGGTGTTTTCGTCCCATGCGTGTACCTGGTAGAGGTCAATCACGTCGGTGTTC
>JABUFA010000028.1 GCA_013314755.1 Chthonomonadia bacterium
TCGCAGGTGAGCGACTTCTGTTTCCAGAGCACTCAGACGCCTGAGCAGTTCCTCAATGGTTGGTGTGTTCTTGCGCATGGCAAGAGTTTACCACATCTTTGGTGAAATGAGTAGGTAGGTAGTTACGACATATCTTTCAAACCCTACAGGTTGCCATGTCCGCCGGGGGCGGATATTTCGCACTGGTTGCGGGTAGCTTCGTTTGGTGTACCCCTGACACAGGAGCGTCTCTCCGTTACCGTTCAGGCTCTGAACGGCGACATCGATGGTGACAATGAAGTTACCCTCCTTGACCATGGTGCATTAGTTGCTTCCTTTGGCAGCATGTGCGGTGATCCAAACTGGAATCCTGCTGCAGACCTGGATGGTGATGAAGAGATAACCCTGTTTGACTTCAGCATCCTGGTTGGCAATTTCGGAGCGGTCGGTGAACCTAGCTGGTAGGATGAATAGCTGGGTATCTGGCTCTACGCGGTGTTCTGAAGGAGGAGAGGACAAGATCAATCCTCTTCTCCGAAACACTACTTCTCGACATTTAACTCAGCACCAAGCCGTTCAATTTCCTTTACGGACAGTGACCGATCGCGTCGCTGCGTATGCCAGCCAGTCACTCAAGGAACAACAAGGAGAATATCGCCCGCTCGTTTTCTGGGGTCGGCATGGGGGGAGAGTGGAACGCCGCCATCATCAACCCCGTTAGGTCCGACGCTGTACAGAACGTATCTTGATCTGGCTGCACGGTAGACAAAGGGTTTTCCTGAGAACGGGTCAACAAAGTATGGACTCGCACCGAGACTTTCTAAACCTGATGGATAGCGTCCATGAGTTCTCCGGTACAGCTCCAGTTGAAGGGCGATATAGAGAAGGCGAAGCCTCGCACGGACATGTAAGTAACGAGCGATTTGTGCGAAGATGTCAGCGGGTTCCCTGAGCACCAGTCCAGGAGGTAGGTTGCGGAGCGGTTGGGGATAATCCACTACCTGTATCTGCACGAAGGGTTTCTTAACCTGGCTAAGCCATTGTTCCGCATACTGCAGGGCCGCCTGTGTGATGGGGGCTTTAGGCATGAACAGCATCTCTTTTTCAAGAGACGAACGTGGGAAGTCCAGGCGAAAACCCCTTTGCGCCAGTCCACGTACAGTGCGCTGCCAGCCAATCAACGATGTGTGCAAATCCTGAGCGAGCAAAGAGTGCAGGGGATACTCGTTGGCTAGCAGATGTTCCATGCGCTTAACGCCCTCCTGGAGAGATTGAATGTCAAGGTATGGGATTGAGGAGGGCATTACATCGCATATCGTATTGATGCCTGTGATGTTGTAAGTGAGGTGTAGAAAAGTACCCCCCTGCAGTATCTTTTCAAAGAAAACCAGACCATCTATCGAAGCGTGCAGTGCTTGCCTGTATTGGCGCCTCTGTTCGAGCAGTTTCACTTCCGCTGCAATCAGACGTCCGATCGCCCAGTAGCCATCTACTGTAGGGTCACCGAGTCGGTATTCTAAGTGGTTTGCCTGCGCGGGCAGATGGACAAGTTGATGGACCCTGTTGAGCAAATCGCGATTGGCCAATACGACAGCCTGCTTCTGCGCTAGACTGCCGTAGTCCGGTAACTTCTCCAAGCGAGCCAATTCCTCGGCGCTTCGCACCTCCCGGGCGCACTGGACGAATTGCTCATAAGCGTTGTCGGGCGGTGGTGGCGGAGGTACGGGCAGGGAGAAGCGAGGAAGGGGGTTGCGAAAGTACACATATCCCCCATATCCCGCCCATGCAACCAAACAAACTCCAATCAGCAATGCAACGATAGCGGGTAATCGTTTCATGGGTGGCTGCCTTACTTCTCCCTTTCCATGCGCTCGAGGATTCTCTGGGCATGAGGAGGAGTATACGGAGTGATATTCGGTCCTGGTCCCGCCTGATACGTAGCGCTGCTCTGTCTGCGCTTTTCCCGGACGTAGCCAAAAGCCTGCCACAACACCAGCAGGATGGCTACGGTGAACAGGATGATGTGCCAGGGCTTAATCTGGTTGCTCTGCATCGTTCGCCTCCTTAAATTGGCGCCAGCTCCCGTGTGGGAGCTGGCGCTGCTGCTAAGTTAGTCCTGATAGCGCGTCCACATGTTCGGCGTGGTCTTGCGGAAGAACTTCACGTGACCGTCCGCCAGCACGTAGTTTGCGCCGCCCGTGTGCCGCTTGGCAACGCGCCCCACCTTCTCGCCGGCGATGTAGCAGCCACTTCCCACATAGCTGTTGCCGTAAGTGTCATACTCCACATCGGTGTCGCGCGGGAAGCGGAACATCGCCATTGTTCCCGATGGACCACCGTCCTGGGGGCATCTGGGGTCACCGTCGGCGATGGCTATGGTGCCGGCAATGTCCTCAATGGATGCCAGCGATGCACCAACGTCCATCACGGTGTCGATGCTTCCATCGGGAAGAACGACTGTGGCGGAGTAAGCAACGACACCGTGATAGCATCTCAGTCCCTCTCCTTGGTTTTGTGGACAATCGCATCTGCTGCAGTATGCCGGGCTCTCGTTGTAGCCCTCATTGATGAGGTAACCCATCCGCCAGGGGCGTGCAGATGTGCCCAGCTCCTGTCCTACTGGGGTGTTGTACATGGAAGCGATAGGAGCACAGTTCAGGCGCGACGCCCCATCATTGGCAAACACCCTGTTGGTGCTGGGGCAGGCGTACATCTGCTGGTTCTTGATGTACGGATAGATGAGGTCCGCCCAGACGAAGCGGGGACAGTTGTCCCACAGGTTGGGGTAGGAATAAGAACCCACATAGACCTCATCGTAGTCCTGCGCGTACATCAGTGCGCCCAGCCCAATCTGCTTGAGGTTGCTCAGGCACGATGCTGCGCGCGCCTTCTCGCGCGCCTGGGCGAACACGGGAAACAGGATGGCTGCCAGTATCGCGATAATCGCGATAACCACCAGCAGCTCAATCAGCGTAAACGCACGGTGTTTCATGGTTTGTGTAACCTCCCTCCAGAGATGTGATTTTTAGTTAATTTATAGCTAGCACTACTTGTGCTTGCTACCATTTAGTTTAGACTAAATAAACAGCTTTGTCAACAGCGAAACTGAAACTTCTTGCCCGCCCTTTTTAAAACAGGATAAAAAAGTCTCCCTCCGCCCCTTATGCGGATGTCTTGCTGGACGCCCTGACCCTCAGATGCACCGGCAGCTTCGCCACCCGTTCCGCCGGGGTGCGTCCTTCGATAATATCTATCAGAAGCCTTGCCGCCACACGTCCCATCTCGGAAGCCGGCTGTTCGACCGTGCTCAGCGGTGGCTCGGTAAGCTGGGTAAAGGGCGTGCCGTCGTAGCCCACTATCGCCACGTCCTGGGGCACGCGCAGGTTCGCCTCTTTCACCGCCCGCAGGACGCCGATAGCCGAAACGTCGTTCGCAGCGAAGATGGCTGTGGGGGGATTCGGCATCTGCAGGAGGCGACACGTAGTTTCGTAAGCCGTTTGTTCCAGAAAGCCTGTCTCGATCAACAGTTCGGGCGGAACTGGCAACCCTGCCTCCTGCATCGCTCGCTGGAAGCCATGCAAACGGTCACAGGCGTTGGGGACGTTCAGTGAGCCATGCAGATGGGCGATGCGCTGATGTCCCTGCTCAATCAGGTGCCGGGTGGCGAGGTAGCCGCCCATTTCGTTATCGGCGTCTACTGCGACCATCTTCTCGCCGTACACCTGCTGAGTGCCGACAACGGCAAGCGGTATCTGTGCCTCGCTCAGCTCCTTCAGCAGGGGTTCATCTTTGTAAGGCGCCAGGATAATCAGCCCCTCCAGGCGTCCGCTGTACACCGCGTTCAAGCACATCTCGCGCACGTCCTCGCTCATGGCGTAAATCATCAGGTGATAGCCCTGCGCGAAACCGGTGTCGGCGATACCTCGCATTACTTCCGCAGACCACCAGCCTGCCAGCACCGAGTGGCGCACATAGAGCTGCAGGATGCCCAGCGTGCGGCTGCGCATTCCCGCCAGGCGGCGGGCGGCTTCGTTGGGGTAGTAGTTGAGCTCGCGGGCAATTCGCAGGATTTCGGCGCGTACAGCCGCGCTGACCCTCGCGCCCGGTTTGTTGTTCAGCACATACGAAACCGTCGCCTGCGAGACCCCTACCTTGTCCGCTATCACCTGCATGGTGACACGCCCGCTGGGGCGTCTGCCTTTTCGCTTCTTGGGTTTAGCCAAAGCGGCGTCCTGGAGCATGTCCATCCCGAACACCTTCCAGTTTTACGCTTAATCAGTATTCTGATTATAATCCCTTGAGTGTGCGCTTGTCAAGCGTTTTCGAGGAAAAACTGGTAAAAATTCGGTTGAAGCCGTTTTTGCACAGCACGCAAATCTGCAGGAATCTCGCCGTTGTGGTTCAAAGCTGAAGAGGGGAGGGTAGCGTATCAATGAGCGTGCAGAGACCTTACGATTTCCTCACCGGGGTCATCGCGCCGTTCTGGACACCCGTAGAAGCGGATGGCAGGCTGGACCTGGCAGGCGTGCGCGCGATGGTGGACTATCTTGCCGACACGGGTGCAGTGCGCTCCATCTTCGGGCGCAGCGGAATGGGCAAGTGGCATACGTTCACGGTGGAGGAGACGAAACGGTTTACCGATGTGTTTGTTCCCGCCTGCAGGAAGCACGGACTGGGCGCGTTGATTGGAGCGATGGGCGAGTGTATCGGCAGAGAAAAGGGGGTTCGTCCCGACCCCGCGCGTTACACGGAGCAGAGCATCGAGTTAGTGGAATACGCCCAGAGAGCGGGAGCAGATGCAGCGGTGTTGATCATACCCGATGTGTTACTGGCACAGGGTGCGTCGCCCGCGGAGGTCGTATGGCAGTACTACAGGACGGTTCATGACGCCACGCGACTGCCGCTGGTGCTGTATCAGCCCGGAGGCACCGATCCTGCCTATCAACTGACGCCAGAGCTGATGCGTCGGTTGATTACCCTGCCGCGCATTGCGGGACTGAAGCTCTCCACCAGCAGGGAAGAGGTATTTGCACCTATTGCCGAGGTGGTGCGCGGCACAGGTTTCGCCCTTATCGCGGGGGATGAGAGCTTCTACCTGCGTGCCTTAGAGCTGGGCGGCTGTGGAGTCATCGGCGGCGGCTGTATGTCGTGGCCCGAGGTGCTGTGGGCAGTAGGATACTACTATGGACGAGGCGATATGGTGCGGGCACGTCAGGCGCAGGAGACAGTGTGGAAGCTGGAGGCGATCAAGCGAGGAATGGACGGCTGTGTGCTGTGGAAGCAGGTAATGATTGCCAACGGCGCTCGGTTCCAGCCCTATGACCGCAGCGGCACCCCTCCGTATCCCAGAGAGGTCGTTGCGGAGGCTCTGCAGGAGTGGAAACGGCTGACCGCCCCGTACCGAAGGCTCTGCCATGCACAACGCGCGCGAAACAGGGTGGCGTAAGTGCCTTTCGATGACCGCTACTATAATGACAGGGCGGCGCGGGAGCGCATGGTGCAGTACCAGCTGGAGGCGCGAGGCATCACCCATCCACGCGTGCTGGACGCCATGCGCAAGGTGCCCAGGCATCTTTTTGTCTCGCCCGAACGGATTCATGACGCCTATTCCGACCACGCCCTGCCCATCGGTGAGGGACAGACCATCTCGCAACCGTACATGGTGGCGCTGATGACCGAACTGCTGGACCCTGCGCCCTCGCACCGGGTGCTGGAGGTGGGCACGGGAAGCGGCTATCAGGCGGCGATTCTGGCGGAGCTGGCGAACGAAGTGGTGACCATTGAGCGCGAGCCATCCCTGTCTCAGCGGGCGCGGGAGGTGCTGTGGTCACTGGGTTACCGCAATATTACCTTCGTGGTTGGGGATGGCACGGAGGGATACCCACCGCTTGCCCCTTACGACGGTATCATTGTGACGGCAGGCGCGCCCTTTATCCCTCAGCCGCTGGTGGAGCAGCTTGCGCCCGGCGGCAGGCTGGTGCTCCCCGTAGGACACCGTTACGAGCAGGTGCTTACTGTAGTGCATAAGGATGAGCAGGGTGCGGTGCACCTCTCCGAGCACGGCTACTGCGTGTTTGTGCCCCTGATTGGCAAGCACGGCTGGCAGTCCGAAGCCGACGGCGAGTGGGAACCGGAGGGGATTGTGTAGGTCATAGCTCGCGCCAGATGCAATACGCCTCCACGTGATACAGATTGTTCAGCAAAGGTTCAGTGTAGGCAATAGCTCCGTATTCCGCCCCGTTGATGTGATGCTGTTTGCCCACGTGGTTGTTCCAGTCCACCCCTTCGGTCAGGAAACCATAGTCGCCGTAGTGATGTTTGGATATGCCCAGCAGGATGTCAGTGGCACGCTGTTTGTATAGCCGTTCGCGGCTCAGCTGATATGCCTCCAGATAGGCAATGCACGCTTCGGCGTTCTCCCAGAGGTAGGCGGTATCCCAGCTATCCTCCATATACAGCAGTCCCTTTGTCGCCACGCCGTTGCGGTCTTCAGGCATCACAAACCGCTCCAGACCGGGCAGTATCTTCTGAAGGGCGTAGTCCTTCAGCGATGGTTCATTCAGCACGTCGCCAGCGCGCACGAAGGTACGGAAAGCGATGGCATAGGCGACGTTCTCCTGCAGGTCATAGGTATCGTGATTGACGCTCCCGTAGAAGCCCTCTGCTCGAATGAAGGCATCCACCCCACGCTGGAGGTGCTGGCGGTAGTCGTCGAGTCCGCGCCGGGTCAGTTCCGTCCACATCCACAGCAGGTGCGTGCCGTCACCGCTGCGCTCAAAGATGGGGTCGCTGCTGCCTTCCGCGGCGTGTGGGTAGGGGGCACCCTGCGGGGTAATCCGCCGGGGAAACCAGCCGTTAGCCAGCACGGGCGTGATGGCAGAGAGCCAGCGGGCAGTGGTATAAGCGCAGGTGGTCAGTGACCGGCGCAGACTTGCATCTTCCGTGCGCTCCGCGCACTCCAGCATCTGCAGTACCACCCTTGCCACACTGCCCGGGCAGAACCAGTCGCGGTTATGCTTGAAGTTCAGGTAAAACGCGCCGCTGCGCACGTCGCGATACAGCCACTGCAGGCGACCGTGCACGTCCACAAAGTGCGCCAGCGTGTGGGCAATCAGCGCGTTGCCAGCGTGGACGCAATCCTCTCGCCCGAAGGCTTTGCCGTAGCGCAGAAGCACCGACGCCCCGCCGAGGCTGTTGCTCGCCCAGCCGGGTCCCTCCAACGGTCCGAAGTCGTGCCACATCTGCGGCTCACCGTTCGGGTTCACAAAGGTGGAGTTCGCCCGCAGGTGTCCGTCACAGGGCGTCAGGCAGTGCAGGGCAAAGCGCACCGATTCTTCCGCGCTACGTCCGATTGTCTCCTGAATATCCATCGCTCAGTTCACCCCTGTGATGGCGAACAGGATGGGCGTTGCAGTATCGTCCGTTACGCTGAACTCCACACCTGCAATCGTTTTGTGCGGATGCGGGTTATCCCAGCGCAGGGCGCGGAGTGCGACAGGCGTGCCGTCGGCGGTCTGGCTCCGCCACACGACCTTTGCGAAATAGGCAGGGCTCGGGTCGTCCCAGGCGCAAATGTTCACGCCGTATTCCAGCGGGATGGTCTCGCTGGTGTTGTCGCTGTACAGGATGCGATAGCTGCCCACCGGTCTATTTTTCTCCACCTGCCAGCCGGTGGCGTGCAGGAAATAGAGCGCCTTTGCCCGCCTTCCAATGGGCAGGTGCACCATGCGCGGAAGAGGTCTGGTGGGAAGCATATTGCTGGCAAGCGCAACGGCAGACGGCTTTGCTGGATCTCTCGCCAGGTGGAAACGCACCCCGCCCAGCACCTGCTCGCCGCGCGGCAGGTTTCTCAGGTCGTGCTCCATGCCCATCTCCAGCCAGCCTCCGGTCTCGCTCTGCATGGCGGTGATGTTCATCGCCTCCGAAAGGTCTACGGCAAAGCCCGGTTGCGGGCGGGCAACCAGAGGACGTCTCCCGTACAGGTCCAGAAACACCTCTTCGGGGGAGTAGGGAAGCTGGTCGGGAGGTGGACTGCCGTTGCTCCAGGCGTATTCCGCCGCCAGCACAAAAGCCGAAAACTGGTGGAACGCCGGCTTGAGCACCGCTTCGCTGATGTTGAATCCCGCCCAGGTGCTCTGAAGCAGTCCCAGGATGCCTGCCTGCTGTGCCGCCTTCGCGAAGTTATAGATGTTCATCGGTGTATACCACGTGGTGGCGATGACCTCGAAGCCTGCATCCTGAAGCACCTTCAGGTTCTTCTGCACGAACTCCTCGGTTGGGCGGGGCTGGTAGTGCCAGTCGCAGATGATGATGTCTTTGGGGAGCATCTCGCGCCGGCGCCGTGCCTCTTCGGGGCTTTCCGCGAACGCGGCGGCATCGGCGGACTCGCTTCGGTGCAGCAGCATATCGCCCCACATCATGGTGCGGATGCTTCGCTCCCGGAAGCGGCGATAGTGATGCAGAATATCGTCCACAAAGAGCTGCGTCAGCCCGCGCTGTTTGCACTCCTCGTGATAGGGGAAGCGATTGAACAGGTGAATCTCGTCGTGCCCGATGTGGAAGGCGCGCGGCTGGAACAGCTGGATTGCCTCGTCGTAGATGGCGTCGATGAACGCATAGGTTCGCGGGTTCAACGGGCAGTAGTTATGCGGGTTGGTGGGGTCTTCGGCGATGTCCATGTTCTGCCCATTGCGGAATATCCATTCGGAGTGCCCCAGCGACTGCACCAGCGGAGTGACCTCCATGAAATGCCTTCGCGCAAACTGGATGACCTTCTGCAGGTCCGTCTTGCTCATCGAGAAGTCCACCGCTATCTCCGGTGCGCTGTCCCAGCGGGTGTACTCGCTCTCCAGCACAAGGTGGTTCAGCTTCAGGTGCGAAAAGATGCGCTCTATCAGCTTCTGGTGGAAGGGCAGGGCATCCTTACCCAGAAACAGGTGCGCGCCTCTGAACCTCAGGGCAGGATAGTCTACTACCAGCACCCTTTTCAGCGCGGCGCCACCCGTTCGCACCTGCAGGCACTGCTGAAGCGTTTGCGAGCCGTAGAACACGCCGCGTTCATCTGTGCCTATCACTGCGGCGGCGGTCGCGCCCACCAGAAGGGCGTATCCTTCCGGTTGTTTGGGTACTCTGAGCAGATTCCGCCACGCTCTGGGAAGATGCGAAACCTGCTCCTTCAGCCCGAAAACCACCACATTCTCCCAGCGCGAGGGCTTTCCGGTGGACAGGCGCAGGCTCAGCCCATAGCGGTCTCTTAGCATCTTCAGGAACGATTGCCCTGCGGGAACACTCGCCTGGTCCAGCGCGACCACCCGGGTGCCCGGGTTCAGAGCCAGGAACCCCTCGCGCCACTGTACCTGTTTGGGCTGGGGGATAAGCTGGATCGGGCGGATATCCGACCCGACTGCTTCTCCCAGCGGTATCGCCCGGGTGGCTACAGCCACTCGCTCGATGGGTGTGGTGCGCTGGACGGGCGTAAAACGCATGGTTACCCGCACCGTGATGGGCAAGCCCTTCTGCAGGGGAAACTGCAGGTATCCCAGCCAGAGGGTGGGGGCTTCGCGGGCCCAGCCCTGAGAGTCCTTGCGTCCGTCAAACAGGATAATGTCGGGGTTATCGCCCTCGGCGATTATCTCCAGCGTGCCGAAGCGGGTCTGCAGGGTGAGTTTGCGAAAGGCGCGGGCAAAGGTGCCGGCTTCCCTGTCTGCCGACTTGGCGACTGCCGGGATGGTTCCGCTGAGCGTGCCGGTTGGCGTCTCCGCGATATACGTCGCCCCTGCCAGCAGTTGCGCACGCAGATAGCCCACGCAGTACTCCGCAATCGCAGGCACTTCCTGGGTGATGGCGCACCGGAGGGTGACCTGCAGGGTGTTGTCGTCCACTATCTGCCACACTTCGGTCGCCGTGAAGGGGGAATCCAGACGTCCATGTTCGGCAATCAGGCGACGTTCGGCGGGTTCGGTACGCACGCGCGGGGCAGTACCGCCGCTGGAGTAGTAAGCAGTTCCCCAGTCAGGGGTAGCGGATTGCAGGGAGGTCTCGCGGATGAGGCTAACGCCGGCGAATTTCACCTCCACGCCGTTCGTACCGCGATAGCTGACCTCAATCAGGGGAGATTTCACGCTCTGCGCCTCTGCCCAGCAGAGGAGACCGGACAGCCAAACAATCCACAGTGTTCTGCAGAACCAGCGCATTGGACCACTCTCCGTGACGTTATGTGATGATTCTGGCATGCCACACCCGGCGCAGGCGACCCGAAGGCGCGGGCAGCGGCGGGTGCAGGTAAAGCCACTCTAAAACGGCGGCAACCGCCGGCAGAACCACTTCGGGATTGGGGCGAAAACCTCCCACGCGCCACAGCCATCCCCAGCCGTTCAGCCGGTAGCCGCCGATGAAGTCGTCGCGTTTGCCCGATAGAAGTGCCACATGGGGAGGCGCATCTTCGCTGCGCGGCAATCCACGGTTCACCACACTGCGCAAAGCCGATACCTGCGCCGATAACGCCTCTCCCAGCCATCTCCTGCCTTCTTCGGTGACCGTCAACGGCTCCGGGGCTTGCTCGACGGCTCCTCCACCGATGGGTAGCCCCAGTGTATCCATGCCCTTCCCGCCGATAACCTCCTGCTTCCAGCCGTCGGCTTGAGGGTAGCAGGCGATGTAGAACGAGTAGCCGGCAGTCTCCCACCAGATACCACCGTGTTGCACATACCGGCGGATGCGTTCCAGCGTCTGCCGCCATTCACCCGGTGAAGGGGCAGGAAATATCTCTCCATAGGGGTTTACAATGGCGAACCACTGGGCAACTCCCGCCTCCATCGCCCGAATCAGCGCATCCACCGAGCGTATCGGCTCCACCGATATGCCCCAGCGGCGCACCAGTGGCGATTGCTGCAGTGTCTGCAGCCAGCGCTGTGGGGTGATTTCGGTCCACACCGGAAGCAGTCCGGGCAGGTCCAGGACGCCGATTCGCAGGCGGTTACCCCCCCACTCACGCGGCGCGCGGTTAGCCAGTCGGGCAGGTGGTGCTATCGCCTGTTGACCTGTTGTCTGCACAGGCAGGGTGAAGGCGAGCACACCACGCTGGACGGTTGCCGGGGTAGTTGTGCCAGTATCCCACGCAAGGCGAATCCGACGCGACAACACACCGGGCAGGAGCACTGCCAGCTCCTCACCCGGGCGAGCATACACCCACAGGTCGCTCTGCTTTGCCGTTTCCAGGACAAAGGATACCCCTTCCGAGCCGAACTCGCGCCCGTCGACGCGGTGCAGGTTTGCCGACAGCATCCCCTCGCCAGCGGCATAGAAGCCAAAGGGTGCCAGCGTTATCCTCTGCCGTCCCACGTCCACCTGCTGGGGATGCGGGTTCAGATTCGCCACCACCTGCACCCTGCCGTAATCCGCCCGAAGGACACCATCCCCGCTTCCAACCCTTTCATGCTGAAAACCGCGCAGAGGCTCCCCAATATAGCGGGCACATACCGACTGCTGCAGGCGGCTGAGCCACCGGAGCCACTCGCGCGGAGCCTGCTGTGCCAGAACGGGTGCGCTCACCCTCGCACTGATTCCAAAGCCCAGCCCGAGCACCCACGCCATCACCTCACGATTGGTCACCGCCTGCCCGAGGTTGTGCAGGGTGAAGGCGGCTTTGTCATGCGCCAGGAACTGAGCCAGCGGGAAGATTTCCCACAGATGCGGAGGATATTGCTCCCTCAGCAGGACAACCCATTCGGGCGCTCCCTCGGTGGGCACGAGACTCCATCCCATCCCGGACATCTGCGAGACGTAATCCGCAACGCGGTCCCAGCCTCCCTCGGTAGAGAGCGGCACCCTTTCGCTGTCTTCTGCCACCATGCTCAGCAGTCCCTCGGTGTAGGCGTATGGGGTGGGGGAGGCGGGATTGGTGTCATACAGCCATCCACGGGCGCCACACTGGTCTTGAAATAGAACATCGACAGGGAACTCCTCGGTGAACTGGCGTCGTGTGCGGCGGTTCGCCTCCTGTACCGCCGGATGCCAGAAACAGATGGTGTACCCCTCGTTGGGACCGTATCGTTCGCGGGAGAGTTGTCCGTCTAAGGTGCGCAAGAGAGGCGCCTCGCCTTCCCGCTGGAAGGTGGGACCCCTGGGGTCATCGCACCACCAGGTGGGGTTGGTATAGGGCATGACCAGATGCCCCTTTTGCCTCGCCTCACGAATGAAGGTGGCGAACTCCTGCGGCGTGCCGAACTGCGGATGGGGAGGCAGGTGGTCGGGATACTCTTTATCAAAGCCGCCCTTCAGGTAGTCTGCGAAGTGGATCAGGGTGGGAACCGGCAGATGCGACAGGGACTGTATCTTCTCCCTCGCGTTGCCGGCATAGTAGACGAGCACCGCCCGTTTGAAACGCTCCAGTAGGGTGCGTGGCATTTTCTGTGCGAGGCGTCGGCGAAGACCGTTAGCTTCTGTATAGCGTTGAATGGCTTGCGTCGTGGTTTTGCCAGCCATCAGCCTCACGACAGGGGCGCGCCAGCTCTCGCCGGGCTTCACGAAGGTGCCGAAAGCGCGTTCGGCATAGCCGCCGTCCTGGTCGCCACCCCATGCCAGCCAGCCGGGCACGAACAGATTCTGTCTGTCCCATGCCTTCCATGCGCGCGGCTGAACCCGGAAAAGCGAGGCGGTTCCCGAACGAGTCTCCCAGTGCAGGAAATCGGCAAAAGCGGGCGGATAGGGCACGCGCATGGAGAAGTATCGCACGGGCTGAAGGGCATAGAAGAAAGGATAGCCGCCCACCTCGAACCAGTGCCCACCGTTTGCCACGAAGCGGCGGATGGCATCCAGCGTGACGGAGATGCCCTCGGCGGGGGCGGGTAACCACTCGCCGTACGGGTTGATGATGGCGAGATACGTTCCCTCGCGCAGGGCTTTCAGCAGAGCGGGCAGGCTGGTAATTGGAGCCACCTTCACGCGCCCGCGAGTCGCCTCGGCTAACCCGGCAAGGCTTTCCTGCCACTCGTCGACGGTAACCGCTGCCCAGCCGCCGCTGCGTGGAGCGTTCGGCAGAACGATGACCCCTGCAAGCCCTTCCGCGTTCAGCTTCTCCAGCACACCGGTCACCAGCGCATGCACCAGAGCCTTTTGTGCCGATTCCACCCGTCCGCCCACTCGCCACAGGTAACCCGCCTCTATCCGACGCGCACCGAAATAGTCCCCATTTGGCGAAGCAACCAGCACCACGTCCAGCTGTTCTCTGCGCGAGGGTCGGTTGACGATAGCGCGTGCTCCCGATAGGCTCCGTATCACCTCATCGGGAAGCCAGCGCCGTGCCTCTTCCGTCGGAAACACCTCCACTGGCGGGTCATTGTCGGCACGCTGTATCAGCGCGCTGCCGAATAGACGCGCATAACCCTCCGGTCCCACCAGCGCAGGGCGCCAGGCGGAAGGGTGCTCTTCCGGTTGTTGTTGAAAGAATCCTCCTCGCAACGCCATGCCCACCGACTGATTGCCATCTGCAGGACATATCAGGCGGGTAATCTGCGTCGGGTCGAAGCGCAGGCGGGCAGGTAGGGCGAAATCCAGTACTGTGTCCAGATACGGAGTGACCTCGCCAATCCAGTCTATATGGTCACTGTATGCAACCGCCTGCACCAGCACAAGAGCGTGTGGATGCTCGTAGCGCAGATGAAGCACGTTGTCCTGCGCCTGTATCTGTGCGGATAACCCTCTGGCGGAGAGCGTGTCGCCGTTCCGAAAGCGAAGGAGCCACAGCCCCTGTTCGCCGCTTTGCAGGATGGGTGTGCCCTGTGGGCGGGCGGAAAAGGAAAGGATGGAGCCGTCTGCCGCGCTCAGTACCAGGGAATAGGAGGCTCCTGTGACGGAACAGTATCCGCTCGCTGTCTGCCAGCGCGGAAGGGGTGCTGTTCCTGAGCCTTGTTGTTGGGCGTTGCGTGCCATCGCTCTCTCCGGCAAAGGGGGCACCGGTGCTCACCGGTGCCCTGCGAGTTTACACGTCGCAAATCTGGTACGCCTTGCGTATGGCTTCGATGGGGTCGCCCTTGGGACCGAACTCATGCCCGATGAAGCCGTTGTATCCGGTCTCCTTGATGGCACGCATCACCGCGGGATAGTAGATTTCCTGCGTTTCGTCGGGGTCGCGCCGTCCCGGGTTGCCTGCTGTGTGGAAATGAGCGATGTACTGGATGTTCGCGCGGATGGTTCGGATGAGGTCGCCCTCCATAATCTGCATGTGGTAGATGTCGTACAGGAGCTTCACGCGCGGTGAATTGACCCGCTTGCATACCTCCACGCCCCACCAGGTATGGTCGCACTGATAGTCGGGATGGTCTACCTTGCTGTTAAGCAGCTCAATGGCAAGGGTGACGCCTTTTTGCTCGGCGTAGGGAGCAACCCGCTTCAGCCCCTCAACGGTGTTCTCAATGCCTTCCTGATCCGAGATGCCGCGCCGGTTGCCGGAGAAGCAGATGAGCACCGGAATATCGTACTGTGCGGCGAGGTCGATATTGCGATGCAGTTCTTCTTCGATTCGGTTGTGGTTCTCTTTGCGGTTCAGCCCGTCGGTCAGCGAGGCATGCCCCACCATCGTGACGATGCGCAAGCCCGCAGCGCGAAGCTCGTCCCATGCCTCGCGCGGCGCCATCTCCACACCCTGAAAGCCAATGCGTTTGAGCTCGCTGATTGCCTGTTTGAGCGGAAGGCGGCTGATGGGCCACCAGGTGACGTCCTGCTTGAGTTTGCGCGGAGCCTGCTCCTGAGCGGAACCCGCGTGGGGCATCGCGGTCAGCGCAAGGTTGGCAGCCACGACCAGAAACTCGCGTCGGGTCAATCCATTACCTGCTCGTCTGCTCACGGTGATTTCCCCCCTCTTCCATCAGCTCTCTTCGTCTCTTTCACCGTGCGGGGGCGCAAATCCTGTCACAGCTTCACCCACGCCCCATCTGCCTGCTGGGAACGGTTCGCCGCATCCAGAATGCGCACAATCTCCAGAGCCTCTTCGGGCGATACCGGCGATTGCCCCGTCTTGAAGAAGTTCACCGCCATCGCCATCAGGTTGCGATAGAAGCCGTTGTAATCCTTCACCGTCTCCACATGATAGGTATTCCCCACCTTCGCGCCAAACACCCACGGGAACACGTTCCACATGTTCTCACAGTCGCGGACCTCCACGAAGGCGCGCCGTCCATCGGCGTAATCGATGGCGAGGGTTCGGCTGGCGGGTGTGCCCGTATCTGCGACGCGGGTTGCACCTGTGCCCATCAGCCCGGTAATCAGGGCAACGGTGTGCACGCCGTAGCCCATCCACTCGCCCATGCCCCGCGCGAAGGCTTCCGAAACTGTGCCAGTGAGGTTCGGGCGCATTGCTTCCAGCTCGACCGCGAACCGCAACGCGCTGGAGCAGGTTATCGGCGTGCCGTGTCGCTCCGCCATTTGCACAATCTGCTGGGCATCCGCAAGGCTGGGAGAGAGCAGTTTGTCGATGAAGGTGGGCTTGCCTGCAGGCAGAACCTGTTCGCACAACGCGAGATGGTCGGCGAGGTTATCCGGTGCCAGTACCATCAGCGCATCTACGCTCTCTATCACTTCGGCGATGGACCCCTTGCGCTCTACGCCGTTCTTTTCGCACCAGTCTTCCCCGGTGGGGTGGCTTTCCCAGGCAGAAACCACCCGTACCTGCTCGGAGGCAAGGTCTGTGTGCAGCAGTTTCAGAAATGTGTTCGCATGGAAGTTGTTCAGGTGATGGTCTACGAAGCCGATTCTGAGCATTGTCTCCTCCGATTGCTGATAACAGTAATATGTTGGGAGTTATGCAGTTGAAAACCGCATGCGAGCTTGCGAACTACCGTGACACAAACTGTCATTCTGAGCGGCGCGAAGACTCTTGAACACCCTTCAGCTCCGAGATGCTTCGCTGTCGCTCAGCATGACAAAAAGCGTTGCCGCAATGGGTGAACAAGCCGGTCCCTTCTATCAACTGCGCAACTCCTGCAGGTAAATTCGGAACCTGTGCAAACGCTTCCTGCATTTATCGGCGTGAGGGTGCGCTTTTTGTTTTTTAGGGTAAAATACTAGTGAATGTATATAAACGATGTGCTGTAGTAGCGTGTAAAAGGGCATTTTCTACTGTCGGTAAAATTGATTAACCTATTCAATTTGTTTGCACAAGTGAAGCAATTATGATATACTTTATTTAGGATAAGCAACATTACGAAAGCAGGTGAACCTACGATGAAGACGATGGAACCAGACTACGAGTACGCGGTACGTGTATCCAACCTGTTCGCGCAGATACTGACCAAGAGCCTGAGCGAGCGGCTGGTTGCAGAGCTGACCCATGAAGAGATTACCCTGCCCCAGCTGCAGGCGATGCGCTACATCTGGCTCCACCGCAACGCGACGGTCGGCGAGGTGGCGGAAGGGCTGGACATCAGCTATCCCTCTGCCACGAACATGCTCAATCGCCTGGTGCGCAAAGGGCTGGTAAGCCGGCACGGCAACCCTGCTGACAGGCGATTCGTGGAGGTACAGATTACCGAGAAGGGCGAGCGCATCACCCGTCAGGTAGAAGAGGAACGAGTCGCCCGGTTGAAGCAGGTGCTGGACGAGATGTCCCCCGAGGACCGGCAGGCATTGATTGACGGGCTTCGGGCGTTCATCGTCACCGCGGTAGAGAAGGACAACCGGATGATCGAGGAGATTTGCCTGCGCTGCGGGGTACAGGCAAACGGGAACTGTCCCATCACGGAGCTGTATCCCACCATCGCCTGTCGATAAGCGGTAGCGATGTTGCCGGTCTATCTGGACCACTCCGCAACGACGCCTGTGGCGCCAGAAGTGCTGGAGGCGATGTTGCCCTTTTTCGACCGCGCCTTCGGCAACCCATCTGCCATCTACGCTATCGGGCAGGAGGCGCGAGAGGCGATAGAGCGCGCTCGCGAGCAGGTCGCTCATCTGGTGAACGCCGATGCAGATGATGTGTACTTCACCAGCGGCGGCACCGAAAGCGATAACTGGGCGATTAAGGGCGTAGCACGGGCATGGCGCGACCGTAAGAACCACCTGATTACCACCCCCATCGAGCATCATGCCGTTCTGGAGGCGTGCTCAGCCCTGCGTGAGCAGGGCTGGGAAATCACCTTCGTGCCCGTGGACAGCACCGGCATGGTTGACCCCGATGAGGTGCGCCGGGCGATTACTCCCCGCACCGGGCTGATTACCATCATGCACGCCAACAACGAGGTGGGCACGATAGAACCCATTGCCGAAATCGGTGCCATCGCCCGCGAACACGGTATCCCCTTCCACACGGACGCCGTGCAGACGGTGGGCAAGATTCCGGTGGATGTGCAGGCGCTGGGCGTGGATATGCTTTCGATATCCGCGCATAAGTTATACGGTCCAAAGGGAGTGGGCGCACTGGTGGTGCGACGGGGCACTCCCCTGCGCCCCCTGCTGGACGGCGGTGGACAGGAGCGCGGGCGACGCGGCGGAACCTATAACGTGCCCGGAATCGTCGGGCTTGGGGCAGCGGCGGAACGGGCGATGCGCTGTGGAGTGGAAGAGATGGAACGGGTGCGCGCCCTGCGTGACCGATTGGTTGAGGGTATCCTGCAAGCAGTGCCCGACGCTGTGCTGACGGGACATCCGGTAAACCGCCTGCCCAATAACGCGCATCTGGCTTTCGCGGGCGTGGAGGGCGAATCGCTGGTTTTGTCACTGGACGCGGTGGGCATCTATTGTTCGGCAGGAGCGGCGTGCTCCTCTGGCGATACTGAGCCGTCGCATGTGCTGGTGGCGATGGGAATAGACCCTCACCTTATCGAAGGTTCTGTGCGCTTCACGCTGGGCAAGGACAACACCCCGGAGCAGATAGAGTACACCATCCAGCAGGTGGTACGGGCGGTGAACAAGCTGCGCTCGTTGCGAGTTAGCGGCTAAACGCCCTCCCATCCCTCTATCGGGCAGGTTCCCCAGACGGTTACGCTGTGCCGGAGCATCTGCTTCCATACGGGGAGCACCGCGCGAAACTCCTCTTCGCTGAGCACGTGAGGCTCCAGTCCGCGCAGTGGCACACCTTTCTTGACCACCGCGAAGGCATCCTCACGCACCTCGCCAGCGTATACCACCAGCAGGTCGATATCGCTGAAGGCAGTGTAGTTGCCTTTCGCGTAGGAGCCGAACAGCACCGCCCACTGCACCGGCAGGTGCGCGGCTATCTGGGGTATCGCGTCGCGCAGGATGTCGATAACCTGCTCACGGGTGTATTTAGGTGAGAAGACCTTTACAGAACTCGACGATTCGTTCGGCATGGCTGATGAACCTTTCTGCTTCTGCTCTGGTGTACCTGGCACGCGGTGCACCGTTGGGCAGAGCGTCGGGATAGCGTGTGCTGATGTAGCCCTTATCCAGCTCCAGCGCGATGTCGCGCAGGTCACCGGGTACCGAAAACTGCTCGGCAAGCACGTCCAGCAAATCGGCGATGGAGTGTCCCCACGCTTCACGCCCGGTCTTTTTGAGAACCGCCTTCACTGCCTTTTCGCCTGCCTGCTGGGCGGAGAAACAGGCCCAGTCGTAGAAACCATCCTGCAGGTCGTTTCGCGCGTGCTCGAGGTCTCCTTCCGCCTGATAAAACCAGTCTGCACTGCGCTCCATGGAATCCTTTTAAGCCTCCTGACTAATCGAGGCAAGCGCTTCCTGTTCGGTTGCCTCTTGCAGTCGGCGTGCCTGGTCCTCGGCGATGAGGGCGTCCACAAAGGGCTGGATGTCGCCGTCCAAGATTTCCTGCAGGTTATAGATGGTCAGACCGATGCGGTGGTCGGTGACGCGCCCCTGCGGGAAATTATAGGTGCGGATTTTCTCACTGCGGTCGCCGGTGCCCACCTGCGATTTGCGGGTGGCGGTGCGTTCCGCCTGCAGTTGCTGTTGCTGGAGGTCATACAGGCGCGTGCGGAGCATCCGCATCGCCTTCTCGCGGTTCTGCAGTTGCGAGCGTTCATCCTGGCACGTAACCACGATGCCGGTCGGCTTGTGCAGGATGCGCACGGCGGTCTCGTTTTTCTGCATGTGCTGACCGCCTGCGCTGCCGGCGCGAAAGGTGTCTATCTCCAGGTCCTCGGGGTTAATCTCCACCTCCACCTCTTCCGCTTCGGGCAGGACGGCAACTGTGGCGGCGGAGGTGTGAATCCGCCCACTGCTTTCGGTGACGGGCACGCGCTGTACCCGGTGCACGCCGCTCTCGTATTTGAGCGCACTGTACGCCCCTTTGCCTTCGATCAGCAGGATAATCTCCTTGTAGCCGCCGATGCCGGTCTCCTGCATGTCCAGAATCTCATATTTCCAGCCGCGCCGCTCCGCGTAGCGCATGTACATGCGTGCCAGCTCCGCCGCGAACAACGCCGCCTCCTCGCCGCCCGTTCCTGCGCGAATCTCCAGCAGAACGTTGCGCTCGTCGTTGGGGTCTTTGGGCAGAAGCATCAGCTTCAGCTGGTGTTCCTGCTGTTCGCGCAGCTCCTTCAGGGCGTCCAGCTCCTCCTGTGCCAGGTCATGCATTTCGGGGTCATCCAGCAGGGACTCCGCCTCCTCAATCCGTTTGAGGGTGGTCCTGTACTCCCGAAACGCCTGTACGATAGGCTCCAGCTCCGCGTGCGCCTTGCCCAGCCTCTGCAGCTCCTTCGGGTCAGAAGCCACCTGCGGGTCGGCGAGAGCCTGTTCTATCTGTTCAAAACGCTTTTCAACCTCTTGCAGACGTGCTAACACCGGTCGTGCCGTCCTCCTTCCGACAGAGATTATATCCCGAAAGCGGACAAAAATCCATCGGCAACCACTACCGCTTGACACAGGCAAGTTTGCTGGGATACGATGATATTGTGATTATTATGAGGAAAGGGAGGTCTCGGCGATGAATCGCTGGTTTTTGCTTCTTGCCATCACGCTGGCAATCCCTGCTTTTTCAGCACCGCCCAACTGGGACATCTCCAACACCTACTGGACGGCGCAGGCAAGGGACATCTACTACGGTTTCGTGTTTGATGGCAACATCCTGTTTTACAGCATGAACACCACCACAGGCGAGTTCACGGGGAGGGTGCAGTATCTGCCGCCCAACAACAACCCGTTGGGGCAGTACAGCATCTCCGGCAGAGTGGACGGCGATACCATCATCTTCTCCGGCATCGCCAACATCCCCGGCGTCGGCAACACCGAAGTCCGGTGGCAGGGCACGGTTGTGCAGAACGGCGCGCGCCTGGAGGGGATGTTCGCCTACTGGGACTGGATATGGGAAGAGTGGGTATGGTTCAGCTGGTGGACGACCTCTGGCGGACCGGCGCGGCGGATTATCCGCACCTATTCCATCAGCGGGCGCGTGGAGCTGGGCGACTATGGCGGCGATGTGACCGCCGTGCCCATCGTCATCCAGCTGCGCAACGCGGGCAGTACCGACCCCATCCGCACGGTGACGCTGAACCTGGATAGCACCGGGGGCTACACATTGCCAGATGTTCCCAATGGAAACTATGACCTGGCGTTCAAGGGCAGTCACTGGCTGCGCCGGGTGGTTCGCAACGTGCGGGTCAACGGCGCCAACGTCAGCGGGGTGAACGTGTCGTTGACCAACGGCGACATTGACGGCGATAACGAGGTGACGCTGTTCGACTTCGGACAGCTGGTCGCTGCCTTTGGCAGTATGCCGGGCGACAGCAACTGGAACCCCGATGCCGACCTGGACGGTGACCAGGAGGTGACGCTGTTCGATTTCGGCGTGCTGGTGCGCCACTTCGGCGAGATTGGGGAGGATTAGGGCGAGGCTCCTGCCGAGCCGTCCGCGTCCCTCCCCGCGTGCGGGGAGGTTAGGAGGGGCTTTTCAGACGTTGTGTCAGCCCCCCTGTAGTCCCCCCGCAAGCAGGGGGACATTCCCTCTCCTTGTGGGAGAGGGTCAGGGTGAGGGCTTTTGCGGGGAGGTTAGGAGGGGTTTGTCTGAGACCACCTAACCCCCGGCCCCTTCCCTGCGAGGGGAGGGGAGATTCTCCTCTCCCCGCGTCGGGGAGAGGTCGGGAGAGGGGTCAGCTCACCAGGAGGTTCGCCCTCCAGTGGGATGGCTACCGTAACCTTCGTTTTGCGATGGATGTCAATAAGGGTGGATTTGCCGTGTAGGGGGTGACGAAATGGCGGATGCACAGCAGTGGCTGGAAGAGGGCATTGAACTCTTCAAGCAGGGGCGTTACGAGGAGTGCATCGAGCGCATGTACTGGGTGCTTCAGAAGGAGGGTGACCAGTATACCGCGTGGTTTTACGCCGGCGCGGCGTTTGCGCAGATGCAGGATTACGAGAAAGCGGCACATGCCTTCTTTAAAGCGGCGGAGATTCAGCCCGATTCCTTCAAAGCGCACTACAACCTGGGAGCCGCTTACGAGGCGCTCGGCTCTTATATGGAAGCCGAGATGGAATACGAAACCGCTCTGCGCCTGAACCCACAGTACGAGAGCGCGAAGAAAGGGCTGATGCGATTGCGCCAGCTCCACCGCGAGAGCTATCGTAAGTCGCCGTGGGACCAGCCACAACAACCGCAGGCTTAGGGCGATAGACCGACGGCACGCTTCAGTGCGGCGACCTCTTCGGTGGTCAGGTGTCTCCATGCGCCCGGCGGCAGGTCGCGCAGAGTCAGCGGACCAAACCGCTCCCGGTGCAGGCGCACGACCGGGTGACCTGCCGCCTGGCACATTCGCTTGACCTGTCGCTTGCGCCCTTCGTGAATCGTGATGCGCAGGAGGGTGGTCTGTCGCTCAGGTTGATACCGCACCACTTCTACCTGCGCGGGGGCGGTCAGCCCGTCCTCCAGCATTATCCCCTCGCGGAGCGCACGCAGTGCCTGCTCCCTCACCTCGCCGCGCACTTCCGCCAGATAGGTCTTTGGCACGCCGTAACGGGGGTGGGTCAACCGATAGGCAAGCTCGCCGTCGTCCGTCAACAGAAGCGCACCGGTGGTGTCAGCGTCCAGCCGTCCCACGGGAAACACGGGCGCGGTAACACCCTGTATCAGGTGCATCACCGTGCGCTTCGCGTGAGGGTCGTGACGGGTGGTCATCACACCTGCCAGCTTGTGCAGCAGGATGTAGGTATGTGTTTCTGGCAGGCGCACGCGCCGACCGTCTACCTCGATAACATCCTGCCGGGGGTCTGCCTGCGTGCCCAGCTGGGTAACTACCTGTCCGTTCACACGCACGCGCCCCTGCCGAATCAGCTCCTCGCACGCCCGGCGCGAGCCGTATCCCGCCTGTGCCAGAATCTTTTGCAGCCTCTGTCGCCCGTACTCGCTCATCGTACCGTATACTTAAAGTATACAGGAAGTGTACGGGAGGTAGGGCAGCGTTGTATCGTTCAGTAGCTGTGGAACAGATAAGGCGGTACGAAGACAGACGGCAGGCGGTGGTGGCAGTCAGCTGGAGAGCGGCACGGGCGATTCTCTGGGGATTGATTCTGGTGGTGGCGCTGTGTGCGCTGACCATCCACTCGAACCTGATATACCGGCGTTACATCACCGCTGCCTCGCTGCCGAGCGGTGCGGTGTTCTTCTTTTTCCTGACGGTGGTGCTGAACGGGATAGTGCGGCGGATCAACGCGCGGTGGGCGATGCAGAAGTGGGAACTGGGCATTGTGTTCTCCATGCTGTTTATCTCCGCTGCGTTACCACAGGCTTCGCTGGGTGAGACGCTGGTGACGCTGGCGGTTGCGCCCCAATATTATCCGCGGCGGGGTGGGATCCCCTATGCCGAACAACTGGCGGATGCTATCCCCTCGTGGCTGCTGGTGCAGGAGAGAGAGGCGGTGCGCACGTTTTATGAGGGGCTACCTCCCGGTCACTCCATCCCGTGGGGTGCCTGGGTGGTGCCGATGGTCGGGTGGACGTTGTTTGCGCTCGCCCTGATTGCGGCGCTCGGGTGCCTGGCACGCATCCTGTCGCACCGATGGATTGAGGAAGAGCGGGTGACCTTCCCGCTGATGGAACTGCCTCTGGAGATGATGGGTGCGGGAAGCGAAGGCAACCGTTTCTGGCGCAATCCGCTGCTGTGGCTGGGCTTTGCGATACCCGGCACTATGATTGGCATCGGGCAGATGCACGCCTATTTCCCCACCGTTCCCGAAATCGGGCAGATTATCACCTGGCGAATCGGCGAGGGCTGGCAGACCGCTCCGCTTAACGCCCTGCGCGATTTCGTGTTTCCGGTGTGGATGCTGGTGATTGGCGTCTCGTATCTGATTAACGGCGAGGTGGCTGCCTCGATCTGGGTGTTTCATCTGCTTTACCGGGCACAGCTGCTGATTTTTGCACTGATGGGCTACAACGCTGCCGCTCCATCGGGCACGGTGACCTTCAATCCGATGGACTGGATCCACCACACCGAGTTTGGGGCGTGCGTGGTGCTTTCGATAGCGATGTTGATGCCTGTATGGGCAGATGTGGTAAAGGCATGGCGGCGGGAACCGGATGCGAAGGTATCGCGTGGGGCGGTGCTGGGCTTCCTCGCGGCGAACGGCGCGATGTTGCTGTGGGCGATGCTCGCCGGCGGGCATGTGGTGATGATGCTCCTGTTCCTCGCGGTGCTATATGCCATTGTGCTGGCGCTGGGCAGGATGGTGGCTTCGGGCGGGGTCTATCTGGTGGACAACGGCTATGTGCCCGAGCGGTTGATACAGGGGCTGTCGGGGAGCCTATGGCCCAGCAACGGCAGTTTATGGATGCTCAATGCACACAATGCCCTCGTGGGGCGGGCGGACATGAGCTTCCTGTACTTCGCCCTGAACGATGAGAAGTTTCGCTACGAGGCGAGGCTGCCCCAGCGTGTGCACCTGTTGGGTGTGGTAGTCTCGGTGCTGGCAGCATTGCTGGGAGCGTATTTCTTCATCCTGTGGTGGTCGTATCAGTACGGTGCGGTCAACTTCGCCGCGTGGCCCCTCTCGTGGAACGTGCCCCAGCACCTTCAGCGTTTGATGGCTGGCATGGCGTCGCGACAACCGCCATCCGCAGAGGTGTGGAGCGCTACCCTTCTGGGCGCGGGTATCGGTCTGTTTCTACTGAACATGAATCGGCGGTTCACCTGGTGGAGGCTGTCGCCCATTGGTTTTGTGATTGCCAGCAGTGAAAACGTGAGCGGGCAGATTTGGGGCGGCGCGTTCATTGGGTGGTTGGTCTCCTCACTGGTGAAGCGTTACGGTGGCATGCCCCTGTACCGAAAGCTGCGCCCCTTTTTCCTGGGGCTGATTCTGGGCGATGTGGTGGTGTACTGCACAATAGTGCTGCTGGAGTCGCTAATAGGCGTGCGCGGGGCGGGGTTTTAGGATAAGTGGAGTGAAGGAAATCTGTCCTTTACCGTTTTTTCCTCCTGCAACCTCCGCAGGGCATCCCCGTAAACTCCTGAGTTAGATTTTAAGCACACAATTTTTCGAAAATTTTCCCCGAAAATGCCCCAAAACCCCGTTTTTGGTACGAATCTTGCTATATATACAGGGTGGAGAACCTGAGCTGGGGCGCTTGCTACCCCGAGGAGGGAAGGCATGCTGTTCGTCAGAGATTCTGTTTTGTTTGTGAGAGAGGAGAGCGTGCCCTGTATAGCACTTGTAGAAACTGCAGCGGCGAGTGTGCTAGGAAAATTTTACAGGGATGGGGCGAAAACCCTGTTGACAAACCTGTACCCGTGCGTTACAATAGGCTCAGGTAATCCATCACAGTACCACTCTAAGAAAGGAGATGGAAGGCGAGTATGAAAGTGTTACGTTCGTGGCTTGTTTTAGGCATCGCGTCGGCAACGCTGATGCTCTTCAGCCTCAGTCCCGCCAGCGCCCTGCAGTTTTATATCACGAAGGCGGGAGAGACAACCCCCATCACCGAAATGGTGGTCGCACCGGGTGAATCTTTCACACTTTCCGTGTGGATTCAACACAGCCCGGAAAGGGTTCAGGGTATAGAGGTGATGTTCGGGTTTGACCGGGCGACCGCGATGGGTACCAGTGCAACTCCATTAGACAACAAGATTGTGCTGGATGGTACGGTGGCTACCGCGGTAATACCGAGGCTCACAGCACTTGGCGACCCAGTATTCAACAGCTTGGCGGGGGCGCGAGGCACCGGCACGAGACCCTACGGTGTGAGATACGTTCAGCTAAGTACAAGCAAAGTCGATGTTTCCGCAGGAGCGATCGTCTTTGACATCAAGCTGAAAAACCAGGGTCTGATGCCGGGAGACTCACCCTATACGCTGTACATCTGGGATCTTGGCAGTGGAGCATCCTACACTTCCCTCGCAACTTTGGAGACGGGGGCTACGATCAGACCGGGTGGCAGCTACACCCTGAACCTGGTCCCTGTTCCCGAACCGGGTAGCCTGCTGGCACTGACGACCGGTGTGGTTGGTTTGGCTGGTATGGCGCTGCGTCGCCGACGCGCATAGTCCATCCATCGCTTTTCCACTTCCAGCACAGCCCCCGTCTGGGGGCTGTGTTGTTTTTGCCCGCCCGGCGGTTGTATACTGTAGGTGGACGCGGGTTATGTTACCTAACCCCCAGCCCCTTCCCTGCGAGGGAAGGGGAGCCAGATTCCTCCCCGCGTGCGGGGAGGTTAGGTGGGGCTTTTCAGGTGTTGTCAGCCCCCCCTGTCGTCCCCCCGCAAGCAGGGGGACATCCCTCTGCTCGTGGGAGAGGGTCAGGGTGAGGGCTTTCGCAGGGGTGTAGGTGAGGCTGTATGTCGGCTCACCGGGAGGTTCGCCCTCCAATTTTGTCGCCTGTGTCATCTCTGGAGGGCGAGGCTCCTGCCGAGCCGTTGCCAACCGAACCCGCAGATACTCCTCTCTCCGCGTCGGGGAGAGGTTGGGAGAGGGGTGCCCGGAATGGGCTTGAAAAACCGTTGACGATTGAGGAGAAGAATGCTGAGCCGAACTGTTGTGCTGAAAATCGCTTCGCTTCCTCCGGTACGCCACCTGATTACCCGGGGGCGACCGTTCCGCAAACTGGTTGACCGCTTCGTCGCCGGCGAAAGCCTGCAGGATGCTCTCCGCGTTGCCACCCATCTGCAATCGAAGGGCTTAAAGGTTTCCATCGACTATCTGGGCGAGAGCGTGCGCGACCGGCAGATGGCAGAGTCGGTGGTGGAAGAGTATCTGCGTGCCCTGCCCGCGCTGGCAGAGGCGGGACTGGATACCCAGGTTTCGGTGAAGCTCACCCAGCTGGGGCTGGATATTGAAAACGACTTTTGCGTGCACAATCTGGAGCGCATCGTGCAGTGTGCGCAGGAGGTCGGAGGCTTCGTGCGCATTGATATGGAGAGCAGTGAATACACCCAGCGCACCTTGGACATCTTTTACGCCCTGCACGAGCGCTATCCCAATCTGGGCGTGGTGATCCAGGCGTACCTCTATCGCAGTGAGGAGGACATTGAGAGGCTGATTGGCTGTAAGGCGTCGGTGCGGCTGTGCAAGGGGGCGTATGCGGAACCCGCCACCGTCGCCTATCCCCGGCGCGCCCAGGTGAACTCTGCGTACCGCCGCCTGATGCGCAAATTGCTGGTCAACGGGCACAGTCCTGCCCTCGCCACGCACGACGAAAGCATCATCCGCGATGCGATTGCCTTTGTGCAGGAACAGGGCATCCCGCCTCAGCGTTTTGAGTTCGAGATGCTGTACGGTATCCGGCGCGACCTGCAGGAGCAGCTGGTGGAGCAGGGCTACCAGATGCGCGTGTACGTGCCGTATGGGGAGGCATGGTATCCCTACTTCACCCGTCGCCTGGCGGAGCGACCCGCGAACCTGCTTTTCTTCCTGCGCCACGTCCTGCGCTGAGGCTACAGCGACTTCAGTATCTCCACCACCTGCGCAATCTTCTCATCGTAGCGCAGGGCGTTCTCACGCACCACGCGATGCAGGAGCTCCAGACGCTCGTGGTCAATCTGGTTGTGCGCGAACAGCGTAATCGCCTCGGGGGAGTGCATCTCACGCAGGACCAGGCACACCTCATCGTCGTCACGATAGACCCGCAGGGTGTAGGAGCCGTCAATCACCGCCGCATAGGTATCCCTTTCGCCCACAGGCTCCCACATCAGCCGTTTGTCGCGGGTTTTGTCGATCAAAACCTCCACCAGCTCGGTCAGTGTTTCGTGACTGCTCATGGAAACCCCTCGCACAAAGGTTGTTTACGTTCCCATTATCGGCGGATTTCGGGGCTAGTTGCACGGTAATTGTGCGGAATTGGCGATGCAGGCTCTCTGGGATATGCCGACATTCATAAGGGCGTTACCAGAATCTACATGAGGCTTCGAGACAGGTTGCCCGCACTTTCGTCCGCAGGAACGTCGTTCGTCCCGTTTATCCTGTCCTTGCGATTGGAAATCGCAGGCAACACAGAACGAAACCTGCTTACGCAGGTTAAGGGTCTGCTGAAGCAAGCTTCAGCACTCCAAAGAGGTTAACCTCCGCAGACCGCTTGACTTCTCTCCATTTGGCGGTTACAATCTGCGTGCGGTACTTTTTGAGCCTCCCAAACGTCATGTGTATGGAAAGCGGTAGAGAGAGCGAAGATGCACGGCTGGTCGCGCGGTTCCGTGCGGGCGAGATGCAGGCGCTGGAGACGCTGTTCTGGCGCTATGCAGACGCCGTTCTGGCATACGCCACCCGCCTGCTGGGCAACCGCACGGACGCCGAAGAGGTGCTCTCCGAGGTGTTCCTGCGCGCCTTTGACGGCTTGATGGGCTATCGCGCCGAGGGCACGTTCAAAGCGTGGCTGTTTCGCATCGCACGCAACTGCTGTATTGACCGCCTGCGCCAGCCGCGCCTCCTGCGCATCGAGGAGGTCACCGAGCCGATGCAAAACGACGCCACTGCCGACGTGGAACTGCGCGTGGCAGTACAGCGTGCGCTGAGGCGGCTGCCCGAAGAGTATCGGACGGTTCTGCTGTTGTGCGATGTGGAGGAGTTCACGGCGAAAGAGGTGGCGCAGATGCTGGAGCGCAGTGTGCCCTCGGTGAAAGGGATGCTGTATCGGGCGCGGGCGGCACTGCGCGATGCGCTCTCGGAAGAATGGGGTGAAGAGGGATGAAGTGCGCTGAAGTGCGCGAACTGCTGGGCAACTACATGGACCAGGAGCTGACCGAAAGCATGATGCAGAGGATAGAGAGGCATCTGCTTCGGTGTCCCGCCTGCGCCTATGAGGCGCGCTCCATTGAACAGGCGCGAGAGATGCTTCGGCGGGGCGTGGAATCGCCGATGGTCTCGGAAGGGACAGGCGAACGCATCCTGCGCCATCTGGCGGAACGCTTCCCGCACCTGCAGAGGTCGCGCCCAGCCGACGAACAGCCGCTCTCCCTGCCGCTGTTACCAGAGGACTAATACACATCAAGGGAGGCTCATGATGAAAATCACCACAACGCGCAAGGACCTGCTGGAAGGCGTACAGACGGTAGCACATGCCGTCAGTGGGCGAAGCTCTCTGCCCATCCTGCAACACATTCACCTCAGCGCGGAAGGCGACGGCTTGAAACTGACCGCATCCGACCTGGAGATTGGCATTGAATGCTTCGTGCCGGCGACCGTTGAAATGCCCGGCGAAGCCACTTTGCCTGCTCGCCTCACGCAGGAGGTGCTTTCCTCTCTGCCCGATGCCGACGTGAAGATGAGCGACGACGCCACGCACTCGGTGCAGATTACCTGCGAGCGGTCGGAATACAAGTTGCTGGGGCTGTCGCCGAGCGAGTATCCCACCCTGCCAGAGGTCAGCGATGCCACCAGTTTCACCGTGCCTGCCGATACGCTGAAGGAGATGATTAAGCAGACCATCTTCGCCGTTAGCACGGAAGAGACCCGCGCTATCCTGACGGGCGTGCTGGTGGAGTGCGACGGAGTGACCCTGCGCATGGTGGCGACGGATACCCACCGCCTCACGGTGCGCTCGCACCCGGTAAGCGTCAACGCCCTGGAGACGCCGATTGCCGCGGTGGTGCCGGCGCGTGCGATGAACGAGCTGGGGCGCATCGTGGGCGATTATGAGGGCGAGGTGGAGGTGCAAATCGGGCGTAATCAGGCTTCGTTCCGACCAGTGGACGACCCGAGGCGCACGTTCCTGATCACCCGCCTGATTGATGGACAGTTCCCCGCCTATCAGCGCGTCATCCCGACTACTTATACCAAGCGGTTGACCCTCGCCACTGAAGAGTTTCTGCGAGCGGTGCGCCGCGCCAGCCTGGTCGCCCGCGACGTGAGCAACCGCCTGATTTTCAGCACCAACGGCGAGTATCTGATTATCGAAGCCGAAAGCGGGCAGTCGGGCAAGGCGCACGAAGAGGTGGAGGTGGTACGCGAGGGAGACGACATCACCGTTGCCTTCAATGCCCGCTATCTGATTGACGTGCTGAACGTGATCGATTCCGAAGGCGTGCATCTGGAGTTGACGGAACCCCTGCGCCCTGCGGTCATCCGCCCGGTGGAGCAGGACAACTACCTGTGCGTGTTGATGCCCATGGCGTTGACGTAGCCGCTCCCGATTTGGTCTGGAGGGCGAACCTCCCGGTGAGCCGACCCCCCTCTCCCGACCTCTCCCCGAGGCGGGGAGAGGCATATCTCCCCTTCCCTCGCAGGGAAGGGGACGGGAGTTAGGTGTTCTTCAAAGCCCAAACACTGCCCCACCTGACCTCCCTGCGAAAGCCCTCACCCTGACCCTCTCCCACAAGGAGAGGGAATGTCCCCCTGTTTGCGGGGGGACTACAGGGGGGCTGGCAACACCTGAAAAGCCCCGCCTAACCTCCCCGCAGGCGGGGAGGGACCCGGACGGCTCGGCAGGAGCCTCGCCCTCCAATGACGTAACCCCTCTCCCTGCCTCTCCCTGACGCGCGACAGCCCCTCCTGGCCTCCCCGCAGGCGGGGAGGAATCTGGCTCCCCTTCCCTCGCAGGGAAGGGGGCGGGGGTTAGGTTGTCACCAGCTCGGCAAACGGTTGACCTCTGCATCTTTAGCTGGTAACATTAATACGCACCGCCTGCAAACGGAAGGTACGGCAGATATGAACCACTCGAAAAGCGACCAGGTCTGGCAGACGTTCTCTCCGCTGAACCTCGCTTACCTCGCGGAGATGTACGAACTCTATCAGCGCAATCCCCATGCAGTTCCTCCTGAAATACGCCAGCTTTTCCTGCAGTTTGGTGCGCCTCCGCTCGAGATGCCCGTGCTGCCCAGCAGGACGCTTGACTTTCGCAAAGTGGTGGGGGCGGTGTCGCTGGCGCACGCTATCCGCGCCTACGGGCATCGCGCGGCGCACCTGGACCCGCTAGGAACCCCTCCGCCCGGCGACCCATCCCTGCTGCCAGAGACGTACGGCATCACGGAGGACGACTTGCGTGCTCTGCCTGCGGATGTGATACACAGCGTGCTGGGCATGGATGCGCCTGATGCGTGGACGGTCGTCCAGCGGATGCGCGAGCTGTACCAGGGGACTCTCGGTTTCGAGTTCGAACATCTGGCGGAGGCAGAGGAGCGAATCTGGTGGGAGCAGGCGGTGGAATCGCAGCGCTACGCTCCGCCCAACGACCCGATAGACGAGATGGCTCTGCTGAACCGCCTAACCGAGGTGGGCGCGCTGGAGCGTTTCCTGCATCGGGCGTTTCCGGGACATATCCGCTTCTCGCTGGAAGGGCTGGGCATCATGATACCGATGCTGGACGAGCTGATTGGCGCCGCAGCGGAGACGGGCACGCGCTACATCATGCTGGGCATGGCGCACCGCGGCAGGCTGAACGTGCTGGCGCACATCCTCGGCAAGCCCTACGAGCAGATTATCGCCGAGTTTCTGGGGGTATATCAGTCGCCCGGCGTCTCCTACAGTGGAAGCAGTGACGAGGGCTGGACTGGTGACGTAAAGTATCATCTTGGCGCGAGGCGAGCCTTCAAAGGCGGCGAAGAGGTGAGCGTGGAGGTGGTGCTCGCTCCCAACCCCAGCCATCTGGAATGGGTGAACCCGGTGGTGGAGGGGATGACCCGCGCCTGTTTTGAGAGGCGTGACCGTGCTGGAGCACCCGAGCAGGATGAGCGCATTTCGCTGGCGGTGCTGATCCACGGCGACGCTGCTTTCCCCGCTCAGGGCATTGTGGCGGAGACGCTCAATCTGTACCGGTTGCCGGGCTACCGAACAGGCGGAACAATCCACCTGATTGCGAACAACCAGATTGGCTTTACCACCCTGCCTGAATATGGACGTTCTACCTACTATGCCAGCGACCTCGCCCGGGGCTTTGACCTGCCGGTCATCCATGTGAACGCCGATGACCCTGAAGCCTGTTTGACCGCCGTGCGGCTGGCACACGCCTATCGCGAGCGGTTTCTGAAGGATGTGGTGATAGACCTCATTGGCTACCGGCGATGGGGACACAACGAGAACGACGAACCCACCTTCACCCAGCCCGAGATGTACGAGCGTATCAGCAAACATCCCACCGTGCGCGAACTGTGGGTGCGTCGACTGGAACAGAAAGGTCTCATCAGTCAGGAAGAGGCGGACCGGATGCTTCAGGAGGCGATAGAACGCCTGCACGCCCTGCGGCGCAAGGTGGCGGAACAGATTGACCTGCACATCCGCAAGACACTGGCGGGGCTGGATGCAGGCGGTGAGCGCGGGGGACTGGGAAGCCTCGAAGCGGAGGAGACGGTGCAGACAGCGGTGGAGCCATCTTTGCTGGCGCGTCTGAACGAGGAGGTCACGCGCATTCCAGATGGCTTCAGTTTGCATCCAAAGTTGGAGCGACCCTTTGCCCGGCGGCGGGAAGCTTTGTCGGCAGAGGGCAAAATTGACTGGGCGCACGCGGAGATACTGGCTTTCGCGTCCATCCTTGCCGACGGAACCCCCATCCGCCTGACGGGGCAGGATGTCACGCGCGGAACGTTCAGCCAAAGGCATCTGGTTCTGCATGATGTGCGCACGGGCGACCATTACAATATCCTGCAGAACCTGCCCTCGGCGAGGGCGTCGTTCGAGGTGTGGGACAGTCCGCTATCGGAGGCGGCGGTGCTGGGCTTTGAGTACGGCTACAGCGTGCAGGCTCCTGACACTCTGGTACTGTGGGAGGCGCAGTACGGCGACTTCGCCAACTCCGCGCAGGTGATTATTGACCAGTTTATCGTCTCCGGGCGTTCGAAGTGGGGTCAGCGCAGTGGGCTGGTCCTGCTGTTACCGCATGGCTACGAGGGACAGGGACCGGAGCACTCCAGCGCGAGGTTAGAGCGGTTCCTGCAGATGGCGAGCGAGAACAACATCATCGTAGCGAACTGCTCCACGCCGGCGCAATATTTCCATATCCTGCGTCGCCAGGCGAAGCTGTTGAAGGTTGACCCGCGCCCGCTGATACTGATGACGCCCAAGAGCCTGTTGCGCCATCCGATGGCGGTTTCCACGCCGCAGGATCTGTCGCTCGGGCGGTTCCATCATCTCCTGCATGACAGGCTGGACGGCAGGCGAGCGCGGCGGGTACGACGGCTTATCCTATGCAGTGGAAAGGTATACTACGACCTGCTGGGCACGGGAAGGCTGAACCCCGAATCGCCGCAATATGAAGAGAGCGTGGCGGTGGCGCGTGTGGAGCAGTTCTATCCCTTCCCGGCGGACGAGATTGGCGCGGTGGTGGAGTCCTATCCGAACCTGCAAGAGGTGGTATGGTTGCAGGAGGAGCCGCGCAACATGGGCGCATGGCCCTTCGTTGCTCCGCGCATTCGGGATATTCTGGGCAACCGTTTACCTCTGCGCTATATCGGGCGCACGCGCATGGCAAGCCCTGCCGAGGGCAATCAGGAATGGCATCAGCAGGCGCAGGCGCAGATTATCAGCGCGGCGTTTGAACTGGCGGGTGAAGCCGAAACCGCCGAAGTCGTATCCAAGTGGTAAGGAGGACAGAGATGCCGATAGAGATTCGTGTGCCGGTGCTGGCAGAGTCAGTGCTGGAAGCCACGGTGGGCAGGTGGCTGAAAAAGGAGGGAGAGCCTGTCGCTACCGGCGAGCCGGTCGTGGAGCTGGAAACGGATAAGGTGAACGCAGAAGTGCCAGCGGATCAGGCGGGCGTTCTGCAAAGGATCCTGAAGCAGGAGGGCGAGACGGTTCGCCCCGGCGACGTGCTGGGCATTCTGGCGGAGGCTCCCTCTGCCGAGATGGTGGCTCCTGTGCCTTCAGAGGCAGAAGGGGAGAGCCGCGCAACGCCCATGGCGCGCAAAATCGCCGAAGAGCTGGGGGTAGACCTGCGCGAGGTTCCCGGAACAGGCGCGGGCGGCAGGGTGACGAAGGAGGACGTGCAGGCTTACGCCCGAATGCGCGAGCAGGTGGAAGAGAGCATCCAACCGCCACCAATCGTGGAGGAGCCAGCACCGCCGGTGGAGGAGGTAAAGCCGCCGGTTACGCCGGTCATGACACAGCCGACCCCCTCTGTCCGGGCGGAGACACGCCAGCGTTTATCGCGCCGCCGCCTGACCATCGCCCGCCGACTGGTGGAGGCACAGCGCACCGCCGCGATGCTGACCACCTGCAACGAGGTGGATATGAGTGCGGTGATGGCTCTGCGGGCAAAGTGGAAGGAGCGTTTTCAACAGCAGTATGGGGTCAGCCTCGGGTTCATGCCCTTCTTTGTGAAGGCGGTGATTGGGGCATTGCGCGAGTTTCCGCAGCTCAACGCGGAACTGCAAGGCGAAGAGCTGGTGCTCAAACACTATTACGACATCGGCATCGCGATTGGCGACCCGGAAGGGCTGGTGGTGCCAGTCCTGCGCGATGCGGATAAGATGAGCTTCGTGCAGATCGAGAAGGCGATTGCGCAGTTTGTGGAGAAGGCACGCACCCACACCCTTACCCTGGACGACCTGCAGGGAGGCACCTTCACCATTACCAACGGAGGGGTGTTCGGCTCCCTGCTCTCCACGCCTATCCTGAACCCGCCGCAGGTAGGCATTCTGGGGATGCATCGCATTCAGGAACGTCCGGTGGTGGTAGATGGGCAGATTGTGATACGCCCGATGATGTACCTTGCGCTGAGCTATGACCATCGCGTGGTGGACGGGCGCGAGGCGGTGCTGTTCCTGGTGAAGGTGAAGCAGCTGGTGGAAGACCCGGAGAGGTTGCTGCTGGAAGGATAGGCGTTACGGGATAACCGCGCTGATGGCGTTCAGTATCCTTCGACGGTAGGGAAGCCACCGCTCGCCTTCGTAGGCGCAGTACACGCGATTACTTAACAGCACGATGAAGAACTCGGGCTGGCGGTTAAGCAGGAGGGCGGTGCCGGTGAACCCCGAGTGTCCAATGCACGTTTCAGGAAGCAGATTGGCGCGGGGAAGCATCTCGTTTGGGTAGGTGAACCAGCCGAAGCTTTGCCCGCCGATGCCGGCAATCTGATTGCGGAACATCTGATCCACGCTCATCTTCCCCAGCACGCCGTCCCCGCCGCGCAGTAGCATCTGGCAGTAGCGCGCAAGGTTATTGGCGGTAGAAAACAGCCCGGCGTGCCCGCTGACCCCACCCATCGCCCAGGCGTTTGCGTCGTGCACCTGTCCGCGCAGAGTTTGTCCTTTGCGCCATGGGCAGTTTGCGGTGAGCGCCACTCTGGAGAGCAGTGGCTCGCCCGGGTTGTAGAGTGTATCGTTCATGCCGGCAGGCAGGAATATGCGCTCGCGGGCAAACTCGCTCAGCAGCTGACCGGTTACCTGGTGAACCACCTCGCCCAGCAGGATGTAGTTCAGGTCGCTGTACTCATAGTCCACGTCGGGCAGGCGGCGCGGGGGAGTCTTCAGGACAGCTTCCACCACGGCTTCAGGCGACTGTGCTTGCTCGTAAAAGGGCTTCCAGGCGGGTAATCCCGACGTGTGGGTGAGAAGGTGGCGCAGGCGAATGCGCTCGCACCACCTGGGGGCGTTGCTGATTAACGAGGAAAGCGGAGCCTCCAGCTGAAGGCATCCCGCTTCCACCAGAGCCATCACGCTGGACGCGCAGGCAACCGGCTTGGTAAGAGAGGCAAGGTCAAACAGGGTGTCGGTGCTGGCTGGTATCTGTCTCTCGGGGTCTGCCATCCCTGCGCTGGCGGTGTGCCACACCGACCGCGCGTCGCCCACCACAGCCACACAGCACGAGTAGATGCCCTGTTCCATTCCCTGTTCCAGCAGTTTCTGCACCTTCTGCCAGCGTTTCACCTGCTTGCCCTCCGTTAAGGCTTGCATGCGGTAATGTCTGCACTGCAGATTCGCGAAAGCAGCGCTCTCTGCTGTTCCTCCGGCAGAACGCGCAGGCTTTCGGGCAGGGCAGACGGATTGTCACTCAGGTAGCGGTAGCGGACGGTGACGCGGGCGTCCACGAACCCGGCATCTTGCAGCATCCGCAGGTACGTATCGATGGTCAGTGCTCCTGCCACACAGCCTGTCCAGCTGAGCGCGGCGCGTATCTGCTCTTCGCTCAGAAGCAGGTCATCAAAGCCGCCGTCAACGACGATATCCGATACCGCCAGGCGACCGCCCGGTTTGAGCACGCGCCAGATTTCGCGAAAAGCCCGCTCCTTGTCGGGCACGAGGTTCAGCACGCAGTTGGAGATAATGACGTCCACGCTGGCATCGGGCAGGGGAATGGCTTCAATTTCGCCCTTGATGAACCGCACGTTGGATACACCAGCCTTTTGGGCGTTGCGCGTGGCGAGCGCAATCATCTCATCGGTCATGTCCAGCCCGTACACGAATCCTGACGGACCGACAAGTCTGGCTGCGAGAAACACATCGATTCCGCCGCCAGAGCCCAGGTCCAGCACCGTTTCCCCTTCCCGCAGGTTCGCGAGTTTGACCGGCGCACCACAACCGAGAGAGATGCTGGCAGCCTCCTCGGGTATCTGCGCCAGGTCCTCGGCGGTGTAGCCCAGCTGAGTGGGGTCTTCCACGCAGGTGTCGTCACAGCAGGCGCTTGACGTACAGCATCCCCCTCCTTGCTGGGCAATACGTCCGTAACGGTCGCGCACCGCCTCGCGGATGGATGCAGGGTCTATACGGTTGCCTGTCATCTTTTACTCTCCGTGTGAGAGGTAAGCTTCTACCATAATCAAGTAATGCTCGCCCACCTGCTCCACAATCTGCACCAGGTCCTGCATGGTGGAGACCTCCTCGATCTGCTCCTTCACGAACCAGTCCAGAAACTCACGCGCGGCGTAGTCCTTCTGCTCAATCGCCATCGCCATCAGGTTGTTGATGTGATGGGTGACGTCCATCTCCCATTGCAGGGCGAGCTTCACCGCTTCCAGTGCGCTCTCGAAATCTGCCTTTGGCGCGGCTATAGCGGGAATCTCCACCTTGCCGCTAACGTCGTTCAGGTACTCGACAAACTTCATGGCGTGCTCGCGTTCCTCTTCGGACTGCTTGAAGAACATCTGCGCCAGCTTCTTCAGGGCGCGCCCCTCGAAGTAAGAAGCGATGGCGATGTATTGATGCGAAGCCAGCAGCTCACGTCCAATCTGCTCGTTGAAGGCTTTGTTCAGTTCGGGGCTGATAAGCATGGTCTCTCCTCCTCTTGACATTTCTCTTCCGTCACAGTCTACTCGATTTGCATCTGTCTTTTCAAGCGCTGGGCGAAGCGGCGTGCTTTGCGCCGGTTACTGGAAACGTCCGGCGACGTCTGCAGGCTGTGCACCAGCTGGCGACACGCTTCATGAGTGAGGTAAGGAATCATCTCCTTGATGCGTGCCACGCAGTGGGGAGGCAGAAGCAGTTCGTTAAATCCCGCCCCAATGGCAAGCGGGAGGATCCATTCGCTCTCTTCGCCCATCACGATACCGCTTGCCAGCAGGTGAGTCTGCGCAAACAGGGTGAGGTTTTCTACCTGCTGGAGCCACTGCGCCTCGAACCACGAACGCACCTGCACCTCGCGCAGGTAGAGGGCGCGGATGCTGGCGATATCTGGCACTTCGGGGAGCGATGAGGGTGGTGTCCAGCCTGCCAGCAGGGTATCCTGAAAGAGCTGCGCTCCCTGTTCCTCCTCCAGGGACGCCTGTGCCTGCTGGAGGTTATCCCAAAAGGCCTTGACCTCGCGCTCGTGCAGGGAAGGGAGCACAAAGGTAATCACCGATTGCAGGGTCGATTCGGCAATCGCCCGCCATATCGCCTCGTCGGGCAGGACGGGCAGCTCCATCAACAGCGATTTACCGGATGCGCCCTGAAGCAGGGCGTGCAGTGTAGAGCGGTTCTGCAGGCACTGTTCGCTGGCATAAGCGTCCAGAAACGCGCCGTCCGCTCCCTCCTCCAACGACTGTACAGCGACCTGCCAGCTCTCGCTGACGGCGATGGTGCGTATGGGGTGGTCGTCTAAGGTGCGGGCGGTTTCGTGCGTTAAGCCCAGCACATAGCGCTTGCCGCTGGGGTGCATCTCCTGCCGCTGGTACTGGGTCATGAGGTGCATGTCGGGGTCTACCACCAGTAGCCCGCGGTTCGCATCCACAATCACGATGTCGCCATCGCGCACGTTCAGCAGTAACTGGGGCACGCCGACCAGCGCGGGCACGCCGATGGCGCCGCCTTCGGGAAGGGCAGGACTTTCCGCCGCGATGGCGCTGACGCCTGCGCCTGCCCGCCACAGCGCCTCGCCCAGCGCGATGTCCCGGCACACCGCCACAAAGCCCAGCTGTTCGCGATGGCGCGTTTCATAGGCGGTGAACAGGTCTAAGGTGGCTCTCAGGTCGCTGGCTCTGAGCACCATCGCGATGCCCACAGCGATACCGCGCGAGACCGGTTGTCCACTGAGCCTCAGCATGGCTCGTTCACCTCAGCGCTGTCCCTGCTGGGCAGGGGGTGGCGACGGCTGTTGTGTGGTGGTCGGCTGTTCGGTTTCCTCCTCCTCTTCCTCCTCAACGAGGATGACCATCCTGCCCGGCTGGGTAATCTTCAGCCATTCCTCGCCCTCTTTGACCGACACCAGGATTTCCGGGGCGGTCAGCTCCTGTCCCTTCTCATCCACGCCGTGCACGTCGCCTATCAACTGCACCTGTTCGGTGCGCGAGTTATACACCGCTTTTTGCGCGGTAAGGGTGCGTGTCTTGCCCCCTTCCTTCAACAACTGCACCATCTTCAGGTTGCCGGTCAGGGTGATAATCTTCTTCTGGTAGAGGTTCTCCGCGCGGTCACAGGTAATCTGCACCGGCTCCCGCATCTCGGTCTTTAGAGAACGGGTTTCCTCGCTGACCGGCTGGGTGCTTTGCTCTTCGGACTGTTTGGGCTTCACCAGGATTTTCACGTTGCCTTCCAGCACCGCCCGCTTCTCTTTCAGTTCGATGGTCAGTTTATCGGCGGAGATTTCGACGCGCGGGTCGGTCACCTGCAGGTTTCCCGTGGCGTGGATGACCTGCGCTTCAATATCCTGCTCGGCGCGGTCGGCGGTCATTACGGTATCTCCGTCGCGGATGGTCAGCCCTTCACCGATGCGCGTCTTGCCCTGCTGTTCCTCAAGGCGCTGGAAGGTAATCTCCACGCGGCGGGTTTTGGTCTGTTTCTCCTCCGGTGGCTTTGGGGGCGGTTCGGCTTGCAGGAAGGCGACTGGGCTCTGTGCGGTGCGAACGCTCAGGTTCACCTGCTCGGCGACCAGCCGCTTCTCCTTTCCGAGGTAGCTCAGAGCCTGCGCGGTGAACATGCCATCGCGAAGCGTGCCCCGGATGATGCCCATGCATTGCAGTTCACGGTTCTGGTCGCGCCATATCGCCTGCGAGCAGTACAGCTGCACCGGCTTGCCCTGCAGATGCACCTCCTGCACCTGAAGGAAGCGGGATGCTCCCTCATACACGGCGCGTTCCGCCTTCAGCCGCCACAGCGGTTGACCGTCGTCGTACAGCACGGCTTCACGCACTCCATCCAGCAGCCATCGCTGGCGGTCGCGCGAGAGGTCTGCACGCTGAACCTTCATCCGCCACAGCGGTCGGTCAAACTGGCGGGCAAGCACCTCGGTTTCGGTAAAGCGCACGAGCACGTTGCCCATGCCTGCTTCAGCGTAGAGCGGGTTGAAACGCGCGAAAGGGTCTATCTGCTGAAGCCGGTTGACCGACCACGCCAGCCCGGCAATGCAAATCAGCGCGAGAACCGGAGGTATCGCCGTGCGCCAGTTTCTCATTTTCCGTATGTTAGACGAACACGGCAGGGCGAAGTTACCGCTTCGAGCGTGCCAGCCACTTGCGCCAGATGTCGGGAGCGGTCAGCATCTTGATAAACACTCCTCCCACCACCGACCTTGCCTGAAAGCCCGCCTGCTTGCCGTCGTGTGTCCAGTACCAGTCGGTGAGCGGCACTCTGCTGGGCGTTTCGTTCATCCATCGCCAGATTGGGGCGAGGAACGCCTCGAAATCCTGTTGCGATTCCGCCAGCGTAGCCGTCCACACCTGCCAGTCCAGCTTGGTGTACAGGCTGCGGTTATCCAGCGGAAGCCCGTACGTGTTCATCTTCCCTTTATAATACGCAATCTCTTTGCGCGCCACTTCCTTCGGGAAGAGGTTCAGCTCCAGCAGGCTATCCCAGACAAGGTTGTACTTCTGGCTCCACGTGCCGGGTTTATCAAAAGCGAGGCGGTAATGGTCGCCGTCGTCCGCCATGTGCATCCACTGCTGCGCCATCTGCTGGGCTATTCGGCGGTACTCTTCGGCGCGGGCGGTGTCGCCGAGCATCTGGCATAGCATGGCGTATCCGCCCAGAGCCAGAATGGCTTTCAGCGAAAGGTTGGTGTTGTGCGCCAGGTGTCCGGCGAAGTCGTCGGTACAGAGCTGGTTTTCAGGGTCCAGCCCCTTCTCGCGCAGGTACTCCGCCCACTGCGTGAGCAGGTTCCAGTACTTTTTCGCGTAGTCAGCGTTACCCTCCGCCTTCGCCAGCGCGGCGACCATCAACAGCATGTTCCCACATTCTTCCACAGGCATCTGGTTCTCTTCGGAGCGTTCCCCGCCGCCGTATACCTGCCCATTCGCCTTCGGATAGGTTCCCAAATCGTGCGGGGCGAAGGGGAACTTCCAGCGCGGCGAGCGGGCGTAGTCCAGCACCGGCGTGAGCATTCCCTTCAGCAGCTCCGTGTTGAACAACAGGAAAAACGGCGAAGAAGGGTAGGTTACATCCACGGTGGCGATGCACCCGTTGCTGAAGTTTTCTTTCGAGAAGAAGAGCGGTGTGCCGTCGAAATCCGCTACCAGCTTGTGCGCCGCCAGGCATTGCCGGTACGCGAGCACGCACAGGTCGGCGTATTTTGCGCCTCCAACGCGCTTCAGGTCTGCTGTCAGCTCGGCGTCGAAACGAGCACACTCTTCTTGCAGTTTGGGCAGGTCGTGCTCCGCCTGCCTGAGCAGTTCGTCTATCTCCATACCCGCCCTGCGCCAGTAGGGACGCAGCCTGCGATGGAAGTACTCGATGGAGTACAGGTCATCGTAGGCGATAAGGATATGACGCGAGGTGGGTTGTTGTTCCACCTTGCCCACGTGCAGTGCACACGCCAGCACAATCCAGTTGTCATGCGCGGCGCGGGGCATACGCAGGTCGTCCGAATCGGGCAGGGTGCCGTTTTGTGCGAAGGTGTTACGCGTTTGATGCTCCGCGGCGATAACGGTCTGGTCGTTGGCTGTTTTGCGCGGTATCGCCAGATAGAGGTATCCCCAATCGATTCGCAGGTTATCGCCTGACTTCTCCAGTATCGGTTGCTGCGCCGTGCCCACGCGCAGCACGTCCATCTCGCCCAGCTTATAGCGCGACCACACCACCTGTTGATCGGTGGTATTCACCGCCCACTCCGCCGAGGCGTCCAGATACAGGGAGACGTCATGTGTTTTGCCGTCGGTGGAGCGCACCTGCCAGAGAATGTACGTGACCGGGCGCGACAGCACATCGAGGTCATAGGGCAGGGCAGGGGTCAGAAAGGTCATCTGCAGTTCCACGCCGTCCGCTTCGAAGGTGTACACCGTTCGTGTGGGCGTTACCTGCAGGCGCGTTTGATTCATCGCGGGGGTATCCTCTGGACGGATGCCCATGAACCGATAGGGTTTGCCGTCTATGCGTGCGATACCACACAGGGCATGGTTCGCCCCCGTCCAGTGCTTGCTCCAGCCTTCGGTGAGCCGGTCTGTCGTGCTCCACACACTGAAGTAAGGATCGTGCGTGACCAGAGGAACAGCCGGAGGGCGTAGAGCTGTGTTCGTCCAACAACTGTTGTCAGAACTACTAGCTATAGCTGCCGTAAGGGCGCAAAACAACATCCCCACCATTATTACCTCAGCGATGTACACGGTCTTCTTCTACTGCGAGCACACTTCCCCTGGTGGGGGGGGTATCGCATCCTGCGAATACAACTTTATGTTTCCGATGTCTATAACGTTGTCCTGAGCCGCTGGCAGGTTTGGCCCCAAGTCACACCCGATCTCGAAGGTTTGCATCCCGTAGGTGAAATAGCGTAAAAACTGGGTTTCGCGTCCAGCTAGTTCCACAGTGAAACGTGCTGGAGTGGAACCACTGACAGGAATGGCGAACCTGCCGTCGGCTTGAGTTAACGCCGACGCATCGCCGGGCAGCAGCTTGACTCGTATACCGGAGACCGCTCGTCCGTTTTCGTCCTGCACGACGCCCTGCACGAGCAATCCGGTCGGCAACCCTCCGCCGGTTACTTTGCCTCCGCCGCATCCGCCAAGTGTGGTCAATGCCGCCAGCGCCAGCGCAGCCATCGCCGCCAGCGCGGCTATCATGCGAAACGAGTTCCCAGTTGCCTGTCGCAAAGCCTGTTCCTCCCTTTGTGTCTCTCACAAGTTATCGCGCAAACGCCGATTCCTTTTGCGACGTTGCCTGCGCGGATTCCTGCTATCGCCGTCTCTTTTAACGTGTAAGATTCACGTTCACCGTTACCGGTTGATTCTGCGCGGTGATGGTTACCTCCTGCTGGAACGTGATGTAGCCGGAGCGGGTCACTTTGAGAATATACCTCCCCAGCGGAACCCAGAAGCGAAACTCACCGCTGGGCTGGGTGATAACCATGCTGTCTACCTGCGCCTGAGTGTCCGCGTCCAGCAGTTGCACGCTGGTGCCCACCGGGCTATCTCCCCCCTGAAGGGTGACCGTACCGCGCAGGTTGTACGGACCGCCCGGCGGTTCGTTGCTCACCGGCGGGGCAATGCGTATCTCGCCCAGGTCGTTGTCGCCCGGGGCAAGCGGTGGGTCTATCGCGAACACCTTCTTCTCAAAGCCGGTGGCTTCGACGGTTCCTTTATCGGTTTGTGCTACCAGACGGTCGAACGTGAAACTGCCCGTCTGTCCGGTGAGCGTACTGAACGCGCCAATGGTCACCTTCGCACCCTGCACCGGTTGCCCCGTCTCGGCGGAAACTACCCTGCCGGTAGCGCGGGCGATACCGGTGTTCGGACCGATATACACCTCACCGATATACACCGTGCCTCTGTCAGGCAGGGGAGGCAGCGGGAAGGTAACCGGGCTATCCGAGGAACCCTGCGGCGGGTTAATCGTGCCTTCGGTGGTGCTGGAAGGAACTCCAACCACCTCAAAGTTATAGTCCTTGCCGTCGGCGTTCTGTCGGACGGCGGTCACCTGCACGGTTTTGCCGGCGATGGTTACCGTTGTGCCGCTATCCGGCAGTCCCCCCGTGTCCGAGCGTTTCACCAGCCCCTGGATGGTGACCACGCCGCCACCTCCGCCGCCTCCACCGCACGAGGCGAGCGTTATTAGTGCGACTACCGCCGCGAAGAATGAAAGAAACCGCCATGTCCTCATTTTCATCGTGTAACCACCATTGGTAAGATTGCCTGCGCAGAGGTTCCATCTTCGGCAAGCGCACGCACGCGCAGGAGATATGCACCTGCCGGAACAGCGACGCCGCCCATGTCGCGCCCATCCCACGATACGGACTGAATCCCCGCCCGGGATGGCGTACCGTTTTGCAGTATCCTGACCGGCTCGCCAGACGCGCTCAGCACCTCCACCTGCACCTGAGCATCAGCGGAGAGGGCGAATTGGATAGAGTAGCCTCCGCCTCGTGTGCGCTGGGCGCGCAGCTGTGTGATGCGCAGGGCGTTTCCTGATTGTGGCTCGGCTATCACGCGCAGACTGCGCGTGCCAGTGGAATCGGTGCGCAAGGTCACCGAGGATACAGTACGCAGGTTGTATCGCCTGCCCGACGCCTCATCCACCAGCACGAGGCGCGTCTCCTTTGGCACCGCACGAAGGTCGTTCCAGGTGAGGGTAAACTCTGTGTCGGGCACGGGCGAGCGCACCTGCAGAAGCCATGCCGTCCTGGCGCCCTCGCGTCGTACGTCCACCGCGTAATGACCGGCGTGCTTGCCCCATTCGGGATTGTTCACCGCCATCTGCATCATCTGCCCAAACGCGGGCGGCGCTTCGCTGTCCCAGTGCGGGTCAAACCCCTCGCTTGCCGAGGGCGATTGCCCCAGGCGAACCTGCGCCAGCGAGTCTCCTGCGCGAGCGGTCACGGTGACAAGCCAGCCGGGCTGTGCCATGGTGCTTCGCGTGCTTGCCCGGCGCGTGGACGCTGGTGCAGGGAAGGTGAGCGTTACCCCTTCGGTGACAAGCACCCGCAACCAGTAACCCTCCCACGGCTGAAGTGTGGTGGCAGGCTCATAGCTGTTGGTGGTGGGGTTGTATCGCCATATCGTGCCGCCAACCCAGCCCTTATCCACCGCCGTAGCGAAGGGCACCGGGTCGTTCAGCAGATACTGCACCTGAATATCCGCCACGTCTACCGGCGTGGTGAACGGATTGCCAATCTGGTTCCAGCCGTAGGTGGTGGCGATGGTAAAGTTCTGGTCGGTGCGAGGCACGATGCCGCGAATGTCTGCGATATGGTTGTTACGCAGTTTTATCCAGTAGCCCACGCCCGGTCGGAAGGGCGGCGCGGTAGGATAGAGCTCATACTTGTTGTCGCCGGGCATATCCTGTCGCCAGTGCGCCAGCAGGAACTGATTGCGTGCCACCCCCAGCGCGTCGGCGTTATCGGTGGCGAAGGGCAGGATGGGCAGGGAAATCATCCTCAAACCGGCGGAAAAGGAGTGGGTGAGCGTCTGTGCGCTGTCGGTCGCCTCCAGCGTTGTCACGCCCTCCTGATAGCCCAGATTCACCTGTCGCACCGCCACCGTGTTACCGATGGAGTCTTTGATGGTAAAGGTGTACCGGGCGGGCTGTTCAAACGCGGGAGACGGCAGGTTGACGCCGAAACCTCCCTGCGCGATGGTGGCGCTGGCGGACACTCCGATACTGCTGGTAATCTCTATCGTTCCCGCATCTAACCCGATTATCGTGCCGTACAGGTTGTTCGGGTTGTTTGTGTCGCCGCCGTAGCCCGCCGCGAAAGGAATGCGCAGATGCAAACCGCCCAGCGGAAGGTCTATCAACACGCGCTGTGCCCCTCCGATATTGATAAACTGCGGCGCAACCGTGCCTTCACCATCCAGAATATCTATCCGCTCGTACTGTGCGCCCAGGAAGAGGCGGTTCTGCTGATTGTAATCCCAGTAGGTGGGGTAGCACACATCGTTCAGAGGCAGTTCGTCGCCGTCCGCCGTGGTCTGGTAGTGCATGAGTACGATGGCTATTCCCGGGTTTTCCTGTCCCGGGTCGGCGCGGTTGGGTATCGCCCAGGCGTACAGCTTCTTGCCGTAGGAGATGCTGGTATCCAGCACGTACTGCCGCTCGTACCAGCGATCAAAAGGCACTCCTTCCACCGTGCCTCCCGCCAGCACGGAGGCGGCTATTGCCTTCAGGCGCGGCACGTCGCCGCTGAGTTTCACCGTTTCGTTCGGGTTGTACTGGGCGTAGTATTGCGCGTTGAACTTTTTGAAAAACTCGTTATCCTCCAGATACACCTTCAGCCATGCGGAACCTGCCATCTGGTAGCGGGGCAGGTACATGCCTCCCAGTTGTCCGGGGGGAATAGGCAACTGCTTTAGCGAAGGCGCGATGAAGGCGTTGTTGCCCAGCGCAGGCTGGTTCAGCAGGTCGTAAAAAGGCAGGGCGTGGTAATTGGGGTCGGTTTTGAAAAAACCTTCCGGGTCGCTGATACCCAGCGACTGCGCGACGCGATACGCGACCACCATGGTCACCGCCCGGGCGAAGCCCTCCTCCCAAGCGTCATAGTCGAAGACCAAGGGACCATGGAAGGCGTGCACCAGCAGGTGCACCATGTTGATGACTACCGACTTTTCGCTGTTGTATACCGGGAACAGAATCTCGTTGGTAGAAGCGTTGAAAATACCTCCCGCTACGGCGTCGCGGTCGCCAATCTGCGCGTCATAATTGACCACTTTCACCGTGCCGCTCTGCGCTGGCTTGCCGTAAACGTTCTCAATCAGCGGCAGGGCAGTGTTGATAACCTGGCGCAGGAAAGCTTCCTGGGTAGCAGACCAGCCTTCAAAGGTGAAGGAGAGCGTCCCGTCGCCATATCGAGTGCGAGCAGGCTGGATTATCCTGCCTCCATCACGCAGGAAGACGATGGTATCCACGCTTATCTGCGCTCCCGACGGCAGAACGCCGCGCTCTTTCCAGCGTTTGACCTGCTGTGCCACCGCCTGCACCTGGGCGCGCTGGATGGGCACAGCCTGCTGGAGAACCAGTCTGCGCAGGTCGCCAGCGGAACGAGTGCCTACAGGCACGTCAATAACCAGCGCACCCTGCGGACCGTTCGAGCGCGTGTTAAACGGCACGTTGACCACATTGCGATAGGGCGAGCTCCACGCGCACGCCGTCGCGAGGAGACACAGCACTGTCGGTAGCCACTTCATAGACAAAGCATCTCCCTTAAGGTCTGTAGGTAAACTTCCAGAGTGGACTGATACTGCGGGCGCTACCATCTGCCGAGAACGCCACCACCACCCAGTAATAGGTCTGTCCGGGCTGGAGGCTGGGACCCGTGTACACCACGTTGTTCGTGGGGTGGGCGACGGCGCCGCTTGTCCACAGCGGGTCGCGGTTGATTTCGGGGAAGCCTTCAAACAGGATGACCCGATAGGTGAATGCCCCGTTCAGCCTGTCCCAGCGCAGGGTGGGGGAGGGCGTGCTGATGGTCGCACCGTGTGCGGGCGAGGAAAACGTGCCCATCGGCGCCAGGGGCGTGGCGCTGGCGTTGTTGGATGGCGAGCTGGTGCCTGTTCCGGTGTCGGGGTCAAAGTTCGCCCCGACGGCAACTACCTGGTAGTAGTAGGTGACCTCCGGGGTCAGCGTGAGGTCCAGGTCGGCAAACAGGTCAGCCAGCGGGTCGCGCAGGAAGGCGATAGCGTTGTCGGGCACGGATGCGGGATTGGCGCTGCGCCCGCGGTAGATGCCGTAGCCGAGTCGCGTGCTGTCCTCCACGTAGTCCCAGGTGAGGTCTACCTCGATCAACGAGCCCGCAGGCGTCACCCGGCTGATGGCGCGGTATGTGGCACGTTTGGGGTCAACCACACGCTTGATTGCCTCTAAGGCGTTCGCCATCTCGGGAGAGGCGGAGCGAGTGACGCCTTGCGGCTGTGTCCACACCACCGCTTCCAGATTTTGGGGCGTAGCCGGTCTTGCGCCCGACGCGACGGACAGCGCAAAGGTGACAGCGGTTACCTGTCCGGCTACCACGGTCGCCGTCTTGTTATCGTTCAGGAAGCCCGGTGCAGAGGCAACCATGGGATAACCGTAACCGCCGCGCAAGCCGTCAATGCGGTAGTAGCCGTTTCGGTCGGTGACCGCCATCGCGGAGGTCAGGGGGCCCCCAGCGAAGACGCGCGCACCTTCCAGCCGATTGCCGTAAGGGTCAAGCACAAAGCCTTCAACCGAACCCTGCAGGTTTTCGGGGCAGAGCAGGATGTTGGCGTTGCGGGTGGTGTCATCGGCGAAGACCTGTACCAGCGCGACACCGCTCCACTGCTGGTTGCCGATACGCGCGCTTGCCCGAACGTTCTTGAAGCCTTCGGAAACGCCTGTCAGCAGAAAAGTGCCGTTGGTGTTGGTCAGCGTTTCGTCCTCACCAGTAATCCACACGCGCGCCCCGACCACCGGGTCGCCGTTAATATCGGTAACGGTGCCGGCGACGTTGCCTTTGCCCGTTTCTTTGCCCCCGCACGCGCTCAACCAGAACGCAAACAGGGCGACGGCAATCAGCTTCCACCACGCAGTTGCTCGCACGGTTCCTCCCTGTCTTTCCCCATGATTTTTGCGCTGTTCATCATAACATCAGACGTGTTCTACGTCAACGGCGTTATCTCTTATTGTATCACCGAAAGGCGTGACAGCATGACCTGACGCTCGCCGTCGGTAAGACCGAAGGTTATCTGCAGATATTGCCTTGTGGAAACCACTCTGGCGCGCTCTTCGGGCGAACTGGTAAGCGGCACTGGCGGCTGGAAGACGCTTATCTCTTTTTGCAGACGGGGGTCATTTTTGGCGTCCAGCGCATCCTCGCTTGCCGCGGGAAGGGCTGTCAGGGCAAGAAGGAGTATGATGAACATATACAGGCGAAGCACGGGTATCACCTCCGCCAGACATTTCGCAAGGATACCAATAAACTTCTTGCGTCGTAGTCTCTCAGCACTACGGCTACTGTTATTCTGTCCTCATCGCTCAGATTTTGTCAACAACTTGCCCGTGTTGCCTCATTTAAAAATCTAAATGAAATCCACCTCGTGTCTCAACCTACATACCGACGAACCAGCGAGTAGTTCTTCTGCTCCACATAGCAGCTGTCGTTCTTGCGACCTGCACGACCCCGCGTGAAGGTTATCCCCCACTGCTCGCAATACCGCTGCAAGTGCGTGTT
>JABUFA010000083.1 GCA_013314755.1 Chthonomonadia bacterium
AGGGCGTCATCGCATACAGGCGAGGTGTATTCATGCCGGCGACGAAGGTCTCGTGGCGGTCGTCGGTGTTGTCCGCATCGCCAGAGCTCGCGTAATAGCCGGCACGCACCCACGGCTTCCACAGCGTTGGGAACTGGAAGCCCACCTCCGCTGCCAGCGCGAATGCCGAGTGGCTGAGCCGTCCCCACTCACCACCCTGTAGCGCGCCCCACAACAGCAGATCGGTTCGTCCCGCGGGACTGTTCCATACCTGTACCCAGTGTCCGCCCAGCGTCCACACCCGGATATCTTCGGTGTCTGCCTGCCGCGCCGCCAGCGGGCGGTTGTCTACCTTCAGCACGTTACGGCTATCGCGATACCAGCCCCAGAACAGGCGCCCGTCAAAGCCCGTATTCTCCTTCTCCTGCGCGCGGGCATAAGCAAGATACAGCTGGTTCACGTTGGTCAGCGTCGGATTGCCATTCAGGTCAAACGCGCCCTGCGTGGGATAGGCGGCGAAGAAAAGCCATCGCCCGGAGTTATCGCCCGTCTGCAGAAGCACCCCGTCAAACGAGCGGGTGATGGGGGAGAAGCCGAAGGGACCAATCAGGCGGTTGCTGATACGATTGGCATGGAGCCAGTTCAGCCCGGCATCTTTGACCGTCACCTCGCGCCCATCGGCGAACTCCATACGCCCAACCTTCAGACTGCCCCAGTCCAGCGACCACTCTGCATTCAGCTGCTTCACGAACAGGCTGGCTTTGTTGTCGCCGTTCACCGCTTTCAGCGTCCCACCAAACCCCAGCTGACCTGCAGGCGGTGGGGCTACCGCGTCGGGCACGTCGAACAGTCCCGCCTGCGCCAGTTCGGCTGTCCACCGGGCTGTACCCGTTTCGCCCGTCAGCGCAAGACGCAGGAGGGAATGCGCATAGGTATAATCGGTATCAAAGCCGGGCACGTTGAACCACTGCCAGTCCTCCACGCGCAGTCGCCAGGTGCCGCTCACCTTTACCTGAGCGAAAACGCTCGCGGATACCAGCATGGTCAACACAAAGGTTAGAAGCGCTTTGCCGGTTCGCATTTCGTCCTCCTCCAAAACAACTTCAAAGGATAATTGGCTATCCGTGTCCTTTTTCCTGCCCTTCCATCTGTGAAGGAGAATCCCCACCCGCTTGCGAACAGGAAATCGTAGGGTGCGAAGTGATAGGCAGGAGAATCCTCAAAGCATGGATACAAGCAGGTTGCACCGTTTTCTGGAGAAGCTGAACGACTATCGCGGCGTGATTGCCTTCGTGGTGGTCTTCACGCTGGGCATTATTTTCAGTCCGCGTGCACTGGATACCGGGCTTCCCATTTTCCTGTCCTGGCAGACGCAGCTAGCCATCCTGTACGAATACTCCGAGTACGGACTGCTGGCGACGGGCATGACCTTAGTCATCCTGACGGGTGGGATTGACCTGTCGGTGGGTTCGGTGCTGGGGCTGAGCGCGGTGCTGTTTTCCTTGCTGACCATCGGCTACGGCTGGAGCGTTGCGCCTGCGCTGGGCGTGGTGCTGTTGACAGGGCTGACGTGTGGAGTGATTAACGGAAGCCTGATTGCCCGTTTTCGGATGCAGCCGTTTGTGGCAACGCTGGCAATGATGACCGCTGCGCGAGGTGCTGCGAAGCTGGTTGCCGGAGGCATCAAGGTACAGCCAGGCGGACAGCCGTGGTATGTGATGCAGTCGGGCACTCCGCCCTTCTTCCAGTGGATGACCACCGCCCTGCCCGGCATCGGCATTCAGCCATCCACGCTTCTCTTTCTGCTGTGCATTCTGGTGATGGCGGCGCTGGTGCGGTATACCTCCTACGGCAGGTGGCTGTACGCCATCGGCGGGAACGAGGAGGCGGCGCGGCTCAGCGGCATCCGGGTGGGGGCGGTAAAGGTGTTGACCTACGCGCTGTGCGGGATGTTCGCCGCGCTGGCGGGAGTGCTGAACGCCTGCCGGCAGGACCTGGGCGACACCGAAGCGGGCATGACCTACGAACTGGATGCTATCGCTGCTGTGGTGATTGGCGGCACCAGCCTGATGGGGGGACGGGGCGGCATGATGTTCACCCTCATCGGCGTGCTGATTATGGCATACATCAACAAAATCCTCAGTTTGAACGCGGTGGAACTGGCGCCGCGCATGGTCATTCAGGGCATCATCATCGCTATCGCGGTGCTCATCCAGCAAAAGAGAGGGAGGTCGTGATGAAACGAATCGCTATCGCTGTGGCATTCGCCCTGCTGGTGGTGTGTGCCGGATGCGGCAAGAAGCAGACCGAGCAGGCATCTGCGCCACAGGGCAAAAAGAAGTGGATTATCGGCATGTCGCAGTGCAACCTGGGCGAGCCGTGGCGCGTGCAGATGAACGAAGACATCAAGCAGGCGGCGAGCCAGCACGCCGACGAGATTGAGGTCATCTTCAAAGACGCGCAGAACAAGACAGAGGTTCAGCAGGCGCAGGTGCGCGAGTTCATCCAGATGGGGGTGGACCTGATCATCATCAGCCCGAAAGAGGCGCGCCCGCTCACCCAGCCCGTCGCCGAGGCATACCAGAAGGGCATCCCTGTTATCGTGCTCGACCGCAAGGTGGAAGGCGACCAGTACACCTGCTTCATCGGCGCCGACAACGTGAAAATCGGGCGCGAGGCGGGCAAGTACCTGGTGAAACTGCTCGGCGGCAAGGGCAAGGTGGTGGAGCTGAAGGGGCTGATGACCTCCACGCCCGGGCAGGAGCGTCACAAGGGCTTCATGGAAGGCATCGCCGGCTCGCAGATTGAGATTATCTTTGACGCCGACTGCCAGTGGCTGGAACCGATTGCCCAGCGCGAAATGCAGTCGGCACTGGCTCGGTTCCCCCAGATAGATGCCGTTTACGCGCACAACGACCCCAGCGCACATGGGGCGTATCTCGCCGCGCGACAGGAGGGCAAGGGGCGCGAGAAGACCATCAAATTCATCGGCATTGACGCATTGCCCCATGAGGGCGTGCGCTATGTGAAGGAGGGAATCCTCACCGCCACCTTCGAGTATCCCACGGGTGGCAAAGAGGCGATAGAAACCGCACTGAAGATACTGAAAGGCGAGCAGGTGCCGAAGAACATCACCCTGGGTACGCGCATCTTCACGAAGGAAAACGTGGACAAGGGCGGCGAGCCGCTGTAGACAACAAAAACCCGGATGGCGAGGCTCCTGCTGAGCCGTGATCAACCTAACCCCCAGCCCCTTCCCTGCGAGGGAAGGGGAGTTTCACCTCTCCCCGCGTCGGGGAGAGGTCGGGAGAGGGGTTACATCGCTGGATGGCGAGGCTCCTGCCGAGCCGTTTGAGGTGTCAGCCCCCCTGTAGTCCCCTCGCAAGCATGGGGATTGGTCGTCAGCCCCCCTGTAGTCCCCCCGCAAGCAGGGGGACGTCCCTCCCCGCCTGCGGGGAGGTTAGGAGGGGCTGTCCCGCGTCGAGGAGAGGTTGGAGGAGGGGTTCCTCCCTACCTGCGGGGAGGTCAGGGGGGCTGTTCCACATCAGAGGGCAACCACCAGGGTTGCCCCTGCAGGAGGTTCGCCCTCCAGTTCTGGCACAGGTCAAACCTAACCTCCAGCCTCTTCTCCGCGAGGGAGAGAAGGCAGATTATCCGAAGGTTTACCCTGCGGATTCCATCGCCCTTCGCAGGTTCTGGATGCTTACCTCGGCAATGCGTTCCGCGCCGTCGGAATAGTCAAACACCTCCACCGAGACATAGCCCGAATACCCAACATCCTTGAGTGCTCGCAGGATGGGCACAAAGTCCACTTCACCCATACCCGGTCCCTTCAGGTTGGGGTCGTTGGCGTGGAAATGGGCGAACCAGCCCGCCGATTCGCGAATGATTTGCGGAATGGGTTTTTGCTCACTGCTCATCGCTTTCACATCCAGAATGATGCGGGCGGCAGGGCTGTTCAGCGACTGCGCAAAGCGAATGGCATCCTCGGCTCGGTTCAGGAAATCGGTTTCGGCGGGAGACAACGGCTCAATACACCAGGTCACGCCGCGCTGCTCAGCCGCTTTGACGGCAGGGCGCAGGGTCTCGGTTGCTCGTTGCCATGCCTGCTCTAAGGTAGAACCCTCGGGGATACTGCGCTGTTTGGGTGAACCCAGCACCAGCACCTTACCGCCCACGTCGGCGCAGAAGTGTACCAGCGAGACCAGATACTCTGCCGTGCGCCGGCGCGTCTCCGCGTCGGGTGTGGTCAGATGCAGTCCCGCCGGTTTGACCAGAAGCCAGTGCAGTCCGGCTATCTCTATTCCCGTCTCCTGCGCCATACGGCGAATGGACTGGCGCTCGTCGGGAGAGATGGCTTCCACGCTCTCCGCCAGCGTGAACGGCGCGATTTCTACCGCGTGATAGCCCAGCTCCTTGCAGAACTCAAACACCCGGCGCAGTTCCCATCCCGTGAACAGCTCATTACAAATAGCAAACCGCATGGTGATACCTCCTCCTGCCTCTACATTGTAGCCTCTTTTGCGTTACCGGGCAACAGACGAACGGCAAGGCTTCAGGTAATCGGCTCTCAGCATCGCAGAAAAAGCAGGCGAAAACGGCATGCCGAAGAGTCTCAAAAGTTGAGGGTATGAACAACAGCATCCGTGTTGCCTCATTTAAAAATCTAAATGAAATCCACTTCGTGCCTCATTGAAGAATCTAAACGAAATCATCCTCCAACCACCCCCCACAACCTTCCACCTCTACCCTCCTGCATCCTTCTCCCTGCAAAGCAATCCATCCAAACGCTCCTGTAACGCCACTATCTGCCGATGCGACGCCATAGGGTTCAACCCCTCATATTGCACACGCAACCGCTCCTCTGCCTCCGCGCTCAACACCCCACTGCGCAACAACCGACGATACGGCGTGCAAGCCTCATCATGCCACTTCCGCACCTGAGCGCCCACCCGCTCCTTGCGCTCCAACTGCATCACCGGCTGGAAAAAGTTCCAATACAACCGCAACACCCCATACAACTCAGCCAATACCCCCAACGCCTCCTCCCCCGCATACCGACCATAACCCACATACCGACGAACCAGCGAGTAGTTCTTCTGCTCCACATAGCAGCTGTCGTTCTTGCGAGCCGCACGACCCCGCGTGAAGG
>JABUFA010000029.1 GCA_013314755.1 Chthonomonadia bacterium
CTCGCAGGTGAGCGACTTCTGTTTCCAGAGCACTCAGACGCCTGAGCAGTTCCTCAATGGTTGGTGTGTTCTTGCGCATGGCAAGAGTTTACCACATCTTTGGTGAAATGAGTAGGTAGGTAGTTACCATTTTAGATGACTCGCATGGACTCATACCGCGCTTCAGTAATCTTCGCCTCTGGCTGACACTAACCACTACTCCCCTTTCTCAAGCAATATGCGCTTCCGACCGCAGAAACACCGAGGCAGGATACAACTGGCGAATTGTATTCGCCAAGCAAATGATGGTACAATAAAGTAACCTTTCCGAAGGGGAAGGGGTTCGCGACAGCGATGGGAAAAAAGAGTATCGCAAAGGTACAGTCGGCGCACAGTGTGCCCCTCGCATGGCTTGCGCTCAGCGGGGAGATGCAGGAACGCTGGCTCTTCTGCTTCCGCAAGCAGAAGAGCGGTAATCCGTTCAGCGACGTTCGCATCGTGCCATGAAGAATCTCATCCGTTTTCTGAAAGAGCTGCGCCCCTACCGGCGCACCATGTTTCTGGCGGCGGTGCTGACCTTCCTCAGCGCAGGGCTCGGTCTGCCCATGCCCCTCATCATCCAGTACATCACCGACCACCTGATCAAGCGTGAACCGTTCCCGTTGTGGGGGGTCTTCTTCGCCATCGTGGGCATCTCGGCGGCATCGGGGCTGGTTGGCTACGCGCTGGCAGTCACCATCACCTATCTTGGACAGCGATTTATGTATGATATTCGCCGAAAGTTATACAGCCATATGCAGTCGCTGTCCATCGGCTTCTTCGAGAAACATCAGACGGGCAAGCTGATGTCCAACGTGATTAACGACGTGGCAACTATCAACCAGCTGCTGACGGGCGGCTTTGTGAACATGATTTCGGATGCCGTGACGCTGGCGGCGGTGCTGGTCATCGCCTTCTATAAAAACTGGATGCTGTCGTTGATTGCCCTGTCGGTGTTCCCCATCTATATCCTGAACTACCTCGCCTTCGTCAACAAGCTGAAACAGGGCAGTCGCCAGATACGGCACGAGCGCGATGTGATGCTCGGTGACCTGCAGGAAAAGCTGGCAGGGGTGGCGGTGGTCAAGTCCTACGCGAAGGAGCGCTACGAGGTACGCCAGTTTCTGGGACAGACTCGCGAACTGCTTGTGCTGAACGTGAGGCAGGGCGTTATCGGCACGCTGTTGTGGGTCATCGCCGAGGTCATCGGTGCGCTCGGCACGGCGCTGATGCTGTGGTACGGCGGTCGCCTGGTGATTTCCGGGCAGATGTCGCCCGGTTCATTGATTGCGTTCATCTCGTACATTGGCGGCTACATGTATGGTCCTATCCTGCGCCTGATTCAGATGAACGACATGATTGCCCGCACCAACGCCGCACTGGAACGCATCTTCTACACGCTGGACACGAAACCTACCATTGAGGACAAACCAGATGCCATTGAAATGCCCCCCATCGTGGGCAAGGTGGAGTTTGATAACGTGTGGTTTGAGTACGAGCCGGGACAACCGGTGTTGAAAGGCATTAACCTGGTGGTGGAGCCGGGCGAGATGGTCGCGCTGGTCGGACAGTCGGGTTCCGGCAAAACCACCATGGTGAACCTGCTCCAGCGAAACTACGATGTCACCTCCGGCGCGATTCGCATTGACGGCATCGACATCCGCGATGTGAAACTGAAGAGCCTGCGCCGCCAGATCGGTGTGGTTATTCAGGAGACCATCCTGTTCAACACCACCATTATGGAGAACATTCGCTACGGACGGCTGGACGCCACGGACGAAGAGGTGTATGAAGCCGCCCGCGCCGCAAACATTCATCACGTGATTGAGGCGTTACCGAAAGGCTACGAAACGCGCATCGGCGAGGAGGGCGTGAAGCTGTCAGGGGGAGAAAAACAGCGTGTTGCCATCGCCCGCGCCATCCTCAGCGACCCGCGCATCCTCATTCTGGACGAAGCCACCAGCGCACTCGACTCCGAAACCGAGGCGCTGATTCAGGAGGCACTGGAACGGCTGATGCAGGGACGCACCAGCTTCGTTATCGCGCACCGCCTGTCCACCATCATTAAAGCCAATAAAATCGTGGTGATGGAGAAGGGCGAAATCAAAGAGGTGGGCACGCACGAGCAGTTGCTGGCTTATGGAGGCATCTACGCGAATCTGTATCATCAGCAGTTCCGCGTTGCACTGGAAGCCCAGATGGCTTAACCTGTTCCCTTCCTCCTGCGTGCAGGGATAACCCTCCCCTGTGAGGAAGTAACTCTCGAAACAAACCATCAGAGGGGAGGTTTCCGTTGGCAGCCGAGCTACTGGAAAAACCCGTTCAGCCCAACTGGCAGGGGCTGGTAGATTGCATTCTTCGTAAAGGCACGCCAGAACGTGTGTACTACATCGAACTCTTCCTGGACCCCGAAGTGCAGGATGCTATCTGCAGACGTTACCATCTGCTGGACGACCTGGACCCCGACCACCGCGAGTTCTACCTGCAGAAACAGGTTCGTCTGATGCGCTTTCTGGGAGATGACTACGTGCGGGCAACGCTGGAAGGCATGGACTGGCCCCTCAACCGCGTGGTCACCGAAGACACCGCCTCCATACCTCGTAGCGGCGGGCGCAGCTATATCGACGAACATCGCGGGCCCATAACCAGCTGGGAAGAGTTCGAACGCTATCCGTGGCCCGACCCTTGCCGCGCTTCTACCTTTGCGCTGGAGTGGTATGAAGAGAACCTGCCGGACGATATGTGTGTAATTGCCAGCGGCGGGTTTGCACACTTTGCCGAGCACCTCACATGGTTGATGGGCTATGAGACGCTCTGCTATGCACTGTACGACCAGCGTGACCTGGTGCAGGCAATCGCTGAACGACTGAACGAGATTTACAGCGTGATGCTTGACCGCCTGCTGGAGTTCGACCGGGTGAAGATTGTCTGGGGTAGCGACGATATGGGTTTCCGCAGTGGAACGCTTATCAGTCCCAACGACCTGCGCGAATTTGTCCTGCCCGGACACCGGCTGATGACACAGAAGTCGCACGCTGCTGGGCGTCCGTACCTCCTGCACAGCTGCGGCAACCTGCAGGCGATAATGGATGACCTGATCGAGAATGTGCAAATCGACGCCAAACACTCATTCGAGGACACCATTGAGAGCGTGATAGACTTCAAGCAACGCTATGGGCATCGCATCGCTGCGCTCGGAGGGATTGACGTGGACTTTCTCTGCCGAGCCGATGAGGCACAGATTCGCCAGCGGGTTCGGCAAACCCTGGAAGCGTGTCTGCCGGGCGGAGGCTACGTGCTGGGAACCGGTAACAGCGTCGCAAACTATATCCCGCTGCACAACTACCTTGTGATGCTGGACGAAGGCAGGCGGTTTACACCATAAAGGCGCAGAGGCAAAATCGTTCGCTCCTCCCCCTATCCTATTGGCGACCCGTTCGGCTAAGGTGTATAATAATCGTGCTTCAGGACGATAGAGGGAGGTTGACTGTTGCAACGCTGGAAACGCACTCATTTCTGCGGAACCCTGCGCCCCGAACATATCGGGCAAGTGGTGGTACTGAACGGCTGGGTGCATCGCAGCCGCGACCACGGTGGGCTTATCTTTATTGACCTGCGCGACCGGAGCGGGCTGGTACAGGTCGTTTTCGACCCCAGCCACGCCCCCCACGCACACGACATCGCCGAAACGGTACGCGCCGAGTATGTGCTGGCGGTAGAAGGAACCGTACGCCGCCGCCCCGAAGGGCTGGAAAACCCCAAGCTGGCTACAGGTGAAATTGAAGTGCTGGTCTCCGATATGGAGGTGCTGAACACCTGCCGCCCCCTGCCCTTCCAGATTGCGGAGGAGAACCTGAACGTCGACGAGTCCATCCGCCTGCGCTATCGCTATCTGGACCTGCGTCGCCCGGAGATGCTCCATCGCCTGGAGCTGCGCCACCGGGTGGTGAACCTGATACGCCAGTTCCTCAACGAGCGCGGTTTTATAGAGGTTGAAACGCCAATCCTTATCAAATCCACACCGGAAGGAGCACGGGACTACCTGGTGCCTTCGCGCCTCTACCCGGGGCATTTCTATGCCCTGCCGCAATCGCCACAGCAGCTCAAGCAGTTGCTGATGGTAGGCGGTGTGGAGCGTTATTACCAGATTGCCAAGTGCTTCCGCGACGAGGATACCCGTGCCGACCGCCAGCCCGAGTTCACGCAGCTCGACCTCGAGATGTCTTTCGTGGAGCAGGAGGACATCCTGAACCTGATTGAAGAGATGACCATTTTCGTGGTGGAGTCGGTGTCGGACAAGAAGATGATCAAGCCATGGCCCCGCCTCACCTACGACGAGGCAATGGCTCGCTACGGCACCGACAAACCCGACCTGCGCTTCGGGCTGGAGCTGGTGGACCTGTCGTCCGCGCTGGCAAACACGCAGGCGCAGATATTCCGCGGCGCACTGGACAGCGGCGGACAGGTGAAAGCGATTCGCATCCCCGGCGGAGCACAGTACAGCCGGAAGGATATCGATGAAATCACCGAGTTTGCCCGCCGCTTCGGCGCGAAGGGGCTGGCGACGATTCAGTGGATGGCGGACGGAGTGCGCTCGCCAATCGCCAAGTTCCTCTCCCCCGAAGAGCTGGAAGCGATTCGCACCGCGACCGAAGCAAACGTCGGCGACATGGTAGCTATCGTTGCCGACCAGCCGAAGGTGGTCGCGAACGTGCTCTCTCGCTTGCGCAACGAGTTTGGTAAACGCCTGGGGCTGTTAGACCCCAACATGCTGGCGTTCTGCTGGATTGTGGACTTTCCGCTGGTGGAGTGGAACGAAGAGGAGGGGCGATGGGACGCCATGCACCATCCGTTTACCATGCCCCACCCCGAAGATATTCCCCTGCTGGATACCGACCCGGCGCGTGTTCGTGCCTCGTGCTATGACGTGGTGTGCAACGGCGTGGAGTGGGCAAGCGGAAGCATCCGTATCCATCGCCGCGACATCCAGCAAAAGGTATTCAAACTGCTGAACTACAGCGAGGAGGAGACACAGGCGCGCTTTGGGCACATGCTGGAGGCGTTTGAATACGGTGCACCGCCGCACGGGGGAATTGCGCCCGGGATTGACCGCCTCATCATGTTCCTCACCGACGACGAGAACATCCGTGAGGTGATTGCCTTCCCCAAGACCGCTACGGGGCAGGACCTGCTCTTCGGTGCGCCCGCGCCTGTAGACGAGAAACAGCTGCAGGAACTGCACATCCGCGTGGTGCTTCCCGAGGAGAAAAAGGGGCAATAAAAAACTGGAGAGGGGGTTAAATCCTGTCCTCCGCGCTCTTGATCCAGCGGCTTACCCCTGAGCGGGGGGCTTTCACACCGGAGAGGGCGGGGCAGGTACCGAACAGAGTCGGACGGGAAACCTCCCGCCTCTCGACTTCAGCTCGGGCAGGCAAACCCCCTCTTGGCTCCGGAGCCCGGTCTCTGCCGGGACGGGTCACTCATCTATACATTACATCGATTCCACATCTTTGTCAAGAGATATACCCGCAACAACACGGGATTTTTTCTTTTGGCTCCATTCTTGCTGTAGCCCTCAGCCAACGATAAGAGGTAACCGCCACTCGCACAGCGAAGAGTACTTACAAACTCAGACCGACTTCAAAGAGGTGAGCCGATGCAACCGATAAGGATTGGGATGATTGGCGTTGGACAGATTGGCAAGATGCATCTGCGCCAGTATGCTCAGATTCCGGGCGCACAGATAGTCGCCGCTGCCGACATCAACGAGGCGGAACTGAAGCGTGTGGCTGAGGAGTATCAAATCCCCTTCACCACCACCGACTTTCGCAAACTGCTGGAACGCGACGACATCGACGCCGTGGACGTCTGCCTGCACAACAACCTGCACGCCCCGGTCACGATCGAGGCACTGCAGGCAGGCAAGCACGTGTACTGCGAGAAGCCCATGGCGGGCGCGTATGTGGACGCCCTTGCCATGTACGAAACCGCTAAACGCACCGGCAGGAAGCTCTCCATCCAGCTGGCTACCCTCTTCTCCAAGGAAACCAAAGCCGCAAAGCGCCTGATTGATGAAGGCTACCTGGGCAAGCTGTATCACGCGCGCTCGACCGGCTTCCGCAGACGCGGCAGACCTTACGTGGACGGCTATGGCACCGCTTCCTTCGTCCAGAAGGCGGTCGCTGCGGGAGGCGCACTGTACGACATGGGGGTCTACCATATCGCTCAGGTGCTGTACCTGCTGGGATTGCCGCAGGTCGAGCGCATCAGCGGGAAGATATACCAGGAAACCGACATGGACGCCCGCCGGCGCGAAATCAGCGGCTACGACGTAGAAGAACTGGGGTTGGGGTTCGTCAAATGCGCGGACGGCGTGACCATCGACATCATCGAAGCGTGGGCAATCCACCTCGACGGCTTCGAGGGCAGCAGCATCGTCGGGTCAAAAGGTGGAGTACGCCTGAACCCGTTCGGCTACTTCACCACCGTCGCCGACATGGACATGAACGCCACCTTTGACCTGAATAGCGCGGACTGGCGATGGCACCAGCTGGTTGAGAACACCGATGCCTACGACTCGCCCCAGCATCACTGGATCGCCGCCCTGCAGGGCAGAGTGGAACTCCTGCCTACCGCCGAAATTGCGCTCGCGACCATGCTTATCAGCGAGGGCATCTACCTTTCCGACCGTCTTGGACGGGAGGTGAGCGCGCAGGAGGTCGTAGAAAACTCTCGCTCAACTGCCGTCAAGCTGTAGGAATAACGGGGTGCGCTCCACCTGCGGAGCGCACCCTCCTAATGCGCATTTGTGACCCCTCTGTCAGGACTGGTATAATGAAAACGATATAAGAACACAGGACGTGAGGAACAGTACCCTTGAGCAAAAGCGCCGAACCATTTGACATGGAACAGCCGAGCCTCTCGGTGGTGGTTCCCGCCTATAACGAGGAGCACCGGCTGAACGATACTCTGCCTGTTATGTATGCCTACCTGCGAGAGCACTATCCGCACTTCGAGCTGCTCGTGGTGGACGACGGTTCTACCGACCGCACGCCCGATATTGTGCGCGAATTCGCCCACCAGCACCCCGAAGTCCGGCTCATCTCCTACCAGCCGAATCGGGGCAAAGGACACGCTGTGCGAACAGGCATCCTGCAGTCGCAGGGCGAGTGGGTGCTCTTCTCTGACGCCGACCTGGCAACCCCCATTGAGGAGCTGCCGAATCTGAGCGCAAAACTACGCGAGGGCTACGACATCGCCATCGCCTCGCGTGCGGTGCGCGGTGCCAAACTGGTGGTCAGACAACCCTGGTACCGGGAGTTCGCAGGGCGCAGCTTCAACCTGATGGTGCAACTGCTGGCGGTTCCCGGCATCCACGACACGCAGTGCGGCTTCAAGCTGTTCCGGCGGGAAGCAGCGTGTGAAATCTTCTCTCGCTGTGAGGAGAACGGCTTCAGCTTTGATATCGAGGTGCTTCATGTCGCTCTGCGTTTAGGATACAGAATAGCAGAAGTGCCTGTCCACTGGATGCATCGTGAAGGTTCCAAAGTGCGGTTACTGCGCGATGCGGTGCGGATGTTTCTGGCTCTTCTGCGCATCTCACGCCGACACCACTCCCTGCGGGCTATTGCTCAAGAGCCACGCCAGGCGCCATGAACCCTGCCGAATACGAACGCATGTACCGCTACGAGGACCACTACTGGTGGTTCGTCAGCCGAAGGGAGCTGGTCGACTCGCTGGTCAGCCACCTTCAGCTACCTCCCCGTCCGACCATCGTGGATGTCGGCTGCGGCACCGGCGCAACCTCTGCGCTCCTGCAGAGGCACGGAACCGTCATCGGTGTGGACATCTCACCGCTCGCCCTCTCGTGGAGCCGAAAACGCGGGCTGGCAAACCTTCTGCTTGCATCGGCGGAGAGGCTACCTATCGCTCGCGAAAGCGTGGACGTGATTATCGCCACCGATATTCTGGAACACCTGGACGATGATATAGCCGTGCTCTGCGAGTTCCATCGTGTGCTGAAGCCGGGCGGGTTTGTGGTGGTTACCGTACCCGCATATCGTATCCTCTGGAGCGAACACGACCTGGCTCTGATGCACCGCAGACGCTACGTGGCTGGCGTGCTGGCGAAGCGTGCCCGTCTCGCCGGCTTCGGGGTCGACCGCCTGACCTACGCGCTCTTTTTCCTCTTCCCGCTGGCACTGATTATGCGCCTGCTGAAACGCAAGCCACCTCCTCACAAAGAGCCAGAAGCGCAGCTGCCTCCTCTGCCCGGCTGGCTCAATCGGTTCCTGATTCGGTTCCAGCGCATAGAGACATCTCTTCTGCACCGCTTTAACTTCCCGTGGGGAGTCAGCGTGGTGGCGGTGTTGCGCAAGCCATGTTGAGCGAGTGGATATGGCTGAGTGTCGTCCTCGCATGGGGCTGGACCAATTTGGTTGAGCCGTTCTATCCCCGCCTTCGACGGCGTGTTGTCCGCCTGCCCGAACTTCCTCCGTCCCTTGACGGTTTCACCATCCTGCACTTGAGCGACCTGCACACGCGCAGAATGGGCGCGCTGGAACGAAAAGTATGCAGACTGCTGGCACAAACTTCGGCGGATATAGCGGTGCTGACGGGAGACCTTGTGGACGCGGACAGCGGTATTGCTCCCCTGCTGGAGATACTTTCACACGTGCACACGGCACAGGGTGTGTATGCTGTTTTCGGTAACTCGGAACATAAGCCCTCTCGCCTCTCTCATCCCGACAGACTGGCGGGTTCTCTGAGGGAAAACGGGGTGCATCTTCTGATTAACGAAACGCGAATCATCACTCACCACGGGGCAACCATCTGGCTCGCCGGTGTAGATGACCCGCACTCCGAGCACGCTGACGTACAAAAGGTCGCTCCCCTTCCCCGGCAGGCGGACTTACACCTCTTGCTGGCACACTCGCCCGATGTGCTTCTGCATCCGTCCAGCGTGGCGTTTGACCTGATTCTCTGTGGGCACACACACTGCGGGCAGATACGCATCCCCGGCTTGGGCGCACTGTGGAGCCATACCCGTCTGGGCAGGTGGGCTGGCGAGCCGGTGATTTTTCCCCAACAGGTTGCCCATCGCCTGCGTCGCTCGCTACCTCAGCCGCACGTTATCGTCTCACCGGGCCTGGCAACGGTTGGCACGCCCCTGCTGAAGATGCGCCTGTTCTGCCCGCCGGAGGTGACGCTCCTGCAGCTGGCTCGTTAGCGTTTCTGCACCAGCGCGTAGGTCGGCAAAGGTTTCTCCAGGTCGGGATATTTAACCAGCAGAGCGGTATGGATGATTCGGGCAACGCCTTCCAGCGGTAAATCATCCGTATAGATGACCATGTCGTACGCGCCCTCTTCATCGATATCCCGCCCGAACATCTGCTTCACGAACGCCTCGCGCTTTTTGTCCGACTCGCGAATGGCGTGTTCCGCCTGCCGGCGCGACAGGTTCATCTGCTGCATCACCCGCTGGATGCGCACGGGCATGGATGCCTTCAACCGAACGTTCAGCACACGGCGCAGGAGGAAATTTGCTCCTCGCCCCAGAACAATCGCGAAGCCGGCGCGCTCGATGGTCAGCAGTACCTCAGCGAGATGTTTGCGGTAACCGGGAGCCTCAATCCCACCGACACCGAGCAGAGATTTCACTACTGTGTCAATCTCGCTTTGAGCCTGCTCGTCCAGCGACTGCACGATCTCCTTGCGCACCTCTGCATGGTTCGCGATGGCGTCAATAATCTGCTGGTCCCATATCTGCCACGGCTCTCCAAGTATCTCCAGCAGTTTCTGCGCCACCTCCGTTCCACCAGCACCCATCTGACGCGAAATGGTAACTACCGGCAATACCGTCTGCATCCGTTCCCGCTTTTGCAGTTCCTCAATACTGCGCAAACGGATGATCGACTCGGTCACGCGCTGATCAACGAGTCTCGAGTCCTCTCCGATGCGAATCATTGCTCACACGCTCCCCTCTACACAGTCCTCTTCACTTTCAGTATATCATTGACGTTACCAAACTGCCAGCAGTAAATTACCAGTTTTCAACGGCATGGCAAGAAAAAGACGGCGGTGAGTGCCACCGCCGCCAAGCCGGGGGATTAACGGGCGCCTCAGGTGCTTGATTTCTGCCATTCCAAGGCGACCATTGCACCCATATTCTACCGCCTCTGTGTTAAGGAGGTATTAACGGCGAACGATATTTCCCGGAGAGCAGATGGCAGGGCGTTTTCGGGACATACCAGTATCAGCTCTACCGATTTGGAGGAAACCTCCCAGCCGTCGGCAGTTTTGCGCAGGGGCACTCGTGCCACCGTCTGTGCCACGCCGTCATGCCAGTCCACAATCCACGCCGACAGACCCTTTGCCTCGCTTCGCCAGCGCAGTTTCCCTCCATCCATGCTGGTCAGGGCAAGCATTTGCGACTGTCGCAGCGGTTTGCCATCCACACTTACCAGCATCCACGCACTCTCGCCCTGCGCAACGAGCCTGTCGTTCACCCGCATTGTCCCGCCGCCAGTTGCCGCAACAGGTTCTCGTGATCTGTCCAGTAGCACCGCACACGGTAACGCCCCAGAAGCCTCCGCTTCTATCTGCACATCGCCGGTGCGCAGTCTGACCATTGCGACATCTGAAGACACACCGCGCGGGAACAGGCTGACCAGCTGCATTGTTTCGTTGCCCGTCAGCGTTGCCCGCCAGACTCCCTCCGAAGCTTCCACCTTTACCGGGGCATCTGCTCCGAGAAGAGGAAGCAGACTGAGGTACAGGTTATCTGCTCGCGAGGCGGTAAGAGCCACATCCTGCACGAACACGTCCCGCCCGGGCAGGGTCTCCCAGGGCACAGGGGTATACCACACTGCGCCCCTGCCTGTGGAGAAGCGATATAGTGGAACGTCTGAAGGCGTGCTGACCAGATCCGCGCCAGCAGACTCCACGTTCGGCTGAGGAAGCCCTGAGGCATGTTCCCCTACCCCCTGCAGTCGAACCCCACATAACCGCTCCAGCCGCTCCGCCTGCCGCCGTCCCATCGGGTCGGTGGATGGATCACCCGAAAGATAGACCATGCACCCCGATTGTGCCAGTGCAAGCAGGGCTTTCACGCCCTCCTCCGAAAGCGTATACGCGAGAGGCATCAGCACCACACGTGGCGGATTTTTCGCCAGAGCGTTCAGGTCGCTCTCGTTCGCCACGTCGAAAGCAACGCCAGTCGCCAGCAGGCACTCCATCGCGTTCATCAGGGAGGAATGCGCCAGCCCTTCCGGTGCGCCCAGTCGCCAGTTGTCAGGTGTTACCAGCACCACGTCCGCCCTGCGATACTCCCGAGGCACCCTGTCTGAGAACAGACGCAGGTTGCGGTAGAGTTTCAACACGGGCTTGGGTCGTAGAGGATTGTTCCATGCGATGCCCCACGGGAACACGCTGTCAGGGTCATCCGTCCAGCACCAGTTTTGAATCTTGGTCACATCCAGAGCGAGCGCGACATGCACCACCCACCAGAACAGCTGCCTCTGCTGCCATTCGGTGCGCCGGATGTGGTAATGCGTGCCCCCCAGCTCTTGCTTCCATGCATCATGCGTCTTTACCCCGAACTCGCCAAGGTTCACCGTCTTGCCCGCGAAGCGCATATCGTTCCACTTAACGGTCGCCATAATCTGCGCCAGGTCCTGCTGAGGCGGACCGAAATAGCCGATATTGGAAGCGTCCATACCGTCAATCGTGAGGCGCAGATCAATGCCGTTAAACGGTCGCTGGTAGTACTCGCTGGTGATGGGATGCACGGCATCCTCACGGCGTATCGCCTCGCACAGGGCGCTAATCCATCGGCGCATGAGCAGGGTCTGAAACTCGCGCACATCGCGGGTGCGCACCTCATACCAGCTGCCCGATACCGCGTTCTGCACCAGTATCTCGCCCAGATTCGCTTCGGGAACATGCGGCGCCCATGCCTGCCGTAAAGCCTCGTCCGTGCCGTAGCGTTCGCGCAGAAACTGGTTCCACAGGAGACGAATATCTGGGATATCTTTCAGGTTTAACTGGAAGTCGCCGTTCAGGTAGTAGATTAAGCCCGGCACGTGTTTGTATCGCGCGGCAAACTGCCGACACATCTCCGCCTGCTGCTGTAAGGTGGCATCATCCACCACCACATCCTGCCCGATGAGCAATCCCGCCATGTACGGCAGGCTAAAGCGCTGCGATATCTGCACCACTGCGTCCAGCTGTCGCCACTGCGCCTCGGTGAACTGATACCCCTGCGGATGGAACTGCAGGTTCTCATACATGTGCAGTCCGTAATCGCGCATCAGGCGGATTTCGCGAAACCAGGTCAGCGGATTGTGTGTGCGCGACCAGAACCAGTTGCCGTAGGTGTCCGTGCCCAGCAGTAGCACCCGCAGAGGGGAGCCGTTCGGCGGTGTCAGGGTGAAAGCGTTATCTTCGTAGCTGATGCGCACACCGTTCCGCAGTGTCTCTGCGTCCTCCACGCAGAAGCTGCTTTCCACCCTGTCGAGCACCATATCACCTTGCCTGACTTCCAGTCGCACCACCACAAAATCGGGAGCATTTTGTGGAACCGTCCATGTCCAGCCGGTGCTGGCTTTCTCTCTAGGCGCAACCTCCAGCCTATCCTGCCGTTCCTGCAGAACGACACCGTCCGGACTTAACAATCGCCAGACCAGCCTCACCGCCTGTTGGGCTGACGAGCTATTGCGTACATCCAGAGCTATCTTCGCCACCTCTCCCTGCCGATAGGTCGCGTAATCGCAGTGCAGGGATTCGGCAAACACTCCCGCCCGCAAAACCTTCAGCACACGGCGCAGCAACGCCTCGCCCTGTGCTCCCGCGAAAATATCCCGACTGGTCACTCCGAAAATTGCCCAGGTGGAGTCGGTAAACGCGCCAGCGAAGTGCCTCACCAGCGCTCCTGCCACCCCGGCAAATCGCCCATACTCATCCCGCACCGCCACCAGCGGAAGCCATCGGGCGGACTGGCGCAGCTGAGCGGTCGCTTCGTAGCCCTGCACCTCCCCCTCGGAACGCCAGCTGCCTGCCACAGGTCCACCCTCTGCCGCCACCAGTCGCTTCCCTGAAATCGGCTGATCCGGGCTGAAGAGGGTAAGCTGGGTCGGTGTAATAACCAGACCATCTTCTGGCTTGCCGTAATGGGCGTTGATACGCTCTTCGCGCGGAACAGGCGCACAGGTCACCTCATCAAACCACATCCTGCCCGACGCCAGATACAGCCCCGCGTGAAACACCACTTTCTCCGCATTGGGAGCGATTTCGAAACGCTCCTCGTAACGCTTCCATCCCTGCGTGCCGCGTATCTGGGCGAAATCCTTGAAGGCAGCCAGCTTGTCCTCGCGGTCGTACTGATACACCGCCAGAAACGCGAAGCCGGGTCCCTGCACGTTTTCTGTACGGGCATGTGCGCCAACCAAGTAGACGCCTCCGGGCTTCACCGGCAGAGTGTAGCTGAAACGCGCCCCCGACTGCACACTGCTTGCGGTTACCGTGCCACATCGCTCGCCGGCATACGCTCCTTCGGCGACGATACGGCACTGCTCGTGCTGGTCTGCCTCCCAGCCGATTCCGCCCTCCTCCAGGCCGCCGTCCGGCACGCGCGCAAAGTGCGGGTCTCGCGCACGAGCCATCTGCTCCTTGATGAACTGCGCATAAGGAACCCATTTGCCGTTTCGCCTCATCAGCAGGTGGTCGAAAGCGTATCCACCAGTACACAACAGGTCGCCTCCCTGCATCAGGAACGCCTGCAGACTCTTTCGCGCCTCCACGGGAAACGATGCCCCGGTGGGCACAATGAGCAGGTCGAATCTGTCCGCATTGAAGGTCTGTGGGTCCGCAAGTTGCGAGGCGTTCAGCGGCGTCAGCGGTATCTTCTCCTCCGCCATCACCCGCTTGAAAGTCTCCAGCGGAGTTGCTTTCCCTTTCACGGGCATTGTCGGCTCATGCAGTATCGCCGCGCGATAGCCCTGTCGGCGGATGTTAGTCGCAGGCTCCGTCCATTCCACCGCCTTCTCTCCCTTCACCAGATTGATGTCATCGAACCACGCCGTACCCGAAGCGTTGTAGATGCCGATGCGCACCGCGAGGTACTCCGCGTGCACGTGTACGTCAAAGGTATAGCTGGCGTACGTCCACGAGCGGGTGCCGGCGACCTGCACAAAGTCGTGTGCGCTTACCATCCGCCCCGCCGCGTCGAACTGATAGATTGCCATGAAGGCATAACCGCCTCCCGAAGCAGGAAGCACGTTCTCGGTGGCAAGCCACCCACACACCGTCAGCTTCTCGCCCGGTAGGACGGCGTACACAATCTGCTCGGTCTGAACGCCCTGCGAGCTGTCCACCCGCAGGCTCCGTTGCCCACTGCGTTTATGCTGGGTATCGTATGACGCTCCGCTTGGCAGGCTCCATCCGGCGTCGGTTTCAAATCCACCGTTGCGCAACAGCGAATCGCTTTTCACCTTGGCAGACACATTACCCAGCAGAATCATGCATATCGCTGCAACCATCAGAACGCGCTTCATCCTTGCCCCCTTGCAGAACATACTGTATTTGTCGATTCGACATCGCGCTGGAGCATCCCCTGTAAAAAAACGGGTCCCCTTCCCGCGTCGGAAAGGGGACCTGCTGAGCATTCAGAACCTAAACTTTCTTCATCTGCACATCCCACATCGCCTTGAGCTTGCGTGCCTGCAGGTCGTATGCTTCCTTATCCTGCCATGTCTGGCGCGGGTCCAAAATCTCGGCAGGTACGCCCGGGCATACTTTGGGCACATGCAGACCGAACACCGGGTCGAGGCGATACTCCACCTCGTTCAGGTCGCCGTTTATCGCAGCACGTACCATCGCCCGCGTGTACGGGATGCTGATGCGATGCCCGATTCCAAAGGGTCCACCCGTCCAGCCGGTGTTGACCAGCCAAACCTGTGCCTTATGTTTGCGCAAGCGGTCGCCCAACAGGTTGGCGTAGACCCTTGGCTGGAGCGGCAGGAATGGTGCACCAAAGCAGGTGCTGAAGGTCGCCTGCGGTTCGGTGATGCCGGTCTCCGTACCTGCCACTTTTGCAGTGTATCCCAGCAGGAACTGGTCCATCGCCTGCTCTTCGGTGAGGCGGGCAATCGGAGGCAGAACGCCAAAGGCGTCGCAGGTCAGGAAGAACACGTTGTTCGGGTGTCCGCCGACGCTGGGGATGACCGCGTTGTCAATGAAACTGAGCGGATACGCCGCCCGGGTGTTCTCCGTCAGGCTGGCATCATCGAAGTCCAGCAGGCGCGTCTGCATATCAATCGCCACATTCTCCAGCACCGCGCCGAAGCGGATGGCATTCCAGATCTGAGGTTCGTTCTCCTTCGAGAGGCGAATGCACTTGGCGTAGCATCCCCCTTCAAAGTTGAAGATACCGTCATCGCTCCAGCCGTGCTCGTCGTCGCCGATGAGGCGTCGCTCAGGGTCGGCGGACAGGGAGGTTTTGCCAGTGCCGCTCAGCCCAAAGAACAGCGCGACATCGCCTTTGCTACCCATGTTGGCGGCGCAGTGCATGGACAGCACGCCCTGCTCCGGCAGGAGATAGTTCATTATCGTGAAGATGGACTTCTTCATCTCGCCGGCGTATTCCGTGCCGCCGATGAGGATAATCCGCCTGGTGAAGTTCACGATAATGAACGCTCCCGACCGCGTGCCGTCGATTTCGGGGTCGGAGTGAAAGCCGGGCGCGGAGATGATAACAAACTCCGGCTTGTGCTCCCCCGTTTTGGTCCAGTCGGGGCGGACAAATAGCTGCCTCGCAAACAGATTGTGCCAGGCATACTGCGTTACCACCCGGATGGGAATGCGATAACGCACATCTGCTCCCGCGAAGCAGTCCTGCACAAACAGCCGCTTGTCCTGCAGGTAAGCCAGAACGCGCTTGTAAAGCGCATCAAACTTCTCTGGTTCAAACGGCTGATTGACCTCTCCCCACCAGATTTTGTCCTCGACCTCCTGGTCGCGCACTACGAACTTGTCCTTCGGTGAGCGTCCGGTATGCTGTCCGGTGCGCACCACTAAGGCGCCGCCAGAAGCCAGAACGCCCTCCTGCTGACTGAGGCAGTACTCTATCAACTGGGCAGTGCCGAGATTCCACAGCGCTACCCTTGCATTCTTAATCCCGTGCATCTCCAATCCATATCGGCTAGGGTTCACACCCAGGTTTTGCATCGTCCTTCCTCCTTGCCTGTTGACTGGTACGGGAGAAACCTCCCCAGTACCATTGTAACGCTGTTTACAGGGCTGTTGCTCTTCGTTCCGCCTCTGCAATGTTAAAACAATTTTAAAGAGAGGTACCCTGTCGCGTGCCGCGAACACCTACCATCAGCAGTATCTGGCTGACCGCCACAAGCGCCGCTGTCTCCGTGCGCAGGATGCGCGGCATCAAGGAAACCGCACTCGCCCCAAACTGCTCACACAGCGCCACCTCCCTCTCGGTAAATCCGCCCTCTGGTCCCACAATCACCGCCACGCCGTTGATGGTATCATCGCTCTCCATCCACTCTACCAGCGATACCGAGGTGTGCGCAGGGTGAAGCAAAGCCGTTTTCGTCCCTTCCAGCCCCTGCAAAGCCTCCCCCAGGGAAACCACCCCATTCACCTCAGGTATCTTCGCGCGCCGCGCCTGTTCCGCTGCCTCCTTGGCAATACGCTGCCAGCGCTGGACGCGCCCCCGCTCGCGCTCCCCGTCTAACCGGACCACACTGCGGTCTGTATGCACTATCAGAAAGCGCGACACCCCTATCTCCGTGCCGTGCTGTATCACCTGCTCTACCTTTTCGCCCTTTGCCAGCGACTGAACGACCGTGATGTGCACGTCCGGCTCCGTATCCACCGACATCACGTGGTGTATCCGCGCCACCACCTCGTCCTTTCGCATTGCCTCCAGCACGCAGTGATACTCGTTACCCGCTCCGTCGAGCACGCCGATTTCGTCGGATGGGCGCAGGCGCAGGACGGTTCGAATCTGGCGGGCATTCTCCCCCACGATGCGCACAATACCGTCTGTGAACTGTTCCCGCGGTACAAAAAAACGATGCTTTACCACTGGTTATCCCCTTCGCGCACAGAAAGCACACCACTCGCCCTGTTCGCGCATGGTTACCTCGCCCCAGGGCGCCCGGGACAGTAATACCCGAATACGTTCACTGCGCTCCTTCACAATTCCGCTGACCACTAAAAAGCCTCCACGTCGGACGCAACGCGCGAAATCGGGCAATAACCCCTCTATCACTTCGGCGGTAATATTGGCAACCAGCAAATCGCACTCCGGCGTGCCCTCGCACCCTTCTGCCAGATGTACCGACACCACTCCTTCCACGCCATTGCGTGCCACGTTTCGCTGCGCCGTCAGAACTGCTACGGGGTCGTTATCCCCTGCCCACACCTGACCGGCGCCCAGCTTCGCCGCAACGATAGCCAGTATCCCCGACCCCGTGCCCACGTCCACCACCGTCGCGCCTTCCTGTACCAGTTCTTCTAAAAACTCTATACAGAGCTGAGTGGAGGCATGCTGTCCCGTGCCGAACGCCATGCCGGGGTCCAGCTCCACTACCACTTCGCCCTCCTGCGGCTCATACTCCTGCCAGGACGGCTTGATAACCACCCGCGTGCCCACACGCTGTACATGGAAGAACCGCTTCCACGACTCCGCCCATTCTGTGTCGTCCACCTCTCGCTCGTCTACTGCCTGAACGGGCGGCAATCCCCATTCGGGCAGGTGAGACAGCCGTTCCCGCAGAAACCGCTTGCGTTCCTCAGTTTCGCCCGTGATGGGCAGGTAAGCAACGACACCGTCCGCTTCCAGCCTTACCCCCTGTGAGCCAGCCTGCCGGCAAATCTCCGCCACCGCCTCATGCGATTCCGCAGGCACAGTAATGACGAACTCCAGCCAACGCATCAGCCGTCACCTCTGTCCACTTCCCGCCGTTCGCGTCGTCGCCGAATCAGTGCGGTGCCAATGGTAACCACCAGCCCCAGAGCTGGATAAAGTGCTGCCCATAATTCAACATTGCTGGGCAGGTTTCTGGGTGCAAACGGCGCGAAAGGCACAAAAAGATTGATGAAGGTATAGAGTGCACGATAGTCAAGTACCTCGCTTAAAGTGGATACAAACTGCACCCCTAAGGCTATGGCTCCCACCAGCGCGGTGCCTGCACCCCAGCGATTGGGTATCAGCGTGGAAAAGGCATAACCCAGCGACCAAAGCCACCACAGGTAGCCTGCACAGAATACCCACACGACAGCGCTGGAGCGGAAGGATGCCGGTACCCAAAGCCCTCCCATTAACGTTGCCATGAAAAGAAGGACAAGATACAGAGGCGCGCTCTGCACCGTGCCGACCGCCAGCGCTCGTGGGTGAAGCCACTCGTACCATCTCCGCCCGGTCATCGGCACACCGGTAGAGACCGCTACGCCAATCGGTGCAAGCCATGTCATCATCAGCATTGCGAGAAGGTCCTGCCCTGAGATGAGTGACGGGCTGTTCTGGAGACCGAGAACGGTGGTCGACACGCTCCAGAGGTACAGCACAGCGGTCAGCAGGCGGGTTTTCCACGCTCCTTCGCGCGGGTCCAGCAGAAGATAGTTCGCAGCGATTTGCAGAAACAGCCACACCGTTAAGAATACCGATCCCAGTGTAAACATCCAGAACTGCCACGTCGTTAAGCCAAAAACCGTCGTTGAGATACCGCTTGACCCACCGAATGCTCTGCTCATCACTAAGGCAGTGCCCGCCAGCGCACCAACAAAATACAGCACTCCAACCAGACCGTAGGTAATCAGGTTAGCCAGCGTAGAGGTTCCGCACACCGCACTCATCATCAGCCCAAACGATGCCAGCACTGCGCTCACCAGCACCATTCCCGCATAGCGAACCACCATGGCGCCCACATCTATGCCGCCCATTAAAAACAGCACTGCGACCAGAGGCATCCCGCAAAGTATCATCACCACCACAAACGCCAGCGCAGAGGTAAACTTTCCCCACACGATAGCGAAACGCGAAAGGGGCGTCATGATGAGCAGGTCGATGGTGCGCTGTTCACGCTCCATCGTAATGGCACTCGTGGTCAGGGCAGGCGTGACCAACGCCACCAGAAACCACTGGGTGAGGGTCAGCGTTTCAAACAGCGTTTGCGCCAGACCGGTGGTGGTGCGCTGGGCGCTGTGCGCGGTAAACTGGTCATAAGCGGTAATCACCACCAGCGCCAGGGTCAGCAGGTAAGCCAGCAGGCAGCCGTAGGTGCGTGCCCCGCGCATCCTCTGGCGCGAAGCCTGCCGAAATACCGGATTTTCCAATCGCTCAAGCACTACTGCACAGCCCCCTGCGTGACGCGCATGAAGATGTCTTCCAGGTCGGTCGGCTGTTCGGCAAAGGAGAGCACTTTCACCCGCTTCTCAGCCAGCGCCCATACCACCCGATAATGTTCGCCCGGCGGACCGACGTAATGCGCTCGAATGATGCCGTCCTCTACCTGCACGTCGCGAATGTCTTCCAGCTGACTCTGCAGAACCTGCACGGCGATATCGGTGTCCTCCGCGACCTTTATCTCCAGCACATGCGAGCCGGTTAGCTGGCGCATAATCGCCCCAATCTCGCCGCTGATCAGCAGCTCACCCCGCTCAATGATGGCAATCTTGTTGCAGATGTCCGCCAGCTCGGGCAGGATGTGCGAAGAGATGAGGATGGTCTTGCCCATGTTGCGCAGCTCTTTCAGCAGCTCCTTGATTTCGATACGCGCCCTGGGGTCCAGGCCCGACGCCGGTTCATCCAGCAGAAGCACCTGCGGGTTGTGCAGCAATGTCTTGGCGAGGCATAGCCGCTGTTTCATCCCGCGCGACAGTGCCTCTACATAGTCCTCCTTCTTGTGTGAGAGGTCGGTCAGGGCGAGTACGTCGTCTATCAGCTTCTCCCGCTCGGACCGGGGCACGCGATACGCGCTGGCGAAAAAGTCCAGATACTCCCATACCTTCACATCATCGTACACCCCGAAGAAGTCCGGCATATATCCGATAATCCGCCGAACGGCTACCGGCTCTTTCTGCACATCATGTCCCGCAATGAGTGCCGTTCCGCTGGTAGGCTCCAGCAGGGTGGCAAGCATTCGGATGGTGGTGGTTTTGCCTGCTCCGTTCGGACCGATAAAGCCGAGGATATCCCCCTCCTCGATGCGCAGGTTCAGGTTGTTCACTGCCACCAGCTGCCCATACTTCTTGGTGAGGTTGATTGTCTCGACAATCGCCATGGCGGTTCTCCCATCGATTACGACTGCGCGCCCGAGCCGTCAAGCTGCTGTAGTGATTGGAGATTATCATAAAACAGGTGTTTTTGGCAAGACCACAACCAGTTGAAGAGGTTACTCCCGCTTCTGTATAGAAAATAATCTTTGATGACCTCAACGAACGGAAGGAGACACACGATGTCTGTTGTTCGTATAGCCATTGCCGGATGTGGCAGTGTGAGCCGACACTACCTGAACGACCTGAAGGGAAGCGCACATGCACAGGTTGTGGCGCTCTGCGACATAGCCTTAGAACGTGCGAAGGAACGCGCCGAACAATATGGGATACCCCAGGCGTTCGGCAGTGTGGATGAAATGCTGGAGGCGTGCGATTTTGACATGCTTATTAACCTCACCTCCATGCAGGAACACTATCCCATCAACCTGAAGGCGTTGCAGGCAGGCAAGCATGTGCTGTGCGAGAAGCCGTTTGCCACCACGCTGGACGAGGCACGCAAGCTGATAGAAACCGCCAAACAGCACGGGGTCAACCTGTGGGCAACCCCTACGGTGGTCACCAGTCCCGCTTTCAAATGCATGGCAGGCCTGCTGGCGCAGAAGGCAGTGGGAGATGTATACGTGGCGAGGGCATGGTATGGACACGGCGGACCCGGCTGGGGACCCTGGTTCTACAAAAAAGGTGGCGGATGCCTGTTCGACCTGGGCGTCTACAACATCACCACGCTGACGGGACTGCTGGGTCCCGCAAAAAGCGTCACCGCCCTGATGGGAACCGCCATCCCCCAGCGCTTTGTGGAAGGAGAGCACGTGAAAGTAGAGGCAGACGACAACACCATCGTGCTGATGGACCACGGCAACAGCGTCTTTTCATGCGTGATGACCGGTTTCGTGTATGGACCTTATCACGAAGAGCGCACCATTGAGCTGGTTGGCACGAAAGGCAGTATTAACATGCTGGGATGGGACTGGCATCCCAAAGGCGTGGAAATATGGGACACCGAAAACAGCACGTGGAAAGTGGTCTGCGAAGACCAGAAGGGCTATAACTGGAATCAGGGAGGCTCGTATCTGGCACGCTGTCTGGCAACAGGCGAAAAGCCCCTGATGACTATTGAACACGCCTTCCACGTGCTGGAGGTGATGATAGCGGCTCAAAAGTCCGCCGAGACGGGACAGCGCGTGACCGTACACAGCCAGTTCCCTACTCCATGGCTGGAATAAACGCAAACACGAGGGGTGTTGCACATGGCGCCCGTGCCTCAGGTTACCGCCATAGCTGGCAGAATACCTGACCTGTTCCGGCAATGGCAGGTGGTTGCAGAACCCGACCGTGATGCGCCTGAATGGTGGGCAGGTGCTCCATCAGTGGTGCGTGACGAGAAGGGCGTTTTCTGGATGGCGCTGCGGATGCGCACCGCAGAAGGACAACTGGGTCAGCGAGGATATGAGATACGGATCTTCCGAAGCGACGATGGTGTGCATTTTGTTAAAGTTCACAGCATCAAGAGGGAACAGATACCCACAACGGGCTTCGAGCGACCGGCTTTGCTGATAGACCCTCATACTCGAAAGTTCAAGCTGTACGCCTGCGGACCCCTGACGGCGGACTGGTGTATCTTCAAGTTTGCTGGTGCGGACAGTCCCGACCAGTTCGACCCTGCTACAGTAAAGCCGGTCATCGAAGCAGTACCTTCGCACCCACAGGGTGTGCCCTACCCCACTGCCTACAAGGACCCGTTTATCCTGTATGCGCACGGGGCGTACCACTGCTACGTCATCGGTGTGTTGCGCTCGGAGCGTATCTTCCACTTTACCAGCGAGGACGGCGAACACTGGCAGCCCGTCGGGCATCCTTCGGAATCGCTGTTGCCGCTTGCGGGGTGGCACTCTTTTTACGTGCGCCCTGCGTGTGTGTTACCGGTCGGCGTGGGCTACCTGTTTATCTACGAAGGATCGAGTGTACAGTGGGAGGACCCGGTATACAATATCGCGACCGGATTGGGGTTCACCTTTGACCTGCACCATGTCATAGACCTTACGCCCGATGCGCCCCTGCTGGTCAGTCCCACGCCAGGTAGGCTCCACGTCTGGCGTTACTCGCACTGGCTCTGGGTAGAAGAAGAGCTGTGGGTGTATGCGGAGGTGGAGAAATCCAACGGCGCACACGAGACCAGACTCTTCCGATTGCCACGGTCGCCGGGGTAGTGCGTGCCTGTCTTGTGCTATCAGCGCCCGGCAATGTATACTGTATCCAGAAAACGGCGATACCCGCCAGGGGGTGAACGAACATGGAGGCGTCGCCATCCCTGAAAACGAAAGTGTATTATCCCGACTCGGATGGTCAGCCCATGGCGGATAACACGGTTCAGTACGAGTGTATCGTCACGCTGAAGGGAAACCTCGAACTGCTCTTCGCGGATGACCCCGACCAGCTTTAAGCCCGCCCTTGCATTCTCCCAAAAGTTGGGGTATCATATTGCGTGGAATTAGCACTCGGCAACGTCGAGTGCTAAAATTATGCGCAAGGAGGTGACTCTGCGATGCCTGAGACCGCAGTGAAGGTTCAGCTCAAACCGCTTGCAGACCGCATCGTGGTGAAGCCGATGGAAGCCGAGGAAGTGACCAGCGGAGGCATTGTCCTGCCCGATACCGCCAAAGAGAAACCCCAGAAGGGCGAAGTGGTTGCTGTCGGTCCCGGTAAGATGCTGGACAACGGCAAAGTGGTGGAGATGGAAGTAAAAGTCGGTGACGTTATCTTCTACTCCAAGTACGGTGGCACCGAAATTAAGATTAACGGCGAGGAGTACGTCATCCTGCGCCAGGACGACGTGCTGGCAGTGCTTGAAAAATAAGAGAGGAGGCACGAAATATGGCGGCAAAGATGCTGTTGTTTGACGAAGAGGCGCGTCGCGCGCTGGAGCGTGGCGTGAACAAGCTGGCTGATGCGGTGAAGGTCACGCTGGGTCCGCGCGGGCGCACGGTTGTGCTGGAAAAGAAGTTCGGTAGCCCCACCGTGATTAACGATGGGGTGACAATCGCCAAAGAGATAGAGGTCGAAGACCCCTTCGAGAACATGGGCGCGCAGCTCGTCCGCGAGGTCGCCAGCAAGACCAACGACGTCGCCGGTGACGGTACCACCACCGCGACGGTGCTGGCTCAAGCCATCGTGCGCGAGGGCTTGCGCAACGTGGCCGCAGGCGCGAACCCCATGCTGTTGAAGAAGGGCATTGACCGCGCCGTGGAGGCAGCTGTCGAGGAAATCCGCAAGATTGCCACGCCCGTTGAAACCCGCGACGAAATCGCCAACGTTGCCACCATCTCCGCCAACGACCCGCGCATCGGTGAGCTGATCGCCGACGCGATGGAGAAGGTGGGCAAGGACGGCGTGATTACCGTCGAGGAGAGCAAGGGCACCGAGACCACGCTGGAGCTGGTCGAGGGCATGCAGTTTGATAAGGGCTACATCTCGCCCTACTTCGTCACCGACCCCGAGCGCATGGAGGCGGTTCTGGAAGAGCCGTTCATCCTGCTCTACGAGAAGAAAATCAGCGCGGTGCAGGACCTGATCCCTGTGCTCGAGTCGGTCGCTCGCATGGGACGCCCCCTGCTGATTATCGCCGAGGACGTGGAGGGCGAGGCACTGGCGACGCTGGTGGTCAACAAACTGCGCGGCGTGCTGAACGTGGCGGCGGTGAAGGCGCCCGGCTTCGGTGAGCGACGCAAGGCGATTATGGAAGACATCGCCATCCTCACGGGCGGCAAGTTCATCACCGAAGACCTGGGCATCAAACTGGAGAACGTGGACCTCAGCATGCTTGGTCGCGCCAAGAAGGTCATCGTCGCCAAAGAGGAGACCACCATCGTGGAAGGTGCCGGTTCCCCGCAGGCGGTACAGGGGCGCATCGCACAGATTAAGAAACAGATTGAGGAGACCGATTCCGACTACGACCGCGAGAAACTGCAGGAGCGACTGGCGAAGCTTGCCGGCGGTGTGGCGGTCATCAAGGTCGGCGCGGCGACCGAGACCGAGCTGAAAGAGAAGAAGCACCGTATCGAGGACGCGCTGTCGGCGACCCGCGCGGCGGTGGAAGAGGGCATCGTGCCCGGCGGTGGCGTCACGCTGTTGAACGTCATTCCCGCCGTTGAGGCTCTGCAGGCGGAGGGTGACGAGCTGGCTGGTATCAACATCGTCAAGCGCGCGCTGGAAGAGCCGGCTCGCCTCATCGCCACGAACGCCGGCGCCGAAGGCTCGGTCATCGTGGAGAAGATTAAGAGCCTGCCGAAGGGACACGGCTACGACGCGGCGAAGGGCGAGTTCGTGGACATGATGAAGGCGGGTATCGTGGACCCGGCGAAGGTGACACGCTCCGCTCTGCAGAACGCGGCGTCCATCGCGGGTATGCTCCTGACCACCGAGGCGCTGGTCGCGGAGAAGAAGGAAGAGGAGAAGTCCACCTCCCCGACGCCTTCGTACTGAGCCGCGGACGGGAACGAATGGCAACAGGGACAGGCACTCGCCTGTCCCTGTGTTTGTTTACGAACGAGCGCCCTACCTATGAGGGCGTGTATATAAACAGTATCCAGCGTGGAGGCTCGAAGTTGGTGATGATACGTCCTGCCGTCGCCTGCGGAATGGGATATATGCCCCCCGCCACCGGGTCATACGGTGCCCGTCTTCGCGATTTCCACGCCTGTGCAACCTGCTGTGCCTGCTTCTGGTCGCGCACCAGGTACGACTGGAACACGAACTGCGCGGCTTGCTGGTAGTGCTGAGCCCATCCCTGGAGCCTCTCTCCGTCCGGTGCACCGCCCACCGCAGGGGTGATGATAGCGAACAGAGGCTGAACTTTCTGAAGAATGTCACGCGCGGCAGACATGTTCGGGACAGGCTGGTTGATGGTGAACGTTACCTGTCCTTGCCGCATCTGCACCGGCACCTGCACCAGCGGCGTCTCGGGAAGCCATACCCACACATGATGGGTGTACCATGCCGCCCGCCAGGGCACATCGCTGATGCCAACCAGCGGCGTCTGCAGGTTCCCCTGTGGATTGCGCGCCTTCAGGTCAGAGATGATTCGGTCAAGCCGCTGGGAGATAATGCTGAACGCTATCAGCTCTTCACGAGGCGCTTTCGGCTCGCGGAAAACGAACGACAGCCCCAGCGGAACCAGCAATATCAGCACAATCCCGGTCAGCCCCACACGCCACACGCGCACGGGTTCCTCGAACATACGCTGGACAATGTCTTCCAGAGCGCCCAGCGCGAGCACGCTGAAAACTACCGCAAAAGGCATCAGCGCATACACGTTAACGCCGGGAACCCCAAACGAACAACCCAGTAGAACCAGTATCGCCGTCCACCATATCATATTGCGCCACAGCGCCAGCGCACGCAGACGCATCGGCACGAATAGCCCTGCAAACGCCAGCGCCATCACGACCGGGTTGGGAAACGTCAACAGTGCACCAAGTCCACCACGCAGGTTGCGCGACCATTTGCCCAGAACCTGCTGGGCATTCTCCAGAAAGAGAGAGGTTACGCTGGGAGGTTGCTTCCCTTCTTCATAGTAGCGATACAACGAATAGCCCGGATAAGGCTTGGTCGCCATGCCTACCTCGTACACACGCAGGTTGAAGAACGGATTGCCGAACAGGCGCGTGTTGCGTATCCAGTAGGGCAGGCTGATAACCGCAAAGCCCAGCAGAAACAGGGCAACGTGTTTGGCGCGACGTTCGGGGTTGGTAATCGCCAGATAGATGGTAGCGGGTATCAGCAGAAGCCACAGCGAAAGCTGCGTCAGGTAAGCCAATCCCGCCAGCACGCCGGCAGCGAAACTGCGCCGTGGTCGCCGAGGCGACCACATCTCCACTACCTGTCCGGCGTCCGGGTCTAACTGCTCGGAACTGGGGCGATACAGCAGATAGCAGGTTGCCAGCAGAAGGAATCCTGCCATTGCGGTAGGCGTCCCCGATATCGCCATCATCGTCAGCGCACCTTCCGACAGGAGCAGTATCCCTGCCGCCCAGTAGCCCACGCGCTGGCTGAACAGACGACTGCCCACAAAATACACCAGAAGCAGGCTGAGCACAAACCATATCAGCGAGCCGAGCACCAGGGTACTGTCCTGTGCGCCCCGCACGCCGATAATCGGTGCAAGGAAAATCGGATAGAGGGGACCGTGTTCCAGGTCATACGCCTCCCTGACATCTTTCCAGAAATAGAGCCCCAGCGGCACAATGTTGTTCGTGACAAAACCGCGCCCCTTCGAGATGTTGTACGCGATTTGCCCGTAGTCCATCGCCTCGTCCAGGGGACCCGTATACCGCGTGCGGTAAAACATGCCGACAACCGCCGCCACTACCGCCAGCGATACGACCCATATCACTATCTGTCTTATCACACCCGTTACTCTGGCTTCCGTCGATCTCCTGGGCGTCTCCTCCAGCATCTGCTAAGACCCCTTTCGTCGCTTCTTCTGATGCGCTATTTCAGATTCTCGCCAGGCAAGCGTTTGTCCTCTAGCTGTTCCCTCGCATTATACCATTCAGTACTTGCAACAAGTATGGGGGGTGTCATAAAATGAGAGCGTAAAAGTTCGGTGGCTGGAGGCATACTTTGATGCGAGCAGTCTGGCAGTCGCTGTTTGCGGTGCAGACTCCTTCTGCAACGCTTGCACGACCCGCGGAGCAAGAAGGCGTCGAGGAAGCCGTTCGCGAGCGGGGGGTTACCCTGCGCTCGGTGATTATCGGCACCCTGCTTATCCCCGTCAACACCTACTGGATTATTCAGGTAGAGGGTATCTGGCACCTCAACCACGCGACGGCGATGTCTCTCTTCTGGAACACCGTTTTCTGCCTGATGATTCTTATCCTGCTCAACATACTGGTGCTGAAACGGTTTGCCCCTCGCTTCGCCTTCACACAGGGCGAGCTGATTGTCATCTACGTCATGATTACGATTGCTTCTGCGCTCGCCGGGCACGACACCTTGCAACTGGGTATTCCCGCGTTATCCATGCCCTTCTACGGTGCGAACGATACCAACGGCTGGGACCAGCTGTTCAATCACTATTTTCCCAAATGGCTCACCGTTCAGGACAAAGAGTTCCTGCGCCCCTACTATGAGGGACACAGCTCGCTGTACATCGCAGGGCGTATCTATGTCTGGTTGAAGCCTGTGCTCATCTGGAGCCTGTTCATCGGTGTGATGGGGCTGGTCATGGTCTGTATGAACGTCATCCTGCGCAAGCAGTGGATGGAGAACGAGAAGCTCTCTTACCCCATCGTTCAGCTGCCCATGGCGATGACCGCACATGGAGGAAACACCAGCTTCTTCCTGCAGAAGCCGTTGATCCTGGGAGCGCTGCTTGGAGGCTCGCTGGACGTGCTGAACGGACTGCACGTGCTGTTCCCAGCCATCCCTCAGATTGTGGTCAGACACGACGACCCCTCGCGCAACCTCCAGCAATACTTTACCACCCCGCCGTGGAACGGTATCGGCTGGTTCCCCCTGCCCCTCTATCCGTTCATCATCGCGTTGGGCTACTTCCTACCGGTAGACCTCGCTTTCTCCATCTGGTTCTTTTTCCTGCTGAAGATGGCTCTGCGCGTGGTGGCGACGGCTCTGGGTGTTGAACAGGGACAGCCGTATACTTTCCCCTTCTTCAACGAGCAGTCGTATGGAGCGTGGTTTGCCATCGTCACCTTCGCCCTGTGGGGCGCACGCAATCACATTCGCGAAGTGTGGCGCAAGGCGATTAACCCCCGCTACGCAGGCATTGACGACTCCCGTGAGGCGTTGACCTATCGCAGTGCTGTGGCTGGATTCGTGCTGGGCACTGTTCTGTTGATTGCCTTCTGTGTCGCTGCGGGCATGAAGCTGTGGGTAGCAGTACTATTTTTCCTCATATTCTACATCATATCTATCGGCATCACTCGCGTACGGGCAGAGCTGGGACCTCCTGCACACGAGGTGGTGGGAATGAACGCACAGACGTTCCTCATCATGGCGTTTGGCTCCACCGCCATCGGTGCGCCCAGCTTGACCATGTTCACCATGTTCTGGTGGTTTAGCGGGCGAGGCTACCGAACACACCCCATGCCCTGCCAGCTGGAAGCCATGAAGATGGCACAGCAGGGCGGTGTCAACATGAAGGGCATGGGCTGGGTGATGATGTTTGCCATGTTCTTCGGCGGACTGGCATCCTACTGGGCAGCGCTCCACCTGAAATATGCCAATACGACCGGCGTGGACTATATGGATATGCACAACTGGGGGAACTACTACTGGTTAGAGAGCATCCTGCGCTCGCCGCGAGAGCCGAGTATCACAGGCATGTTAGCCGTGCTCTTTGGTTTCGCCGCAGCTTCGCTAATGCACCTGGCGCGGATGCGATTCTTATGGTGGCCCTTCCACCCCGCCGGTTACGCCCTCTCGTTGAACTTTGGGGTGGAGTACTTCTGGTCGTGCCTGCTGATTGCCAGCGTCATCAAATGGCTGGTTCTGCGCTACGGCGGTTACAAGCTGAACCGTCAGATGATGCCCTTCATGTTCGGGGTCATTCTGGGCGAGTACTGCGTGGGCGCCTTCTGGAGCGCGATGAGCGTTATCCTTAACACGCGCATGTACGACTTCTGCCCGGGCTAAAATTTCGCGGAAATCTGCAGGAACAGGCAGGAAAGGGTTGACACAGGCGCGAAGTTATGGTAGCGTAGAGTGCCTGTTACGCCAGGCGTGATGCCAACCGTGAATCCAAACCCTTAACAAAGGAGGCAGGTGTATGAGACGAACGATGTGCGTTCTTGCCGTTTCAGCCGCGCTGTTGACGTCCACAGCATGGCTGCCGGCAAACGTACAAGCAGTTCCCGGCAACACACCTCGCCTGCAGGTGATTAACACGCAGGATTTCGCACAACCACTGCAGGTGACCAGGGAGCTGTCGGTGCGATACCAGGGCAAGGCGATAGTGAAGCTGGAACTGTGGGTGGATAACGTGCTTTTCGCCGAGAAGTCTCTGGATATTCCCAGCGAACGCGGCGTTGCCTCGTTCATGCTTGACCCCGCTTACCTCAGTGCGGGAAAACACACCATCACTCTTAAAGCGTTCGAAGCGGATGGCACGGTCGGCACCACGCGCACCAGCGTAGTCGTTGAGGCACCTGTTCTTACCAACCTGCCTCTCGCTATCGTTTCCCCGGCGAACGGCACTGCCGTGTCGGGCAAAGTGGAGATCAGCCTGCGGGTCAACGAGCAACTCGGCAGGGCGTACGTCAGCCTGTTCATCGACCGCCAGTTCAAAACCCTGCGTAACTTTCCGCCCTATACCTATACATGGGATACAACAACCGTCGATAACGGATGGCACCTTATCGAAGCACTGGGCGTAGATGAGGGGCGGAACACCTATAGAGCAGCGCCTGTGCGCGTGCTGGTCAACAACCCGGGCGGTCAAACGGTGCGTGAGACGCGCCTGCCAGAAGCTGCGACCAGCTCTCCCGACATCCTGCTTACCCCGTCGGGCAGTGCACTGACGCTGCAGCCCGCAGAGGCAGTTCCCTACTCCGCTGTGCGCGAGTCGATGCCTTCTCCCGTTACGGGTATCGGGGTGAAGCGTACTGCCGGCGAGATCGAAGCGGCACCTTCCAAACCTCAGCAGTTAGCACGTGCAACCGTCCCCGCAACCATGTTGGGCGAACAGCGCAACACTATCCCGACATCGGAACCGCGCGTGTCGGTACAGTCGCCTGCTAACATCGCCGAGGCAGACCGCCAGATGGAGATGCTGTCGGCATCATCGGCTCCTGCTGGTCAGAAGCTGGTTGTGCCGCAGATGGTGGCAATGGCACCGCCCACCCCACAGTCGGTGTACGAGGTGCGCAAGGGCGATACCCTGATAGGCATCGCGAAGAAGCACGGCGTTTCGCCCGAAGCGGTCGCCGCGGTCAACGGCATCACCAATCCCAATCGCGTGCGTGCAGGCGATAAGCTGGTTATTCCCGGCTCCACCTTCCAGGTGGTGTTCGACAATACCCGCATCGTCTTTGACGTGCCGCCGCGCGTGCAGGATGGTGTGCCGCTGGCGCCGTTCCGCCAGATTTTCGAACACACCGGCGGATGGCTCTTCTGGTATCCTCAGTCACGCACGGTCCGAGCAGTCAACGCCGAGCGTGAAATAGAGCTGAGAATCGGCTCTGCATCGGCACGAGTGAACAACCAGACCCTGCCGATGGAAGTGGCACCTTTCATCGACCGGGGACGCACCATCGTGCCTCTGTCGTTCGTGCGTGATGCGATGGATGTCAAAATCCACTACGACCCGAAAACGGGTAACCTGCTCATCGAAAGCGAGAGGTAACGCACCTAAAAAGCATTGCCGGAGAGGAAATCCTCTCCGGCTCTTTTCTTCGACGACCCGTCTCGCCTCCACTACACAATGCCGGCAATCTTCTCCTCTTTTTTGCCCGAGTCGCCCTCCGACTTCTTTTCCGATGACGAACCGTCCGATTTACGATAATCGGTAATATGGAAACCGGGACCCTTGAACAGAATGCCGACCGGATACAACAGCCGGCGCACCGTGCCACCACACTGCGGGCACTCGGTCAACGGCGGCTCGGTAATGCGCTGAAACTGCTCAAACTCCACACCGCAGCTATCACATCGGTAACCGTAAGTAGGCATTTTCCACATCACCTCCGATAATATTATGACCGCCATTTACCCGGTGGGTCAACCTTTCATGGAAAAATTACGGAGGAGTCGAAGGAAATTGCAGGACTTGACAACAGCATCGTCGAATGGGTATAGTCACGAGGCGTTGTGCTGTCGGGATAACGCCGTGGTCGGCTTCGAGCCAACAACACACTCTCGGGAGGTGAACCAATGCGGAAATGGCTCACACTCTGCAGTTTGACAATCGTATACAGTGCGTTGTGGATAACGGGTGCTGATGCCCAGCGCGTGATCGTGGTTAAAGAGAACGATACGGTGTGGTCCTTGGCGAAGCAATACCATGTTCTGCCCGAGGACATTGTGAAAGCAAACGGTTTGAGAAACCCGGACTCGCTCAAGCCGGGAACTCGCCTGAAAATCCCGCCAGCGGTCAAGCCCAAAGTGGTGCCGGCGACCATGCGCAAAACCGCAGTCATCAACGCCGACAGGGTGTGCGTTCGCTATGCGCCAAACCGGACCGACCGTTCCATCGTTCTGCTGGACAAAGGGCATTCTGTTCTGGTAACGGCACGAAGCGGCAACTGGCTACAGGTAAAGCTTGCCAGCGGTCGTGTGGGCTGGGTACGTGATGACCTGGTGAAAGTGACGGGCACGCTAACCGCAAAGGCAACGACAAGGCACACGCCTCAGAAGGTGGCGAAGCGACCAGCGAAGGCGAAGCCATCCCATCCCAAAACCGCCAAAGCCTCCAAGAACGGCGGCACGCGTACGGCAGCCAGGCAAAGCGATGGAGGGGGAACGACAACAGGCAATGCCATTGTGCGCACTGCGTCGCGCTTTCAGGGCGTGCGTTACCGATGGGGAGGCTCTTCGCGCAGCGGGTTTGACTGTTCGGGCTTTACACGCTACGTCTTTCGGCACAAAGCGGGGGTGGAACTGCCCCACTCTGCCAGCGCACAGTTTCGGATGGGCAAGCGGGTGCCGCGTGACCAGCTGAAGCCGGGCGACCTGGTCTTTTTCCAGACCTATCGCCGCGGAGCATCGCATGTGGGTATCTACATCGGCAACGGCAAGTTTATTCACGCTTCCAGCGCAGGCGGGCGCGTGCGTGTGGACAGCCTGAACGAGGGCTACTATCGCCAGCGGTATCTTGGGGCACGCCGCATCACGAAATAGCGCACGCCACGTATATAAAAATGCGCACCGCCAGGCAGGACTCCGGCGAGGTAATGTGGAAGTAAGGAGCCGGATACGGCGTGTGTTCGCGTGCAACCGATGGAACAGCACGAAATCGGACAAGAGTTCGACATGCACCGTGTCCGCAAGGTGGTAGAAGTTCGTGCCAACATCGTGAACGAACTTTTAGACCAGGGCTGGATACTGCACGATATCTATATCTCGAACGAGTATCGAAGCGTCTATATCCTGCTGATGTTGGACGAGCTGACCTGCCCCCGTTGCGGCGCACCAGCAAACATAGAGGTCTCTGAAGAAGGAGACCGCTACCGTTATATCTGTACGAAGGAATGTCATTAGAGGCTGGCGTAATTTCTACCAGCAACATTCTGCGAGTTGCACAACGTAATTTCCTTTGGGTACACTTAAATAGGGATAAAAGAGCGAAACCAAATCCGAGTGTAGAGTGTCCTGCCAAACAGGGAATGAGTGCAGGACCTGCTGGCGTGACTGACTTTCGAGGAACAAGATGAACAGCAACAACCCAATCAACCGAAGAGGAAGCTCACAGGGCACTCCGACCCTGACAGCGAACCGCAAAACAGCGTCGTCCGAGGTGCCGTCGCTGTTGAACCGGCTGACTCGCGTTGCCCTGCTCACGCCAGAAGAGGAGCAGGAGCTGGCAGAGCGCGCCCGCAAGGGCGATGAAGAGGCACGCCAGAAGCTGGTGGAAGCCAACATGCGCCTGGTGATGAACATCGCCAAGCACTATCGCAACGCGCTGGTGCCTTTTGAGGACCTGGTGCAGGAAGGCGCCATCGGACTGATGAACGCTGTGGAGCGGTACGACCCATCCAGGGGCTATCGTTTCAGCACGTACGCTACCCACTGGATCCGACAGGCTATCGGGCGGGCGATAGACAACAAGGCGAAGACGGTGCGTATTCCCGCCCACGTTGCCGAACAACTGCGCCGGATGGAGCGCGAACGGGAACGCCTGCGCCGGGAAACCGGCGACGAGCCGAGCATCGAGCAGCTGGCGAAAGCAATGGGAGTATCGCCCAAGAAGATATTGCAGCTCCAGCAGGCAGCGCAGGAGCCACTGTCGCTGGATATGCTGGTCGGCGAGGAAGAGGATACCTCACTGGGCTCGCTGATCCATGACCAGAACGTGCGCGACCCCGAAGAGGTCATTCTGGAAATGGAGCGGCGCAAGGTGCTGGATGAACTGTTGGAAACCGAACTCACCGACCGCGAGCGGCAGGTTATCATCCGGCGGCTGGGCTACGGCGACCAGGAGGAGCAGGTCTTACAGGAGATAGGAGAAGCGCTGAAAATCTCGCGCGAACGTGTGCGCCAGATTGAAGCGCAGGCAATGCGTAAACTCAAAGACGCCGCAAAGCGCAGGGGTTTACGCGAGTACCTGATGCTATAGCGATACTCGTTATCGCCTGTCTCCCTCACTCCAGCGGCACGAGAGGTTTCTCTCGTGCCGTTCGCTCTTTATTCCCCTTCTTTTTGTCCCTTCGGGGACGCAGAAGACTTCCACCGCCCGGCTTTCCGTGCAGCCTCTTTCAACAGATACTCTATCTGCGCATTGACGCTTCGCAGCTCGTCCGCCGCCCACTTTTCCAGAACCGCGTATAACTCTTCGTCAATGCGCAGAAGAAAACGCTTCTTCTCAGGCATACAGCGTCCCCGTGTTGATGACCGGCGTCGCTTCGTGCTCTGAAACCAGCGCAACCAGCAGGTTGTTCACCATCGCCGCCCGTCGCTCTTCGTCAAGCTCCACCACCTGGTGCTCGCTTAGCTGGCGCAACGCCATCTCTACCATGCCGACCGCGCCCTCCACGATGCGCTGGCGAGCAGCGATGATTGCCTCCGCCTGCTGACGGCGCAGCATCGCCTGGGCAATCTCAGGAGCATATGCGAGGTGGCTGATACGTGCCTCAATGACCTCCACCCCGGCGACCTCCAAACGCGCCTGCACCTCTCGCTTCAGCTCCTGGGCAATCTCCTCCGGGTTGCCACGCAGAGACGCCTCTCCCTCGATGTGCGAGTCGTAAGGATACCGGGTCGCCAGAGCACGAATGGCGGTCTCGCTCTGCGTCGCCACGAACTCCGGATAGTTCTCCACCTCCAGCAGCGCCTTCGCCGAGTCCACCACGCGCCAGACCACTACCGCCGCAATCTCTATCGGGTTGCCCAGCGCGTCGTTGACCTTCAGCTTGTCGCTGTTGAAGTTGTGGATTCGCAAAGAGACGCGAGGTCGCAGGGTGAACGGATTCGTCCACCAGAAGCCGCTTTCGCGCACCGACCCCACGTACCGCCCGAAGAACACCACAACCCGCGCCGTGTTGGGCTGTACCACAAAGAACCCGGACCACAGGAAACTGGCAAGCACCAGCAAGATGATGCCGTACCAGAACCTGCCGGGCCATGCGATGTCCTGGTCAATCGCCGACCGGATAATCAGCCAGATACACAGCACGTGCACAGCAATCTGCAGCACCAGCACCACAAAGCCATTGGTGTACCAAGCCTTACTTTCGCGGATGGGTTCCATCTTGTGCCTCCTGATTTCAAGATGATATCATCATTATATCATACTTTCTGATATTCTGCAACAGTTTAGCCTCCACGCAGGTATGGATTGCTGAAGCCATGCTTCAGCATTCCAAAGTAGCCCGCAACTTCTTGTTGCAAGGGTGCGTTTCTCTGATGTGGACAAAGGTAGAACGCCTGCGAAGGGCGAAAACAAAGTTAAGCACATGCCGATGAAGCGAGGTACAGTCTATGCAGAAGTCCACATCGGAAGCCGGGTGGCAATCCGCAAACGCCAGAGCCTTTCACCTGCACGAATGGAGATTCCAGCTGAAACCGTCGGGGAATCCCTTTTCGCCTGTGGATAACGACATCGTTGCAGAGATTCGCCTGCCCACGGGCGAAACGGTTCGCCAGCCCGCTTTCTGGGACGGCGATAGCACATGGAAGGTCAGGCTAACCCCTGTTCGCTCCGGGCGCATTCAATGGCGACTGCTCAGAAACGGTGCTCCGCTTTCTGTACAGGCGCAATTAGAAATTAAAGCGATTTCACCGCAGGCGTTGCAGGGTTTCGTTCGGAAGCATCCCCGCCTGAAGCAGTTTGTCACCGACACGGGTAAGGTCTTCTATCCCCTTGGGCAGAACGTTGCATGGAGAACCCAGAATACCGATTACCCTGTCTTTTTCGAGCAGATGTCGCGGGCGAACATGAACTGGGCAAGGGTGTGGCTGTGTCACTGGGACGGTAAAAACCCCGACTGGGTGATGAATAAGCCGGTGGAACCCGGCTGGCTGGACATGGAGGTTATCCGACGCCTAGAGGAAATCGTGCGCCTTGCGGAAAGGTACGGCATTTTCATCCAGCTGACCCTTCAGCATCACGGGCAATACTCCACCCGAACGAACCCAAACTGGGCAGAAAACCCCTGGAACAGGCAGAACGGCGGCTTTCTCGAATCGCCGGAGCAGTTCTTCACCCACCCTCGCGCCATAGAGCTGACGCGCCATAAATACCGTTACTTCGTCGCGCGATGGGGCTACTCGCCGCATATCATGGCGTGGGAGCTGTTCAACGAGGTGGAATGGACCGACGCTTCCGCCAGCGGCAGGTGGGAGGTCGTTGCGCAGTGGCACCAGCAGATGGCGCAGTTCTTGAGGTCTATAGACACACACCGACACCTCATCACTACCAGCTCCGCCATGCACGTTCCCTCACTGTGGCAGGAGATGGACTATTACCAGCCTCACTACTATGTGCCGGACATTGCGGGCACTCTGCTGGCAATGCACCCCGACCAGTGGAACAAGCCCATTTTTATCGGTGAATGGGGTGGCGCAAATCCCCAGCAGTGGAACGATGAAGCTTTCCTGCGGCAGGGGCTATGGGTGGGCGTCATGCGCGGACTGGCAGGCGCAGCACAGTGGTGGTCCTGGGAGACCACCGAATCGCGCAAATGGTACCCTTACTGGGCGTCGCTTTCACAATTCTTGAAGATGGCAAATTACTCCACCGACCGCCTCTGGCAGGCATTACCTGCACGAGTGCTATCGGATGCACAGGCGCCGTTTCGCTTCTCGCCGGGCGGCGGATGGGAAGCCACTACGCAATATCGCTTCTCTGTGCCGACCGACGGCTCGCCGGTGGAGGGGCTGTCGCGTTTATCGCGGTTTGTTCAGGGCGAGTCGCATCGTGATATGTGCCGGGAGCCTGTGGTGCTGGAGGTGCAGTTCGCCAGAGATGGAACGTGTACGCTACACGTGGGCACCGTCGCCCGCAGTGGCGCGGCTATAGTCGTCAAACTGGACAATCGCACCGTCGTTGAAGAGAAGTTCCCGTCGGCACAGCGCGATACTTTCGTGAACAGGCAAATCTCCTTCCCTGTGCCTGCGGGCAAGCACACCGTCTCCATCTTCAACCCGGGACCCGACTGGTTCACGCTGGACAGCGTCACGCTGGCTCCCTATGCCCCGCCCAGCAAGGCGGCCGCCTGCGGCAACGGCCAGAGCGCCATATGGTATCTGTGGCGTGAACAGCCCGTGGAAGCGCAGATTACCCTGAAGATACCGGACATCAAACGGGGAAGATACAGGATTGTGTGGTGGGAACCCTCCTCTGCGAAAACGGTATACACGGAGACCATCGCCGTAGCGCAGGGAGGATTGGAGGTGAAAGTTCCCTCGCACGAGCGAGATATCGCAGGTTGTTTGCTTCCCGAGGGGCGCCGAGTCAGCCTGTAAGCGGGGTTCTGTGCCCTGCCTGTAAAGGGCAGGCGGCGGCTATCTCTCTGGGGCGCCGGTTACCCGACACCTCTAGCGGCTGTACCCGGAGGCTCAGCGGGCGCACCTCACCGCCTCCCTATTCAGCCTTGCTCCCGATGGGGTTTGCCCTGCCAGTGGCATTACTGCCACTGCGGTGCGCTCTTACCGCACCTTTTCACCCTTGCCCGCATTCAGCAAACGCTGAACCGCTGGCGGTGTGTTTTCTGTGGCACTTTCCGTAGGGTCGCCCCTCCCGGACGCTATCCGGCATCGTGCCCTGTGGAGCCCCGACTTTCCTCCCCGCCCCAGAGGGCGAGGCAGCCGCCCGGCTGGCTCGGTACCCACGATTCATTATACCTCTTTACGGATGGGGCGACCACGCGGGCGCATAGTTATCGCCCGTGCCATCGGTCAATCGCCGGGCATCTGAGCCGTCTGCGCTCACTATCCACAGGTCACGCCCGCCATCCTCCCGAAACTTCACATACACCAGGCTCGTGCCACCCTGCGACCAGGTGGGGGTCACCGCGTTGCCTTTGACAATCAGCCGCGGTTCCGGGTCGCCGATGCCCATCACGCCGATTCCTGCCCGGTCCTTCTCCTCGCCCTTAATACGCCACATCTCAAAGGCGAGATGGGTTCCCTCCGGCGCCCAGACTACTACCCCCGGCGCCACGTCGCCCTCGCTGCGCCAGAGAGGCTGCATCGTCTCGGTGACCAGATTGTACAGCGCTACGACGTGACCCAGCTGCCTGTTGCCGATAACTGTAATCGCTAACTGCGTACCATCCGGCGAAAGAGCAACGTGTACTTCCTCTCCGCCGATAATGGGTTCCGGCAGCTTCTGCGTGGAAGGCAAGGGGAGTTGCTGAGTCTCCTGTTGCGTCTCCCCCTCGTGCTCGTGGTCGGCGCCGCCCCGTTTGTAGCGCACCAGCACTTCGCCCCCCTCGGTGCGCTGTACCGCGTACACAATCCGCTTCTCGGTATCGTATGTCGGCTCGCGGAACAGCACACTGCCTCCGAAAGTGTTGCGCCACTGCTGTTCCAGCTCAAACGGAGGCATAATCTTCTCCGCCTCGCCGCCCTCGATATCCATCAGCAGAACCTGCCCCTGCAGGAGGAAGATGATATGCTTGCCGTCGGGCAGGAACTGTGGCTTCTCCTTTGCTCCCACGCTGACGGTCAGCTGCTGGACCCGCCTGCACTCTGGGTCGGCATAGAACAGCTGAGGCACGCGATTCTCTCTGTCGGAGATGAACGCAATCAGCCGCCCATCGGGCGACCAGGCGGGATCGGTCTCTGCAGAGGGGTCTGTGGTTATCTGGCGAAGCCCACTCCCGTCCGGACGAATCACCCAGAGGTCAGGGTTGCCAGAACGGTCGGATACGAACAGTATCCAGTCCTTTGTATTGATGTCAGCAGGCTTGACGCGGAAGGGATTGAAATAGCGAATCCAGAACATGCCCGCCCCGACCAGCACCGCCACGGCAAGTAGCCCCAGTAGCGTGTGCTTGAACCAGACACGGCGTAGATACATCGTACGCTCCCTTCAGAATGGTTTGCTCTCGCCTTTCGCTTTTCGCCCTGTAAAGCGCGGATTCCTGTTTAATGCAGTTGTACACTCAGCGGGCGAGCCAGAGCATCAACCACATTCCCGGAGCCGTAGGGTATCTGTACCAGCAGGTGCCGTTCGCCCGGATTGGCAATGAAAAACGCCATGCCATGTGTAAAGATCAGCCCTTCGGGCGCACGTTTGGACAGCAGACGCACCTTAAAGAACCGAGGCAGATGTCCGTGCCGAATGTTCCCTCGCACATACTCAATCAGCGAATCGCTCAACGCACCGCGCTGGCAATGATAAGCGTAGATGTTCTGGTAGCTGATCCAGTCAAAACGGTCGTAAACCACAAAGAGCGAGAACTCAGTCACTTCATGGATAAGGTCGGTACGGGGTAACTCGTAAAGGTTCTCCAGCAGAGCAAGAGCGTCTCCCACTCCAATAAACTGATGAGTAAACTCCCCCAGTGCACCCGAAAACTCCTCCGGTAAGTCGCGGAACTCGTAGTAACAGCCGTTGCTGGACAACACCACGCGGGCGATTTCATTGCTGAACTCCAGCCCCTCACCAACCTGTTGTTTCACGTATCGCGCCAGAACCTGTGTTGCCCCCCCGTCCGCCTCTAACTGATCAAGTAGCCATTCACTGTCCATGGTTACCCCGTCCACTTCAGTTCCCTTCCTTCCCAAAGAGAGATGAACTGCCCCATTTCACAATAGGATTTTAAGCCACCGGGACACGAAAGTCAACAAGTACAAACGATTTTACGTGAAAAACAGCATTTTGACGGGGATAGATGGCAATATACAGATACCTGATTATTTAACGGGGATGGTAAAGGGTATCGCTTTCCCCGTGATAGGCACGATGCAGAAGCTCCACAGGATGCATGATAGCCACAGGCTCCGGCAGGTCATTCAGCCCCTGAGCAATCCACGCCAGACAGCCGGGATTGCCAGTCAACACGATTTCCGCCCCCGTCGCGCGGACGCGCTCTACCTTGCGCCTCAGCAAACGTGACGCCATCTCGGGCTGTAGCAGATTGTAAATCCCTGCGCTCCCACAGCACATATCTGCCTCGTCCAGCTCTACCAGTCTCACGCCGGGGATACTGCGGATAATCTCGCGGGGCTGTCGACGTATTCCCTGTGCATGCGCCAGATGGCAGGCGTCATGATAGGTCACCACCAGCTCCGAACGCCCATCTCGCCCCGTCAGGGGATGTTCCGGCGGCGCAATACCCACCTCTGCCAGAAACTCCATAATGTCCTTTACCTTTGCGGAAAAAGCGCGTGCGCGCTCGTCATGAGGGGTACAGGCAAACAGCCTGCCGTACTCTTTCATGGTGGAACCACAGCCCGCCGAGTTGACGATAACTGCATCCACCCCCGCCCGCTCGAAACACTCTATCAAACGCAGTGCCCGCCGCCGTGCCTCTTCCGGGAAGCCGTTGTGCAGATGCAGAGCGCCACAACAGCCCTGCTCCGGCGGCACTACCACCTCGAAGCCATTGCGCTGCAAAACCGCAACCGTCGCCGCGTTCACCTCATGGAACAGCACCGACGCCACACAGCCTGTTAATAGTCCCACCCTGTCCCGCCGTTCGCCCACCGGCGGATAGACGCCTGCCAGCCTGGTGTGGCTTGTACCGCTGCGCACTTGGGGCAGCTTCGCCACCACCATCCCCGCACCCAGCAACCGCGCAAACGGCACAGGCAGCGAGCCACCGCCAAACAACGGCGCAAACACCCGCCCTGCCTTCAGTGCCAGGGCAAAAGCGCGAGGTTGAGTCATGATGTCCAGAAGCCACTTCCTCGCCAGCCGCCGCACACCCGACCGGGCAGGTGAACGCTCTACCTGCGCCCGGGCAATCTCTATCAGCCACCCGTACTTCACTCCAGATGGACACGCCGTCTCACATGCCAGACATCCCAGACAGGCGTCGATATGCTCCACCGCGCCAGCCTGCCACTGGATACGCCCCTCAGCGACCGCCCGCATCAGGTAGATGCGCCCGCGCGGCGAGTCGGCTTCACTGCCCGCTTCCACGTAGGTGGGACACGCCTGGAGGCATAAACCACAGTGGATACACTTCAGCAGGTCTTCACTGCGAAACTCCTGCATCACAGCCCCTCCACAAACCTGCCGGGCGCCAGTATCCCATGCGGATCAAAGCCCTCTTTCAGCCGCCGCAGCACACCAACGCCGCCACGTACAGCATCCCACACGCCCACTTCGCGCTTTATCTCTGCGGACGCCTTCTCCAGCACGCAAAAGCCCTCCAGTGCGTGAGCCTGCGCCCGCAGTTCCCGTAACGCCTGCACGTCGGGCACGGTCTCTTCCCACCATACATACACAATGCCTGCCCCGAAATGTGCCTGCAGGTTAGCATCAGGAAAGCGCTGGTGTGTCCACACCAGCATGTCCGCCGTCTGTGCCGGCGGCACCACGCACCGACAGCGACACACCGCACTGGCAAGCAGGTAACGGTCACGCAACCACTCCACCTCATCTGCCTCTATCTGTGCCCATTCGGAATGAGTCCGTTCGCGCAGAAGGTCAAACTGCCAGCGCACATCCTCTTCAAACCCCGCCAGCCCGCAATACAGACGCCATCCTTCCTCGCGTCCATAGGTTACTTCCAGCATCTCTGCTTGCAGGAGGGGATGGTTCAGCGCATCCTGTAACTCGAACAGCCGCGCCACGTCGGCGACGTCCGAACGCACAGCAAGGGAGACCTCCGGCAGAGGAGCCACTTTGAAGGTGAGTTCCACCAGAACGCCCAGCGTGCCCCAGGAACCGGCGAAAAGACGAGGCAGGTCGTAGCCAGCAACGTTTTTGACCACGCCCACACCCGCTTTGACCCCCTCGCCCGACGCCAGCACCACACGCACCGCCAGCAGCCACTCGCGAGGCAGACCGTAACGCTGGCAACTGAGCCCTGCCCCCTGCGACGCCACCACTCCGCCCAAGGTCTGCACATCCGGCAGGGGCACGTCAATAGGCAGCCACTGGTGATGCGGAGACAGAAGGCTTTGCAAAGCGCTGACGGTCATACCCGCCTCCACGGTGACCACCAGGTCGCCCGGCGAATAGTCCTTGAGGCTCGCCAGCCCGCGCATGTCCATCGCCCAGAGATATTGCTGAAGGGGCGAACCGATACCGACATGCGATCCCCCACCCCACACTACTCCGGGCGCTTGAAGCCGATGGCATACCTCCAGCGCATCGCGCACTTCCTGCACGGAGGCGGGCTTGATGACGGTCTGAGGCACACAGCCATCCAGTGCGTATGCTGTGCACCCCTCTCCTTCCTCAGCGGTTGTGACCGCTTTCAGCTCGGAAACGATGTCTGGCATGGTATCTGCATTATAGACGAAGCCGGTCTGCTTGCGCAAGCGCATTGGGATGGACGGCATGCGTCCCTCTGTCGCCCTCAGCGAGGCGAAGGGTCTCAATCGTCTACCTGGCATGAATATTTTTCAAAAAATTATCAGAAAAATCAAAAATAATATTGATTTTTTGAATATCGCCTGATATAATGTGAAACATAGTCGCTGGATACGGTGTCTGTATGTGATGGACAGGGCAGGCAGAGTTGACAAAGCCAGAGCCGCCCAGAGGCGAAACAAACGGGAGGTCCGCCATGCAAGCGATACAGGAGCAAAAACCGAAGCACCACGGTCGCAATCAACCGTTGAACGCAGAAGCACCCTGCGATAACTGGCTGTTCGTCTGCGACCGGTGCGGTCAACCCATTTGCTACGACGAGCCTCTGCAGGTGAACTGTGTAAAAGGCGTTCCAGAGGTCGCCCACGTGAGGTGTGCGCAGAGATGACCTCGCGCGAGGCTCGGTTAAAAGGAGAGCATGGCAATGCGACTGGCACGAGAAACATGGCTCTTGCTGGCACTCGGCTTAGCCGACCTGGCCAGCACCGTCTACCTGGTGCGACATGGACTGGTGCGAGAAGCCAACCCCGTGATGGCGTGGTATCTGGTGCACTTCGGGATGTGGGCGTTCTGCGCAGCCAAAACCACCATGCTGGTGTGTCCGCTGATGATACTGGAATGGGCGCGCAGGATAAAGCCGTATCTGGGACTGCTGGCACTTCGAATCGCGTTCATCGCATACGTTGCGCTCTACCTCAGCATTGTGTGGCGTGCCAATCAAGCCCATCTCCAGCAAGTATTCAGCCCCTATCTGTCCCGCGCTACTCGCTTTCTGCAGGCGGCTCCGCGTGTGAACGCCCCTGCTCCTGACGCTCTCAAGCCGATGGTCATGCCGGTGGATTAACCCAGCAGGATTCCCTCCCCTTATCACGAAAGCAATATCAAAACGAGTGGGAGGGATGAACACTTGCGAACGGTTGTTCTGATAGCGGCAGGTGTGTTGCTGTTGCTTGCCGCCTGCGGTAGGAAACAGACGAGCACCACCGGCACGACCACAGCACCGGGCGGAACGAAGCTGGTGGTGGCGGTGATGCCCAAGCTGAAGGGCATTGACTACTTCAACGCGGTGGAGCGCGGCGCACGCGAGGCTGCGCAGGAACTTGGCAATATTGACCTCACCTACGACGGTCCCACAGAGGGCAAGGTAGACCTGCAGATACCCTTCATTGAAAGCTGGACACTGCAAAAGGTGAACGTCATCGCCGTGGCGTGCAACGACCCGGACGCCATCTCCCCTGCCCTCAAGCGCGCCCGCGACAAGGGCGTTCACGTTATCACCTACGATGCCGATGCCAACGCTGAGAAGTCGGGACGGGAGTTCTTCGTGAACCAGGCGACCTTCGAAGACATCGGACGTGCGCTGGTGGACGAGATGGCTTCGCAGGCAGGGGAGGATGCGAAGGTGGCTATCGTCAGCTCCTCGCCTACCGCGCCCAACCAGAACGCCTGGATTGCAGTCATGAAGCGCTACATGGCGGAAAAATACCCGAAGATGCAGATTGTCACGGTCCAGTATCCTGAAGAGGACCAGGGACGCGCCTTCAGCATGACGCAGGACATCCTCAAAACCTATCCCGACGTGAAAGGCGTGTTTGGGCTTTCCTCCGTGGCGTTTCCGGGCGCTGCCGATGCCGTGCGCCAGGCTGGCAAGAGCGGCAAGGTGGCTGTTGTCGGGCTGTCTACTCCCAAGAGCATGAAGGAGTTCGTCAAAGACGGCACGGTGAAAACGGTCATTCTGTGGAACCCGGTTGACCTGGGCTACCTGACCGTGTACGTAGCGAAAGCGGTGGCGGAAGGCACTCTGAAACCGGGCGTCACCGAGTTTGAAGCGGGACGGCTGGGCAAGGTGAAGGTAGAAGGTGACCAGGTTCTGCTTGGACCGCCGATGAAGTTCACCCGCGAGAACATCGACCAGTATGACTTCTGAGCGGATTTCCTCCCCCCGTCCCACCGCGTGGCGTCAGTACGGGCGCGAGATGAGCGTGGGGGTCTTTTTGCTCTTACTGCTGGCGTATTTCGGCACAACGCCCGGCTTTCTGCAGGCGAGTAACCTGCGCGATATCCTCATTAACGCCGCGCCGCTGACCATTGCCGCGTGCGGGATGAGCATGGTCATCATCGCAGGCATGATCGACATCTCCGCTGGCTCTGTACTGGCGGTGTGCGCGGTGGTGGCGGGGTTAACGGCAAAGTCGGGAGCGCCGCTTGCGCTGATTGTGTTGTTGCCGATGCTGGCAGGTGCAGCCATTGGCGCGGTGAATGGCTGGCTGGTGGCTTACCTGCGCATCCCCGCGATTATCGTCACGCTGGGCATGATGAGCGTCCTGCGAGGAGGAATCATCTGGTATACACGCGGCGAGTGGATTGGCAACCTGCCCCCTTCCTTCTCGGCGGTCGGGCGCGGCGAGGTAGGCGGCATTCCTGTGCCCGTCTTGCTTGCCATGGGGGTCGTACTACTGACCGCGCTTCTTTTGGCTCGCACGCCGCTGGGACGTCACATCTACGCCGTCGGGGGCAATCCTGTCGCCGCGGGACGGATGGGCATCTCCGTGCGCCGCGTGCTGTGGCTGGTGTTCGTGCTTCACGGTGCCCTGCTGGGTCTGTCTGCGCTGGTGTATGCCTCGCGATTCAGCGTTATCCAGAGCAACGCCGGCGCGGGGTTCGAACTGCTCGCCATCAGCGCGGTGGTGGTGGGAGGAGTCAACATCTTCGGCGGGCAGGGAACCGTGTGGGGCAGTGCGGTCGGCGCTCTGCTCCTGCAGGTCATCAGCACGGGGCTGATTTTCCGCCGCGTTTCGGAGTACTGGGCGCCGAGCGTGCAGGGTGCGCTGGTACTGCTGGCGGTGGTGGCAGATGCTCTGCGCACGCGGAGGTTAGGGCGATGAGGGTGCGGTTGCCCCGTCGGGAAGCGGTGCTGTTGATTCTACTGGCTGTCGAAATGGCGGCGATGCAATCGCTCTCTCCCCTCTTCCTCACCGCAGATAACCTGATAGAGGTGGTTCGCCAGTCCGCCGAGATTGGTCTGATTGCCCTGGCGATGACGCTGGTTATCATCACCGCAGGGATAGACCTCTCGGTTGGTTCAGTCGTGGGTTTAAGCATTATGGTGATGGGCATGTTGTGGGAAGATGCAGGACTGCCCATTGCCGTCTCCGCCCTGCTGGCGTTGCTGGCGGGAACGCTGTGCGGGGTGTTCAACGGGGCGCTGATTACCGCCGTCGGCATTCCTCCGCTGATTGTGACGCTGGCGACGATGGCAGGCTTTCGTGGCATCGCGCTGGGCATGAGTCAGGCGCGTTCCATCCGAAACTTCCCGGAAGGCTTCCTCTGGCTCGGTCAGGGCTATGTGCTGGGCATCCCGGTGCAGGTGTGGGTGCTGGCGGTGTGCGCTCTGCTGTTCCATATAGCTCTCACGCGCACCGCGTGGGGGCGGTCGGTTTTCAGCATCGGCGCGAACGAGCCCGCCGCGCGGCTGTCGGGGATTGCCGTCAACCGCTTGAAGCGACAGGTATATGCGTTGTCCGGCTTCATGAGCGCGCTGTCGGCGGTGGTCTATGCCGCGCATGTCTCCGTCGCCAAGCCCGACGCCGGGCTGGGGTTCGAACTCACGGCAATCACCGCGGTGGTGCTGGGTGGAACCGCCGTCTCCGGCGGCGAGGGCGGCGTGCTGGGCACACTGATTGCCCTGTTGATGGTGGGCTTCCTGCGCAGTGGACTCACGCTGGCGCGTGTGCCCTCCGAAGCGCAGGACATGATGGTGGGACTGCTTCTTATCCTCGTGGTGGCGATCGACCGCTGGAGCCGCAAGGAGAAGGGGTAAGACCTCTTTGGAGTGCTGAAGCTTGCTTCAGCAGACCGTTAACCTGCGTCCTTTTGGAGTGTTGAAGCTACTTCAGCAAACTCCCTAACCTGCGTCAGCAGGTTTCGTTCTGTGTAGCCTGCGATTTCTAATCGCAAGGTTGGCATAAAACGGAGGAATACAACCCTGCAACTGAAAGTTGCGGGCTACCCTTAACAAAGCCTCCTTCGGAGGCTGAGTCTGATGCTGAAGCATGGCTTCAGCACTCCACATGAACCTGCGTCAGCAGGTTTTGTTTTGGGTTGCCTGCGATTTCCAATCGCAAGGACACTCTCTCCTGTGCTGAAGCATGGCTTCAACACTCTATAAACCTGCTTTAGCAGGTTTCGTTCTGTGTAGCCTCCGATTTCCAATCACAAGGGCACTCTCCTCATCCAGCACGCCGACCTCCGCACAACCTCTTGACATGTTTTTGTGGTTACCTTATAATGGTCACACACTGTGTAGCAGAGGGAACAACCGTGTGCAGAGTAGCGCTGTTTTGCCAGGATGCACCCCTTCTTCAGAAACTGCGCAGTTGTCTGGAGAAAGAAGGCTTTACCGTGTGCATACATCCCTGCCAGGCGGAAGCGGCGGCAGTGGTCGATTCGCCCTTGACTCCCGCGCAGGTGGAGGTGTTGCA
>JABUFA010000002.1 GCA_013314755.1 Chthonomonadia bacterium
ATCCGTGGATGGACTGCGTATACAACTGTTCCAATTGCACGGGTGGTTGTAGCAGTTTCGTGTGGGATCGGATCGGTCGGGGCTGTTATCAGGGGGACTGCACGAAGCGGACGGACTGGCACGGTGGGGGGATAAACATGGTGTTTGCGGACGGTCATGCGCGGTGGGCGCCGTTGGGAGGGATATACTATCGGAACTGGGTGCGGGAGCTATCTCCCGACGACCCGCACTGGAACCGACCCATCACGCAGGACTGGTAGCAGTATCCGGCACGAGGCAAACTTCCCCCTTCGCGCTCCGTGTGTGGTATAATGGCTACGATGCCGAAGGGGGAGCCTATGAAATCGCCGCTCATCGGGATTACAACAGGTTACGAACAGCGCGGAGAAGCCGTCGCCGAGCTGGCGAAACGGTATATAGACGCCGTGGCGCAGGCAGGCGGTATCCCCGTAACGGTCGCCCCTACAGGGCAGGATGGTCGCCTCATCGAGCACTATGCGCACGTGCTGGACGGTCTAATCCTCAGCGGCGGCAGGGACATCCCGCCTGACCTGTATGGCGAAGAGGCGCATCCACAGACCGACGCCCTTCCCCCAGACCGCCCGCTGTTCGAAATCGCGCTGGTGCGCCTGCTTCGGGAGATGGACAAGCCGGTGCTGGGCATCTGTTACGGCTGTCAGCTGCTCAACGTGGCATTCGGAGGCACGCTGATACAGGACATTCCCTCTCAGGTTGGGCAGATTGTGAAGCACCGCCGCACCTCTTCCGAAGAACCTCATGCCCGTCATGTCGTAGCCGTTCGGAGCGACAGCCTCATTCGGCAGATACTGGGCAGGGAGGAAATAGAGATAGTGAGTTCGCACCATCAGGCGGTCAAACAGCCCGCCCCCGGTATGAAGGTTACGGCTACCGCACCGGATGGTGTGATAGAAACAATAGAGCTGGAGGACGCGCGCTTTTTGGTCGGAGTACAGTGGCATCCCGAAATGGACCCTGAAGCCGAAGCCACACGCAGGCTGATGCAGGCGTTCATTCGGTCTGCTTCGCAAAACACCACACTCTGAAGGAGGCATTACCCATGTTGCGCCGCGTCGCGTTTACGCTAATTGAGATGCTGGTGGTTATCGCCATCATCGCCCTGCTGGCGGGATTGCTGTTTCCTGTCTTCTCGCGCGCCCGCGCGAAGGGGCGTGAAACCGCCTGCCTTTCCAACATCCGCCAGATTGGCATGGCAATCATGATGTACGCCGAAGACTATGACGAACGTTATCCCTGGGCAGTGGACGCCACTGACCGCTACACGCCCCAAATCTGGAACGACTATCCTGAATGGCAGCAATGGATACCCTACATGCCCCTCCTGCACGAGGTGCTTCTGCCATACTGTCGCAGTGCCGAGATATGGCGATGCCCTTCCGATTACGGTTACGTGTATCAGGACTTCAATTGCGAGCCGCTGGACGCCACGCCTTCCTCCTACCAGAGGTTCGGCACCAGCTACGTGTTCCGCACCGAAATCGCCTTCCGGCAGATGATGCTGTCTGGGTTCCAGTATCCCGCGGAGGTGAACGTGATTATGGACAGTAGCGGTGCGTGGCACGGCAGTGAAGGTATCATGCGCACCCGAGCCGAATGTTTTGATAGCCGATTCTACAGGGGCTACCGCTACAACGTGTTGTTCGGCGACGGACATGCCAAAAATATAACGTACTTTGAACTGGACCGAGCCTGGAATGTGCCGCTATGATATTACGCGCTGATTGGGTGCTGCCGGTCGCCCGAGACCCTATTGAAGAGGGCGAGGTGGTGGTGCACAACGGGGTGATTGTGGACGTGCGTCGACGTTCGGGCACACGCGGCGGTGCGGATGTCCTGGACTTCGGTGAAGCCATCATCCTGCCCGGACTGGTCAACACTCACGCCCATCTGGAACTCACCGCCCTGCGAGGCGCGATAGAAGACCTTCCCTTTTTCGAGTGGATACGCCGGCTGGTGGAGCTGAAAAAGCTGCTTTCCGAGGGGGAGTGGCGGGACTCCACTCTGTGGGGCGCACTGGAGGCTGCTGCTTCCGGCATCACCACCATCGCCGATACTACCGACACCGGAGCGTCGCTGTATGCGATGGTGCAAGTTGGACTGCGCGGGAGGGTCTACCAGGAGGTTTTCGCCGTCGAACCCGATGCCGACGCCAGCAGAACCCTTCGCGCCTTAGAGGACAGGTTGCAGTGGCTTCGCAGGTCCACGCAGGGCACTCCGGTGGAGATAGGGGTTGCGCCCCACACGCTATACACCGTCCGTCCCCACATCATGCAAACCCTGCGCCAGTACACGCGCGAGAAGGGCTACCCCGTGTGCATCCACGCCGCCGAGTCGCAGGACGAGATTGCCCTGCTGGAACGAGGGGAAGGCAAGTTCGCGCAAATGTACGACGGGCGCGGTATCCCGTGGCAGGCGCAGGGCAAACACCCTGTAGATCTCCTGCACGAGGGGGGATGGCTGGACGAGCGCACTCTGCTGGTTCACTGCGTACACACCAGCCCGCACCATACCGAACTGTTCGCCAGTTCACGCACCGCCATCGCCCACTGCCCACAGTCCAACGCCAAACTATATAACGGCATCGCCCCACTGAGCGATTGGCTGGCACAGGGGGTCAGGGTCGGGCTGGGCACTGACAGCGTGGTCAGCAACAACAGTTTGGATATGTTCGCAGAGATGCGAAGCGCTGTCACCCTTCAGCGGGCGGTGCATGGAGAGAGTTCCTGCCTCACGACACGCCGGGTGGTAGAACTGGCGACGCTGGGCGGGGCGCAGGCTCTGGGCATGGCAGAGCGCACCGGTACTCTGGAACCGGGCAAGCAGGCAGACCTGTGCGTGCTCTCCCTTGCAGGATGGCACCACTTCCCCACGTATGATCCATACGCGGCGCTGGTCTTTTCCGCCCGCGCAGGCGATGTGCTGATGACGATGGTGGGAGGAAAAACCATCTATCAACACGGGGAGTTTCCTCTCCTTCGCGAGAGTGTTTCCGCCCTGCGCGAACGGTTACGACATACTGTGCGTCGCGTTCGGCAGGCATTGAGCGACGATGGATCTGGATAGATACCGACAGGAGCTGTGCGAGCTGGGGCGATATTTAGGCGAACGCGGGCTGGCATGGGGCACTTCGGGCAACATCAGCATGCGCGTCGACGAGGACAGATTTCTCATCTCCGCCTCCGGCGCGTGGCTGGGACAGATTACGCCCGAACGGACCGCGCTCTGCGCCATCCGGCAGGAAGAATCCGTGGGCGCAAAACCATCGGTGGAAACGCCCATGCACCGCGCCATCTATCGCGCTCGCCCCGATGCGCAGGTGGTGGTTCACGTCTCTCCTCCCTACTCCACGCTCATTGCCTGCTCCTCCCTGTCAATCCCAACCGACCTGAACATTGAGAATATCTTCTACATCGGACGTGTGACCCGCGTGCCCTATATCCAGCCGGGCACTCAGCGGTTGGCGGCTGCGGTGGGCGAAGCGGTTCGGGAACATGAAACGGTGATTCTTTCCAATCACGGCGTGATTACGTTCCACGTGTCTGTTCCCGACGTGCTGATGCGTGTGGAGTCCTTTGAAATGACCTGTCGGCTGATAACGCTGGCGCGTATGGCAAACATCCCCCTGAACCACCTGCCCGCCGAGGAGGTGGAGGCACTGCGAAACGCCGGAGGATACCGCAGGTGACACCCTGTTACTCGAGCAGCCTCAGCTTCTGGCACTCTTCCCGGAAACGCACCAGAGCCTCTTCATGCGCAGGAGTCATCTGATACTGCATGATGTCACACAGGTAATGGCGCACCAGAGGCTCCGGTACTCCCAGCCGGGCGGTCTCTGCGCGAATAATCTGGTCAATATGTTCCAGTCCCCAGTCTCGCGCCTCTAACAGCGTTTGCACCAGTCGCGGGCGGATATGCTCCCGCCTGCCCAGCCACAACGCCCAGACGAACGGAAGCCCCGTCCAGTTGAACCACTCCTCGCCCAGGTCGGCGACATACAGGTCCTTCGCCTGCGCCAGCATGCCCTTATCGCCGATTAGCAGCGCTGCGTCGGCTCGCTCCAGCATCGCCTGCAGGTTCGGGGCAGCAGGAACATAGTCAGGTCTTGCCCCCCACCATCGCGCGAACAGCACCCGCACCAGCGCAGAAGAGGTGAGCGAACTGGTATCCAGCGCCACCGAGCGCACTCTGTCCAGCGGTACTTTTGAAAACAGACGCACGCTGAGCACTCTGCTCGTGCTGGCGATGGCGATGTGTGGCACTGCCGACCACTCCTCGTGGCGAAAAAGCTCAATGGAGGAAATCAACGCGCACGCCAGTTCGCCGCCTCTAACCATTCGTGCCAGCTGAGACGGCACCTGATAAACTACCTCTATCCCGCTCTCCCTGCCCGTGGGGGAACGGAACCACGCCACCAGAGGGCTGGCGTTCAGATACGGCACGCTACCGATACGCAACCTTCTACCTCCAGAACACCCACCAGTCCATCAGAGTAAAAGCAAACAGGAGCACGCTCACCCAGCCGTTCAACGTGAAAAAGGCGAGATTAACCCTGCTCAGGTCGTGCGGTTTGACAAGGCTCTGCTCGTACGCAATCAGCGTGCCAGCCACCGCTACCCCCGCATAGTATCCCCAGCTCAGCCGCGCCATTCCGCCCACCAGCACCAGCAGAGCCAGCATCCCCACATGCATCACACGCGAAAGCCACAGCGCGGGCGCCTCACCCAGTGTCTGCGGAAGCGAGCGCAGACCTACCCGACGGTCAAACTCCACATCTTGCAGGCTGTAGATGATGTCAAATCCCGCCGTCCACAGCATCACCGCTAAGGAAAGCAACACCGGCACGAGGTCAAACTGCCCGCGCACCGCCAGCCACGCGCCCACCGGCGCGATGCCCAGGCTCAAGCCCAGCCACAGATGGCTCAGCGCAGTGAACCGCTTGGCGTATGAGTAGCCCAGGATCCACAGAAGTGCCACCGGCGACAGGGCAAAACAGAGCGCGTTCAACTGCCACGCGGCAAACACAAACACCCCCGCCGAGACTATCGTGAACATCGCTACCTGCCCGACAGTCAGGATACCCCGAGGCAGTGCTCGGTTTGCTGTGCGAGGATTCAGCGCATCGTAATGCAGGTCGGCAATCCGATTGAACGCCATCGCCGCGCTTCGCGCCCCGACCATTGCCACCAGAATCCAGCCCAGAGTGCGCCATTCCGGTATCCCCCTCGCCGCCAGCAAAGCCGACAACAGCGCGAACGGCAGAGCGAATACCGTGTGCTCGAACTTAATCATCTCCAGAATGATGCGCACCTGCTCCAAGAAACGCCTGAGCATATCCCGACGTTACCTCCCATGCCCATTATACCCCTGTTTTGTCCGCTTCACAGCGGTATTGCATCACCCACAATTTAGGTATACTAAATACATCCTGACGAAGGAGGTGCATCACATGAGGAACATCCTGTTCGTCCTATTGCTCGCGCTTTTGGTATTACCTGCGGGAGCGCAAACCCTTCGCGGCGACTACGCGGAGGCGCGCACCTGCAGTGTGTATGCGGGCGGATGCCACTATTCTGGCGAGTATGTGACCGCCGGGCGCGAGGCGCTTGTGTTCTGGCACATCCGCGAAGGCAGGTGGAACGGAGTCGACCTGAGTGGACTGTCCGTTCTCGCAGCGGTAGTGGCTGAGGACAACCTCGCCGAGCCTTCCGCCCGACGCCGAAGCGTGCTGTATCTGGATAGCCGCGCGACCGCGCCACAGCGGAAGGCTCTCGCTGAACTGTTCGCCAAACAGTACGCCAGCCTGCTGGGAGAAATCAGCGCGGTCAAAACCGTGTCCATCCGCTACACGCGCGAAGACAGGCAAATAACGGTAGACGCGCCCGGCGTAGCCACCCTGAACATCTCACGCTACCCGTGCAAGCACTGCGTCCAGCCCCACCAGGTATGGTACCAGCCGCTCGTGCCGATAGCGGAGGCGGAGGTAGCTTCGGCGAAGCTTGCGGCTTATCGCGACCGCCAGCTGGGAACGGTCTGGCAGCGCGGCGAGGAAAACAGCGTGTTCGTGGGCGAATTCACCTTGTGATGGAGACGAACCGCGTCGAGCGCATTGGCTGTTTCCGCTGCCGCCTGTACGACCGGATAGGGCGGCGGTGTACGGTTGGCAAAGTCAACCCGCGCACCAAATTGGACACCTACGAAGTGGTGCAGGTGCTGGGTGCGCGGGCGCTTTGCTCCTTCAACCTGTATAGAGACCAGATTGTCTCTGCTGTTGCCCCTGATCGAAACGGAAAGCGCCGATAGGCAGCTTCTCACTGCAGCACGGCGCTTCACTCACTTTTTTACACTTTGTCGGTGTCGGTTTGGCGTCTCCCCTGCAGTGGGCGCACTGCAGGTGCAAGGTTCTGACTTACGACCGCTTGCGGCGAAGCATCAACACCGCCGGCATACCCGACAGGAACAGCATCCACGTCGAGGCATCGGGGATGTTTGCAACGTAGACCACCATGTCCTGATAGTCGCGGTCACTCTGATTGAGCTTCAAGTCCTCTGCACCGACGTAGTACGCCTTCAACCCTGGAACCAGAGGCGGCGCCGTGAAGAACGCGAAATGCTGTCCGTCACCATCAGGGTTCAAGCTGGACTCGCTGTACCAAATGACGTAGCCCGGAGTATTCGGCGTCCCTCTCTCCAGATAGAAGCCGAAGTCTGTGGTGCCAAGCTCCACAATTGGGTTGAACACAACGGGAGGCGAAGCAGGTCCAGCGCTGCCGTCAAAAAGCTGTTTCTTGGTACTAGGATCTCCCTGCTTGTAAACCCCGAACTTGTTTTGGTTCGCCAACCCGGCAATCTCTATCTTGATTGCCGCCCAGTCCGGACCGCTGGTGGTGAACCACACATCTAGCACCGCTCCACCAGACCCGTCGTTCAGATAGGACTCCCCTGCAACAAACGACTGGAAGCCGATGTTACCGGGAGGGGTGCCGTCGCTGCTACGATTGTCCCAGTACTCAGCTCCGTCGTTGTTCGCTGTCCAGCCGCTCGTCCATGTACCTACCACCGTCGGTCCCAACGTCAGCGCCCATGCCCCGCTCATCGCGAACGCCAAACCGACCACCAGTGCGACCAGTACGAACCGTTTCATTTTTCCCTTTCCCTCCTTCTTGCAATTGGTTCAGGGCTGCGAGTCCCTTTTCCAACCTATCTATATTGCAAGAATCGTGCCAAAAACGGGGTTTTTGCCCTTTCCGGGCGAAAAATTTCTTGATTTTCTTGCTGGAGCGGTGCTAAGGGCACGCCGATAATAAACTGGAGGTCGAGGCTCTTGCCGAGCCGTACTTGCCCTCCCCCTGTGGGAGAGGGTCAGGGTGAGGGCTTTCCCCCCCCGCCTGCGGGTAGGTCAGATGGGGCTGAGCAGCGTTGGAGATAAAAAACCTAACCCCCAGCCCCTTCCCTGCGAGGGAAGGGGAGATACTCCTCTCCCCGTGTCGGGGAGAGGTCGGGAGAGGGGTCGGCCCATAGGGAGGTTCGCCCTTCAGAAAGACAAACATATCTAACCACCGACGCGGAAGATGTGCTATAATCTGCGAGTGCAAGAAGGTGGAACTATCAGAAAAAGGTAGACGTAAATGGACGACCAGCACCATGCGGTGGTGGTAATTCCCACCTACAACGAACGGGACAACCTGCCCATCGTCTGCCAGAAGGTGATAGAGGCGACGGGCGGTCGCGTGCACCTGCTGGTCGTGGACGATAACTCGCCCGACGGAACCGGTCAGCTCGCCGACCAGCTGGCGGAGGAGTATCCCCAGGTACACGTCCTGCACCGCCAGCGCAAAGAAGGGTTGGGACGCGCCTACGTCGCTGGCTTTCAAAAGGCACTGCAGATGGGCTACAGGTTGATTGCGCAGATGGATGCCGACCTCTCGCACGACCCAAGTGACCTGCCACGCTTGATAGAAACCGCGGAGCATTCTGACCTTGTGATCGGCTCGCGGTATGTGGAGGGCGGTGACGTTAGTAACTGGTCTCGCCAGCGTTACTGGTTGAGTTTCTTTGCGAACCAGTACGTGCATCTTATCACCCGCCTACCCCTGCGCGATGCCACCGGAGGCTACCGATGCTGGAGACGTGAGGTACTCGAAGCCATCGATCTGGACACCATCCGGTCCAACGGCTACGCCTTTCAGATAGAAATGGCATACCGCGCGTACCGACTGGGCTTCCACATCCAGGAAATCCCCATCGTCTTTACTGAGAGGCGCGCAGGCAGATCCAAGCTCTCCAAAAAGGTCATCTGGGAGGCGATATGGCTTCCGTGGAAATTGCGCTTCGGTAAGATTCCTCAGGCTGGCTCCTCGGCAATATCAACCTCGCCCCCTGTTTGACAGCTTCGCCCCCATGCGCTATAATATGCCCAGAAAGGGTTGATACACCATTATATAACAGTTAGTGCAGAGACCCTTTGGGCGTCGCTGATGGTGCTGTCGTTTTGTGTCACAATGCTGTGTCGGGAGGAACAACGCCGTGAGCTCACCCGAGATTGAAGAGCCGAGATACCTGCGTATCCAGCGTATTCTGGAAACCCAAATTCTGGAGGGTAAACTTCCTGCCGGAAGCCAGCTGCCCGGCGAACGCGCCCTGGCGCGACAGTTTGGCGTCAGCCAGATGACCGTCAACCGCGCTATTCAGGAGCTGGTGCGCAAAGGACGCCTCTACCGGCGCTCAGGAGCGGGCACTTTTGTCACCGATGCCGTTCAGCCCGTGCGCGTTCACGGCGTTGTGCTCGTGATACCCTACACAGAACATCCCCAGGCAGATACCTACCTGCGCGAACCCTTCCGCGCCATGCGCAATGTGGCACAGTCACGGGACCTGACCCTGCAGGTGGTTCAGGCAGAGAGTGCAGAATACGAACAGACAGCAGAAAAGCACGCCCAGGGCGCCCTGATATTTATCGCTCCCCCGGTGGATGCGTTCGAGGTTCTGGCACGCCTGTGGCAAAACGGTACCCGTCTGGTAGTAATGGGTGCATCATGGCAATCCAGCCTCTTCCCCTGCGTGGACAGCGACAACTTCGGAGGGGCACGGCGTGCGGTGGAGTACCTGCTCTCGCTGGGACACCGCAACATCGCCTATCTGAACGGCTGGCAGGGCAGCACCAACTGTGCCGACCGTCTGCGCGGCTATCTGCAGGCGATGGAAAAGTGGAACGCCCCCGTCTCCCCCGAATGGATTGTGCAGGCAGGTTCGGACTCACACCTGTCGGTGGAAGCACGCCAGCAGATGACCGACCTGCTTATCCGCACGGAACGGGTGACCGCCATCTTCACCGCAGGGTACTACCTTGCGCTGGAAACGCTCACCCTGCTTCGCTCGCTGGGTCTGCGAGTGCCCGAGGATGTCAGTATCGTCTCTTTCGACGACCCATCCAGCGCGGCGCATCTGAACCCTCCCCTCTCCACTGTACGCCAGCCCCTCTACGAAATGGGGCAGCGCGCGATGGATCTGCTCTTCGAAGTGCTCGCCAGCCCTCACCCCGAACCGCAAACGATATACCTGCCTACCGAACTGGTGATTCGCGAATCGTGCCGGCGGCTGGATTAGCCCGTCTGCTTACCGGTTTTCAACCTGCCTGGAGCCAATGCCGGTAGTTTTCCGGTGCGGGTCTGGACGTTTTGTGCCGACCACTGGAATGGTGAAACCGCTGGGGAGGAGTGCAGACGATGAAGACGCTGATATATTGCCATAGAAACTGGGGCGACAGCACAGAGGAATGGAACGCGCGGCGAAACCTGTGTCGCAAAACAAGCAGGGAGCTGGGGCTGGTGAACGTGGTGGAGGCGGAAGACTTCGCGACACTCCAACGGCTGTGTACTCGCGAAGGATATCAGCACGTCATCGTGCCGGGCGCGATGCATACTCCGCCGGAGGTGCTGTTGTGGCTGAAGCAGCAGAGAATCCGCATCCACGACGCCATGCACTTGCTGGGAGCTGGAACTAGTAAATAGCCTTCTGGGTTTCCCTGTCGAACAGGTGCGTCTTGTCCATATCCAGCACGATTTCCAGCTCCTCTCCCTCCTTCGCCTTCGTGTCGGCGTCGATAGTGGCGACGAGCTGGTGCGTGCCGAGAGTCAGATACACGGTGACCACCGCGCCCATCGGCTCTATCACGTCCACCATTGCCCTCAACGTGTTCCCATCGTGGGCGGTGGTCATCGGCGCCAGCGCTTTGTCAAAGATGTCTTCAGGGCGCACCCCGAACACCACCTGCTTGTCCACCCAGGGTTGCACCTTGTCTGCAGCGAACTTTGGCAAGAGAAGCTTAAAATCACCGCCGTCCACGTAATAGTCGTCTCCGCTGCGCTTCAACGTGACGTCCAGGAAGTTCATCGGCGGCGTACCGATAAAGCCCGCCACGAACATGTTCGCCGGATAGTGGTAGATGTTCAGAGGCGTATCCACCTGCTGAAGCACGCCGTCTTTAATCACCGCGATGCGGTCGCCCATGGTCATCGCCTCTACCTGGTCGTGCGTCACGTAGATGGTGGTGACCGCCAGTCGCCGCTGGAGCTTGATCAGCTCGGCACGGGTCTGCACGCGCAGTTTGGCATCCAGGTTGGAGAGCGGCTCATCCATCAGGAACACCTGCGGTTCTCGCACGATGGCGCGCCCCAGTGCCACACGCTGACGCTGTCCTCCGGACAACTGCTTGGGTTTGCGGTCCAGCAATCCCTCCAGCCCCAGCAGTTTCGCCGCCTCGTGCACCCTGCGCTGGATTTCCGCTTTGGGGAACTTGCGCATCCGCAGGGCAAAAGCCATGTTATCATACACCGTCATGTGCGGATACAGGGCATAGTTCTGGAAAACCATCGCAATATCGCGGTCCTTGGGCTGGACATCGTTTACTAATCGGTCGCCGATGTAAATCTCGCCCGATGTGACCTCCTCCAGCCCGGCAATCATCCGCAGTGCGGTGGTCTTTCCGCATCCCGAAGGACCAACCAGCACCAGAAACTCTTTGTCCTTGATTTCCAGATTCAGGTCGTTGACGGCAACGACATTCTTGAATACTTTGGTCAGATGCTTCAGCGTGACCGATGCCACGGCTCACCGCCCTCCAGTTGATTGTTTCTACTATTTTTATCATAGGAGAAAGAGATTCCTGCTGTCAAGCGGTTGTTGTTCAGTGCGGTTCGCTCTGTTTTTTCAGGAATCAGGCACATAGCCCTTGCAATTTCTGGAGCCACCTGCTACAATACAGATAGTTAACGTTAACGTTAATGGGATAAGGTAATATGCGCATCACGATTAAGCACATTGCAGAGGAAGTTGGAGTCTCTGCGATGACAGTCTCCCGGGCACTGCGCAACGATAAGGGCGTCAGTGAAGTCGTACGCCAGCGCATCCTGCAGACCGCAGAACGGCTGAACTACCGCCCCAACCTGCTGGCACGTGGGCTGGTGTCGCAGCGTACCCACCTGCTGGGCGTGCTCATTCCCAATCTGCGCCACTCCTTCTGGCTTCACATGGTGATTGGCATCGAAGAGGTTGCAAAGCGCGAAGGCTATACCGTGCTGATATGCCATTCCGATGACGATCCTGAAGTAGAACAACAGGAGATTCGCTCGCTTATCGGTCGGCAGGTGGAAGCCCTGCTTATCGCTTCCTGCAATCCCGACCACAACGCTTCCATCCTGTCCGCGCTGAAGCATGAACGTATTCCTACCGTGCTGTTTGACCGCTACCCACGTGAGTTAAACCTTCCCTACGTCGGATGCGATGACCGGCTGGGTGCGCGACTGGCAGCCGAGCACCTGGTACGGTGCGGATATCGGCGAATCGCCCATCTGGCAGGCGACCAGTCCCTCAGCGTGGGGCGCGACCGCCTGCTCGGTTATCAGGAGGTGATGCAGGAAGCAGGGCGACAGCCCATCGTTGAAGTGTGCGGCTTTGGCGAAGACAACGGTTACAAAGGTTTTCGGAGGCTTTTCGCCCTGCATCGTCCCGACGCTATCTTTGCTTCGCACGACCCCGTCGCCATCGGCGCGATGCGCGCCGCCTTTGAAATGGGACTGCGAATCCCCGAAGATGTCGCCATCGTGGGCTTCGCAGACATGGATTGTGCAGACCACCTCTGGGTTCCGTTAACCACCGTGTGGCAACCCAAAGAGGAGCTGGGGAGGGCTGCGGCAAGCCTTGTTTTGCAGACGCTGAACGGCACTGACAGCGCAGAGGATAGTCGCGTTATCCTGCGCCCCTATCTTGTCGTGCGTCAATCCTGCGGCGCACTGCAACGTGGCGCACCGCTCCCGAAAGAGGTTGTCGTCAAAGCAGGTCAATCAACTTTCCCTCAGGAGGTAACCAGCAATGAAACGCTCAACGGCATTCACGCTCATTGAACTACTGGTCGTGATAGCGATTATCGCTATCCTCGCGGCGATTCTGTTCCCGGTGTTCGCCCAGGCACGCACTAAAGCCCGTCAGGCATCCGATATGAGCAATCTCAAGCAGATTGGGCTGGCGTTGCAGATGTACGCGCAGGACTACGACGAGACTCTGGTGCCGGCGGGGTTCTTTATCTCGCCACCTGACCCCGACACCGGCGGGACCTATACGCCCTGGATGGTGTTCATCTTCCCCTACCTGAAGAACAAGGGTATTCTGGTATCGCCGCAGTTCGCGCAGGTATGGACCATGACGGATGCCCGCAACCTCGGCTGGAATATCGGTCTGTGGCGGGACATTGTAGATGGCGTCGGCGAGGGCCGGGTTGTGCGCGTCTCCTATGGGTTGAACAATTCCGATCCATGGGACGCCTGGCGCGTGCTCCCCTGGCCCGACGACCCGTACAACCACTACGGACCGGGATTCTGGGGAAGGGGTGGCGTGCGCGTGGCAGAGCTGGCGCTCCCGGCGCAGACCATCCATGTCATTAACGCCAAGTATCCCGACCTCTGGTCTACCTGCGACCGCGACCTGGTACTCAACGGTGCTCTGCCCTGCGGCTTCACCTCGGTTGGCAAGGACTGGACATCCACCGACCCCAACGTACAGGGCTTCTTCAATCAGAGGCTGAACGTACTGTGGACCGACGGGCACGTCTCCACCCGACGGTGGGGCGACTACTGCCCGCACCTCTGGACGGTGCAGGATGACCAGGCAATAGACCCGATACCGGCGTGCCGCACAGGCGCATAACACACCGCGATGGGCAGAGGTGGTTTCCGCCTCTGCCCGAATACTCAAAGACAGGAGAAGGCACATGCGTAACCGAGAGGTGAACCCCGTTCTGGCTGTAGTGCTCATTATCGTGGCTCTGGCGATTGTGGGCTACGTGTTCTATGCCCGCGGTGTCAAACGAGAGGAGAGCCGCGGTGCGCCCCCGGAGTTCTATCGGTATCAGCGGGGTGGTCCGATAACACCGCCAGCACCATCAGCGCCGCGATAAGGCTCACCGAAAACCGACCTGTTCTGTGCAACAATGCATCATGCAGCGCGCACGCCAGGTGGATATGCTGTCGGAACCCGCGAGGACGGCTCTATTGCCACTCGCGACGTCGCCGGGCAACCTTCGTTTCCCCCGGTGCGGGTGCGCCCGGCGATAGCACTCTTTGCCGGCGCAGGGGGTGTTGCTCTGCTGTGTGCCATCACCCCCTACAACGATTACCATCTGAAAAACACCTTTCTCTACGGTAACCATTTGCCCATCGGTGCGCTCTGTCTGTTCACCGTTCTCGCCTGGCTGGTCAACCCCATCCTGCGTCGGGTGCGCCCTGCGCTGGCTCTGAACACAGCTGAATTGCTCATTGCATGGAGTATGTGGGCAACGGGAGCAAGCCTGGCTTCCTCCGGGCTATGGAGATACCTGGGACCAATGGTGGTTGCGCCTGCCTACTTCGCAAACGCGGGGCGACGTTGGATTGATGCTTTCTCCCAATCGCCAAACTACCTGCTCCTTAGCAAGGACCCGGATTCTCCGCTTGTCCGGTGGTTCTACGAAGGCATTCCACCGGGGAGACCTGTTCCCTACGTCCATTGGATACCCGTCGTTATCAGCTGGGGCATCCTGTTTGCCCTGTTCACCACGCTCTTCATCGCCCTTTGTGCGCTCCTGCGCAAACAGTGGGTGGAACGCGAGCGACTGACCTTCCCTCTCGCGCTTCTGCCTCTGGAAATCGCCTCGGGGCGAGCGCTCTACAAGAACAGGTTGTTCTGGGCAGGGGTGCTGGTAGTGATGGTGCATCACGGTGTGAACACCGCTCACGCACTCAGCCCATCCATCCCCACCCTGCTTGCCCCCGTCGATACAAACGCCTGGTTTCCCGACCCGCCTTGGAACGCACTGGGGTTTGGCGTGCTGGAGCTGTTTTTCGCCGTGGTCGGTGCGGTGTATCTGCTCCCAACCGAGGTGTCTTTCAGCCTGTGGTTCACCTTTCTGGTGCTCCACCTCATCAGAGTGCTGAGAGTACAGATGGGATACGACCCTCTCATGGTGGGGCCTCTGCATCACGAGGGGGCAATGGGCACCGGTGCGCTGATTGTGTGGGCTTTGTGGATGCTGTGGTCCGCACGCCCCCACTGGCAACACGTCTGGCGCGTTATCACCCAACAGGAGCCTCAAGCGGACCAGCATGAGCCGATGCGCTATCAGACTGCGGTAGTGCTTATCGGCTTGTGTCTGGTGGGAATACTGGTATGGTTATATTGGGCTGGCATCCCCCTGCTCATCGCCATCATTGTCACACTGCTGTTCATACTTATTATGATAGTACTGACCCGTGTGGTTGCAGAAGCCGGTTTGCTGTTCGTGCAGACACCCTTTATCCCCACCGACGCAATGGCTTTCTTCGGCACGAGCTACTTTACCACCCAGACAGCCAGCGCAACCCTGTTGATGGAAGTGATTATCATGCACGATCCACGCGAACACCCGATGCCCGCCGTCGCCAACGCCTACAGCCTGGCACGCCCATCGCTACTGCCTGCACGTTGGCTGACCAGAGCGTTGGCACTGTCTCTGTGTGTGGGTTTCGTAGTGGGCTTTTTCGCTTTTGTGGGCGTGTCCTACCGGTATGGAAGCGTTACCCTGGACTACTACGGTACCAACATGGCGCCACACTGGTCGTTGGACAGGGCACTCGGCTATGGGGAATCGCCTTTGCGTCCCCATTCGGGCGGCATTCTGGCAATGGGCATTGGCGGAGCGCTTTCGATGTGGCTGGGATGGATGCGCAGCCGGTACATCTGGTGGCAGATCAGTCCTATTGGTCTTGTTATGGCAAGCACGTACGCCATGGGGCGTATCTATTTCTCGGTCTTTCTGGGCTGGCTGCTGCGGTGGCTGTGTGTGCGCACCGGGGGATTGCACAGCTACCGTCGTTATCTTCCCTTCGCCCTCGGTCTCCTGCTGGGAGAGGCGCTGTACGGAGGGCTTGCTGCCCTGTTCAGCACGCTGACCGGCGCACCTGTTCCGCAGTTCCTCCCCAATTAGTAAAGCCACCAGCAAAAACAGTAATACAGAGAGGCACACCCAGAGAAAATTTTCAGGATTTTTTCGCGAAAGGCAGGAGAAACCCCGTTTTTGGTACGAATCTTGCAATATATATAGAGTGAAACAGTAAGATGCGTCCCTGTGTGGGATGAAAGGAGGTACGGCTGTGCTATTTAGCATGTGTCGCAAGTTGGGGTTGATTTCTGTCTTGAGCCTGTTGCTGGTTAACGCGGCGTACAGCTACACTCTGCTCAACTCTATCGTCTGGCCCGGTAACGGGCATCTGTATCAGGTATATGGGGGGTCCAGTTCCTGGGTGGCTGCGGCGGCGTTTGCAGGCACCGTAAGCGTACCGGGGTTCCACAACGGCTATCTCGCCACCGTGCACAGCGAAGCCGAAAACAATGTCATCACCAGCCTGCTCACGCTTCCTGCGTGGTTGGGTGGATACCAGCCCGAGGGAGAACTCGCCCCCAACGCTAACTGGCGGTGGGTAACCGGTGAGCCGTGGACGTACACAAACTGGTATCCCGGCCAGCCCAATGATAATCTGGGGCCAGGTAGCGAGCAGTATCTGGTGATTTACACAAACGGCATGTGGCATGACTATCCAAACGGTACTCGCCCATCCTTCGTGGTGGAGCTGAACCCGGTGCCCGATCCCGCCAGCATCGCAGGTCTCGGAGTGGGTGTGGCAGGTCTATTCCTGCGCCGCCGCAAGCGCTGATACCTGAGCGCTATGGATAGGCTGTTTGGAAGATAAACTGCTGGTGCGAGTAAGTCGCGCTGGCAGAAGGGATGGAATTTTTTGAAGCGGCAGGTAGTTACCTGCCGCTTTCGCCATGTTTTGGAAAAGCAGGACGAACTCATACGTGGCACGAATCTCTTATACAAACCTGCAGCAGAGGTGAACGAATTGGCGTCTAAGGTGTGGTTGCCGTTCACAAAGCGATACGTGTGGGGATTCGCCCAGGGCATTCAGATTGCTATTGCCCCAGATGAGGTAGAAGAAGGGGGACACTCTCCGCGCGGACTGTTCCGCATCGGCTATCCCATTCTGGATAACGGAAAGAGAATCGGGCTGGTCAACTTCATCGCGGTGGAACCTATCGTGCAGGGGCGGCGGGGCTTCAGCGAGCTGGAGGTAAGTCAAACCGACGGGAAACCCGGCAAACGCTTCTGGTGCTTGAAAAAGGACGAGCCATCTTCGGAAGCCGAGCCTGGTGAACTGTCCAAACGCAACAGCGTAGAGTTCCTGAAGGTGCGCTTCCTTGTAGAGCGGTTCGAAAACGGTGCGGAAGTGGTTGTTACGGCCACTTTTCGCAGCGACCGCCCGGACGAGGTATGCCTGACGGCAGAACCCACCCCGAACAGCGCCCCGCTCGACCAGTGCGTGCTTACCGCTACCATGGGCAACTATATCCGTGCCCGACAGCTGTGGCTGAAAGATACAGTCGTGCACAGCCGCGACCTGTTCGGAAACTATCAGGGAGAGCATTTTGCGCCGGATACCTACTTCCCCCTGCAGAGACTGCCCCTCAACCGCGCCGGCGATATCGTAGTCTGTCTGACCACCGACGAAGCCGACCCGGGCAAAGAGCCAGCTGACCCGCGTGCGCCTTGGTGGCGATACCGTGGCTCTTTCCCCGTCACTCAGTACTGGCGCAAGCCCAAAGGCACATGGAACCAGGACCTGCAGGTGCGTGTGAACGCGCGACGTGTCTACTGGGCAAGCCAGGTGGAAATCCCGCACGGTATCGCCTACGAGAACTTCGACCTTGTCGAGCGGTTCCACAGCAACAGCCCCTTCTGTTTTGGCATTACTCGTAAACCGCCGCCTGCCCTTGCCATTCTGAACTATAAACGGTAAACACCATCCGCTCCGGCAGAGTTTAAGTAGCCAACCTCTCTGGTCGATGCTCGAAATTTGTGGTATAATACTATCGGATTTAACTAAACAGTTAGTTAAAAGGTGAGAAAAATGAGGCAAAAAGTTATGTCTCTTCTGATAATGCTGGCAATCTCCGTACCGTCTATCGCTCAGCAGATGCCTGAACCTCTGACGCTGGAAGAGGCGGTGCGCATCGGGATAGAGCGCAACCTTGACTACAAAGGAGCGATACAGGATATTCGCGCGGCATCAGCCAAAAAGGAGCAGGCACGGGCGCTCGCCCAGCCGAAACTGGAGTGGCGCATCTCGCTCCAGCATCTGCCGGAGCCACCCGTCCTGAAGGTTCCACCCATAAGTTTGAAATTGCCCAACCCGGCAAACCCACAGTCTCCTCTCAGTGTGACCGTGCCGGTGCCCGAAATAGAGCTTGCCAGAGCCACTGCGAAACGTGCCACACTGGTATTCAGCCTGCCTGTATACACCAGCGGTCGGATCGAGAACGCAATCAAAGCGGCATCGCTCGGAGTACAGGCATCTGATTCCCTTTCGAGGGCAAAGGCAAATGAGGTCGCTCTTCAGGTTACCAGGGCATATTTGCAGGCAGTGCTGGCTCAGGAGGTCGTCAAAGTTCAACAGCAGGTGCTGGAGGTGGTGGAAGCACACCTCAAACAGGCAGAGATGCTCTACCAACAGGGAATAGTTGCGCAGTACGATGTACTGCGCGCCCGCGCCGAACTGGCATCTCAACAAAAGCGCCTGACCGATGCCCAGAATCAATACGCGCTCGCGATGTCTTTGCTATTGAGCCTGTTGAACCTACCTCAGGAACAGAAAATAACACTGTCCACGCCCTTGAGAGAACTGGTATACTCTGGCACCTACGAGGATACTTTGAAATCGGCAACAGAGACCTCCCATGAGATCAAAGCCCTGCAGGCGAAAACACGAGCGCTGCAGGCTCTGGCGTTATCGGCTGAGGCGGAAGCCAAACCACAGGTTCTGTTCTCAGTGAACCTCGAAACACTGACCGAAGACCTTTCCGCGATTGAACCACATGCCTCGCTGACCATTGGGGTACGCTGGAACCTTTTTGATGCCGGCTACGCAAAAGCGGTCGCCCGCGAGCATCGCGAAACCGCCGAACGTACCCGCATCGACCAGCAAAGACTGGAAAACGCGCTTGCCCTCCGTATCAAACAGGCAATGTTCGAGATGGAATCCGCACAGCAGGGGTTGAAAGCAGCCCAAAGGTCGGTAGAAGCCTCACAGGAGAGCCTCAGGCTGGCACAGCGTCGGTTCGAAACAGGTGTGGGCACCAGCGTGGAGATTCTGGACGCGATACTGGCGGTGTCGCAGGCGAAGATACAGCAACAGCTGGCGCTGTACCAGATGGACAACGCATACTACACTCTCCTGCACCTCACCAACCAGTTACTCAAAGAGCTCGGAACCAATCCATAGGAGGTTGAGAACGATGAAGCAGATTTTGCGACGTTCTGTTGGATCCGTTGTCAATGCCGTGCGCGTACTGTGGAAGCCTGCTATCGGCTTGGGAGTGTTCGCTGCGGTAGTCCTGCTGGGCTATCGCTGGTTATCCGTCCAGGCAACGGCGGACTCACAGCCTGTATCTGCGGCGCCGGGTTGGAGGTATTTGGGAGAAGGCTCCGTAGAGTCCACGGAGGTAAACGTCTCGTCGAAAATCCCCGGACGAATCGCCGTAATAACCGTTGACGAGGGCGACACTGTGGTCAAAGGACAAACACTGGCGATCCTCGAAAGCGAAGAAATCAACGCACGAGTCCAACAGGCTCAAGCAGGATTACAGGCGACGGGTGCACAAATTGAACAAGCAAGGTTAGCCATTCAGCTCGAGGCGTTGCGCGCGGAGGACCAGGTGCGGCAGGCGAAGGCTGCGCTGGAAGCTGCCCGTGCCAAATGGGAAATGGCGATGAACGGAGCACGTCCAGAGGAGATACGTCAGGCAGAACAGGCAGTGGAAACGGCAAAAGCACAGTTCACCGTCGCGCAAAAAACATGGAACAGGATGAAAAAACTGGCGGAGGAAGGTGTTATCCCCCAGCAAAAGGCGGATGAAGCCGAAGCGGCATTTCTGGCAGCACAGGCTCAGCTGGAAGCAGCCGAAGCGAAACTGCAGCTGGTGAAAGACGCCGTTCGTGAGGAAGAGAAGAAATCCGCCTGGGCAGGATTGAAGGCAGCGGAGGCAAACCTGCAGCTTGCTGAGCACGCGCGAATGCAGGTGGAACTGCGCCGAAAAGATTTGATGGCACTGCTGGCTAAGCGGTCGGCAAACCGTGCTCAACTGGAAGAAGCTCAGGCGTACCTTAAGCAGACGTTACTGCGTTCCCCGGTAGACGGAGTAGTCTCACGCAAAATGGCGGAAACCGGGGAAACGATATCCGCTGGTATGCCCATTCTTACAATAGCCCGCGAAGGACGCTGGTGGGTGGAAGTTTTTGTGGATGAAAGCGCAGCGGGTGGCATCCGCCGTGGGGATACCGTACAGGTGGAGATACCGGCCCTCGGAAGACGCCTGAGTGCAAAAGTTACCCGCATCCTTCCCTCCGCCGATTTCGCAACCAAGCGAGCCACGAACGAGCGCGGAAGCTTCGATACACGAAGTCTGCAAGTGCGCGTGGAATGGCAGGAATCGGTGCAGGGGCTGGTCAGGGGAATGACCGCGCGTGTGTATCACCGGGAAGGAGGGAGTGCGCGGTGAAAGCAATTTACGATTTCTGCTTCACCTGGTCGCGTGAAGCACAGCGGTTCCTCACCGATTGGCGACTGGTTGCCGTGTTGCTGATTGTGCCGCTGCTGTACACCGTGCTGTTTGGAGAACTGTACAGTCAGCATCGCGTCATGGAGATACCCTGCGTGGTACAGGATAACGACCACAGTCCGCTCAGCCGGCAGATTATACAATCTATCGACGCTACCGACACCTTCGACGTGCGAGGAAGCGTTCACGACCTCCAGCAGTTCCGACGTCTGAACTGGCAGGGCAAAGCGTTTGTGTGTATCGTTATCCCTCGGGGACTGCAGCGCGATGTCTCTGCCGGAAAGCAGGCACGTGTGCTGGCAGTGATAGACGGGAGTAACATGATTATCGCCAACGCGGCTACTCGTAGTGTGAGTGAAGTTTTGCAGACCTACTCGGTCGGAATCAGCCTGCGTAAATGTTCCGCACGCGGCATACCGCCTCAGCACACGGGCACGCAAGCCATGCCCATTGAAACCGGTTTGCGTCTGTGGTACAACCCCACCTTCAACTACACGAACTTCCTGTTGCTGGGGCTGGTGGGAGCTATTCTCCAGCAGGTTGTCCTGCTGGCTGTGGCGCTATCCTGGGCGAAGGAACACGAACAAAACACACTTGTTGAACTGCGAAGTCAGATTACCCATCCAGTGGCAGCAGCGCTGGGGAAAATGGTATTCTATGTAATGGCGTCTTTTGTGATGAGCATACTCGTATTCATGTTACCGTTCGGCAAGTTTGGCGTCCCGATGCATGGGAACGCTGGTGTCCTGCTGGCGACGACGGCGTTTTTCATCATCGGGCTGGTCGGCTTTGGCGTCTTCATCTCCAGCGTTACCCTCTCGCAATTGCTCAGCACCCAGATACTGATGCTTATCGCCGTGCCTTCCTTCCTGCTATCGGGCTTTACCTGGCCCCTGTTCGCCATGCCCGACGGCATCCGCTGGCTTGCCCAGGTCCTGCCCCTCACACACTATCTCGCGGTCGTGCGCAATACTGTGTCCAACGGGGCTGGTTGGGCGCATAATATGGCGGAGATCAAATGGTTGTTCGGCTTTGCCACGCTTGGGACCGCTCTCCAGACAATCAGCGTCTGGTGGAGGCTGAGCACTACATCAGCTACCAAAACACTTTCGGAGGGAGAATATGCAGGAGTCTCAGGTAACCAGCAAGCGACCGACTGCGCGTGACCGTATCATGCGTGCTGCAGAAGCCCTGTTCGCGGAACGAGGCTTCGAAGCCACATCCATCGGCGAAATCGCTCTGCGTGCCCATGTAAACCGTGCTCTGCTGTACTATTACTTCGAGCACAAGGAGGACCTGTACCACCAGCTGCTACAGGAGGGCGTGAGCAAGCTGCGAGAGGTTGTGCTTGCCGCCCTGAATGTGACCTCCTCTGCACGCGATGCCATACGCACCTTTCTGCAGGGATACCTGCGGATAGCGCATCACAACCCGGGACTGGTGCGCATTGTGTACCGTGAGATTGTGGGAGCACAACGGGGCGACCAGCAGAGCAAAGAACTCGTTCAGCAGTTTATGCGGACCATCGCTCAGATGGAAGAGGTTCTGCAAAGAGGCATCAAAAGCGGCGAGCTGGTACCGCATGATACCAGCAAAAGCGTGTACATCCTGCTTGGAATGACCAACATTTTCGTCACGCTGACCTATCTGGAACAGGTGTCGTACCCGCAGGACGATACGATAGACCACATCCTGAAAGTGTTCTTCGAGGGCTTGGGCGCACGCTCGTAAGTGACGGTCGAGCGGTGCTGGGTCAGGTTTCCAGTACCAGCGCCGCAACCGTACTTAACAACTCTGCATCGTGTCGCGTGAATTTGCGCGGTTGCAGAGTATAGACTGCCAGCAGACTGCTCGGCTTCTTGCCGCCAATGGGCACTGCCAGACAGGACGCCATCCCCTCGCGCTGGACGAACGGGTCGTCCCGAAACCGCACATCTGCGGAAGCCTGGTACACCAGAAGCGGGCGACCCGTCTTGAGCACCCATCCCATGCTTGCCATGCCCGTTGCCTCCTCATCGTCCAGCAGGGTCGCCATCCGTGAGCCGCTAACCGCCATGGGCTTGATTCGGTTCCCCTCCACCGTATAGTATATTGCTCTGTCCGCCCGCAACACCTCAGCGGCAATGTTGGCAATCAGCTGAGGAACTTCACCCTGCTTTACCGTGCTGCCAATGGCTTTGGCTACCCGCAGGAAGTACTGGCGCAGGTCCTCCGACTTCTGCTTTTCCTCCTCGTAGCGCATGGCGTTATCAATCGCAACCGCAGCCTGATTGGCGATGGTGTATAGCAGTTCCATCTCGGCAATGGTAAACAGCCGGCGACGACTGCTCATTGCCAGCATCACGCCCATCGGCTCCATTCCGACCTGCAAAGGCACACACGCCAGGGAGACTACCCCCTCCCTGTCTAAAGGAACAGCCGCATTGCGCGGGTCAGCAGAAACATCCAATACATACACCGGGCTTTGGAACTCCAGCACCCAGCCGGGTATCCCCTGCCCTTTTGTGGGGCGCAGGCGGTCAAAATACACGGGGTCTACTCCTCGACTAACATAGGTACGCAGAACGCCCTCGTTGCTATCGTAAAGCATCAGCGCGAACTTATCCACCTGTAACAACCTCAGCACACTGTCCGCCACCAGGTCCAGCACGCTGTGCAACTCCAGTGACGAGTTCACCAGCTGCGACAGCTCGTAAATGGAGGTCGCTTCTTCTGCCCGCCGATGAGCATCCTCATACAGCAGGGCGTTTTCAATGGCGATACCTGCCTGTGAGGCAACACCGTTCAGCAACTTCAGGTCCGCTTCTGTGTAGGCATTGCGACTCGTGCTGGTAACCAGCAGCAGTCCCAGCGTCTTCGTGCGGGACTTGACGGGTGCATACAGTGCGGAATGTATCTTCAGGCGCGGCACAAACTGCTCCACGCCGGGGTCCAGGTCAGCAGCGTTCACCAGTCGAGGCTCGCCCGTGCGCAGCACCTCCGCCTGCAAGCCTTCGTCCGCCGCCAGCATGATTTCGCGCTCCTCGCCCTCCAGTCCGCGCTCGGCGGCGATAAACAGATGAGTGCGTTCGTCGGTGAGCAAAAACAGCACCGCAAAGGCGTGAGGTAGATGCGCGGCTACCTCCTCCAGAACCGTGTCCAGCACCTGGTTCAGGTTCAAACTGCTGCCGATGCTTTGCGCCGCGTGGTACATCACCTCCAGCTCGCGCCGCAGGCGTTCATTGCGCTGTTCCAGCTGTCGGCGTCGCCACAGGCTGGCAAGGTGCGATGCCAGTATCTGCAGACTGCGAATATCCGAGGAATCAAACCGCGAACCATCACGCTTGTTCATCGCCGCCAGCGCGCCAAGTATCTGCTGGTCGCACTGTATCGGCACGACCGCCGCACCACGCAGGCGCGTCCCGCCGAGCAGGCTCTCCATCACCGGATCAGAGTGTACCGGGTAGAACGGGATGGCGTTCTCACCGCGACGAACAGCACTCTCCATCAGCGAGTTCTCAACACGAAATACCGTTCCCCGCAGGTCCTGTACTCCCTCTCCTGCGACAGCCACCAGGCGCAGCTTCGTTTCGCCCTCGGTGAGAAAAGCCACTGCGCTTGCGCTGGCGTCGGTCAGAACACAAGCCTCCTCGGCGATACGGTGCAACGCCTCATCCAGCGGTAAAGGATCTATCGAGACCTGCGCTGCCCGGTGCAATCCCGCAATCTGCTGTTCAATTGAAACGATGCTTTCTGCATCCATCAGATGCCCCTTTGTCGTCGGGCAAACCTTCCAGACTCATCATTATTGTTACTGCATCTGCTCACCTTTGTCAAGCAAAGGCGGACATGTAAAGACTTCGACACACCTCTCCTCTCTCCTGCATCAGGCAGGAAAGGTCGTTTTGTGTGGTAAAATATTAGTTACTCAAAGCGTAATATTCCGAGCGCAAAGGAGGTTTCATCATGAGCGACGGCGTTGCCGAAATCACTCGTGCACAGGCGGCTATTGAAGCCCTGTTGCAGGAGAATCGTTCTTTCCCGCCTCCCGAATCGTTTCGCGCACAGGCGAACGTGAACGACCCGCAGATATACGAAATCGCAGCGCAAGACCCGGAGGCGTTCTGGGCACGCTTCGCGTCCGAACTGGAATGGTTCGAGCCATGGCACAAGGTGCTCGAGTGGGATCCGCCCCACGCTCAATGGTTCATCGGCGGAAAACTGAACGCTTCGGTGAACTGCGTGGACAGACACCTGCGCTCAGCCCGACGCAACAAAGCAGCAATCATCTGGGAAGGGGAACCCGGCGAAGAGCGCGTTTTGACCTACTGGGACCTGTACCGCGAGGTGACCAAGTTCGCCAACGTGCTGAAGAAACTCGGCGTGCATCGCGGCGACCGCGTGGTCATCTACATGCCGATGGTGCCCGAAGCCGCTATCGCAATGCTCGCCTGCGCCCGTATCGGCGCACCCCACTCGGTGGTGTTCGGCGGCTTCTCCGCTGAAGCCCTGCGCGAGCGTATCAACGACTGCGGCGCCAAGGTGGTCGTAACCGCCGACGGAGGCTACCGGCGCGGCAACATCGTGCAGCTGAAACGCGCTACCGATGAGGCGGTCGAACACTGCCCAACCGTCCAGCATGTGATTGTGCTGAACCGCGCGATGGACGCCACGCACGTACCCATGCTGGAGGGACGCGACCACTGGTGGCACCGCCTGATGGAGCACGCACCGATGCACTGCGAGCCCGAGGCGATGGACGCCGAAGACCTGCTCTTCATCCTGTATACCTCCGGCTCGACCGGCAAACCCAAAGGTATCGCCCACACCACCGGCGGCTACCTCACCGGCGTATACGCCACCACCAAATGGGTGTTTGACCTGAAAGACGACGACGTCTTCTGGTGCACGGCGGATGTCGGCTGGGTGACCGGTCACTCCTACGTGGTGTACGGTCCGCTGTCCAACGGCGCGACCGTGCTGATGTACGAAGGCGCACCCGACTATCCCGACCGCGACCGCTTCTGGGAGCTGGTGGAAAAGTATCGCGTGACCGTCTTTTACACCGCGCCGACCGCCATCCGCGCTTTCATGAAGTGGGGACCGCAGTATCCCCAGCGGCATGACCTCTCCAGCCTGCGCCTGCTGGGAAGCGTCGGCGAGCCGATTAACCCCGAAGCGTGGATGTGGTATCACCTCTACATCGGCGGACAGCGGTGTCCCATCGTGGATACCTGGTGGCAAACCGAAACGGGGCACATCTTGATTACCCCCCTGCCCGGCATTACCACCACCAAGCCCGGCTCCGCCACCCGCCCCTTCCCGGGCATTGAAGCCGACGTGCTGGACGAGCAGGGCAACTCGGTGCCGCTGGGCGGAGGAGGCTATCTGGTCATCAAGAAGCCGTGGCCCGGGATGCTCCGCACCATCTACGGCGACCCCGAGCGGTTCGTCAAGCAGTACTGGAGTCGCTTCCCGGGCATCTACTTCACCGGCGACGGCTGTAAACGGGATGAAGACGGTTACTACTGGCTGTTGGGGCGCGTGGACGACGTGATGAACGTAGCGGGTCACCGCATCAGCACCATGGAGGTCGAATCGGCTCTCGTTGACCACCCGGCGGTTGCCGAGGCGGCGGTCATCGGCAAGTCGCACGAAATCAAGGGGCAGGCAATCGCCGCCTTCGTCACGCTGAAAGAGGGCTACCGCGCCGGCAGCGAGATGGTGGACGAGCTGAAAGAGCACGTGGTGCAGAAGATTGGTCCCATCGCCCGCCCGGACGATATCCTGTTCACGTCGGAACTGCCCAAGACGCGCTCCGGCAAAATCATGCGGCGACTTCTGCGCGACATCGCCGAAGGGCGTGCGCTCGGCGACACCACCACCCTCGCCGACCCGTCCGTTGTCGCCATGCTGAAGCAGAAGTACGAAGAGAGCGAGACGTAAGGCGAGATTCGGTCAACCGAACCCCCAGCCCCTTCCCTGCCCGGGAAGGGGCGTTTCACCTCTCCCCGCGTCGGGGAGAGGTCGGGAGAGGGGTTGTCAGCCCCCCTGTTGTCCCCCCGCAAGCAGGGGGACAGTTTCAGCCCCCTGTCGTCTCCCCGCAAGCAGGGGGACAAACTCCCAACCTGTGAGGCGGCTGTCGAGAGCCCCTCCTCGCCTGCGGGGATGTTAGGAGGGGCTGTCCTGCTTCTCAGCGGGCAACCACAGAGGATTGCTCCTACACATGACTCACCAGGAGGTTCGCCCTCCAAATCGGCAGGCGTCCCTGAAGGGCGAGGCTCCCGCCGAGCCGTCTTGTCCTCTCCTTGTGGGCTTAGACCACGACATTTTTGAGGTGGTGGCTCATCGGTCGGGTATTACCTCACCAAAACTCTTAAGGGGGCACCCAACCGATGAGCCCAAACCGTGGTTTTCCTCAGCAAATCCCCCTCTGACTTCCTCTCCTGACTGCCGATAATAGGGAATGTGAACGACAGGGATGCTCTTGGCATAAAACTATCACGTTCAGTCGGATTGCCACCGTTGCCTCATGTGACCGTGCAGGTCATCCGGCTGGTGGACAATCCCAAGGCGTCCACGCGCGACTTCGAGCGGGTGATTGTCCAGGATGCAGCGCTCGCCTCGAAGGTGTTGCGCATGGCGAACTCTGCCTACTATGGCGGCAACGGCAGGATTACCACTATCAGCCGCGCGATTGCGATGCTGGGCATAAATACCATTCGCACCATCGTGATGTCTCTCTCCTTCCATGCGATGGTGCACGCCCGCCAGCGCAGGTCGCGCTTCAATCGGCAGGAGTACTGGAGGCACTCGCTGGCAACAGCGATTGCTGGACGTGTGCTTGCGCGGCTGAAACGCTCCAAGTGGGATGAGGAGATTTTCCTGGCCGGGTTACTGCATGATATCGGCAAGCTGATAGCCGACCAGTTCCTGCCGGAAGAGATGGATGTGTTTATCGCACGCAGTGCGGAGATGACGTTAGGCACGGTAGAAGACCTGCTGAACCTGGAGACGAAGACGCTTGGAACCACGCATGTGGAGCTGGGAGAGTATGCCGCGCAGAAGTGGAACCTGCCTGAAGCCATCCGTGTGGGCATTGCCTATCACCATCATCCCGACAGAGTTAAGGGGGAACACTACGAGGTAGCCGCCCTGGTGCACGCCGCGAACTGTCTGGTCAATCAGGCAGAGATTGGCGTGCTGGTTCCGGGCATCCAGCATGAAATAGAGCCGGGCGTGAAGGAGTTTCTCGCCATTCCCGAAGAACAATATGAACCGATACGCCTCGTGGTAGCAAAGGAGGTTATCGAGGCGCAATCCACCTTCGGGATTACGTAACGGCTATGCGCAAAAGGATGCTCGCTATCGTCTCGGGGCGGGTCCAGAACGTCGGCTACCGCGCCTTTGTACTCCGATATGCTCGTGCGCTGGGGTTGTCTGGCACGGTAAGGAACCTGCCATCCGGTCAGGTGGAGGTGGTGGCAGAGGGCGACGAAAAGTCGCTTGAGCAACTGCTCGCCCTCCTGAAGCAGGGTCCGCCTGCTGCACGGGTAGACCACGTATCCGTTCGGTGGGAGGATGCCAGCGGCACGGAAAGCGGTTTTCACATCGCGTGGTAGCCTCCCACTGACTGCTCTACCTGCCCCATTCCGAAGCCAGCTGCGAGAGCGTCACGAAGCGACAGCCACGCTCCCGCAAAAGCTGAACGCAGTTTCGCCAGTTCGCTACCCCGTTCGCCCAGTCCCGTGCAGGGAGATGGATAACCGCTTCCTCCTGAAGATAGCGTTCCAGAGCGGACTGCAAAACCTGCCACTCTGTATCCAGATAAACCGCCTGTCCATCGTGCGCCACCAGCGGTACCAGCAGCAGTCGCGCGTTGCCCTGCGTTTTCAGGTCGCCATATGCCGGGTGGTACGGTTGTGTAGGGATACCATTCCAGTCCGCTTTTCCTTCCATCACCAGACCGGGCACTGCTGAGGCGTCCACCACGATGCCGATGTCCTCCAGATAAGGCAGGTCGGAAGCTTGCAGAGCGTGCTCCGCCGCGCGGAAGGCGGTGGGTTTGACATGACACTGTTTGAGAAGGTCCTTGCCCTCCTGGATTAGCGCACCGCGCTCGCGCTCGTTGGTGATGAAGCTGCCGTTGCTCTGGAAGTGAACACGCAGACCGATTTCATGCCATGAAGGAATACGGTGCAGATACTCAGCGTGGTACAGCATCACATTGCTCATAGGGTCACTTGCGGAAACGGTGATCAGCCAGGTCATTGGCACGTGGAACTCTTCGGCGACGCGAACCAGCTCAGGGGTGTAGCACTTGCCTTCGGTTGCCGCCGCGCAGTCCACGCTGACCACAACGGTCGCCATGGGAATCGCCCCCCTTCATTTGTAAAGTTAGGTTTCATTTCTGCTGAAGGCGCAAAGTCTCCTGCTTCGAGCGCACAGTTTTTTCGCCACGCCCAGAAGATAGAAAATGCCTCTCCCCATGGAGGGGAGAGGCATCTCTTTCACCTTCTTTCTCCCCTACAGCTCAGAGATGCTCACCCAGCGCTTCTGCTGGCTGGAGATATCCACCGCCTCCAGCACCGCCTGGTTGCGCACACCATCTTCGAAGTTCGGCTTGAACACCTCCCCTTTGTCGAAAGCCTTCAGCATGGAATAGACCAGGTTAATGAAGGTGTGCTCATAGCCGATGATGTGCCCCACGGGCCACCATGCACTCATGAACGGATGCATGCTGTCGCTGGCTTGCACCACCCGGAAGCCCCGTACATGCGGCGGGTCGTCCTGGAAGTACACCTCCAGTTCGTTCATGCGCTCCATGTTGAACACGAGGCTTCCCTTGCTTCCGTTAATCTCAAAGCGGTTGTAGTTTTTGCGCCCCAGCGCGAAGCGAGTGGCTTCGATACTGCCGATGGCGCCGTTTTCAAACCGCACCAGGAACAGCGCGGCGTCATCCACGGTTACCTCGCCCATCTCCGAGCTGGCAACGCCTCCCAGACGGTCATCAGACGCGGCGAGCTTCGGGCGCTGTTTGATGAAGGTCTCCATCATCCCCGATACCTCGGCGATTTCGCCCACCAGGAAGCGCGCCATGTCAATAAGGTGCGCGTTGAGGTCGCCATGTGCTCCCGAACCTGCCACATCCTTCTGCAGCCGCCACACCAGCGGGAAGTTGGGGTCGACTATCCAGTCCTGCAGGTAGGTTCCGCGGAAGTGGTAAATCTTGCCGATGCGCCCCTCGTCAATGAGCTGCTTGGCAAGTTGCACAGCGGGAGCGAACCGATAGTTGTGGCACAGCGCGTTGGGCACGTTGTTCTTCTGCACCGCCTCGTACATCTGCCGCGCTTCCGCCAGTGTGTTCGCCAGCGGCTTCTCGCAAAGCACCATCTTGCCTGCGTTTGCGGCGGCAATGGCGATGGGCGCGTGCATATTGCCCGGAACGGACACATCCACGAGGTCAATGTCCTTGCGCTCTACCACACGCTCCCACGAGGTATCGTACTCTTCCCAGCCATACTTCTGCGCGGCTTTGCGCACGTTCTCCTCGTTGCGCCCGCAGATGACCTTCAGCACCGGCTCGACTTCCAGGTCATCAAAGAAACGGGCGACCTGCCGGTAGGCGTTGCTGTGCGCTTTGCCCATGAACTGGTAGCCAATCAATGCCACATTGATTTTGCGTTTGCTCATGCTTCTCCCTCCTCCTCACGGGTGTTGAGATTTTTCTGTCTGTGTGCCAGCCTTGCCGTCGTGCCGACGCTCCGTCCTGTCAGGCTGAGCGTCAGCGAAGCATCTCGTAGTTGAGACTCTTCGCTACGCTCACGTTGACAAACACACTGCCGACAGCCCACACCAGACCGCACAGCCTTTTCTCGTTTAGCCTATCGACTTGGAGGCGGTGGGGGCGGTACTGGTGCACCTGCTCCCGGCGCCTGAGACCCAGCTGCCGTTTCCGAAGACTTCGGCAGAAGCAGGTTCTGCTTATTAGCCTGCCTCAACAGGTTCTGGTAGTACTCACCCATCTTCTGGCGCACGATGGTCTGGGTCAGGCGCGCCTTGTCCACCGCCGGGATGTCCTTGCCCAGTTTCTCTACCTTGATAATGTGCCAGCCGTAGACGGTTTTTACCGGCTCGCTGATTTCACCCGGCTTGAGCGCAAACGCCGCGTCCTCGAACTCCTTCACCATCATGCCGCGGGCAAACGGACCCAGGTCGCCGCCCCTGTCTTTGTTCGAACGGTCGTCGGAATACTCCTTCGCTGCCTCTGCGAAGTCTTTGCCCGCTTTCAGCTCCTCGTACACCTTTTGCGCTTTGGCTTTAGCCTCTTCTTCCGCCTTCGCCCGCGCTTCGGCGAACAGCTTCTGTCGCTCCTCTGCGCTGACGTTCTGGTCAGGCGTAATGGCAGGCATCTGAGGCTGTATCAGGATATGGCGCGCGTGGATGAAGTCCGTGTCGCGTACCGTGCGCGCCACCAGCTTCTCCAGCAGTAGTGCCCGCTTCAGCACCGCCTCCATGTGCGGCCGCGTCCACCCCTGCTTCGCCAGCTCCACGTACACGTCCGCACCGGGCGGCACGCGCGCCCGCATCCCATCTATCGCCTCGTTGTACCGCTGGTTAATCTCCGCCTGCGTGGCGGTTATCCCGTACTTCTTCGCCTCCTGCTCCACAATCTTCAGCGAGATAAGGTCCTCCACAACCTGCGGACCATACCACGCTTCCAGAGTCTTGAGCATCTCGTCGCGGGTAATCACGGCATTTCCTACCCGGCCCACCACGTTTTGCGCGGAAGGCGTGGCAGGCTTTGCGGTCGCAGATGTTTTAGGTGCGCTCTTCGCCGGAGCAGCGGGCTTCTGCGCCGGGGGCTTCGCCTGTGCCCATGCCCCGCCGAGTGCCATCACACCAAGTGAAAGGATCAGTATACCGGTCAGCCAGATTCTGGTCATGGTTCCTCCTCGGTTTCAATATGCGTTACATGTTTCGTTACGCAACAGGCTTCTCCTTCTGTGCCCGCTCAGAAGGTGGTCGTGCTGGTGAAGGTGAACCCATCCACCACTGCGGGCGGCACCAGCATGTTGCCTTCCACCCTCTGTGGTATCCCCAGCAATCGCACGTTCTGGAGCACCACCAGCGGGCTTTCGTTGAAGCGCAGGTTTTTGACGGCATGGGTGACCCTGCCACCCTGGATGCGATAGACGCCGTCGCGCGTCATGCCCGTCAACAGCAACTGCATTGGGTCAACGAAACGGATGTACCAGAAACGGGTAATCAGCAGTCCATCCTCCACCTGCGCAATCAGATCCTGCAAAGAGTGGCTCCCCCCCTGCAGGATAAGGTTGGACGGGGACCCGGTAAAGGTTTTGCCCTGCTTCTGCGCCCAGTAGCGGCTGTAGGCAAGGGTTTTCAATATGCCCTGCTCTATCCACGTCACATCCGGCTTTGGCATTCCGTCCTCGAAGAAAGGCTCCGCCGGACACTCGGGATGCGCGGGCAGGGATTGCAACGTCGCCTTCTCGTTGCCGATGGCGGTTCCTTCTTTCCCGGCGAAGGCGGAGCGTCCCTCGTCCGCCGCCTTGGCATCCATGCTCCATGCCATATAAGCCAGCAGTTCGGCGAGAGCGGCAGGCTCCAGCACCACCGTGTAGTCGCCGGGCGAAACCTCCTGCGGATGGCGTGCCGCCTCCGCCTTGTCCGCTGCCCGCCGAGCGACTGCCTCCGGCGAGATACAGCCGATATCCTCGTGTGTCTGCTCTGCCCAGCCACTGCCATCCTCCGCCATCATGGTGCAGACCAACGATGCCCGCGTGGCAGTGTGGTAACCGAACAGTCCCCTGTTGTTTGCCACTGCCGTCACCGCCGCGCTCGTAGCGAAACTGCCTGCTGTTTTCAGCCCCCGCGCATTCGCCTCTTCAATCACCGCACGCACCACACGCGCACGGTCGTCGGGCGTGGCATGGGCGGTGGGTTCAGCGTATGCTGAGATGGGGCGATAGGTCGTCGGTTCGGGGGGTGGGAGGAACTCGGTGTCGGGCTGGGCAACACGCGCCATCTCCTCTGCACGTTTCACGGCATCGCGAATGGCTTCCGTATCCAGTCGGTTGGTGATGCACCGTCCGACTCTGTTCCCGAAGGCGCACAACACACGCAGGGTCGTCTGCGCTTTTGCCACGTTCTGAGTAATCTCATTGTTGGCGTAGCGTGTGCAGGCTTCTCGTACGCCTGTCAGGTTCACCTGCACATGCTCTGCCTCGCTGAAGGCAATCGCTTTCTCACAAATCTCACGTGCTTCCTTCTCGTTCATCAGCTGCCTCCGTGGGGTTTACAGGATGCGAGTGTATTGTATCACGCGGGCAACATGTTGGCAACACGCCACCGACAGCACCAACCACGCGCCCTTCGCAGGGATGGGAAAACAACAGGCTCCCGAACGTCCCCGACGAATTCTTCACCCCTGTCATCTTGCGACCTCAAGCATCACCTCGGACCAACTGAATCTCCCAAATGCCTCAACAGAGTCTGGGCAGATTTGCGCACATCCTCGCTGGGGTCTTCTAAAGCCTTACGAAGAACAGGCTGGAGGTCGCGTGCCAGCCCCCGGCAATGGCGCAACATGTTCAGCGCAAACAGACGCACATGCTCGCTCGGATGTTCCAGCAGAGGAAGTAGCGGCTGTTCGACCATATCGGTCTCGCCCCAATCGTAGAGCAGGTGAATTGCCGCGACCTTCACTGAGGGACAGGGGTCCGTCAGCAATCGCCGTACTAAGGGTAAAACGCGCTCTCGTTCAGCCCCGCTCCGACAACTGTTGTGCAAGCCTACAACCGCCCAGTAGCGTACGGCGCATTGTCGGTCGCGAAGCGCCTTCATATACTGAGGAAGTACTTCCGTGCCCTGCTTGCCGTCCAGCGACTTTATCGCCAGCAGGCGCTTTACCAGACCACTGCGCTTGATGTGCTGGTGCCAGTCGGGGAGCTGTCGCTCAGGTTTGGGTGATACTGGCGGAGGGTCTCCGACACGGTAGGTAATCTCTTCGCTGTCCGGGCATCCCAGTCGGCACGCTTTTGCCGTCAGAACCTCCCCTTGTTCCAGCAGAATCGGTTTGGTCCAGAGTTTCCATCGGCTCTTCCCCACGCGATAGGCAACCGATGCACCGTCTGTTTGGCTTCGCAGGTCAACCACGAAACGCCCTTCGCCCTGCTCCCACACAGACACGGCGGGTGGTGCTGTTTGGAAGGAAACATCGTCCGGGCGCATCATCACGTCGAGTTCAGGTTCAGGTATCAAGCCCACATCACCGGTCTCCTCCATCCAGCGAAGGAGCTGCCTGCGCATCCGTTCCAGAACATCCCGGTAGCGCGGGTCATCTGCCAGATTATGCACTTCATGCGAGTCAGATTGGGTGTCGTACAGCTCCTCGACGGGTTTGCGGGGCAAGAAGCAGAGCGATTGCACGGGGTCCAGTTTGCCCTCGGCATGGAGCCGTCGCATCTCCTGAAGCGTGGGCGTCAGCTCGGCATAATCCACCTCCTGCGCGTACGGCAGATGAGGCATGAAGTTGCGGATATATTTGAACCGCTTGTCGCGCACGGCACGAATGATGTCATAGGTCTCATCCATCCGGTCGCGAGCGGCATACACATACTGACGAGGGGGAAGTCGGTAACGCCCCATGAAAGCCTGCCCCTGCATATGCCGCGGGGGGCGGATACCAGCCAGCGAAAGAATGGTCGGCGCGAAGTCCACGAAGGCGATAAGGTCGTCGTTGATTGTGCCCGGTCGCAGCCGCTCGGGTGCATCCGGCATAGCCCACTCGGCAAACCTGTCCGGCACGCGGATAATAAGCGGCACGTGAATACCGCTGTCGTAGACCCATCTTTTGGCGCGGGGCAAACCCACACCGTGATCCGACCAGAACCACACAATGGTATCCTCTGCCAGGCCGTCCTCTTCCAGCTGGCGCAGGATTTCCCCTGCGCGTTTGTCCATCAGTGTCACCGTGTCATAGTGCTGTGCCCAGTCACGACGGACAGCAGGGGTGTCGGGATAGTAAGGAGGCAGAGTTGCCTTTGCTGGGTCGTGGCGGAAATTCGCGGGCAGTTGACCGATCTCTTTCAACAGCTCGGGGTCGGTACTGCGCAACTGGCTTTCATGCGTGGTGAGGATGTTGAATACGGCGAAAAACGGTGTGTCAGGAGGACGGTTTCGCCAGTGCGCCCGGACACTGCTTTCGTCCCACGCGGTAAACGGAGCATCCTGCGCCAGATGCACCGAGGGATGCTGGCGAAAGTTGTAGTCTGTCTTGCTGTTATTGGTGCAGTAGTAGCCCACTGCACGCAGGTACTCCGTGAAACAGCGCACAAACGACGGAGGAACCGCCTCGCAACGCATGTTGTGGGAGCCAATGCTGGTCGGATACATCCCTGTGATGACGCCAGAACGGGAGGGAGCACATACAGGTGCGTGAGTAAACACATTGGTGAAGCGCACGCCCTGTTCTGCCAATCTGTCAAGGTTCGGGGTGACGGCATACTCGTCACCGAAGCAACGCAGGCTCATGCTCATATCCTCGCAGGTTATCCACAAAAAGTTCGGGCGTCTCATCGGGTTCCCCTCACACGTAAAATCTTGCCGGTTCTATCCGCACCTCTATGCCCTCTACCTCCGCGATGCGTGCCCTCAGCCGCTCGCGCAGCTCCTTCGCTACCGCCTCATACGGTCTTCTAGCCACGAGGTTTACCAGCTGTTTCGGGTCGACATAAAGGTCATACAGATACCAATCGGTGTAGTGGTCACTGTTGGGGTCGGTGGCACCGTTTCGGTCTGTAGCGACGGCGCAATAGGTGTAACGTTCGGTGCGCAGGGCGCGTGCCACCATCGACTCACTAATCTGTATGAACGCCTCGTTGCGCCAGGTGTCCACGCGGCGATCTAACAGGGGCAAGAGACTGTGTCCCTGCACTTGCGGCGGTATGGGTAGCCCTACCGCGTCCAGAAGAGTCGGCGTCACATCCGCCAGGCTGACCACTTCGGGAATTACCAGGGAACGGTTAAAGCCCGGTCCCGCTATCACCAGCGGGATATGGATGGAGCTTTCGTGGGGACTGCGCTTGTATTCGGCGTTGCGCGTACGGAAGTGGCACCCGTGGTCGCTGACAAATACCACGATGGTGTTCTCCAGCTTGCCTGTCTCCGCCAGCGTCTGCAGGATGGTCGCCAGGTTCTCGTCCAGTCGGGCGATACAGCCGTAATAGTCGGGCAGTTCGCTATACCAGTCGCCGGGAAATGGGCGCAAATCCTCGGGGACGAAGGGGTTGGCGTATCGTTTAGCATAGCCTTCGGGCGCTACATAGCGGTTCATGTCGTTCTGGTGGTGAGGCTCCAGATACGAGATGGCAAGCAGGAACGGGTCCTTACCGACCTCCTTCAGGAAGCGCACCGCCCGCTGGGTCAGGAAATCGGTGCGGTAGATGCCCTCGAAGCGAATGGGCTTTCCTTCGCTGTCGTACAGCGCTCCCTCATAGGGATGAGAGGTGTGTTCCAGCACGTTGGAGGCTTCCCAGAAGTCTTCGAAACCGCCCCGTGCCTCTTTTGGCACTGCGCCGAACTGCTCGGGCTTCGAGTGGCTTGCAAGATGCCATTTGCCGATGTAGCCGACGGTGTAGCCTGCCCCTTTGAAGGCATGGGCAATCGTCGGTATCTCCGGGGAAAGCCCCAGCCCATTGCACCAGACACCATGCCGGTTCTGATACATGCCCGTCCACAGACAAGCACGCGCGGGAGCACATACTGGCTGTGTGGTCACCGCGTTGCCGAACAGCGTGCCACGTCGTGCCATAGCGTCCAGCGTCGGCGTCAGCCCCATGGGACTGCCATACGCGCCGACGGTATCCCAGCGCTGCTGGTCGGTGAAGAAGATAAGCACGTTTGGACGCGATGGGGAGGAGGATTGCGCCTCAACCTGGGCTGAAGCCTGCGCGGTTATCACACTGCCAAATGCCATGGCGCCTGCTCCTTTCAGGAAATCTCTGCGGCTGAGCATACTGACACGCCTCCATGAGAGAAAGCCCCTCTCCCGGTGAGGGCAGAGGGGCTGACCAGACCGTTTCTCAGTAAGTGACTTCCACCCATTGCTTGGTGCGGTGGCTCTTCAGCACGGCGTCTACGATGCACATCTCCACATGACCGTCTTCAAAGGTGCTGAAGTCCCACTCCTCGCCGGCAGCCACCGCCGAGTACACGCGCCACAGGAAGTTCTTCAGCCCATCGGGATAGCCCTCGGGATGCCCGCCCGGATAGTGGGCAAACGGGCGTGCCTCAGGCGTCAACAGCGACGGGTCGCGCATCACGATTTCGTTTGGCTTCTCGCGATAGCCCACCCACAGCTCATCGGGGCGCTCCTGGTCCCACACCAGCGAGCACTTACTGCCGGACAGCTCGTAGAACATGCGGTTCTTGCGCCCGGCAAAGCACTGCGACACGGTGAACGAGCCAACCGCGCCGTTCTCAAACTCAAACATCACGGTGGCGTAGTCTTCGGTGTTGATAGGCACCGGCTCATAGTCTTCGGGCTGAAGCACCTTGCCCGCGTAGGTCTCCAGCTCCTTCTTGGGCTTCATGCGCGTCTTATGAATGGTGTGCAGGTGAGCATAGACCCGCTTAATCTTCAGCCCGCTGACGTACTGCACACAGTCGCACCAGTGCGAGCCGACATCGGCGACCGCTCGCGACTCGCCGCTGAGTTCGGGCACGAGCCGCCAGTTCCAGTCGGTGGGCAGATACAGCCAGTCCTGCGTGTACGAGCCGTTAGCGTGGTAGATTTCGCCCACGTCGCCGCGCTGAACCATCGAGCGGGCATGTCGCACCAGCGGATAGTAGCGGTAGATGAAGTTGATGGCGTGTACCACGCCCGCCTTTTTCGCCATCTCCACCAGCTGCCGCGATTCCTCAGAGTTCATCGCCAGCGGTTTCTCGGAGATGACGTGTTTGCCCGCCTCGATAATCTTGCGGTTGACCTCGAAGTGCAGATTGTTGGGCGTGCAGTTGTGGACAACCTCAATCTCCTTATCGTTGAGCAGGTCGTCCACGTTCCAGTACACGCGGTCGATGTTCAGCTGTGCCGCTTTGGCTTTAGCAGTCTCTTCATCCTTCTCGCACAGCGCCACCACATCCACAAAGCCCAGTCGTCGGGCAGCTTCCACATGGGCAGGACCGATAAAGCCCGTGCCGATAATCGCCGCTTTGACCTTGCGCATCTCTCTCACCTCTTCGTGTGTGTTTTGAGACATCTGATTTTTTCGTGTTCGGCAGGGCGGGTTCCTCTGTGACGCTGGGGGATTTCCCCCAGAAGGCGGCAGGATGTCAACGCCCCAATGGTGAAGATAACCCTGCTATGCGCGTGCAGTACGAAACGTTCACGGTCAACAAACGGTTTCCGCTGACCATCAGCCGCGGCACCACCGCCCAGACCACCAACCTGTGGTTGCGCATCGAGGCGGACGGCATCGAAGGCTGGGGAGAAGCCTCGCCGTTCTCTATCGGCACGTACCGGGAAAGCACCGAGAGCCTGCTGGAAGCCGCCCGGCAGGTAGAGGCTCTGCTGGAACCGTTGCATCCCTCACAACGTCATCGCATAGAACACCTGCTGAAGGAACACCAGATGCCCTCTGCCATCCGCGCGGCGGTAGACGTCGCCCTGCACGACTGGCTGGGCAAACGCACCGGACTGCCGCTTTGGAAGCTGTGGGGACTGGAGCGTGAGAGCATCGTACCGACCACAGTGACCATCGGCATCAACCCGCCCGAGATCGCCCGGCAGCGAGTGCGCGACTGGCTGGCATTGACGGGAGCACGCGCCCTGAAGATAAAGCTCGGTAGTCCTGAAGGTATTGAAGCGGACAAAGCGATGTTCACCGCTGTTCAGGATGAAGCCCCCGCGGGGGTGACCCTGCGCGTGGACGCCAACGGCGGCTGGGGAGTTGCCGATGCCATCACGATGTGTCGGTGGCTGGCGGAGCGCGGCGTGGAATATGTGGAACAGCCGTTACCCAGAGGCATGGAAGAGGCTTTACCAGAGATCTCTCGGCAGTCGCCCCTGCCCATCTTTGTAGACGAGAGCTGCTTTACCAGCGCGGACGTGGTGAAACTTGCCGACCGCGTTCACGGCGTGAACCTGAAGCTGATGAAGTGCGGCGGACTGAGCGAGGCAATACGTATCGTGCATACGGCTCGCGCCTGTGGATTGCAGGTGATGTTCGGGTGCTACTCGGATAGCAGTCTGGCAATCACCGCCGCCGCGCACCTGTCACCGCTGGCAGACCACCTGGACCTAGACAGCCATCTGAACCTGCTGGATGACCCGTTCGTAGGCGCGCAGTGGCTTGACGGACGAGTCCTGCCAGGCGACGAACCCGGACTGGGGGTGCACCGTCGTGAGGATACTGCCTGAGCACCGTGTTGCTATCCTTCAGCATGGAGGCATCCGCGGCGCTTACGGTAAGACGGGGCTGTCGCTCCTTCGCTACAGCGACGCGCAGATTGTTGCTGTCATCGACGCCGAGTGTGCAGGCGGCTCCATCCCCCAGTTAACAGGTATTCCCCGCGACGTGCCCATCGTGGCTTCCCTGCGCGAAGCTTTGCAGTATCATCCGCAGGTGCTGGTGACAGGCATTGCACCGCCAGGTGGAGCCTTGCCAGATGCGTGGTGGCAGGAGGTCAAAGAGGCAGTTGCGCACGGTCTGTGCGTGGTGAACGGCTTGCATACTCCGATGGCGAACCATCCCGACCTCAAGCCCCTCCTGCGCGAGGGACAGTGGATCTGGGACATTCGGCAGGAACCGCCCGGGTTAACACTGGGTAGCGGCGCCGCGCGCGAGCTCCCCTGCCTGCGCGTGCTGACGGTAGGCACGGATATGGCAATCGGCAAGATGTCCACCAGTATTGAATTGCACCGTGCCTGCCTGCGCCGAGGTATGAGGTCGGCGTTCATTGCCTCTGGGCAGACGGGCATCATGATTGCTGGCGACGGGGTGCCGCTGGACGCCATCCGGGTGGACTTCGCAGCCGGAGCGGTGGAACAGGTGGTCATGCGATATGGACGCGACCATGATATTCTGCACATTGAGGGACAGGGTTCCCTGCTCAACCCTGCGTCCACAGCCACTCTGCCCCTGATTCGAGGCTCTCAGCCCACCCATCTGATCCTGGTGCACCGCGCTGGGCAAACGCACATCCGCAGCTATCCACACGTGCCCATCCCGCCCATTCCTGACGTGATACGGCTGTATGAGATGGTGGCAGAGGCAGGAGGTGCATTTGCCCCTGCGCCGGTGGTGGGAATCGCCCTCAACACCGCACACCTGAGCGACGAAGAGGCACGACGGGCTATCGAGCAGGTAGAGCGGGAAACAGGCTTGCCCTGCACAGACGTCGTTCGCTATGGCGGGGAGAAGCTGGTGGATGCTATTCTGAACAGATGAGGAAGGTTATTATCGGGGTCCTTTTTGCCCGGCAGAACGAAAAAATATGCTATCCCTTCTCTTTCCGTACAGCGCCCTGCTCCATTCCTCCGGAGGGCGAACTTCCTGGTGAGCCGACCCCTCTCCCTACCTCTCCCCGACGCGGGGAGAGGTGTATCACCGTATGAGGCGTTTTTGTAGGGGCACTCCCTTGTGGTTGCCCGCTGAGAAACAGGACAGCCCCCACCCGACCTCTCCACAGGCGAGGAGGGATCTGGCTCCCCTTCCCTCGCAGGGAAGGGGCTGGGGGTTAGGTTGCCTGTAATAACGGCTCGGTAGGAGCCTCGCCCTCCAACAGATGCCAAATCCGCAAATCTGGCGTACGAACCTTTGGACGAAGGAAACAAAGACGCCTACACCAGCGAGTTTTGCTTCGTAAACTCTACCAGTTCGTCCACCATGCAGAACGCCAGCCCGGTGACGGTATCCGCCGCGCCGTAGTACACCGCGATGCGCCCTGTCGCGGAGTCCGCCAGCGCCGCGCAGGGAAACACCACGTTCGGCACGTCGCCCACGCACTCGTACAGCTCCTGCGGGGAGATGATGTATGGCGCGGTGCGATAGATGACCTTCCACGGTTTCTCCAGGTCAAGCAATGCCGCACCCGCGCTGTAAACAAAGCCATTGCACGAGGTAAGCACCCCGTGGTAGATGAGCAGCCAGCCCTCGGTGGTCTCAATCGGCACGGGACCGGCACCAATCTTTGTGCTCTGCCAGCCGCCGGCGGGCGCCATCACAAAGCGATGCCGCCCCCAGTGTATCATGTCGGGGCTTTCGCTGTAGAACATGTCGCCCCAGGGGGTATGCCCACGGTCGCTGGGTCGGCTCAGCATGGCGTACTTGCCGTTAATCTTGCGCGGAAACAGTACGCCGTTGCGGTTGTAGGGCAGGAAGGCATTCTCCAGCTGATAGAAGGTCTCGAAGTCCTGTGTCCATGCCACGCCGATGGTGGGTCCATGATAGCCGTTACACCACGTCACCCAGTAGCGGTCTTCGATCCACACCACGCGGGGGTCATAGCCGTACTCCCAGCCCAGTTCCTGCGCCGCTTCGCCCACAAAATGGATACGCTCGGGGTTAATCTCCCAGTGAATGCCGTCTTTGCTACGCCCGGCGTGCAACTGCATGTACCGGCGCGTATCATCACAGCGGAACACGCCTCGAAACTCGTCCTTGTAAGGCACGACGGCGCTGTTGAAGATGCTGTTGGACGTCGGCAGAAGATTGCGCGGGATAATCGGGTTTTTGCTGTAGCGCCACATCACGCCCGGATAGCCCTTCGGTTTGTCTTCCCACGGGATATTCGGCAGCTCGGGCCCAATGATTTTCACCGCCATCACACATCCTCCTGTGTTCAGATTTTGACAGGGTAACCTTTAGGCACGAGGGCTGCATACTCCTGCTGTGACCTTATTTGATTCCACCCGCCGCGCAGTTCAGGAGTTACCCCTTGCCTACCAAACATTTAGATGGTATAAATATTAGCGACTGTGGTTAACCGCATCAACTTATATTCTAAACATGGAGGGTGCTTGTGCAGATGTTATCCGAGCAAGACGTGATTTTCTTCCAGGAGAACGGCTACTTGCCCGCGCGTCCCCTGCTGACACCGGACGAGGTTGCCCGACTGCGCGAACGGTTTTACGCCATCCTAGAAGGTAAATCTAGCAAGAAGCCCGAAGCCCTGCGCAACCTTTACGGTGACGAAGAGAATATCGTCATCCAGATTGTCAACGCCTGGGAAGCAGATGAGGAGTTCTACCGTTATCTGTTTCATCCGGTGCTCACCGAAGCGGTTGCCCGCCTGATGGACACGGATACCGTGCGCGTGTGGCACGACCAGATTCAGTACAAGCCGCCGTTCAAGGGCGGACCGACCATCTGGCATCAGGACCATCCCTACTGGCCCGTCATCCAGCCTCCCGACCTCGTCAGCGCGTGGCTGGCGCTGGAGGATGCCGACGTGGGAAACGGCTGTATGCATGTCGTGCCGCGCAGTCATCACTGGGGAACCTATGATGGCGGCACGGTTGGCATTCGGGAGGAGGATTGGGGTCCTGCCTATGACCCTGCCTTCGTACCTGCAGGCGAAACGGTTGAGATTGTGCCCTGTCCGGTGAAGGCGGGTGAAGTGATGTTCCATCACTGTCTCACCTGGCACGGTACGCCACCGAACCGCAGTTCACGCGGGCGTCCCGGCTTCGCAGTGCACTTCATGCCCGGACATACGCGCTACGAGCCTCGCTCCGGTCACTTGATTGAACATCATATCACCGTCAAGCCGGGCGAAATCCTGCAGGGCGACTACTTCCCGCTGGTGTGGCACAACGGACCGGTCACCCCGCCGCCCTGGCAGGAGCAAGTGTAGGTTCGGCTCACCTGGAGGTTCGCCCTCCAATCGCAACGCATCTCGTACCTCCTGGAGGGCAAGGCTCCCCCCCGAGCCGTTTGAGGTGTCAGCCCCCCTGTCGTCCCCCCCGCAAGCAGGGGGACAAACTCCCCATTTGTGAGAAGGTCAGGTGGGGCTGACAAGAGTCCCTCCCCGCCTGCGGGGAGGTTAGGAGGGGCTGTCCTGCTTCTCAGCGGGCAACCACAGAGGGTTGTCCCTACAACAGGGGGTTCATCATTCCAAACAGCGAGAAGGTTCTCGAAAACAAATGGCGGAGAGTCCGGGATTCGAACCCGGGGTAGCGGCTTTAAATGCCACTACAACCGCTTAGCAGGCGGCCGCTTTCGACCACTCAGCCAACTCTCCGCACGATGCTATTATAGCACAACTGCCCCTAACGCGCAAGCGGTTTCGGCTTCAATCTTCGCCGATACTGCCGAAGTTACTCAACAGCACCCCAAAGTCAAACAGGCTCACCTCGTCATCGCCATCCAGGTCTGCGTTGGGATTCCAGTTTTCGTCACCGGGCATCGTGCCGAACGCCTGAACCAGCGCACCGAAGTCGAACAGGGTAACCTCGTTGTCGCCGTCAACATCCCCGTTCACCAGATACACCTCAACCCACCCATCCGGGAGGCGCACTCCGGTGACCACACGCCTCAGCCAGTGCGCTCCACGCACAGCCACATCATAAATATCGGCTGGCAGGCTCGCATCGTACACTATCTCAAACTCCCCATCTACGGAAAGAGGCACTTCCTGCTGGTTCACCACTCCAGCAGTGGCATGTCGTATCTGCACTTCTACCGTCTGACAGCGCGGGTCACCCAGATAGTCGCCCAGCACCACCTTTCCCGCAAGGGTCGTCTTCGCCCGCAGGGACACGTTATCCACATCCAGAGTGACGGTCGCTACGGGCCAATAGATACCGCATCGGGTGAATAGCGTTAGCCGCTCAGCCTGCGGAAGCACCTCTGCCTCCACACGCTGCCACATGTTGGAAGGCATGTTCGTGGACACCAGCCACACTACGCCGGGGTCAAAAGGGTCGGTGCCGCCCTCCGGGTCGTAGCCTATCAGGAACTCCTGTCCTGCGCCGGGGTCGGTTGTGCCTACAGACATGTAGTCAAAAGTCAAACGATATGGAACGCCGGGCACAACCTCCACCACCTGATACACGCCGCCGCGAAAGGACTGACCGGCAATCTGTCCACTGATGGTGCGTTGAGCACTGCCGGGTACGCCAGCCACCTGCCAGAAGTGGGCACTGCCGGGCCATATAGGGTTCACGATACCGCCATCCCACGTCGCCCAACAATTCGCCACTGTCTCACCTGAAATGTTGTCAAAGCCCAGTTCGAAGTCCCCATTCAGCACCGGGTTACGCAGGGTGCGCGGTCGGTTGGCAATCACATCCGCCAGCCACTGGGCAATCGGCTCGATCTCAAACGACCACCAGCCGCCCGGATTGCCAATCTGGAATAGCGTCACTCCGACGATGTATGGGTCATTCTTCAGCTCGCTGTCGTACCACAGCAGCCACTTCTGAAACTTCGCCGCGTCTCCCCGTGCACGCCAGCCGTCATTATTGGGATTGCCTGCACGGTCCACACCGCCCTCGGTGAGTATCATGGGCAGGTTCGCCAGGTCGGGATAGCGTTCGCGAAGGAACTCGTAGAAGATACGATAGCGGAGGCTATACCAGTACTCTACGGCGGGGTCGGTGGTGTACTCAATGGTGTAGGAGTGATAGCTCCATGCGCCGTTCCATCGCTTCGCCGCGCGCAGGGCAGGTATAAAGGCATCCAGCTTCGCGCGGATTTCGCTGATACTTCCGGGCGGATTCCCCACCGCGATGCTTCCCACACAGGGGCGGAACCCTGCCTGCCCGATGCGCTCCGCTAACCGCTCCCAGAACCTGCCAAACCAGCGGGCTTCTTCCACACTGCCCCATGTGGGCGTGTTCTCGCCCTCGTTGGGTCCCTCCAGATAGTCCACCAGACGGCGGTCATCCGCAGACAACGCCTGCACCGCAGGCTGGAGCACCCTGTTCCAGAAGTCATCCGCACTCTGCACCGGGTCATCCTGCAGGCGATAGCGCACATCCGGCGTGCGTTCCCACACGCGCATCACCACCAGCCCTTTCGGATGGCGTCTCTTGTAATCGCGCATCGCCTCACGCATCGCCGCCGAAGCCTGCGGGTCCAGCACCTTAATCACGCGCGGTTTCGCTGCGATAATCCGCTTCGCCCCCTCGGTGTAACTGCCTATCAGGTGAATGCTCAGCTTGCTGACGCTATCGTTGCCCAGCGCGGACGTGCCCGCTATTAGCCACGCGATTACCAGCACAAACCCAGTCCATCTGCTCATCGTCCCTCTCCTTTCAGCGTATCGGTTACCATTATTTTAGCCGTGCGTGCACGATTACGCAAGGATAGCCCGCAACTTCTAGTTGCAGGGATGAATGTTTACTTGAAAATCGCAGTTTATGGAGTGCTGAAGCCATGCTTCAGCAGCAAGGGATACCTGCAACTTCGATCCGCAGTGAGCTTTCTCCCAACAGGTGGATCCAAAGTGCTCACAGAGACATCCCGAAACAGGGTACAATCACAGGGACACAGGAGGAACACATGTCGGAACTGCTTGCGCGTGCGTATCGGGGGCTGGTTATTGCCGAGGTGGAACCGGGTAGCCTTGCGGAAGAGCTGGGTCTTCGCCCGGGAGATGCTATCTGGTCGGTGAACGGCAAGCGGGTGATGGACACGCTGGACTACCGCTTTCGCATCACCGAGCCACAGGTGGAGATAACCGTCCTGCGCGGCGAGGAGAGCCTGACTTTCTGCATTGAGAAGGAACCCTACGACTCGCTCGGCATCCAGTTCGAGAACGACCTGGCGGACAAAATCCATACGTGCACTAACAAGTGCGTCTTCTGCTTTATCCATCAGATGCCAAAGCGGATGCGCCGCTCGCTATACCTGATGGATGACGATTTTCGCCTCTCCTTCCTGTATGGCAACTATGTGACGCTCACCAACGTCACTGAAGAGGAGTTTGCGCGCATTCTGGAACAGAAGCTGAGCCCGATGTACGTCTCGGTGCACGCGACCGACCCCGACCTGCGCGGGCGACTGCTGGGCAAACGGGAACCTGTGCCCATTCTGCCGATATTGAGGCGACTGCATGACGGGGGAATTGATGTGCATGCGCAAATCGTGCTGTGCCCGGGCTGGAACGACGGCGACGCCCTGCGCCAGACCCTGTACGACCTCGCAGCGCTCCATCCGGCAATTACAGGCAGGAGAGCAGGCACGCTCTCGGTGGCGATTGTGCCCGTCGGCTTGACCAAGTTCCGCCAGAAGCTCACCCCGCTGACGCCGCCCGACCGCCAGTATGCCCTGCAGTTCATCCGCGAGGTGAGGTCGCTGGAACGCACGTTCCTCGCGCGACTGGGCACGCGCTTCGCCTTCCTCTCCGATGAGTGGTTCTTCCTGGCGGAAAAGCCCATCCCGGCAAGACGGTATTACGAGGACTTCCCGCAGCTGGAAGACGGCGTGGGCACGGTGCGCCTGTTCCTGAACCGGGCGTACGACGTGGTGCGCCGCCTGCCCCCTGCCCTGCCGCGCCCCGTGCAGATGACGCTGGTCACGGGTGAACTGCCATCCGCGATTATCCAGCGCTTCGCGCAGATGCTGGAGCGCGTGCAGGGAGTAAGGCTGAACGTGTGCGTGGTCAAGAACCACTTTTTTGGCGGCACGGTCAGCGTGGCGGGACTGCTCACCGCGCAGGACATCGCCTCCGCCCTGGCGCAGTTTCCGACCTATCCCACGGTGGTGCTACCGTCCATCTGCCTGCGTGATGGTTATCTCTTCCTGGACGATGTGACCGTTGAGCAGTTTGAGGCACAGATTGGGCGCAGGGTGATTGTCGTCGAACCGCATCCTTCGGCGTTATGGCGGGTTATCCGTGAGGCGGCTGGGTGAGCGGAAGTTTCGCTTGCTTAACAGTCCTGACGATCGGGAATATCATTGCGATCTGCCCACTCGCCTACGAAGCCTATGCTAATCAAGTATTGCAGCAGGTCAGAGCCGCTAAAAGCATTAACCGGCTCCTCTGTGTCCGGTAGCACTGTAACACGCAACCGACGACCTCGCAGATCCGCTTCGTGGGCGCAGATCTCCTCCCATGTGCCTTCCAGCACCATAGTTAGATGCCTCCCCACCGCCAGATAACACAACTGGTCGGGGTGAGCGGACTTGAACCGCTGACCTCCTGGCCCCCATCACGAACGTATAATCAACCCGCGCCACGCCCCGATATGTTGTAGGACGTGCCAGGTAGCAACACAACGTCTTGTGTTTGCGGAGGTAGAACATGAAAAGAGAACGCCTGGCCCGACTACCATTGGTTCGGCTTATAGACGAGTTCCTCACGTATCAGGAGCTCTACCGTAGACCCAAAACCGTAGAGCACACCAGATACGGGTTGTCAATCTTCCTTAAGTTCTGCCAAACCGCAGGGGTCGCGCAGCTGAGGGAGATCGATGCAGTCCACGTCCAGCGATATCTGTTGTATCTCAAACAGAAGTATGCTAACCCATCTACCGCATGGAGTATCACCTGTGACTTCCGTGCGTTCCAGAGCTGGCTGGTGGAGAACGGGTATCTCACCAAACCCTGGCTGGAACGGTTTCCCCCGCGGCCGAAACCGCTGCCAAGACCGCTGGGTCCCGAAGACGTGAAGAGGATTCTCGACGCGACCGAAGGGAAGGACTGGCTCACCGCAAGGAATCGCGCTATCATCATCACGCTACTTGAAACCGGACTGAGACGCGGCGAGCTGCTGCAAATGAAAGTTTGCCATGTTAGAAACCGCGGTGGGTTCGTCTACCAAAAGGGTGAACGACCGCATTCCTTTATCTTATCCCGTCAGGCACTGTTAGCCATCAAACGCTACCAGAACCTCGCCATGGAACAAGCTGGCGTCACCTTTGAGGATGACGAATCTCCACTTTGGTATGGTGCGCGCGGACCACTCACAGCAAGCGGTCTGCAAATTGCACTGCGCAAGATCGGCAAATCCATCGGTGTCCGCCTCTGGGCGCATCGTCTCCGGGCAACCTGTGCCACCGCCAGGTTAGAGAGCGGAGCCAGTACGGAGCTGGTGCGCTCCCTCCTAGGACATGTCGATCCCGAAAGCATCAGGAGCTACGTTGCCATCGTGAATGAACGGCTAAGAGACCAGATCGAAGCGACGAGCCCGCTGAAATGGGTTGAGAATCAAAGCGGTAAACGGAAGCGGGGTAATCGGTAACGACTGGGCTGAGCGGTGGGGGTACCCCGCACATCCACTCCTGGCTCGTCTCCCCCTCCCAGCAGGATACATGGCACAAAATGTCGTATAAGTGCAACAGGCAACGGGGGGAGGTGTTGGACGTGCCGCAACCGGGTACCATTGTGCGATGCCGACAGCGCGAATGGGTGCTGTTACCGTCCGACTCCGAAGAGGTCTGGGTTCTGCGTCCTCTGACCGGCACCGAAGAGGACGTGGTAAAAGTGCACAAAAGCCTGTCCCAGACCATCGGTTACGACCTCCCTTTCGAACGGGTGGAACCTGCCTCGTTCCCTCTGCCCACAGCGGAAAAGGTCTCCGATGCGGCAAGCGCCCGCCTCCTGTGGCAGGCGACGCGGTTGACCCTGCGCGAAGGGGCAACCCCCTTCCACTCGCTGGGGCGAATCTCCATCCGTCCCCGCGTCTACCAGTTCGTTCCCCTGCTGATGGCACTGCGCCTGGACCCCGTGCGCCTGTTCATCGCCGATGATGTGGGCATTGGCAAGACCATTGAAGCCCTGCTGGTCGCCAGAGAGCTGCTGGACCGAGGCGAAATCCGCCGCTTCTGCGTGCTCTGTCCGCCCTACCTGTGCGACCAGTGGGCGAAAGAGATTTCCGAGAAGTTCAACCTCAGCCCGGTGGTCATCCGTTCTGGCACGGTGGGGCAACTGGAGCGTCAGACCCCGCCGGGTACGAGTATCTACCAGTACTTTCCCATACAGGTCGCCAGCATTGATTTCGTGAAGACCGACCGCAACCGCCATCAGTTTCTGCAATTCTGCCCGGAGATGGTGATTGTGGATGAGGCGCACGGTGCCGCCGAATCGCACACGCGGAGCCAGCAGGAGCGTCACGCTCTGCTTCGGGAGATAGCGCGTGAGGAACGACGCCACCTGCTCCTGCTCACCGCTACCCCGCACTCCGGCATCGAGTCCGCCTTTCGTTCACTGGTGGCGCTACTGCGCCCTGAGTTCAGCGCGTGGAACATCAACGACCTGGATGAGCAACAGCGAATCGTTCTGGCTCGCCACTTCGTCCAGCGCACCCGGGCGGACATCCTGCAGAACTGGGAAGGGCAACACTGTTTCCCCACCCGCGAGCCGGTGGATGAGACATATAACCTCACGGACAGATACCGCCAGCTCTTTGAGAAGACCTACGAGTTCTGCTCGGAGATTGTGCGCGTGGGGCAACGTCTGGAAGAGCGCAAGCGGCGTGTTCGCTACTGGGGGGCACTCGCGCTCCTGCGCTGTGTGATGTCCAGCCCCGCCGCCGCGGTCGCGGCGATTGAAAGCAGAAGAAGCAGGGGGGCGTCCGGCGATGGCTGGCAGGCGATAACCGAAGAAGAGGAAGACCTGAAAGCCTTCGTGTTCGAGTCGAGCGAACAGCGCACCGACGACGAAAACCCCAGCCCGCCTGTGGAAGAGACCGCCGAAACCCTCGCCGAATCGGAGAGCCGCCGACTGCGCGAGCTGGCAAGCATGGCAGAAAGGCTCCACGGTCCCGACAACGACCCCAAGCTCCGTCGCGCCATAGAGGTCACCCGTTCCCTGCTCCGACAGGGCTTCCATCCTATCCTGTGGTGCCGCTATGTGGCAACCGCCGAATATGTCGGCAAACATCTGAAACAGGCGGTCAGCACCGAATGGAAGATGGGCGATGTGCAGGTGGTGGTCATCACGGGGCGAATGGGCGATGACGAGCGAGAAGTCCGAATCGCCGAGATAGACCCCGACCGCCCCCGCGTGCTGGTAGCAACGGACTGCCTGTCGGAAGGGGTGAACCTGCAGGACAAGTTCACGGCGGTCCTGCACTACGACCTGCCCTGGAACCCCAACCGGCTGGAACAGCGGGAGGGGCGCGTGGACCGCTACGGACAGCGGGCAGAGCGGGTAAAGGTAGTGCGCTTCTTCGGGCGGGACAACCCGGTGGACGGGGTGGTGCTTGACGTCCTGCTGAACAAGGCGTATGAGATCCACCGCACGCTTGGCACGCATGTGCCGGTGCCGGAGGAGAGCGAGAGCGTGATGCAGGCTGTGCTCGAGGCGCTGTTCCTGCGCGGTCCGCGGGTGCGCTCTCCCCAGCTTGCCTTAGACCTGGACATGCCCAACGTTCACGAGCTCCATCGGCGATGGGAGCGCGATGCCGAGCGCGAACGCGTCAACCGCACCCGCTTTGCCCAGCGTGCCATCAAGCCCGAAGAGGTTCAGCGCGAACTGGAAGCGACCGATGCCGTACTCGGCGACCCCGAGGCGGTGCGCGAGTTCGTGCTTTCCGCCGCACAACGTCTGTCACTCCCGATCCAGCCGGACAGTCGCCGCCAGGGGGTGTACCGCGTCGCCGTAGCACCTGAAGCGCTGGCAACCGTTCCTCCGGCTGTGCGGTCGCTTCTGCCCGAAACGCGCACGGGGTACTGGCTGGTTAGCTTCGATTCGCCAACGCCCGAAGGGGCAGAATACCTGGGACGCAATCATTGCTTCGTGGCTGGGCTGGCGCGCTTCCTGTTTGAGGAAGCACTCACATCCGGCGATGGCGAAAGGGCGTCGCGCTGTGGTGCCATCCGCACGCGACAGGTGAAGTATCTGACCACGCTACTGCTCCTGCGTGTGCGCTATCTGGTGGAACAGCAGGGTGCTCCGTCTCTCCTCGCCGAAGAGGTGCTGGTGCTGGGATACCGTGAAAGCGGCGCAGGGCGCGAGTGGCTCGCCGATGCGGAGGCGTTACAACTGCTGGACGCCCAGCCCACTGCCAACATACCCTTAGCCGAAAAGCGCGAACTGGTCGAGCGAGCCTTGGAGGCTTGGGAAAAGGTGGCACGCGAGGTGGAACACCGCGTCAACCTGCGGGCAAGCGCGCTGGAGGAGAGCCATAAACGGGTGCGACAGGCGGTCTCTCAGCGTGTGCGCGGATTTGCCGTGAAGCCACAGCTCCCGCCCGACCTGCTGGGCATCCTCGTTCTGCAACCGGAGGTGCGAGCGTGAACGTCTTTCCTGCGGTGCGTATTGAAGGCGGATTGCTGGCATCCGACATCCCCGAACGACTGTTGACCGACGACCTGCCGGGACAGAAGCCGGCGGACTTCGGCATCACCGGCAGACGTTCCCTTACCGATGAGGTTGCCAGCCTGTTCGCGCAGGCTCGCCTGCAGTGGGAAGTGTTTCAGCACCGACTTGCCCGCCTGCCCGATGACGACCCCGCCACCAGCGTCACGCGCGAGGGCTGGGTGGTGCCCTTTTTGCGACTGCTGGGCTACGAACTCTACTACAATTGGCGGGCGTACGAGGTGGACGGTCTCACCTTCGCCGTGTCGCACCGGGCGGGCAGAGCCGAGGACACACCACCGGTGCATATCGTCGGATACCGCCAGGACCTCGGACGATTAGCCCCAACCGGTCGCCCCCGGCTGGCGCCCCACTCGCTGGTGCAGGAGTTCCTGAACCGAACCGAACACCTGTGGGGCGTTGTCACCAACGGGCGCGTGCTTCGCCTGCTGAGGGACAGCACCTATGTTCGCCGGCAGGCTTACATTGAGTTTGACCTGGAACAGATATTCCAAGAACAGCGATTCGCCGACTTCGAACTCCTTTTCCGCCTGCTTCACCGCAGCCGCCTGCCGCATACACCTCGCGACGCCCACGAGTGCCTGCTGGAACAGTATTATCAGTATTCTCTGGAACAGGGCGGGCGCGTGCGAGACCGCCTGCGCGACGGCGTGGAAGAGTGCATCAAACAGCTCGCGAACGGCTTCCTCGTGCACCCCGACAATCAGGAGCTGAGGGAGCGAGTGCTGGGCAAGAGCACCTGCGAGGCGCCGCTCTCCAGCGCCGAACTGTACAGCCAGCTCCTGCGACTGGTGTACCGATTCCTGTTCCTGCTGGTTTCGGAGGACCGGGGCTTAATCAGCGCAGACTCCATCTATCGCGAGCACTACGGCGTGGCGCGCCTGCGACGCCTGGTTGACCAGCGCAGTGCCTACACCCCTCACGAAGACATCTGGTGCAGTCTGCGCGTGCTGTGGAGGACGCTCTGCGACGAACGCCTCGCCCGCCTGCTGGGAGCGGCGCCGCTGGACGGTGAACTGTTCGCCGAAATTGACCTCGACCGCTACACCATCGCCAACAGCGACCTGCTGAAGGCGTTCCGGCATCTGGCGTACTATCGCGAGTCCCCGTCCAGTCCCCTGCGCCGGGTCAACTACGCCGCCCTGGACGTGGAAGAGCTGGGCTCGGTGTACGAAAGCCTGCTGGAGTATCACCCGGTGGTCACCGGCGACCCGCCGCGCTTCGACCTGCAAGCGGGAACCGAGCGCAAAAGCACCGGCTCCTACTACACCCCTCCCGAGCTGGTCGCCGAACTGGTCAAAAGCGCGCTGGAACCCGTTATCGAGCGGAGACTGGCACAGGCGAAAACCGCCCCGGAGCGCGAGCGCGCCCTGCTCTCCATCCGCGTGCTTGATCCTGCCTGCGGCTCCGGGCATTTCCTGCTGGCGGCAGCGCGGCGACTGGGCAAGGAGGTCGCCCGGGTGCGCACCGGCGAAGAGGAACCCGCCCCCGAAGTGGTGCGCGAAGCCACCCGCGATGTGGTCACCCATTGCATCTACGGAGTGGATAAGAACCCGCTGGCGGTGGAACTGTGTAAACTCGCCCTCTGGCTCGAAGCCCACTGCGCGGGCAAACCGCTCACCTTCCTGGACCACCATATCCGCTGTGGCGACTCGCTGGTGGGGGTCACCCTTCTGGAAACCCTGAAGGCGGGCATTCCCGATGAGGCGTACAAGCGACCGGAATACGCCTCCAGCCTGCGCTCGTTGAGACAGCGCAACGCGCTTGAACAGGCAGGACAGCAAACGCTGAGCGAACTGACCGAAACGCAGCTGCTCGACAGCGCGGTGGTTCTGGAACAGATTATGCTCACCCCAGATGATACGCCTCAGCAGGTGCACCAGAAACAACAGCGCTACGCCGAGCTCTGCCAGCAGACCGAAACCCTGCGCCGGGCGTGCAACCTCTGGACCGCCGCCTTCTTCTGGAACGCGGAGGACGCGCCCCCGCCCACCACGGGCGACCTGCACCGCCTCCTGCAAAACCCGGCTTACGTGCCGCCGCAGACCCTTGCCCATGCCGACGCGCTGGCACGCCAGCACCGCTTCTTCCACTGGTGCGTGGAGTTTCCCGACGTGTACCTGCAAGGCGGATTCGACGTCGTGCTGGGAAACCCACCGTGGGAACGCATCAAACTGCAGGAACAGGAGTTCTTCGCCGGACGCAACAGAGAAATCGCCGATGCCCCCAACGCCGCCGCGCGCAAACAGCTCATCCAGAACCTGCGCGAAAAAGACCCCGCCCTGTGGCGGGAGTACCAGCAAGCCCTGCGCGCCGCCGAGCACACCAGCCACTACCTGCGCACCTGCGGACAGTATCCCCTCACCGGACGAGGCGACATTAACACCTACTCCGTCTTCGCCGAGCGGATGCGCCGGCTGTTGAAAGAGGGCGGACGCGCGGGCATCATCGTGCCCACCGGCATCGCCACCGACGACACCAACAAGCACTTCTTCGCCGACCTGGTGGACCGCGGCGAACTGGTGAGCCTGTACGACTTCGAGAACCGAGACGCGCTCTTCCCCCATGTCCACCGCAGCTACAAGTTCTGCCTGTTGACGGTTCGCCGGGGAGGCAATGCCACAGCCGGCAGGGGCGCCGAGATGGCTTTCTTCTGCACCCGGGCGGAGCACCTGCGCGACCCGCGCCGCGTCTTCACGCTGTCGCCCCGCGACATCGCCCGCCTCAACCCCAACACGCGCACCCTGCCCGTCTTCCGCACCCGCCAGGACGCCGAACTCACCCGAGCCATCTATGCGCGAGTGCCCGTGCTGGTGAACGAACGAACAGGCGAAAACCCGTGGGGCGTGCGATTTCTGAGGATGTTTGACATGTCCAACGACTCCCACCTCTTCCGCACGCGGGAGCAGATGGAGCGGGAGGGATTCCATCTGGCGGGCAACACGTTCGTGAAGGGAGAGCAGGTTTACCTGCCCCTGTACGAGGCGAAAATGATCTGGCACTATGACCACCGCTACGGCACTTACGAGGGGGTGGACAGCCGCTCCAGCACCGAACTGCCCACGCCGGACGCGACTCAGCACGCTGATCCCGCCTTCGTCGTCCAGCCCTGGTACTGGGTTCCCGCCGAGGACGTGGAAGCCCGCCTGGGCGACTGGAAGCGCGGGTGGTTATTGGGATTTCGCAATGTAACCAATGCCACAAATGAACGAAGCGCGGTCTTTAGCCTGCTGCCAAGAGTCGGGGTGGGGCACTCCATGCCCATCATGTTTGCTCGTCCTGCTAAGCTACATCATGTGGCACTTTTGGTTGCGAATCTTACCGCACTTGCATTTGATTACTTTGTACGCCAAAAGCTGGGCGGTGTGAACATGACATACAACTACCTACAGCAATTTCCCGTTCTGTCACCCTCCGCCTACACGCAGGATGATTTGCGTTTCATCGTGCCGCGGGTGCTGGAGCTGGTGTATACCGCGTGGGACCTGAAGCCATTTGCGGACGATGTGTGGCGGGAGTGGGGAGTGGGGAGTGGGGAGTTGGGAATGGGGAGTGGGGAATGGGGGAAGCAGGTGCGAAACGAGATCATTCGGCAGTGGGAGGCGTGTCATGGGGTCGCGCTCGGTGAATTCCTATCGCGATTTGGACGCCCGGAAAGAGGTGATGAACCTGGCGGAGATGTGCTATCGCCTGACCGCAACCCTTCCCAGGGAGGAGCTCTACGGGATAACCGGTCAGATCCGTCGAGCCGCCGTCTCGGTTCTGGCGAACATCGCCGAGGGGTATGGCAGGGAGAATCGTGGGGAATACATTCAATTCTTGCGGATCTCGCAGGGTTCCTTGAAGGAGCTGGAAACCCATCTGCTTCTGATAGTGCGGGTAGGTCTTGGAGCAGAGGAGACAGTCCAGCCTCTTCTGGACCAGTGCGACCGGGTCGGCCGCATCCTGAGAGCTTTGATTCGCTCCTTGCAGAGATAATCGCCACTCCCCACTCCCCACTCCCCATTCCCCCCTTCCGCTGGAACGAGGAGCGACGCGCCCGCCTTCGCGCCGAGCTGGACGCCCGTTACGCAAGACTGTACGGTCTCACGCGCAAACAGTTGCGCTACATCCTGGACCCGGCGGACCTGACGGAGGCGGAGCTGGAGAACCTGCTGGACCCCTCCGAGGACGTGGAAGACCCACTGGAGCCGAACGAGTATGCCCGCCGATGCGAGGCAAGCACCTTCCCCGGCGAGACCTTCCGCGTGCTGAAGGAGAAGGAACTGCGCCAGTACGGCGAATACCGTACCCGCCGGCTGATCCTGCAGGCGTGGCAGCAGATGGAGTGAGGTGACCCGTCATGGCGACCATCTTCAACCTGCACACACAGGCTCTGAAAGACTACCGCGACTTTGTGCAGTCGTTCATCCTGATTGCCGACGAGCGAGCCGAACAGTTCGTGAAACAGGCGTTAACCGAACAGGAGCGACTGTGGCCCGAACCTCTGGTGCAGGTCAGCCCTGCCTACGCTCCGGGCTGTACGGTAGACGACCTGGCTGAGGAAGGCGTCATTGCGCCCACCACCGCCGAGGTGTTTCGTCTGCCCGATGGACGCCCCTTCCGCCTCTACCGTCACCAGGAAGAGGCAATCCGCATGGCACAGCAGGGACAAAGCTACGTGGTGACCAGCGGCACGGGTTCGGGCAAGAGCCTGTGCTACTTCCTGCCCATCGTGGACAGCCTGGTGCGCAATCCCGACACCGGCGAGCGAGTGGGCGCGCTGGTGGTCTATCCCATGAACGCGCTGGTGAACTCGCAACTGCAGTCGCTGGAAACGCTCAGAGAACGGTATGAGATGCGCACGGGCAAGCCCTTTCCCGTCACCTTCGCCAAATACACTGGCGAGACCAAAGACGAGGAGCGTGACCAGATGCGGCGCAACCCGCCGCAGATACTGCTCACCAACTACGTGATGGCGGAGCTTCTGCTGGTGCGCCCGGAAGACCAGCGATTTCTGGAGCGGGTGCTGGAAGGCAACCAGACGGATGGGGGCGGACTCCGGTTCCTGGTGTTCGACGAACTGCACACCTATCGCGGGCGTCAGGGTGCGGACGTGGCGATGCTGGTGCGCCGGCTCAAGGAGCGATGCGCCTCGCCGAAACTCGTGCATGTGGGCACCAGCGCCACCATGATTTCGCGACCGAACGCCACTCCCTACGAGCGCAAACAGGCGGTAGCCACCTTCGCCAGCCAGTTCTTCGGTCACCCGCTGAGCGCGGAACAGGTGATTGAGGAGACCCTCGTGCCCCTCACGGAGGGAGGCATCCCCTCCGCCGAGGAGCTGCGCCGGGCGATGGACGAGCCTCTGCCCGACCGTCTGGAGGCGTTCCGCCGGCATCCGCTGGCGCGGTGGGTGGAATATCAGCTGGGCATTGAGCACACTTCGGAGGGCGGACTTCGGCGGCGCAGTCCACAGGAGCTGTCGGCGGTGGCGAAGCGGCTGGCGGAGGAGACCGGGCTGGACGTACAGCGCTGTGAGCAGAAACTGCGCGAGGTGCTGATGACGGGCAGTGACATCCCCTCCGAAGAGGGGACGCGCTGTTTCGCCTTCAAACTGCACCAGTTCATTGCGCAGGGGCGCACGCTCTATGCCACCCTGCAGAGCCACGCCGAGCGCGAGTTCTCGCTGGACGGGCAGGTGCAAGCCAGAACGGGCGAAAACGAGCCGATACGGTATCTCTATCCGATACGGTTCTGCCGCATGTGCGGACAGGACTATTATCACGTGCTGATGGACGATAGCCGCTTTCTGCCCTATCGGGAGGACGCCGAGCCGGCGGAGGAAGGCGCGAGGCAGGGCTACCTGATGCTGGCGCCCGACGAGGCATGGCAGCCCGAACTGCCGGAGGACTGGTACGACACGCGCGGGCGACTGAAACGGAACTGGCGCCACAAGGCGCCGCAACCCTATTGGGTAACGCCGGATGGCTCTTTCAGTGTGATGCCTGCGCCGGGCGCGCAGAAGGTATGGTGGCAGCCATACCCGTTCTCGCTGTGCCCAACCTGCGGCGAGTACTACACCGAACGCGAGCGAGAGTTCGCCAAGCTGACCTCGCTCTCCAGCGAAGGACGTTCCAGCGCCACCACCATCCTGGCGACCTCCCTGTTGCGCTACGCGCGTGAAGCGGGCGGCGCGCGCGACAAACTGCTCACCTTCACCGACAACCGACAGGACGCTTCCCTGCAGGCGGGACATTTCAACGACTTCGTGCATGTTGCGCTCCTGCGGGCAGCGCTATACGCCGCGCTGAAGGAAAACAGTGTATTGACCTTTGACCGGATTGCCCACGAGGTGGTGCGCGCCTCCGGGTTGAGCATCTCTGACATCGCCAGAAACCCGCAGATAGACCCGGCGTCCAAATCCGCTCAGGACATCTGGAAAGCCTTCACCGACCTGACCGAGTATCGTCTGTATGAGGACCTGCGGCGCAGCTGGCGCGTGGTGCATCCGAACCTGGAACAGGTGGGGCTTCTGCGGATGGAATACAACGGACTGAGGGAGCTGGTACAGAGCGAGGAGTTTGTCAGACTGCATCCGAGCTTGGCACAGCTCTCGCCCGATGAGCGGTATCAGCTGGTGCGCGTGCTTCTGGACCGCTTCCGGCGCAAGATGGCTATAGAGGCAAAGGTTCTGGTGGACGAACAGTCTCAACAGCAGTTGCGCCGCCGCTGTGAGCAACACCTGAACGATTTCTGGGGCTTAGACCCGAATACCAACGAACTGCGCCTCGCCGAGTGTTACGTGCTTCTGGGCGACTCGAACAAGCCGGTGGATGGTTTCAGTCTGGGTGAGCGAAGCGCTATCGGGCGATACATCAGGCAACGCCTTCAGATTGGGGGCGAGGCGTTTCGTGGCTTCATGCAGGGTCTGCTCGACCTGCTGGTGCGCCACAACCTTTTGGTCAAGCTGGAGCCGATTGACGACCATCAGCGCTATCGGCTGAACGCCTCCTGCCTGCTCTGGTGTCTTGGCGATGGCACGGCGCCGCCCCCCGATTTGCTGGATACCCGGGGCAGGGGTGGAGCGCAAACCGTCAACCCCTTCTTCCAGCGGTTCTACCAGCTACCTCCGAAGAGCCTGAGCGCGCTGGAAGCCCGCGAGCATACCGCACAGGTGGTTCAGCCGGGCGAGCGTGAACGTCGCGAGCGACGCTTCCGCTGGGAAGACAGCGATGCGGGCAAAGTGACGGAGCTGGGGCGCCGCCTGCCCTACCTGGTCTGCTCCCCCACGATGGAACTGGGGATAGATATCGCCGACCTGGACCTGGTGCACCTGCGCAACGTCCCGCCCACTCCGGCGAACTATGCCCAGCGCGTGGGACGCGCCGGTCGGCAGGGACAGCCCGGACTGGTGGTGACCTACTGCGGCGCGTTCAACAACCACGACCAGTACTTCTTCCACCACCGCGCCGAGATGGTGGCGGGCAGTGTGCGCCCGCCGCGCCTTGACCTGACCAGTGAGGCACTGCTCCGCGCCCACATCCACGCGGTGTGGCTGGCTGAGGTGCGCTTGCCGCTCGGTAAGTCTATTGAAGAGGTCATTGATACAGAACAGGCTGACCTCCCTCTGACCGACGAAGCAAAGGAGGCGATTGACCTCTCTCTCGAGAGGCGTGAGCGTGTGAAACAGCGGATACAGAGGATTCTCTCAGCAGATATGGACGCGCTTTTAGCCAGCGGCTGGTTCCGCCCGGAGTGGATTGACCGCGTTATCGCAGAGGCGCCGCAGGCGTTCGACCGCGCCTTTGACCGCTGGCGTGAGCTCTACCGCGCAGCGAGAGCGCAGATGGAGCAGGCACGAAGGGAGCAGGACCGAGCACGTACCCGCGAAGACCAACAGCGTGCGCGCCAGAAGCAGGACGAGGCACAGCGCCAGTTGAACCTGCTTCTTCAGCTGGGTGTCGCCCGCGAAGAGAGCGACTTTTACCCCTACCGCTACTTAGCCAGCGAGGGATTCCTGCCCGGGTACAACTTCCCGTCTCTGCCCGTACGAGTCTGGGTGCCGCGCGGCGAAGAGGGCGAGTTCATCTCCCGCCCGCGCTTCCTGGCGATCCGCGAATTCGCCCCCCAGAACATCCTGTACCACGAGGGGGCGCAGTGGGAGTGCTTCAGCTTCCAGTCGCCGCCGGGAGGACTGGAGATGCGCAAAAGCAAGAAGCGGTTCTGCCGTACCTGCGGCGGCTTTTGCGACCCGGAACTGGACCTGTGTCCGATGTGCCACACTCCGTTCAGCGGGACCAACAGCACGGTTGCTGACGTTCTGGATATGCCCAACGTGCGCGCCCGCCGCCGCGCCCGCATTACCGCCGACGAGGAGGAGCGACGCCGACTTGGCTACCATATTCAGACCTTCTTCCAGTTTGCTCCCGAAGGTAGCGGATATCGCGTTCAGAAGGCACAGGTGGTCAAAGAGGGAACGACGCTTTTGCATCTCACCTATGCGCCCGCCGCAACGCTGATGAGGGTAAACAACGGCTGGCGCGGCGCCAAAGCGCCGGGCTTCCTGGTGGACTTTGATAGCGGAGAGGTGCGGAGTGAACCGCCCGACGAGGAGCAGGATGACCACCCTTCCCGACCAATGGAGCGCGTGCGCCTGGCGGTTCAGGCAACGCAAAACCTTCTGCTCATCCGCCCGCTACAGGAGTGGGCAAACGACCCGGTGATAGAGCCCTCACTGCGCCAGGCAATCAAGCGTGGGATTGAAGAGACCTTCCAGCTGGAAGAGGCAGAGATTGCCGCCGAACCGATTGGCAGTGGTGAACACCAGGCAATCCTGCTGTACGAGGTGACCGAAGGTGGTGCGGGCGTCCTGCGCCGGTTGGTAGAAGAGCCGGATGCGCTGGCGCTGGTGGCGCGAACCGCGCTGGACATCTGCCACTTTGACCCGGAGGGCAACGACCTCAGCACCGAATGCTATGCGGCATGTTATCAATGTCTGCTGAGCTTCGCCAACCAGAACGAGGCGCTCCTGCTGAATCGCCATCGCGTTCGGGACATCCTGCTCGACCTGTCCAGAAGTCGTACCGAGAGCACCTATTCGCACCGCTCGAGGGACGAGCAGTATCACTGGCTGTGGTCGCTGACCGACGAACGCTCCAGCCTGGAACGGCAGTTCCTGGATGCGCTCTATCAGGGTGGCTATCGCCTTCCCGACGACGCCCAGAAGCGCATCAGCGAGGTAGATTGCGTCGCGGACTTCTTCTACGACCCGAATGTGTGCGTCTTTTGCGACGGCTCGGTGCACGACGAGCCTGCGACCGCCGAGCGCGATAAGCAGGTGCGCGACCAGCTGCGGCAGCTGGGCTACCGCGTCATCACCATCCGCTACGACCAGGACCTGCACGAACAGATTGCCAGGTATCCCGAAGTGTTTGGACCGGGAGGATAGGTTTGGTTTCACCGCGGGCGCGAGGTTACTATCCTCTGGGACCGTACCAGGAGTTCTCGAAATAGAGGGCTAAGCGCCTGGTCGGTTCATTTCGGGGTGTTTTCAGCGGAGGAATGGGGCTGGTTTGCGGTGCGTCCAGAGCGTTTCACACAGCTTTTCTTAGACAAAGAGACACATAAATGTCATGGTCGGGGTGAGCGGACTTGAACCGCTGACCTCCTGGCCCCCATCCAGGCGCGCTACCAAACTGCGCCACACCCCGACCGTGCGCTATCTATTATATCAGACCTGTGAAGGGCTGTCAACCCGAATCCTGCTCTGAAGACTGACCACCGTTAACCGCAATTCGAATCTGCGAGGGGTCCTGCCCTGCTTGTTCGCAAAGGTATACGAGACCTCGTACAACTTCTTGAGCACTCATCCAACCCTCCACATACACAGGACCGTGGCGGGTGTCAACGGGTACAGGGTCGTTCATCTTAGCTTGCTGATGTTTCGGCTCTAAATGGTAAAGATAGCGTTTACTACCTTCAAGACGTGCACAAGGCGGCTTAGGCAGGCAGTTCTGAGAGTCGAACCAATGGATTACCCTGATAAGCAACCACTTCCACGAAGAAACCTGTTCCTCACTGCCGTCAGGAAAATATAGCATCCGAGGTCTATGCCCCGTTGCCAGTTCCCCCACACGCTGGACGAGATCGGTGAGGGAGTAGGCAGACGGAGGTGGCGGGGGCGGTGGTGGTGGAGCGTATATAAGGTCATGTATACACTCCGCCACGTCCTCCCCCGTCAGCCCACGGATGCGCTCCTTGAGCCGTTCCACTATCGCCTGCACCAGATCACTGCTTGCGTTGGTTAATCTGCTTCGCAGCTCGTGCTCCAGACGCAATCGCTTCACATACCCCTCTATCTCTCCACTCAGCATGGACTGCTTGCCAATCGCTTTCAGAAAATCTCGAATCTGTGGCGTTTGGAATAGCTCCGCCCCAATTACAAACTTATCCGCCACCGTGCCGAAAATGGACTGGTCGTACAGCCACCACTGCCTGCCGTTGGAGAGCACCACCCAGCGCACACCCTGCGCGTTCGCATAGTTCAACACCTGTATGGCAACATCGTGGCTCAAATCCAGCCCATACCGCTTCGCCTCCAGAAACCACTTGGCACTGCTCCCGTGCAGGACGGTGTAATCTGGAATGCCGGCGCTACTTGGCTCCTGAGCTTTGTAGTCGAGGTAACCGTAGCCGCCGACTTCGCGCAGAAGGCGCAGGATTATCTTATCGCAGGTGTCAGCCTCACTCCAGGAGTGGGCTTCCCGGGCTATCTGCTGTATCTCTTTCAGCACCTGTTCGGGCGACCTGTCAGGCATTGCCATCCCTCCGGCAACAGATAAATCGTATACATACTGCTATTTCTTCAGTCTGGTGAATTATCCTGCAGTAATCACCAGCAGAGTCTTGACACGGTTATGCGTATAATGTAAACTATGAGTAAACACACCAGAAAAGGGAATGCCCGATGCGCTTCTTGCCCGGAACCCATATTGAGATTATCCACGACGATATCGAGCGCGGACACATCCGCTTCGCCCTGTTCGACTTCGACGGCACGCTCTCGCTGATACGTGAAGGGTGGCAGCAGGTCATGGTGCCCATGATGGTGGAGGTGCTCCAGCGCGAGACCAGCACGGACGAAAGCCCGGAGGAGCTCACCCGAATCGTGAGAGAGTACGTGGACCGCCTGACGGGCAAACAGACGGTCTACCAGATGATCCAGCTCTGCGAGGAGATTAAGAAACGCGGTGGCAAACCGCGCGACCCGCTGGAGTATAAATGGGAATACCTCGCCCGCCTGTGGGAGCGCATCAAACACCGCGTCGAGGGGCTGAAGAACGGCTCCATCCACCCCGACGAGATGCTGGTGCCTGGCTCGCGGGACCTGCTCGAGAACCTGAAGCGACGTGGAGTGCGCATGTATCTTGCCAGCGGAACGGATGAGGTGTACGTGCTGGACGAAGCGGCCGCCCTGCGGATAGATGGCTACTTCGACGGTATCTACGGCGCCATCGACGATTACAAACGCTTCTCCAAAGCGCTGGTCATCCAGCACATCATCCAGACGCATTCGCTGTCTGGCAGGGAGCTGGTCGCTTTCGGGGATGGGTTCGTGGAGATAGAGAACACCAAGGCGGTCGGCGGGATTGCGGTGGGCGTAGCGTCGGACGAGGTGCGCAAAGAGGGAATCAACGAATGGAAGCGAAATCGCCTTATCGGTGCGGGCGCGGACATCATCGTGCCCGAGTTTCGGGAACAGGAGAAACTGGTGGCGTATCTCTGGAACGAACCACTGGAACAGGAGTGAAGGATGCCCTACCCTCTTTTTGACCGCTCACGCCTGAAGTTGCGCCCGCTTGCCGAGCGGGTGCACGACCTGTCGCTCGACTCTTTCTACGCCCTAACCGACCCCATCCCCCCGTACGATGCACCCGGCTTTGATACCCTTGCCCAGCGTGTCGCCAATGCGTATCGCAACAGTCGCCCTGTGATACTGATGATGGGCGCACATGTCATCCGCGCGGGCGTCAGCCGTTTCATTATCGACCTGATGGAACGCGGCATCCTCACGCACATCGCCATGAACGGCGCAGGACCCATCCACGATTTCGAACTCGCGCTCATCGGCAAAACCACCGAAAGCGTGGCGCACTATATCCGCCTGGGACAGTTCGGCTTGTGGGAGGAGACCGGCAGGCTGAACGAGGCAGCGAAGACAGCACAGGCGGAAGGCATCGGCTTTGGCGAGGCGATTGGGCGCATGATAGCCGAGGGTGACTTTCCATACAAAGACATCAGCGTCCTGTGCGCAGGCTATCGCCTGCATGTGCCAATAACCGTGCACGTCGGCATCGGCTACGACATCATCCACGAGCACCCCAACTGCGACGGCGCCGCGCTTGGTGCTGCCTCTTATACCGACTTTCTGGTCTTCGCCCATACCGTGTCGCAGCTGGAGGGGGGCGTGATGATGGCGTTCGGTTCGGCGGTGATGGCGCCCGAGGTGTACCTGAAAGCGCTGTCTATGGCACGCAACGTCGCCCATCAGGAGGGGCGAGAAATCAAGCACTTTACCACTGCCGTGTTTGACCTCATCCCGCTGGAGGGCAACCTGCACCACGAGGCGCCCAAATCCGACCCGCGCTACTACTATCGCCCGTGGAAAACCATCCTGGTGCGCACCGTTGCTGACGGCGGCGAAAGCTTTTACTTCTGCGGCGACCACCGCGTGACGTTCCCGAACCTGTACCACCGCATCCTGCATCATCTGGAGGAGAGCGCATGACCCGTGAGCGTCTGCAAGAGCTTCTGAACCGCTTCCCCGAACAAAAGGTGCTGATTGTGGGCGATTTTTTCCTTGACCACTACCTGATGATTGACCGTGCGCTCAGCGAGACCTCGCTGGAGACGGGGCTGGAGGCGTATCAGGTGGTGGAGATTCGCAACAGCCCGGGCGCAGGCGGCACGGTCGCCAATAACCTGCGTGCGCTGGGGGTACAGACTTACGCCATCACATTGATCGGGCAGGACGGGCACGGTTATGAACTCCTGCACGAATTGCGCCAGCGCGGTGTGAATGTGGATGGCATCTTGCAACACCCCGCTCGGTTCACCCCCACCTACACCAAGCCAATGCTCCGCGAGCTGGATGGAACCGTACACGAAATCAACCGGCTGGACATCAAGAACCGCACCCCGCTGGAACCCGACTGGGAGGAGCGTATCATCGCCCTCCTGCACAACTTCGTGCCCGAAATGGACGGCGTTATCGTGGCGGACCAGGTGGAAGAGCGCAACTGCGGCGTGGTGACCGACCGCGTGCGTGAGGAGATTTGCCGCCTGGCGCAGGAGTACCCGCAGAAGATATTTTTCGCCGACTCACGCGCCCGCATCGGGGAATATCATCACCTCATGATTAAGCCAAATCAGCGCGAGGCAAAGCGTGTCTTTGAACCGAGCTGGGAGGGCGTCTGCACGCTGGACGAAGCCCGCGAAGCAGGCATCCGCCTGCACCGGCGCACCGGCAAACCCGTCTTCCTCACCGTCGGGGAGTCAGGTGTGCTGGTGATCGATTCCACAGGAGTTGTCCACGTGCCCGCGGTGCCGGTCACGGGAGAGATAGATATCGTGGGCGCGGGGGATAGTACCTCTGCGGGAACCGTCAGCGCACTGTGCAGTGGAGCGAACATCGTAGAGGCCGCCCAGATAGGGCAGCTGGTGGCATCCATCACCGTCCAGCAGATTGGCACTACGGGCGTCGCCACCCGCCAGCAGGTGCTTCAGCGTCTGGAAGAAGCCAGAGCGTGGGGATGGAGGGAGGTCGCTTAGGGGCGAACCAGATACATCGTCATGAGGTTAATCACCGCCAGCGGGATACCAATCCCCCACCCCACCTGCAACGTCCATCGCCACGTCATGCGTGCAGTGATGCTGTCCAGCACGATGACCGCAAGATAGCTCACTATCGCCAGCGCCATCCCCACCCACACATTCGTCGCCCACAGCAGAACCGTTAAGCCCAGCAGAAGCACCAGCTCGTACCAGTGAGTGAGCTCGATAATGCCCAGATAGGGTCCCGAAAACTCCGTCAGGACACCCCGCACAAGCTCCTGATGCGCGTGGTGTGAGGCGGAGATGTCAAAGGGCGACTTGTTCATCTTCATCGCCAGCACCAGTATCTGCGTCAACCCGAACAGCGGCAGTGTCAGCAAAAGTGGCTGTTCCAGGCTGAAAATATCCCGCACCATGAAACTGTCCGTCGCCAGGTACACGCCCACCACAAAGAGTGCCAGTAGAGGTTCGTAACTCAACAGCAGGAGCAGTTCGCGATAGGCGCCGAGCTGGCTGTAGGGAGAACGCACGCTGAACGCACCCAGAATGATGGATACACTGCCCAGCGCCAGCACAAACAGCAGCACCAGCAGGTCCTGCCCCAGCACCAGCATCACCAGACTCAGCACCACAGAGGTCAGGTACACGTAAACGCTGACCAACTGCATCTTGGTCGAAACCAGCGCGTCCTTCGAGAAGAGCTTGATGAGGTCATAGAACGGCTGGATGATGGGAGGACCCATTCTGCCCTGCATCCGTGCGCTCAGCTTGCGGTCGATGCCCACCAGCAAGCCTCCCACCAGCGGCGCAAGCATAATGGTCGCCAGGATAGCCAGAGGAATCTGCCACTCGATCAAAGTACCGCCACCCCAAACATGAGGATCAGCAACAGCACCGCCACTGCATTCACCCAGCGGTTATGGCGAGCCTCGCCGAAGAAGTACTCGAAATAATGCCCGCCTGCCACCACCTCTTCAATGGAGTCGCCAGCGGAGCGGAACCGAACATCGGGTACCTCCTCCACCTGCTCACCACACAGGTAAGGCGGCGCGACATCCGCACGACGGATACGAATGAACAGCAGAGGTAGCAGAAAAGCAAGCACCAGCACCAGAAACAGCATCAGCACCGGGAACCAGCCTACCTCGCTGGCAACCGGCATGTCGGTGGCGAAGCCTGCGCTACCGTAATAGCGCGTTACAGCAGGTACCACCAGCCGGTTTAACACCTCCGCCACCATCAGGCTGAAGGCGGTCGCGCCGGCGGCAAGCAGTCCCAGTGTGCCCAGATACAGAGGGTGAAGTCGCTCCATGCGCACAGGCGGGTTGCCGGGCGATACACTGAGCAGTTTGCCCACCCACTTCGTCCAGAACATCACCGTGAACGTACTGCCGATGACGAACATCACCGTCGCGACGGGCAGTTTCACGGAAGATTCTATCGCCGCCCATTTGGCAATCAGCACCCCGAAAGGCGGAAGCAACATGGAGGCGATGCCGATGACTGTTACCGTGGTGGTAAAGGGCATCTTCGCGAAAAGCCCCTCCATGCGCTCAATATCCCGACTGTGGATGCCCTCTTCAATCACGCCCACCGCCATAAATAGCAAACCTTTGGAGATAGCATGGAAAATGATAAGCATCACCCCTGCCGAAAGCGCCATCGGCGTATTCAGTCCCGCGCAGGCGACAATCAGCCCCAGATTGGATACCGTCGAGTAAGCCAGCACCCGCTTGGCGTTCTGTTGACTGATCGCCAGCATCGCCGCCATGACGAAAGTGAACCCGCCGATGAGCGCAATCAGGTAGCTGGGGTAGGTGTCGCGAAGCGCAGGAGCAAAACGAAGGATCAGATATGCCCCCGCCTTGACCATGGTGCTGGAGTGCAGTAGAGCCGAAACGGGGGTGGGCGCAACCATCGCTCCCAGCAGCCACCCATGAAACGGCATCTGCGCCGACTTGGTGAACCCCGCCAAACACAGAAAGACCAGAGGCAATAGCATCGCCACTGAACTGGAGTGTCCCTCTACGATTTCGCGCACCGACAGCGTGTGCGCCTGATGGTAAAAAAGCACCATCGCCACCGCCAGCCCTGCCCCACCGATGAGGTTCATCCACAGAGCGCGATACGCGCTCTCCCACGCTGGCTCGGTATCATCATGCGCAATCAGCAGGAAACAGCATAACGTGGTGACCTCCCAGAAGAAGAACAACCAGGGCAGGCTGTTCGCCAGCAGTAAGCCGTTCATCGCTCCCAGAAACAACAGCAACAGCAGGAAGAAACGGGGCTGTTTGCTTCTGGTCAGCTGCAGATGCTCCTCATGCGCCCGCATGTAAGGAATGCTGTAAACCACCACCACCGAGCCGATAATGCCCACTATCAACAGCATGGTGATGGTCAACCAGTCTGCCACAAACAGCGGCTGAGCCTCCTCACCGGACACGACCTTCACATAGCCCAGCGCCGCCGCCTGCAGAAGCACCAGAGCCATCACAAGCACATTCCTGCGTTTCCATCCGTAGAAGAAAAAGGCCGCCAGCAGAACCGCGTCTGCCCATGTGACCAGAACATGCCAGATACCTGAACGCGGGGTATACTCCAGCCCGCCGCGCATGAAAACCAGCATACTGAGCGCTATCAGCAGAAGAGAGGTCAACAGGATGAGTGCATTACGCCATCGCGCCGCAGAGAGGAAATAGCAAAGCACACCTGCACAGGCAGGAAGGAGAATCAGACCACCTGTCAACCAGCTTGCTGAGCCCATTCATATCTCCTGAGATTGTTGCAACTGTTCTGCTCCTCTATCCATTATATCACAGCATATCAATAGCCGCCCGGAAGTTGGGGTATACTATCAAGATGGTGTGTTCGTTACGATTTGAAGGACTAAGCGATACTCCCAGCGAATAAGATAGATGAGTTTACGAAACGAAATAATTCAGAGAGAGGACACGGTCAAGGGTAAAAACGGATGGCAGAGTATTTCTGGACCGCGCCTTTGTGGTGTGTTGCTGCTTCACTGGTAACAGCCCTGCTGTTTGTACCTCGCCGAAGCACGCGATGGGTGTCTGCTCTACCCACCATCCTCGCCGTTGCGCTGAGTGCCCTGCTTGCGCTCTCCGCCTGGGGTCGTTACGCCGATGGCTTGCATGTGCAGGCGAAGTGGCTGGTCGTGGGAGACTGGAGCATCTCGGTAGGAGCACAGTTAGACGGGCTCTCCGCGCTGATGATGGTGATTGTCAGCACGGTAAGCCTCGCGGTACAGGTGTATTCGGTGGGCTACATGGCGGGCGATTCGGGATTTGCCCGCTATTTTGCTGTGATGGCGTTATTCACCGCCGCCATGCTCGGTCTGGTGATTGCCGACAACCTGCTCCTGCTCTATATGAGCTGGGAGCTGGTGGGGCTGTGCTCTTACCTGCTCATCGGCTTCTGGTATCGCAAGCCCGAGGCGGCTAACGCTGCCAAGAAGGCGTTTGTGGTCACTCGCTTCGGCGATGTGGGCTTCCTGCTGGGTATTATCTTGCTCTCGTACGCCGCCGGCACGTGGCAGATTACCGAGATTGAAGCGAAGGTCGCCAGCGGCACGCTGAATCCGCTGTTCGGCTCGCTACCGCAGTTCGTCACCGTGGTTGCCCTGCTGTTGTTCTGTGGAGCGGTGGGCAAGAGTGCGCAGTTCCCGCTGCACATCTGGCTTCCCGACGCGATGGAAGGTCCCACCCCAGTCTCTGCGCTCATCCACGCGGCGACGATGGTGGCAGCAGGGGTGTTTCTGGTCGCGCGGACATTCTTCCTGTTCGCCGTTTCCCCAACCGCCATGCAGGTGGTCACGGTGGTCGGTGGTTTCACGGCGTTTATGGCTGCCACCATTGCACTTACGCAGTTTGACATCAAACGGGTGCTTGCCTACTCTACCATCAGCCAGCTGGGCTATATGATGATGGCGCTGGGGCTGGGCGACCGCGTCGCGGCGATGTTCCATCTCGGCACGCATGCCTACTTCAAGTCTCTGCTGTTCCTGACCGCTGGCAGTGTGATACACGCCACGCATACTCAGGACATGCGCGAGATGGGCGGGCTTTACGGCAAGATGAAGGTGACCGCCATCACCGCGCTGATTGGTGCACTGGCGCTGGCTGGTATCTTCCCGCTCAGTGGCTTCTGGAGCAAAGACGAAATCCTGCTTGCCGCGTGGCAGGGCGGCCATCCCTTCGCGCTGACGATGGGCGTGCTTACCGCCTTGCTGACCGCTTTCTATATGACACGCCTGTGGGTGCTGACGTTCCTTGGGGAGCCTCGCAGTGAACATGCCGGGCACGCCCACGAGTCGCCGGCGGTGATGAGCGTTCCCCTTCTCCTGCTGGCGGTCGCCGCTGCCGTCGGTGGACTGGCGGGAGGTGCCGTGCGCTCTGCGCTGGAGGGCTCAGGGGAACATGCCAGCATCTCCATACCGCTTGCTCTCGGTGCGACAATCGTTGCTCTCATCGGTATCTTTGCTGGCTACGGGATGTACCGCTCGGCCGGGAAGGAGGAACCTCTGCAGAGGAGGCTTCCTGCGTCTCTCTACACCTTGCTGGAGCGCAAGTGGTTCGTGGACGACTTTTTCACTTTCGTGGTCGCGCGGCTGGTATTACTGGCTGCCAGCGTCATCGCGTGGGTAGACCGTCATGTCGTGGACGGTATCGTCAACGCGGTCGCATGGTTCACGGGCGCAACGGGCGCACGCCTGCGCTGGCTGACCAATGGACAGGCTCAGTTTTACGTGCTGGTGCTGGTCATCAGCATTCTGGCGACAGTGGCTGCCGTGCTGAACCGTTTTCCGTAATGGGTGAGGAGCTGGTATGGATTGGATAACAAAACATGCGCTATCGCTAACGATACTGGTGCCCTTTGTCACCTGTTTGCTCATTCTGCTGGTGCCGCCGGAGCGCAAAACGGTGGTTCGGGTGATGGCTGCCGTTGCCTCTGGCATTACGCTGCTGATCTCATTGTGGCTGTGCCTGAACTTTGACGTCGCCAAGGGCGGCATCCAGTTCGAGGAGCGGCTGGAATGGCTGCCGATGACGGGGGTCAGCTATCACCTCGGCGTGGACGGCGTGAGCATTACGCTGGTGCTGCTTACCGCCTTCATCATCTTCACGGGTGTGTTTGCTTCGTGGACGATAGAGCACCGCACCAAAGACTTCCTCGCGCTTCTGCTGTTCCTGGTGACTGGGGTGTTCGGGGTGTTCGTCTCGGTAGACCTGTTCTTCTTCTTTCTGTTCTACGAGATTGCAGTGCTTCCCATGTACCTGCTGATTGGCATCTGGGGTACCGGGCGCAAAGAGTACGCCGCCATGAAGCTCACGCTGTATCTCCTGCTGGGCAGTGCGTTTATCCTCGTGGGCATGTTAGCGGTCTATTTCCTCAGCCCGACCAAAACCTTTGACATTCCCGAACTGCTTGCCACCGCGAAGTTCACCACTGAGCAACAGCGCATCCTGTTCCTGCTATTTTACGTGGGGTTCGGTATTCTGGCGGGCATCTGGCCCCTGCATACTTGGTCGCCCGATGGTCACGCCAGCGCACCGACGGCGGTCAGTATGCTTCATGCGGGCGTGCTGATGAAGCTGGGCGCTTTCGGCGTGTTGCGCGTGGGGATGAGCCTCCTGCCCGAAGGTGCGCAGTACTGGGCGCCCCTGATGGGTACCATCGCCGTCATCAACATCATCTACGGTGCGTTCAGCGCAATGGGACAGACCGACCTGAAATACGTCATCGCGTACTCCAGCGTCAGCCATATGGGTGTGGTCATGCTGGGGCTGGCAGGCATGAACGCCATCAGCCTGACCGGTTCCACCATGCAGATGTTTGCACACGGCATCATGACAGGGCTGTTCTTCGCTCTGGTAGGGCTGGTGTACGAGAAATCGCACACGCGCGACATCCTGAAAATGGGCGGCTTCGCCGAGAAGATGCCCGGTATTGCCGTGGCTTTCGTGATTGGCGGGCTTTCCTCGTTCGGGTTACCCGGCACTGGGGGCTTCGTGGCGGAGTTCCTGACCTTCTGGGGCGTGTGGCAGACCTATCCGTGGATGACCTACATCGGCGTGGCAGGCGTTGTCATCACCGCAACCTATGTTCTGCGCGTGGTGCAGAAGGTCTTCTTCGGCAAACGCCCCGAGGGCTACGATGACCTGCCCGACGCCCGAACGACCGAATGGGTGGCGCTGGTGGTGCTGGGGGCGGTGATTATCCTCACCGGAGTGATGCCGCGCCTGCTCACCGACTTCCTGAACGTGGGTGTGCATGACTACCTGAGACTGCTGGGGAAGGTATAAGATGGGGGCGAACTGGACGGAAATCATTAACTTAACTCTGCCGCACCTGTGGCTTCTGGCGGGGGCGCTGCTGGTGCTGCTGGCTGAAGGCATCATCCCGCGCCGCTGGAACGCTGGCGGCTGGACGGCGGTAGGCGTATTTGTCATTGGCACGCTGCTGTGCACCTGGTCCACTGCGGACGGCGAGCTGTGGGGTGGCATATACGTCTGGGACGGCTATGCCCGGATGCTGACCGCGCTGGTGATGATGATTGGCGCGCTGGTGTGCCTGTCGTCGGTGTGCTGTGAAGAATGGCAGAAGACGGGCGACCGGGGCAGTTATTATGCGCTGTTAATCCTCAGTGCGCTCGGGTTCACTCTGCTCTCTTCGGCGGGGAGCCTGCTGACGCTGTATATTACTCTGGAAATCGGCACGGTCAGCCTGTTTGCTCTCGCGGGACACCGCAAGACCGACCCTCGCAGCGGCGAAGCGGCGCTGAAACTGCTGATTGTCAGCGCGACCTCTTCAGCAATCCTGCTGTATGGCATCAGCCTGGTCTATGGGGCATACGGAACCACGCTGTACCATCAGTTGCCCGTTGGACTGCTGCCTGGCACCGGCGGCAATCAGATGGGTCTGCTGGGCGTGCTCGGCATGTTGCTGGTGCTTGGCGGGCTGGCTTTCAAGATTACCGCCGCGCCGTTCCATCTGTGGGTTGCGGATGTGTATCAGGGCGCGCCCACGCCTATCAGTGCCTTCCTCTCCACCGCGTCGAAGACCGCTGGTTTCGCGGCGATGCTTCGCCTGCTGATTATCGGACTGCATGGCGCAGAAGACACCTGGGTGACGGTGCTGGTTGCGCTTTCCGCGCTGAGCATGGTGCTGGGCAATCTGGTTGCGCTGGCACAAAGCAGTTTGAAGCGTCTGCTCGCCTATTCCAGCGTGGCTCAGGCGGGGTATCTGCTGATAGCGGTGGTGTCCGGGCTGGACCTTGGGCTGGGTGCCACGCTGTTCTACCTGCTCCTCTACGCCTTCGCCAACGCCGGCGCGTTTTTCGTGGCACAGGCTCTGATGGGCAACACCGGCAGCGAAGAGATAGACGCCCTGCGCGGACTGCGTTACCGTGCGCCCGGACTGGCTTTCGCGATGCTGGTCTTTCTGCTTTCGCTGGGCGGAATCCCCCCGCTGGCGGGTTTCTGGGGCAAACTGTACCTGTTCTGGGCAGGCGCCTCTGAAGGACACTACACCCTGGTGCTAATCGGCGCGATTACCAGCGTGATTGCGCTCTACTACTACCTGATGGTCGCCAAGCGGATGTTCATCGATCCACCGGAGGAGGAAACCCCGTTCCGCTTCCGCCTCTCCCTCAGCGTGGCTATCGCCATCTGCGTGGTGATGACGGCGGTCATCGGCTTGTACCCGCGCCCATGGCTGGAGTGGAGTTATGCCTCCACCTTCCTGACCGCCCCACCCGACCTGCCACGCTCTGCGGAACAGCCGCTGTCGTTATCGCGGTGAAGGATTTTTTCAGACAACCTTGCAATTGGAAATTGCAGGCTACACAAGACAAAACCTGCTGACGCAGGTTAAGGTTTTGCTGAAGCAAGCTTCAGCACTCCAAAAAGGTTAGCCTCCGCAGGAGGCTTCGTTATGAGTAGCCCGCAACTTCTAGTTGCAGGGTTGCTTTTTCTCCCCTGCCGTCTTGGGTAGCCTGGGATGTCCTCATCCTTGCAGGATTCTTCATTTTCCTTCGCAAAATAAGAGGCTATCATTACCATTTTACGGAGGTCGCATCCATGCAGGCACGAAAGCTCACGCCCGCCGAACTGAAACACTACGAAGAGCAGGGATACCTGGTGTACGGCAAAATCCTCACCGATGAGGAACTGCACGAACTGCGCACCTATGTGGACGACCTGATTGCCAGCCTGCCGCCAGGGCGCCGCCCAGAAGGGCTGGACCATCCCCACTTCGACGACCCCTACCTGATGAAATGGTGCCAGCACCCGCGCATTCTGGACGTGGTGGAACAGATTATTGGTCCCAATATTGTGCTCTTCTCCAGCCACTTTATCGCCAAGCCGGGCGGGGATGGACTGCCCGTGCCCTGGCACCAGGACGCCACCTACTGGCCCCTTTCGCCCATGAAGGTGGTCACCGTCTGGCTGGCAGTGGATGACTCGGATGCGGAGAACGGCTGTATGCAGGTCATTCCGGGCACGCATCGAATGGGAGCGGTACAGCATCACCGGGTAGACGACCCGTCGCGCTACGTGCTGGACCTGGAGACCGAGGTGGACGAATCAAAGGCAGTGGACATCGTGCTGAAAGCAGGCGAGATGTCCCTGCACGATGCGTGGCTTCTGCACGGTTCCAAAGCCAATCATTCGCCCCGCCGACGGTGCGGTTACACCATGCGTTACATGCCGACAGAGGTGGTTCTGGATCGCACGAAGTGGCCCGATTGGAAGCTGTGGCTGGTGCGCGGGGAGGATAGAGAGGGTAACAATCGGTACGAGAACGCAGGGTAACGGAGATTTTTCGAAAAATCCTCTGTGGGCTGTCACATTTCGCAGGGTGGCGTCGATTTAATATTATGGATATGCGGGAAAGGCAAAGTGTTTTGCTGCAAGGAGGTATAAACCACGCAAAGACCTATTCGTCTGCTAACAACAGCGCTGGTGTTGACGCTGGCAAATCTTGTGATGTTGCCACAAACCGTGCGCGCACTTGTTCCAAACGGAGTTTTGGAGGGAAAGGCAGATGCAGCCCCAAGCGACACGTGTGGAGGCACCCGTGGAACCGTTGGAGCAAGCGGAACAACTAGTGGTAACGGTTCCACCATAATCGTGGTCCCCAACCAAGCAGTGGACTGCACAGGGTGCAGGAAAATATATAATGAAGAGCAACAATGGTGCAATGCCAGTCTGTACTGCAGCTCCCCGCCCTATAGGCTGCTCGTGCGAAATAAATGCTGGTACAACTGCGGTGACGGAAACGTATATGTCTATTGTCCTCTTAGGTGGCAGCCTACAAATCTCTGCTGCAGTCCGGGCAGATATACGGAGCCTCCTTGCGACAGTTCAGGACAGATAATGTGCACAAGCGTCGCACCGGGCAGTTGTCCTTAAGAGCGGGACAAAGATGCAAGCCGCAGTATGGTTGGCAGCGATTACCCTCGGGATGGCGACCTACATCGTGCGAAAGATGATACAGGTCTCCCTGACCGGGGCGTTGTATACGGTATGGGCAGGTCCCTACCCGCCGTACCTGAAGGCACCGACTCCTTTGCAGGAGGTCCAGATGCACCTTCTGAACTGGTGGCATCACCTGTCGTGGCAGGAGTGGCTGACCATTACCGCCTTCGGGGCTATCACAGCAGTTTTACTGCGTGTTCGGTATCGAAACCCAGCCAGTCGTCTGCTGTGCAGTCCATGGTTCATCCCAGCGCTGGCACTTTTGATCGTATACATAGACTATCCGCTTCATCAATGGATACAGCGAACAGGTATCGTGTGGCTGGGTTTCTTGCTCTTGATGGCGCTGGTGTTTGCAATCAACCTTATCTGGATCGGGCTACTGGAACAGCTCTTACCCATCTTAGAAGGGAGAATGACAGAATGGTTCTCATGAAACGAACAGCGTTTACCGTCTTGGAACTGCTTGTAGTGATTGTGATTATTCTGTTGATAGCGGCGCTGATGTTTCCTGTGTTCTCCAGCGTGCGCAAACGGGCGCGCGAGACTTCCTGTATCAACAACCTGCGCCAGATATACGCGGCGTGGAGCCTGTACACCAGCGACCACGACGGCACTCCACCCTGGGATTTCCACATGCTTGTGCCCTACATCAAATCCCGCGAGGTACTGTTATGTCCAGACGACGTTTACGGCGGTTTCAACTCCGATACTACTGCCAGAGCGGGATTGCCCGTCAGCTACGATTATAAAGCGTTCATGTTCGAACGGGTTCTGCCCAGGCCCTTTCAGCTGATCCGTGATGCAGATCCCAATTTCGGCTTCTTACTCTGCTATCTGCATGGTCGTCTCTACGACGCTCGTATCGGTGGAAAGCCAACGGAAGCAAATTACTGCGGCAAAGTGCTGCGCGTGCGGCGGGACGGCTCTGTAAAGGCTGTGGACGTCCCCCTGCGAAGATACGAATATGGACAGGGACGATGCATGTGGGAATTACTCACGGACGAACCAATGCCCAAAGATTACGGGCAGATGGATAGTATTGGCAAACTCTGCGCGGGCGAGATAGTTTGCGCAAGGTAAGTCACGAGGGAGGGGAACACGACTCCCTTGATTTCCGCCTGTCTTTCCTGTATATTATTTGCTCGGAGAGGTCGCATAGTGGCCTAGTGCGCCCGCCTCGAAAGCGGGTACCCTGCGAAGAGCGGGGTCGCGGGTTCGAATCCCGCCCTCTCCGCCATTTTGTACCCAAGTGCATCATCGCGTGACCACCGTACCCGAAGGGAAAGACTGGCAGTCCATGCTCCACCGTTTTATGCAGACGGTGCCTGACCCCTCGCACCTGCGCCTCAACGAGCCTCTTGCCCAGTATACCACCCTGCGCGTGGGCGGTCCCGCTGACCTGTTCTATCGCGCCACCGAGGTGGAGGAGTTCGCCCAGGTGGTCATTTCGGCACACCAGATGAACATCCCGACCTTCATCCTTGGGCTGGGCAGTAACCTGCTGGTCAGCGACAGGGGCATCCGCGGGCTGGTGGTGTACAACTGCTGTCGGCGCATCCGCGTGGGCGAGCTCACCTATTCCGAATCGGGCGCTTCGTTCCAGCAGCTCTTCCTGAAAACCGCGCAGGCGGGGCTGTCGGGGCTGGAGTTTGCGGTGGGCATTCCCGGCACGGTCGGCGGCGCGCTGGTCTCGAACGCGGGCGCGTTTCGCGAGAATATCTGCGACCTCGTGGAGAACATTGATATCGTCGTGGAGGGAGAACGCAAGCTGGTGGGCAAAGAGTGGATGCAGTTCTCGTATCGCGACAGTATCCTGCGCCGCCCCAACCCTCCACGTGCGGCTATTCTGGCGGTAACCCTGCGCCTGCGTCCGGGCGACCGTCGCCAGATTTTCGCCAAAGCGCGTGAACTGCAACGCTGGCGCATCGAGCGACAGCCCCCTAACCCCTCGGCGGGCAGCTTTTTCAAGAACGTGTACGACGCGGAACTGGCACAGCGTCTGCCGAACCTGCCCCCTGCGCTGAAGGAGGCTGGCGTCGTGCCGGCGGGCTACCTGATTGCCGAAGCGGGGCTGAAGGGACTGCGTATCGGTGGGGCGATGGTCTCGCCAAAGCACGCCAACTTTCTCATCAACGCCGGCGGGGCAACCGCTACCGACCTGCGCCGCCTCGCCGACATGGTGAAGCAGACGGTGTACGAAAAGTTCGGCGTGGTGCTGGAAGAGGAGGTGCTGACCGTCGGCGAATGGGATGCACCAGACGTTTCGCGGGCTAGCTCCGCTGTGCTATAATTGGGGACAGGTGATGACACATGGCATTGCAGAGTGCTTTGAGGCAGATACACTATCCGGAAAGCGATGGAAAGCCCATAGCGGATAACACGAGGCAGCTGGAAACCATTGTCTACCTGTATGACAACCTGTCCGCCCTTTTTGCCGAGCGTGAAGACGTGTTTGTCGCCGCCGACCTGCTTTGGTATCCGGTGGAGGGACATCCCGAGATCTGCACGGCGCCGGACGTGTTTGTGGCGATTGGTCGCCCCAAAGGACATCGCGGACGTTATCTGCAGTGGGAAGAGGGGAACATAGCCCCTCAGGTGGTGTTCGAGGTGGTCTCGCCAAGCAATCAGGTGGGCGATCTGGTGGAAAAGTTTCGATTCTATGAACGGTATGGCGTGCAGGAGTATTACGTGTACAATCCGCAGGCGGGAACGCTGGACGGCTGGATACGGCGTAACGGGTCGCTGACTCGCGTGAACGAGATGAACGGCTGGGTCAGTCCCTTGCTGGGGGTTCGTTTCGGACTGGAGAACGGGGAGCTGTCCCTGTACCGCCCCGATGGTGAACCGTTTGTGCCCTATGTGGAACTGCGCCGCCGGTATGAGCAGGCTCAGCACGAGGCAGACTACCAGCGTCAGCGGGCGGAGCGACTGGCTCAACGCCTGCGGGAACTGGGTATTGAGGTGGACGAAGCATGAAGATTCGCGTGGTGGCGGTGCAATTCAAGCCGCGCAAAGGCGATGTGGAACACAATCTGGACCGCGTGGCGGAGGTGCTTCAGCAGGTATGCGAGGAGAACATCCCCGCCGACGTAGTGGTGTTCCCCGAAACCATTCTGTCGGGCTATTTTCTGGAAGGTGGCGTGCGCGAAGCGGCGCGCCCGCGCGAGCAGGTGCTGACGGAGCTGGTGCGACGCTACCAGCCGTTTGCCCGCCCCGAACCGCTGGATGTGGTGCTTGGGTTTTATGAGCTGTGGCACGGGAAGTACTACAACTCCGCCCTCTACCTGACGCTGGAGCGCGAAGCCGAACGGTGCCGCATCGTGCACACGCATCGCAAGTTCTTCCTGCCCACCTACGGCGTGTTTCAGGAGAAACGTTTTGTGGCGCGAGGGAGAAATATTGAGGTTTTTCGCACACGCTTTGGTCCCGCCACCGTATTAATCTGTGAGGACGTGTGGCACTCCATCACGGGAGCCATTGCGGCGTTAAAGGGCGCCGAGGTGTTCTACGTGATTGCCGCCTCGCCCGGGCGCGGCTTTCACGGCGAGAACGTGGGCAACGTGATGAAGTGGCAGGAGATCCTGTGCAATATGGCGGAAGAGCATGGGATATGGGTGGTGAACGCCAGCCTGGTGGGCTTCGAGGGCGGCAAAGGCTTCGTTGGCAATTCGATGGTGGTGAACCCATTCGGACAGGTGGTGGTATCTGCCCCGCTGATGAAGGAGGCGATGGTTACCGCCACCATCGACACCGAAGAGATAGCCATCGCCCGCGCCAACGCCCCCCTGCTGGCAGACCTGGAGTCGGGGCTGGCAGACCTCTTGATAGAGATGCAGGAGATTGCCTCCGAGCAACACGCGAGGGACCGACAATGAACCGATTAGAAGTGGTCAAAGCACCTGAGCGCACACACGATGCGGAAGAGCTGCTGCGCATCAACGCGCCGCTGGTCACCGAGTGGCTGGTGGAGTTCCTGCGCGACGAGATGATTCGGCGGCGAGGCTTCCGTCGGGCGGTGGTTGGACTGTCGGGGGGCGTGGATTCGTCGGTGACGGCGTTTCTATGCGCACGCGCGCTGGGACCTGAAAACGTGTGGGGCATCCGAATGCCCTACCGCACCAGCAGCGCCGAAAGCCTCGAGCACGCGCAGCTGGTGATTGACCAGCTGGGCATCAACTCGCGCACAATAGACATCACCCCGGCGGTGGACGGCTACCTGCAGTATGAACCCGATGCCGACGGCAGGCGGCGCGGCAACGTGATGGCGCGAATGCGCATGATTGTGCTGTTTGACCTCTCCGCCGCGCTGAACGCCCTGCCAGTGGGCACGGGCAACAAAACCGAGCGGCTGTTCGGCTACTTCACCTGGCACGCGGACGATTCGCCGCCGATTAACCCGCTGGGCGACCTGTTCAAAACGCAGGTATGGCAGCTCGCGCGGTATCTGGGCGTGCCCGAGGTGATTGTCTCCAAGCCCGCTACCGCCGACCTGATTGTCGGACAGACGGACGAGGACGACCTGGGCATCTCCTACCATCTCGCCGACCAGATACTGTACTTCCTTCTGCGCGGGTACCGCGTGGAACAGATTGAGGAGATGGGCTATCCGCGCGAGAAGATACTGCTGGTGAAAGGCAGGCTGGAGAGCACCCACTGGAAGCGTCACCTGCCCACCACAGCGATGCTCTCCACCACCTCCATCAACGACTACTACCTGCGCCCGGTGGACTATTGATGTACGATTTGATGGTAGAGCCTGAAGATGAAGACACCGAATGGTGCTGGCAGGAGGTGGAGGGTGCACTGCAGGCTATCGGCATCCTGCCGGTGGGAGGGACGTGTCTGCCCGCCAACGCTGAGGGCACAGTGTGGGTAGACGTTGGCTCGCTTGACAGCCCGGCTGTCATGCTTATCGCCGTTCGAGCAAAGGTGGACAGGCGGGTGGAGACCATACGGCAGGCTCTGGACATCGCTTTTCATCTGGCGGACCGACTGGGCGGCATCGTGATTGACATGCAGTTCGGCGCGCGTATCATGCCGGAAAACCGTGAGTGGATTGAAAACGAGTTCATACGCGAGGGGAGCATACGGCGGTCCTGATGGATATTTCCTTCGTGATCGGGGCAATAGTGGGTGCGGGTAGCGCGGCGGGAACCTACTATCTGTTCAAGCGGTGGGAGGTGTACCGCGAGCGCACGCGCGAGGAATCGCGCCGGCAGGACATCCTGCATCGTCTGGTGGTCGAGTCGCTGGACAATGCCGCATGGAACGCCTACATTGAATCCATCATTGACGGCTGGCTGAAGGCGCACGAATCCCGGATACTCACTCCGCAGGAGGTGCAGGACGCCCTGTATCGCTGGGTCGCCGAACCTTACGCCCTGCGCTACCATCGCGACGCGATGCAGGCGTATACCAGCCTGCCCATCCGAGACGAAAAGGAGCAGGAGCTGTACGTCGCCGTGACCAGCGTATATAATGACCTGACGCTGAACACCCTTACCCTGCGGATGCTTCGCCTGTTTCAGGAGCTGGAGGGCGCGGAGACGCCGTGCATCTCGCCGGAGAATCTCGTGTTATTGCTACAGCGTGTCGCCCAGGAGTTCAAAGCCAACGGGGAACGCTTTTACGCGCTCGCCGTGCGTCTGGTGGAACGCTATCCCTTCCTCGCCGAGACCCATGCCCGCAAGATGCGCCTCCTGCTGGAACAGCTGGAAAACTACCAGAAGCACACCGCCTCCCCTGAGAGTGACCATTAAGCCTTTCGCGATAGATTCTCCGGTCCGCATCAGATGTGTGCTATAATAGGGAGGCGCGACGAGCACCAGATTTTGTAGGCACAACGGGACAACACGGAAGGCGTGATGACAGAGAGAGATTCCGACAGCGGTGACCCTCTGCACTTTGTAGACGAATGGTTTGCACGTCTGCCCGAATGGCAATGGGAGACCAATATACTGCTTCCTGCCGGTAGGGCGGAGGCGGTTGCCCTTTTTGCGGTGGACACGATAAACGCTTTCGCGCATGAGGGGATGCTTGCAGGTGAACGGATGCGCAGGATGCTGGAGCGTCTGCGTCGCCTCTTTATCCGCGCGCACGAGTGGGGCGTGCCGCACTTCATCCTCCTGCTGGACAGCCACAACGACGACGCCGAAGAGTTTCGCTACTTCCCCGCCCATGCCGTTCGTGGCACCACCGAAGCGCGTCTGGCGTCCGAAATAGAAAGTCTGCCCTTCCGCGACCGCTTCACCGTGTTCGTAAAGAACTCGTTCCACCCCGCAAACGCCACCAGCCTAGAGCCCTGGCTGATGGACAACCCACAGGTCACCCACTTTGTGGTCACGGGCTGTGGCACCGACCTGGGCGTCTATCTGCTGGCGACCTACCTGCACACCCACCTGCTGGCGCACAACGCTCCCGGACGGGTTATCGTGCCCGCCGAGTGCACCGACACGTACCACATGGACGCCAGCTTCGCCGCCGGGCGGGGAAGCCTGCCCCACCCCGCAGACCTGTTCCACAAAATCGCCCTGTACCATCTGGCAATCCACGGGATAACGGTGGTAAAAGATATTCGGTGAGGATAACATGAGCATCTTTGACGGCAGAAGGATACCCGCAGACCAGCTGAACATGGACTGGGAAGGCATTCGCCGGGGCGCCTACAGCGACCGCTACTTCTGGAACGGGATGACCATTCTCACCCGGCTGGCGCAGGAGGGCTACTGTTTCGCTGGTACGTCCACTATTCTGGAAGCGCAGGGCATCCACGACTACAGTCACGTGCATACAGGCGACATGGTGGTGGAGATGCAATGGTTCCCCCGACGCAAGCCGTTTACGGTGGTGGCGGGCGTGGACGTGGCGATTGCCATCCTGCAGAGATGCTGTGGCGAGTGGGATGGCGACCGTTTCATCCCGGCGGGCGACAGCTTAGAGATTCTGGCGGTGCAGGACGGCACGCTTGCACCCTACGAGGGCAACCCGCAGGAGATTACCCCGGTGCTGAAAGTGAGGGGACCTTATCGCCACTTCGCCATTCTGGAGACGCCCACGCTGGGCGTGCTCACCCGCGCCAGCCGCATCGCCACCAATACCTATTATCTTATTAAGGCGGCGCGAGGCAAACCGGTGCTGTTCTTCCCTGCCCGCTTCGACCTGCCCGCCACGCAGGCGATAGACGGCTATGCCTACTTCATCGGCGTGCAGAGATACAACAGGGACTTCGGCGCCCAGACGGTTCCCTTCGTTTCCACGCCGGCGCAGGCATCGTTCTGGGGCGGACAGGCTGGGGGCACGGTGGCGCACGCCATGATTGCCTGCTTTCTGGGCGACACCACCGAGCTGATGTTGCAGTTCGCGCGAATCATGCCCCCTGCCGTGCCGCGCATCGCGCTGGTGGACTTTCATAACGACTGTGTGACCACCTCTTTACAGGTCGCAAAAGCATTTTTCGCTCGCTACCGGCAGGCGATAGAATCGGGCGATGCCGAGGGCGCACAGCGTTACAAACTGTATGGTGTTCGCCCCGACACAGGGGGAGAGCTGCGCGACCGAAGCCTGAGCCACCTGCCCGACGACCCTGCGCTTTACGGAGTCAGCCCTGCACTCATTCGCACCCTGCGGGACGCACTGGACAATGCGTGGAAAGACTGGGACCTGCCTGGCGAATGGCGCGAGCGGGCGGGCGAATACTGTCGGCAGGTCAAAATTGTGGCAACGGGAGGCTTCAACTTGCAGCGCATCCAGCAGTTCGAGGAGCAGGGCGTGCCCGTGGACATCTACGGCGTCGGCTCGTCCTTCTTCTCCAACAGCTCGGTAGAGGGCACGGTGACCGACTTCACCGCCGATGTGGTGCGCGTGAAGATAGGCGACCGCTGGATACACATGGCGAAAGAGGGGCGCCGTGCCTGTGATAATCCTGAACTGCAACGAGTGGAGGATCCGCTGTGAGCGAGCAGATTCTACCTTCCGCAGAGGAGATAAAACGACACGTATTAAGTAACCTGACCTTCTGGGCGGAACACGCTGTAGACCGCGACGGAGGCGGTTTCTGGACGCACCTGAACCGCGACGGCTCCCGCTACGGCGACGGGCAGAAGTTTCTGGTGATGCAGGCACGGATGACCTACGCCTTCGCCATCGCTACCCTTTGGAGCGGTGATAGTGCATGGCGGGAGCTGGTAGAGCATGGCGTGTACTTCCTGCGAGAGAAGATGCATGACCCCAAATGCGGAGGCTGGTTCTGGACGGTCTCGCGCGAGGGTGAACTGACCAACGGCAGTAAAATGGCGTATGGACACGCCTTTGTGGTGTACGCTCTCGCCTATGCGGGACACGCCCTGCGCGATGACGCGCTTCTGCACGATGCCGAGCGAGCACTGGAGTGGATGCATGAGCACCTGTGGGATGCAGACCGCGGCGGATACGTGCAGTCGCTCACCCGCTGTCTGTTCCCCCTGGACAACACCAAACGTCTGGACACGCAACTGCATAGTATGGAAGCCGCTTCGGCGGTGATGGCGTTTTGCGGTTCTCCCTTCGCCCGGAAACACCTGCGCGAGCTGGCGCAAATCGTGGCACACCGGGCAATCCATCCCAACGGCAGGTGCGCGCGCGAGTGGTTCCTGAACGACTGGCAGGAGCACACGGAAGCCACCGGCGGCAACGTCAGTATTGGGCACAATCTGGAGGCTGCGTGGTTCCTGCGCATGGCTGGTCTGCAACTGGATACCGACGCCTTTAACGCCACTGCCGATACGCTCCTGCAGTTTTGCCTACAGCACGGCTGGCACGAAGGACAGCAGGCTTTCCTGCAGACCACCACCCCGGAGGGCAAGCCAGTCAACACGCAGTTTATCTACTGGACACAGGGCGAGGCGATGGGAGCACTGTCGCTGTGGTGGCGGCTAACAGGCGAGGAGCTCTATTTGCAGCGGCTGGCGCAGGTCTGCCGTACCGTGCTTGACCGCTTCCACGACAGGGAGTATGGGGAATACTTTGAGGTGCTGGACGAGACAGGCGCCCCCACTCACACCCACAAAGGAAGCGCGTGGAAAGCGGCGTATCACCTGACGCAGGCATGGTGGCACGTAGCCGGGAATCTCTATGAAACCACGTTGAGGGCAGTGCTGTAGTGAACGGGGGCAACCGAGCGGTTGCCCCCGACTGTGTGCCTTACGGATACTCTGCCTGAACCTTCTTCACGTTCAATCCCCACACCTGCACCTGTCGCGGGTCGCAGGGCTCGGGGCTGGTGAACTCGATGGTACGTGTCTCCCCAGGCAGGAGGAACAGGTAGTTGTCGCTGACCTGCACGGCATCCTGCGGGAACACCAGATGCACGAAGTGCGCGTACTTGTCCGCGCTCAGCTCGCACCCCCAGCGACAGCCCTCCTCGCCGAGCGGAGTAAACACGGCGCGAACCGTCGCCTTCGGCATCTTCAGCCGCTTCCACTCCTCAAAGAAGTGGACATTATCAGGTGCGCCGTTGCCGCGGGTTACCTGCACCACCAGAAACTCCGTTCTGGCATCGCCAGCGGGGTCAAGACGCAGCAATTGCTCGCTGCTGTTCGCCGGCACTTTCACCCGGTGTACCTCGTCCGAAAGCACCGTGCCATCCAGGCGCATTCGCCGGATACGCAGGTCGCTGGAGGCTGGCTGTAAAGTATCATTGACGCCCCACAGCGTGACCGAGCCGTCCTCTTCCTGCCGGAAGGTGTACAGCAGAGGTGCAAAGGCGCGGGTGACGTAATGGTACGCGCCCTTCGGGTTGAGGTAGTAATCAATCACGCTCCACGAGATGCCGGGCCAGCAGTCGTTCAGCTGCCAGAACAGGGCGCCGCTGCACTCGAACTTGCGCCGGCGGTAGTGCTCAATGCCGAACTTCAGCCCCTCCGCCTGCACCATCTGCGACAGCAGCACGAACTCCTGAATGTCCTTCGGCTGCCACACATGCGCCTCGAACATCCGCTCCTTGCGCGAGGTGTCGGGGTCTTTGATGCGGTACAGCATTCCCTCGCTGTCGTAGAAGAACTGTTCGGGCGGAATGTTGCGCTGAAGGGTGCGTAAGGCGGGCGCACCGTGCATCCCGAACTCGCTGATGAATCGCCCTTTATCGTGCGCATAGTGGCGGTACGAGACGCCTTCCGGGGTCGGGTTGGAGCGAGGTTCTTCACGGCTGATGCGCGGGTAAATCATGCCCGCCCACACCTGCCAGTTGTGTTTGTCGCCCGCTTTGTCGCTGTTGGCGTCGTCACCGCCCCAGGGACTGCCCGGCCAGTAGAGGCGCGACGGGTCGTGGCGAGCACAGGCTTCTGGAAGTATCTCCTCGTAGATGCGCCTGCCGAAGAAGGGGAAGTCGGGTTCGTTCCAGTGAATCATGCTGTCAATCCACTGGTTCTCGTTGTTGCCGCACCACAGCGCGATGCAGGGATGGTTGCGCAGCTCCTTTACCACTATCTCCGCCTCCCGGCGCACCTCCCTGACAAACTCTTCGTCGTCGTCGGGATAGGCGGCGCAGCTGAACATGAAATCCTGCCACACCAGAATGCCCAACTCGTCGCACGCGTTGTAGAACTCTGGCGACTCGTAGATGCCTCCGCCCCACACCCTCAGCATGTTCATGTTGGCATCACGAGCCATCTGCACCAGCTTGCGGTAGCGCTCGGCGGGGATGGAGCCAATCAGGTTGTCCGCAGGGATCCAGTCTGCACCCTTAGCGAACAGTTTGACACCGTTCAGCACGAAGGTGAAGTTCGTGGTGTCCGGCTCCAGCCCCGGCGACTGGTCCACCTCAATGGTGCGCACTCCAAACCGGGTGCTCTGGGTGTGTATCACTTTTGCACCGTCCAGCAGTTCCGCTTCCAGCACATAAAGATGCGGAGTGCCCAGGTCATGCGTCCACCACACCTGCGCCGACTCCATCCACAGCGTGGTTTCCGCCCTGCCGTCTATCACGGGCGCGCTCACCCGCCAGTCCTGTCCATGGTCGTGGATGGCGAAGCTCACCACCAGCTGGCGACCCTGCTCACCGATGGGTTCCACCTCCGCCAGCAGGCGCACTTCCGCCCCGTTTTCGTCAAGCCGTGTGGTGTACGCGAAGAGATGGGCAATGCGGGCGGTGGTATGCGCCTCCAGCCGCACCGGTCGCCACACGCCAACGGTCACCAGACGCGGACCCCAGTCCCATCCCCAGTTCATCTGTGCCTTGCGCACCCACACGCGCGGCTTGTAGAAGGCAGACCAGTAGCGCGAGACGTCCTTTTTCTCTGCCTCCAGCACCACCGGGTGGAAACACACCGCCAGCACGTTCTCCTCGCCCTGGCGCAGATGAGCGGTCACGTCGAACCGATACGGAGTGAACATGTTCTGCGCGGAGCCGACCTTCTCGCCGTTCAGGTAGACGTCGGCAAAGGTATCCAGCCCCTCAAACACGAGGTCAAACCGCTCGCCGTGCATCTGGGTGGGAACGGTAAAGCGCGTGCGATACCACCACTCGTAATCCTCCACCCAGCCGCACGCTTCAGGGTTTTCATCGTAGTAGGGGTCGGGCAGAACGCCCGCGCGAATCAGTGCGGTATGAACATCGCCCGGCACGGAAACGCTGATGGCTTCTCGCTCGTCAAAGTCGGGCGCATATGCCCGCTTCTGCGCTCCCTGCCCCGGCTCAAAATAGAAGAGTTTCCACTCTCCGTCCAGCGATAACTGCATATGCCAATTCCTCCTTACCGCTCTTTTATACACGACGAAACGGCTGAAGTCAAGCCTGTATTGTTGCGAGGCAACGGTGCCGGGGAGGTCTCAATCTGCTCCAGCAGGTTTCGCCAAGTGTTGCCTGCGATTTCCAATCACAAGGTTGCCTCAAGAAACATCCCTGCAACTGGAAGTTGCGGGCTACTCAAAACAAAGCCTCCTGCGGAGGCTGACCTTTTTGGAGTGCTGAAGCTTGCTTCAGCAACCCCTAACCTGCGTCAGCAGGTTTCGTCCTGTGTAGCCTGCGACCTCCAGTCGCAAGGGCAGAAATAGTAGAGGAATAGACACCCCAGCAAGCAGGCTTGACCCTACCGAATGGCGAAAAGAAAGGGGCAAAACTGGTCACGGAGGTTACCAAACGGGATGAAGTTGCTTCTGCGGTTGTCTGCGTTGACGGCACTCATTGGCATCATGGCTGTCACGGGTGTTGCCCAAACGCCCGTTCGTTTTGCCCGCTATCCCGCCCCATCTCCCGACGGCAAACAGATTGCCTTCTGCTGGCAGGGAGACCTGTGGCTGGTCAGCAGTTCGGGCGGAGAGGCGAAGCGCCTGACGGTTCATGAAGGCTACGACTTCGCCCCCGTCTGGTCGCCCGACGGCACGCGCATCGCCTTCACCTCCGACCGCTACGGCAACGATGATGTGTTCGTGCTGAACCTGCGAAACGGCAGCATCCAGCGATTGACGTTCTGGTCGGGAAGAGACCGTGCGCTCGGCTGGACACCAGATGGCAAGGCGGTCATCTTCGAGTCTAGCCGGGATTGGGAACCCTACGGTGCGGAAGCCTGCGCCTATGTGGCGCCGCTGAGCGGAGGCACACCTTATCGCTTACACGACGTGCCTGGCGTCTATGTTGCCCTCTCTCCCGATGGTACGCAGGCGGCTTTCGTTCGGCGCGACGGCTCCTGGTGGCGCAAGGGCTACCGCGGTAGCGCTTCGGGAGACATCTGGATACACCACCTGAAGGAGGGGCGCTTCGTTCGCCTTACCGACGACAACATCCCCGACACTCAGCCGATGTGGTCGCCCGACGGCAAGACGCTCTACTTCCTCTCCGAACGTGACGGCACAGCCAACCTCTGGGCGATGGGCACGGATGGCAAAGGCGCGAAGCAGCTAACCCGCTATCGCGGCGACGGCGTGCGCTTTCCACAAATCGCCCGCAACGGCAGTCTCATCGCCTACGAGCAGGGCATGGATATCTGCACCCTGAACCCCGCTTCTGGCGAGATAAACATCCTGCAGATAACCGCACCCGCCGGCGACGTGCGCCGGCGCGAAGACCTCTGGCTACAGGTGCGCGGGGATGTGTCCGAGTTTGCGATTGCTCCCAGCGGGAAGGAGGTCGCCTTCGTCGTGCGGGGAGAGGTGTTTGTCACCCGTTACCCGGACGGCGGTCCCGCCCGCCGCCTGACCGAAACGGTGGAGCCAGAATACGGCTTAACCTGGTCGCCCGACAGCAAGTCGCTGGTGTTCGCCTCCGAGCGTGGGGGCACGACCAGCCTGTATCTGGTGACCTCTGATGACCCCGAAGAGCCGCGCCTGCGCCGCACGAGCAAACTCAAGACCGAACGCCTGACGAACTCGCCTCAACCCGACACCTCGCCCGTCTTCTCGCCCGACGGCAAGAAGATTGCCTTCCGCCGAGGCAACGGTAACCTGGTGATACTGGACCTGGAAACGAAACAGGAACGCACCCTGGTTACGCACTGGAACCTCGGGCAGTTCGTGTGGTCGCCCGACAGCCGATGGATTGCCTTTGAGATGGAAGATAACGAGTACAACAGCGACATTTATATTCTTTCGGTGGAGGACGGCAAAACGGTCAACGTGAGCCGCCATCCGAACAACGACATCAACCCTTCGTGGTCGGCAAACGGCAGGGCGCTGGCGTTCCTGTCCCAGCGTGATGGGCGCAACTTCAACATCTGCTATCTCTACCTGCGCCGGGCGGACGACGAGAAGAGCAAAGCCGACTGGCAGGACGAAGAGGACGCGAAATACGACGCTCCCAAAAGGCCCGACGAGAAACCTGCCAAAACCGAGAAGGAACCTGTGCAGATAGACTTCGAGGACATCCACGACCGCGTGCGGCAGGTCACGCGCTACGTCGGAGGCGTGCAGGAGGTTGCGCTCTCGCCCGACGGCAAAAAGATAGCCTTCCGCAGCGCGTATCAGGGGCAGAGCGACCTCTACGTGATAGACTGGGACGGCAGTAACGAAAAACGCCTGACAACAGGGGGAACCTCCCCGTCCGACATCCGCTGGAGCAGTGACGGCAATACTCTGACCTTCCTCAGCCGGGGGCGCATCTCGCGCATTCCTGCGGCGGGAGGAAGTGTGCAGTCCACCGACTTCAGTGCCCAGATGCGAGTAGACCTGCTCGCCGAGCGCGAATATGTGTTTGACGCCGTCTGGCGCACGCTCAACGAAGTCTTCTACGACCCGAAGTTTCACGGCACGGACTGGGCAAGCATGCGCCTGAAATATCGCCCATACCTCCAGCACGTGACCGAAGACCGCGACTTCAGCGCGGTGGTGTACATGATGCTGGGCGAGCTGAACTCCTCTCACGTGGGCTTTACACCGCGCCAGAGCACCACCGCTCAAAGCGTAGAGACGGGAATGCTGGGCGTGGTGTGGGCGAACACGCGCGACGGCGAGGGATTGGTAATCGAATCGGTCATCCCGAACACACCCGCTTCGCGCTCCGATGCGGACCTGAAGCCTGGCGAGCGCGCGCTGGCAATTAACGACCGGCGGATCACCCCAACCACCAACGTCTGGGAGCTGCTCAACGGCACGGTCGGCGAGAAGACCACCCTGCTGGTGCGTTCCACCGACGGCAAGGAGCGCACGGTTATTCTGCGCCCGATTTCCCCTGCCGATTTTCGTCGCGCCCGCTACGAACACTGGACGAAGCGCAACCGCCAGTGGGTAGAGGAGCAATCGCGGGGCGAGCTGGGCTATGCCCACATCCAGGGCATGGGCGAACTGAACGTATACGAGTTCATTCGGCAGCTTCACGCGGCGGCATACGGCAAGAAGGGACTGGTAATAGACGTGCGCTTCAACGGCGGCGGCTGGACCACCGATTACCTGCTGGCGGTTCTGATGGCGAAGCGCCACGCCTATACCCTCTCGCGCGGAGGGGAACCGGGCTATCCCCAGGATCGTCTGCCGCTGTACGTGTGGACAAAACCCATTGCGGTGTTGTGCAACGAGCGCAGCTTCAGCAACGCCGAAATCTTCACCCACGCCATCAAGACGCTGAAGCGCGGACCGGTTATCGGGTTGCCCACCGCCGGCGGGGTTATCAGCACGGGAAGGCGCACCCTGTTCGAGGGAAGCAGTGTCGCTACACCGGGGCGCGGCTGGTTTACCATTGACAAAGGGGTGAACATGGAGCACAACGGCGCTGTGCCCGACTACATCGTGGAGGACCTGCCCCAGGACATTGCCGAGGGGCGCGACCGCCAGCTGGCAAAGGCGGTGGAAGTGCTGATGCAGATAGTGCGCGAAACGCCACCCGAGTTCCCCGAGCACCGGGAGAGGTAACCCTGTGGACGGAAGTTGCGGACTGCTTTGGAGTGCTGAAGCTCGCTTCAGCAAAACCTTAACCTGCCTTAGCAGGTTTCGTTCTGTGTAGCCTGCGATTTCCAATCGCAAGGTTGCCTTAAAAAGCATCCCTGCAACTGGAAGTTGCGGGCTACCCTTGGCGAAGCCTCCTTCGGAGGCTCATCTTTTTGGAGTGCTGAAGCTTGCTTCAGCATAGTGGTGAAGCTAACTTGCTTGAGCAGGTTTTGCCTTGTGTAGCCTGCGGTTTTCAGTCGTAGAGTAAGGAAGGGAGAAGACATCTCAAGATGTTTACCTTGATTAAACGCCTGTCAAAGTGCTATACTTATCCCGTACACAGCATACCAAACCCGGAAAGGAGTCTGGAAAGATGCCAGTAGAACGCCCTGGTGCGGTGACCTTTAAAGGACAACCGTTAACCCTGGTCGGACCCGAGCTCAAACCAGGCGACAAGGCGCCCGATTTCACCATTATCGACCAGTCGCTCAACCCTGTGTCGTTGAAGGATTATGCGGGCAAGATAGTCCTGCTCAGCGTAGTGCCCTCGCTGGACACTGGGATCTGCTCCGCGCAGACGAAGCGGTTCAACGAAGAGGCGGCTAAACTGCCGGAGGATGTAGCCATCCTGACGGTGAGTATGGACCTGCCCTTTGCGCAGGCACGGTTTTGTGGCGCCGAGAACATCGACCGCGTGAAGGTGCTTTCTGACCATCGCGACGCCTCTTTCGCGCAGGCATACGGCACGCTGGTGAAGGAGCTGCGGCTGGAGTCGCGCGCTATCTTCGTGATAGACCGCGACGGCACCATCCGCTACGTGGAGTACGTGCCCGAAATCGCCAGCCATCCGAACTACGATGCTGCTCTGCAGGCGGTGAAATCCCTGCTGTAGAGACGAGCAACCTGCGTCCCCTCTCTCGCCTTAACGGGAGAGGGGATTGTTTTCGATTCGAGACCCTTCGCTTCAGAGTGACTGGAAACGTTAGGAACCGCTGCCGCACGCATCTGGGAGCCTATAGAAGCGATAGCAGTCTCTCCAGAAGAGCTGCAACAGGTGGAGCCGTCGGACTTCCTCTCCGAGGTACTTCGTACCGGTAAAGTGGTCTGGGAAGAAGGATAAGGCGTGTGGGCGCAGGAGCGCAAATCTGCCCACGCCAGATTGCGAGCCGATAGACCGACCACTGCGTTACCTCCGGCAGGGTTTCACGGCAACAGGCGTTTGACTGTGCCCCTGCCCCATGCTTCCAGCCGTCGGAAGCCTTCAGCGTACATCACGCCCGCGCTCAAGCCCCGAAATCGCCCCATGACCCGGATGAAGTCGGTGATGTCAATGTTGTCGTGTTCCTTCAGCCATCTCACCTGGCTCTGGTGGCACTCCATCATAGCAATCTTCTGCTCTATCACAGGCGTTATGTCCACATATTCAGTTGGGATGAACTGCGCTCCCGCGAGGCTATCCATATAATAAATCACCGGCAGGCGGGCGGTCGGTGGGCTTTTGGTCTCCACGTGGGGTAGCGTCGCCATGAAGGTGCTGACAAACACCAGTTCCGACACCACGCGGTGGTCCATGTGGTAATCCTCCGGGTTGTGGGTAATCACCACACCGGGACGCGCCTTACGCACCATCTCGATGAACGCCATGCGGGTTTCGTGGTCGTGGTAGATGAACTCGTCCGGGATGTCCATCCAGATGAGCTCTGCCCCGCAAAGGTTCGCCGACGCCTGCGCTTCCTGATGGCGTATCTCGCGAAGCTCCTCCGGCTTCAGCACAAAATGCCCCTGCTCGCCGTTGGTCGCCACGCAGATGACCACCTCATGCCCTTCCTGCCGGTAGCGCAGAAGCGTGCCTGCGCACAGAATTTCGATATCGTCGGGGTGTGCCCCCACAGCCAGAACGCGCATACAGACCTCCTCTCGCTATATCGCCGACGCCTCGTAGAGCATCTTCACCGGTTTGCCCGTGGCGGCGGACTCGTCAATCGCGTAGATGACCTCATGCGTCTTCGCGGCGTCAAACAGGCTCACGTGGCTCTCCACGTTGTTGCGCACGCAATCCACGAAATGGTCTATCTCGCCGTGGAACGGGTGGTGCGTCACATCGCCACTGTCGGGGCGGATGGTGGGAACCGTAATCCAATCGGTTTGACCGGGGAACAGGTCTTTTGCCCAGATGCGGTTATCGCGCAGGGTTCCCCGCTCGCCCAGCAGGTCAATGTTGAACGCATACGGACACCGGCAGTCCAGAATCGACGACAGTTTGCCGATTGCCCCGCCTTTGAATCGCACCGCCGCCACGACGTTGGTGTCGTACTCGTAGTTGGGGTCGGTGTTGTTGGAGTACGCCATCACCTCATCAATTTCGTCCTGCACAAAGTAGCGGATGGCGTCCACCGCGTGGCATCCCGCGCTCAGGAACGAACTGCCCGCCACGTCCTTCTTGACGTTTCACTCGTACTGCCGGTAGTGCGGTCCGATGTGGTGCCAGTAGTCCACCTCCGCATAGAAGATGCGCCCGATAGCGTTCTCTTCCAGCAGTCGCTTGATGGTCATGAACTGCGGGTTCCAGCGCAGGACGAAACTCACCACCGTCTTCACGCCCGCTTTGCGCACCGCCTGCACCATCGCCTTCAGCTCCTCGCGCGTGTTGGCGACCGCTTTTTCAATCAGGATATGCTTGCCCGCCTGCGCCGCCAGAATGGTCTCGCGCGGATGCAGGTTTGGCGGGGTGCAGATGGACACCAGGTGCACATCCGGGTCTGCCAGCGCCTGCTCGTAATCGGTGTAGATGCGGGCACCGGTTGCGCCGGTCATCTCGCGCACACGTTCTGCGCTCTCCCGCGTGCGACTGCTGATGGCAACCACTTCGGTATAGGGGTTACGCTGATAGGCGCGGATGTGCTCGGAAGACACCCACCCTGCGCCGTGAACCAGCACACCGTACTCCGCCATGAGAGCACCTCCTCAGCTCATGTGAATTTCCACGCTGTCCGCAACGCCGCCCAGCAGGGTGTAATCGGTTCGGGCGAGCTGCAGGATGCTTCCGGGCACGTACGTGTTGACGGGACCGTGCGCTACCAGCCGCGCGATAAACCTCTGCCACGAGACGCCGCCGCCCAGGTCGCCATCCAGCCAGAAACTGCGGTGCTTTGCGCCCAGAATCTCCGCCGGACCAATGGTGTTCGCCTTCGGTGGCACCCAGGACCAGTCTCCCCCGAACGAGTGCAGGGCGTTCTGCATGATGGTCATTGGATGCAGTTCCACCAGTCGCGGACCCGCCTGCTTGTAAGCCTCGAGGTCATCGCCGAACTCGTCGCCGAGGTGCGCTTCCCAGAAGGCGATGTGCCCGCACCAGCCGATGCCGCCGTAGCACACATCTGCCCCGCCCATATCGGCAATCATCTTGCCGTAGTCGCGGATGACCTCTTTGGTCGGGAAATGAATCTGGTTCTCAGGCGGGCGCAGGTCGGGGTCAATGCGCAGGAAAAAGCTTTCCCACATCGCTCGCTGGAAAGAACCTTCCCAGTCGGCAGGGGCGGTGTTGCCATCCTGGTCGGCGTATTCGTCCATGTTGAAGGTGTGCACATGCTTCATGGGGATGCGCAGGCGGTTAATCATCTCCGCCGCGATGGGGTACTGTGGCATCGGACCGACGGGGAAAATGCCCACAAACTGCCTTCCTTCGTCCAGCGCCTGCTTGATGCGGGTCACGATATCGGTGGCGAAGGCGGCGTAGAACTCCGCCCGGTCGTCGATGACGCGGATACGAAAATCCGGGTTGGGGTGTTCGGTGATACGCTCTCGCGGAATAGCGCGAACACGGGCGCACACCTCTGCATCGCGAAACGGGATGAAACGCGCTAAATCGTAACGGAATGCCATCTCGAGTCCCCCTCCTGTGCTGAAATTCACCACGACGGCTTACCGAGAAGCTCGCCGTTCAGCTTGATACGATTCTCCGGGAAGGCTAATCCTCCTGCCAGTTCGTGTAAGCCTAACCATCAACTAGCGTCGCGGAGAGGTTGGAAGAGGGGTTTCCGCTCTGTCTCAGGAGTGGGCAACCACAGGGGGTTGCCCCTACAGCATCCTTTGGAGGGCGAGGCTCTTGCCGAGCCGTTTTGCCCTCTCCTCGTGGGACAGGGTCAGGGTGAGGGCTTTCGCAGGGAGGTCAAGTGGGGCTGTTCTATGTTCGTGGGCAACCACAGAGGGTTGCCCCTACATACGGTGTGTCTGCTGAAGAGCACCCTGCCGTTGGTCACGCTGTGTTTAAAGCCAAGCGGGGCATCGTTTAACGCCTGCACATCCACCGGCAGCCTCACCCGCGCTTGTATCTCGTCGGCAAGGCGAAAGCACCACCGAAGCCGTTTATCCTGTGGTATCTTCCCATCCTGAAGGTACACCGCGATATCGATATCCCGGAAGGGAAGCCCCTCCGCAAACGAGCCGTGCAGATACGCGAAAACCACCTCCTCCCGCTCCGCCAGCAGGTCGGCTATCTGCTGAGCAATACGCTCCCTCTCTTCGGGCGGCAGGTCATAGCGCACCTGGTCGGGAATGCTCTCGCTCATATCACCACCATCTAACAGCATACGCCCACCTGCACCCACGGTCAACCGTTGCGAAGCCCTCGCGCAATGCGCCAGATGAACAACAGTCCGACCGCCATCACCACCCAGACCAGCGCCACCGAAACACCGGGCGTCTGCGGTGCAATCCGATCTCCCACAAACGCCAGCGTCGCCCCCGAGGCAAGCCCCAAGCCGATAAACGACTCGTGGAAGCCGCCGTGCGCGCCCTTCTGCTCACTGCCAGCCATTGAGTAGAACAGCGAAGACTGGTAGAGCAAGCCGATACTGAGCCCGAAGAGCACCTGCGCCACCAGATGCATCCCCAGCGATGGCGCCAGCATCATGCTCGTGAAGGATAGGACCATCACGCCGAAAGCTGCCATCAGCAAGCCCGGACGATAGTGCCATCCGCTCCAGCGACGGAGCAGGTCAAAAGCCAGCATACGCACGTAAAACCACAGGCTGAACCAGCTGCTGGCGGTGGCAAAGCTGACGCCGATGCGCTGAGCGACCAGCGGATTATAGGTCACAATCACGTTAATCGCCACGTACGCCATCGGGTTCGCCAGCCAGCCCATCAGGCGGAAAGCGTGGCGCTGTTGCGGGGTTAGCTCCACGCCTTCGGGGTCTACCACCGTGTGCTCCTCGTCGGGCAGGCTGTCGTAGTCGGGCAGAACTTTCCACACCATGAACATATTGAACAGATACAGCAGCAGGGGCAGAGCGAACATCGCCCGCAAGCCGAATGCGCTCATCAACGGCGTGGTGATGAAAAAGGAGAATCCGCTCGCTCCCGACCATCCGAGGTTGTACAGCCCGACCAGATACTGAACCCGATGTTGCGGCTCCCCCCGGTTCATAGCGGCTTCAATAGCGGGCCAGATGAAGCCCTGAAAGCATCCCACCAGCGCGATGGCGACCACCATGTTCCAGCCTTCGGGCAGAGATAAGCCCGCCAGTGCGCCTGTTCCCACCCCCAGCAGACCAACCTTCATCGACGCCCGACAGCCGCGCCGTTCAATCAACCGCCCTCCAAGCACCGAGCCGATAGCGGTGAGCACTCCGATGGTGATTTGCGCGAGCGCAATAGACGAAGGCGCCCAGCCCAGCGCACGTTTGGCATAGTAGGGCTGACCATAAAGGATCATGGTGGTGGCAACCGACTGCCCCACCTGAAGCACCTGCAGTTGCCATTTGGGAAGGGTTGTGGTCATCCTGTTGCTCATGTCAGACATCAGGCAGCAACCCTCTCACACTCCACCTTCGGCACCAGCTGCTCAATCTGCTCTCTTGTGCAAAAGCCTGCCCCGAACACCGCCGCGTTCGCCGCGCCCGCTGCCACACCCCAGCGAAGCACCTCGGCAGGCGGCATCTCATGAATCATCGCATACAGCATCGCCGCCAGCATCGAATCGCCCGACCCCACCGCGCTCACAAACTCCACCTCCGGCGGACGGGCGAACCATTCTCCCTCTGCACTTACCCAGACCGCGCCCTGCTTGCCCAGCGTCACCACTACAATCTGGATGCCTTTCTTCCTCAACTGCCTCGCCATCTGCACTGTCTCCTGTAGAGACGCCGGCTCACGCCCGAAGACGGCAGACAGCTCCGCACGGTTGGGCTTTACCATGTACGGGACAGCCTCTATACCCTGTCTGAGCAGGTCGCCGCTGCTGTCCAGTACCACCTTCACGCCCATCTCGTGCCCCATGCGAATCACTCGCGCATGGAAATCCGCTGGCACGCCGGGCGGCGCACTGCCCGAAAGAGTAACGTAGCCGAAGCGCGGGAGCAGATGGGCAAGCTTTTCTTCCAGCGCCGCAACCTCGTCGGGATGAATCTCGGGACCTATCTCGTTCAACTCGGTTTGCGTGCCCCCAATGGGGTCAATCACCGCAAGGCATACCCGGCTCTCGCCGCGAGTCCATACGAAGTCGCCCGGAATGCCCTCCTCCTTCAGGCTATCCAGAATGAACGCGCCGTTGTGACCGCCCAGAAAGCCCGTCGCGACCACCGGCACGCCCAGCGTATGCAGTACACGGGCAACGTTGATGCCCTTGCCGCCCGCCACAATCCTGCCCGCTTCCACCCGAAACACCCGGTCAAGACAAAACCCCTCTACCCGATAGGTCTTGTCCACTGCCGCGTTCAGGGTAACGGTCAACACCGATGTTTCACAGCTCATGGCACACCCAGTTCCTGCCTGATGCGCTTCTCCATCTGCTCTATCGATTCCCCGTCTGCCAGAACTCTGCCGTCCTTCCCTACCAGCACCAGATGTGGAATGCCCACGATGCGGTAAGCAGAAAAGGTGCTGCGGTCATCGGTATCGCGCATCACTGGATACTTGATCCCCTTTTCACGCAGAACCTGCGCGATGTCGTCGGGCTTACCCGAAGCGTCATGCACGCCGACCACCACCAGCCCTCGTGAGGAGTACCGCGCGTATAGTCGGGCTACCTCCGGCAGCCCAGCCATGCAGCTTCCTCACCACACCGCCCAGAAGTCCAGCAGAACCAGCTTGCCCCGCAACGACTGCATCTGCACCGCTTCACCGTTGAACCACCGAGACGCGCTAAGTTCCGGCGCAGGCATTTGCGTCATCGGGCGGCGAAAGCAGACCCGCAACTGCATCCCTACCACGACGACCAGCCCCAGCATGACCAACAGCCGTATTACCTTCATTCTCTGCCAATCGCCTCCGTACTGCCTATTCTACCAGACTTACGCAGCGACGTGTATGGATATCTCCGCTGCCTAAGGCAACGGCGAGCCGAAGTTGTGGGCTGCGGAAACCTGCTCTATCAGGTTTTGCCAAGTGTTGCCTGCGATTTCGGGGCGCGAGGGCAAACAAAAAACTGCCCTCCTGATGCCTCGGCATTTCAGCCGCTATGTTGGTCAAAAACCCTTGACAAAAGCAAGGGGGGGGGTAGAATGAATATCAGAAAGGACAAAAACTCGAAAGGAGGTTTGCTTCCATGTGGCGCAACACCCTTTACCTTGCTGTCATGATGCTGAGTGTGCTCCCTATAGCATCGGCACAATCCGTCTCCCTCAAGCCTCTACATGTCGATGCGAACCTTCGCGCAGCGATTGCCGTCTCCGGTCAATTCAACAGCCTCATTGTAGATGAAGGGCGCAACCTCACCCTGCCAGTGTGGGTTGCCGACTTCACCCCAGATGAAGAGGTAGACTTTGACCAGATTGTTAGCCGCTCGTTCAGCCAGCTGGAGCTGCCGGAGGAGCCGGGCTGGGGGCTGTTCACGCCGGCAGGAAACTTCATGCAGTTACAGGTTCGCCTGACCGACACGCAGGGTCGTCTGGGGCGTGTGGAGTTTCGCGACCCGGAGACGTGGCAATTGATTGCCAGCCTGTGGGCGAACGCACAGCGCACGGAGGTATCGGGCACATTCTCCATTCCGTGGGACAGGCGGGAGCTGGTGGCGGAGGTTCTGAATGACACGGGCGGGGTTCTGGCGCGACTTGCGGTAGACGTGGGCAAGTTTGATACGGTGGTTCCGGTGTTGATTGAAAGTCCCTTCGAGCCGTTTTGTCTGGAGCCTAAAGGCTGTGCGCATTTTGGCATACAGCCAGAGGACTTTTACGGCACGGTCGGCAACCCGTATCATCCTCCCGGTGTGAAAATCTCGCTGGAGTCTCTGGGACGCAGTTATAGCACTGTGTACCTGGACTTCGCCAACGACAGCTCAGGCACTTTGAGCATTTACCCCCCGTCTTCGCTATGGAATCTATGGCGTAAGAGGGTAATAGCCGACACGGTGAACCTCAGCAAGTTCAGAGTGGCAGACCCCCAGTCCTATGCTCAGCTGTCGCAGGCATTGAGCCAGGCGAGGCAGCAAGATGATTCCCGTCCAGTTTTGCCGGTGGAGGCGCTTCCCTACTCAGAAGGATGTGCCAGATGGAGAGTCAACTTCACTGGTCATGCAAAAGCAGTGCTGGCGATACCCTATGAGCGCAAGAAGCGAGACCGCACGCTGGATGCGTTCATCGCTGGCTTGGCAACGTATCTTGCCACACAGAAAGGTTTTCTCTCGGTACTGGTAGCTGCTGCCGCCAACAATTGGCTTCAATCTGAAGCGAACCAGCAGACATCTGGATTGAAACCGGGTGAGGTGATAGCATGGGGTGATGTGTATTCTGTAGTGGTAGACAGTGGTAAAGACGTAGCCCGTTGGGCAAACCTGACGCAGGAAGTTAGGATACTGGTGAAGGTGCGCTACCCCGACGGCTCGGAAGCACCGGCGACGGGTACTGTCAGCATTACCAGAGTTGAGCCTGACGTCCAACCGGCACCACCACCCGGACCAGTGTATGAAGTCGCCGTGCCGCATGAGGGGGTCACCGTGCAGGTGGGCAAAGGCTGGAAATATCGCTTCAAGCTGACGGCTGGCGGTGATGAACACATCTACGCTATACCGATGGTGGGCAATCCTCCTACCGTCACCCTCTACGTTCAGGTTGCCACCCCGCCGTCTCAGCCGCCGGGCGGTGAGTAGTCCCTTTACTATCTCCTGCAGGCTGTGCGCCTGCAGGAGATCTGCCTCACTGTTCCTGGGATCCGCGATACAGCAGCTCCTCCACCACAATCGCCACATCTTCCATCGCCACACGATGCGGGGCATGGTCACGACGCAGGCGCACCTCCACCACCCCTTCCGACGCGGAACGCCCAACCACCACCTGCACCGGCACGCCTATCAGGTCGGCATCCTTGAACTTCGCGCCCGCCCGCTCATCGCGGTCATCAAACAGCACATCCACTCCCCGTTCGCGCAGGGTTGCATAGATACTCTCTGCCACCTGTTGAGATGCTTCGTCTGAGGGGTTCAGCAACAGGATGACCGCCTCAAAGGGGGCAATCTGCCTGTGCCAGACCAAGCCGTCGGTGTCGGCTCGCGCTTCCACCACCGTCGCCAGCAGACGCATCAGGTTCAATTCGCCAAAGGTTACCTGTATCGCCCGTTGCACCCCATCGGCGTCATCGTACGTTAGGTCGTGCGCTTCCTTCGGGCACCCAACCCAGCCGATGCTCGTGCCTGTCTTTTCCTCAAGACTCCCTCCGCAATGCACGCAGGCATCCCCTTCCCCGCCGACGCGCACATCCGCCCAGCTCGGCTCGGCGAAATCGCGCCCCCAGCACACATGCACCCGATGCGCATCCGCCAGATTCGCCCCCACCACAAAGCCCTGCATCTGCCGAACCGCCCAGTCGGCTATCAGCGGCACGCCCTCCAGCCCCACCGGACCCGCAAAGCCCACCGGCGCACGGCTGATTGCCTCTACCTGCTCTGCTGAAAGCATCTGCACCGTTTCCGCTCCCAGCACGCGCCCCACCTTGGGCAAACTTAGCTCGTGGTCCCCCCGCACCAGTACCGCCACCGCCCTGCCATCCGCCTCCACCAGCAGTGTCTTGACCAGCGCAGAGGGCGGCACGTTCAGAAACGGCGCAACCTCCTCCACCGTACGCAGGTTGGGCGTTTGCACGACCTCCGCTGGCGGAACGCCATCACACGAAGCAGAACTTTCAGAGGGAACCGGCAGAGGACACCATTCGGGCAGAAACGCTCGTCCACACTGAGAACATCTTAGTAATCTGTCCTCACCGTCCTGCACCACGCCCACAATCTGCCAGCCATCTCCTTCTCCTGCCAGCACCTCCAGCCCCATCTGCCGGCAGGCATGAACAAGCGTATCGCGCACGAGAATCTCCGCCTCAGCTGCAGACTCCTCATCCGCCGTGAATGCCCACACCTGAAGAAGGAGGCGCTCCCGTGTTTCCAGCAAGCCCCCGCGCGGCTCCATCTGCTCGTCGCGATAACGGTTCCACGCATACCAGCGAAGCGGCAGCGCACGCCACGAACGCGCCACCGCCCCAACCGCACGAAGCACCGCCTGTGCCGGCTCCTCTGTGGGCGTGACCACCTGCTCGAACCCTGCTCCCTCGAAAGCCTGCTCCAGCAGATGAACCATCCTGCGCAGGACACGCGCCCCCAGTGGCAGGAAGGTGTAGACCCCGCCCGCTTCCTTGCGCATAAAGCCCGCCCGGCGCAACAACCGTTCGTGCGTGCTGACCGCATCGGCAGGCGCCTCCCGCAAAGTGTTCAGAAGGCTTGGTGAGGCACGCATGGGAAGCCTCCTTAAAATATAAAAGATTTTGCGTTACATAATACGTCGCTGACAGCTTGCCCTCCTGCACCATCTACAAGTGGCAGATGACGGATTCTCAGGAAGTATGCTGTTTGGCAATCATTGCAAAACCGACCCTTCCTGTTGCCCCCTGAAAACTGAGGAAAAGAGGCTTTCTGAGCCCTCTTGTCCAAGAAGCCTTCGGTGAGTTATAATCGCGCTACTACAGGGATATGGAGACAGAGTTACTGTTACTCACCCATCGCTACCTTGCCCCGCCGCAGGCAGGTTCTTGACGCGAGACCCGATTGGGGTGGAAAGAGGGGTGAACTTGTATGCGCACACGCGCAACCAGCCCGTGGCGGTGCAGGGTAGAAGAGGCACTTTCGCGTGGGGTCCTGGCTTCAGGACCTCCTCTGGGAAGAGACCTAACCCTGGGGTCATCCGTTCGTTGGTTCGCGCAGGAGCGAAGTTGGATACTCGAGACAAGCTGGGCTATACCGCGCTAATGCACGCGGCGATTTGTGGCGAAGAGGAGCACGTTCGGTTGCTCCTGCAACTGGGTGCTAATCCCAACATGCCCAATGATGTGGGCGAGACCCCCCTGACTGCTGCCGCCCACTACGGTTTTGCCAGCATTGTGGAGACGTTGATTCGGCACGGTGCCGATGTCCACCACCGAGACGAGGCAGGATACACTCCGTTGATGTATGCAGCGTGCAGTGGCGTGCCGCGCTGCTTCTGGGTTCTTGTTCGCGCTGGAGCAGATATTGGAGCAGTGAGCAAGGATGGGCACACTGTGCTTTCTTTGGCGCGCGGACGGTTCGGCGACGATGTGCTCAAATTTCTGGTGGAACGCATCGGAGGCAGTTCATAAAACGACATGGAGACGGGGTGACTGTTACTCACCCATCACTACCTTGCTCCCGCCACGGGCAGATTCCTGACCTGAACCCGCCACCCACCTCAACTGCTGGCGCTGGAGTAGTGACGGGTGGCAAACCGCCAGAACGCCACCGCACACATCAGCAGGAACGCCGCCAGCCCCACGCCCACGGGCAACAGCCACCACTCCATCCTGCCCAGCATCGCTTTGGAAGGTATCGTGGCGATGAACGCTAACGGGATGACGAAGGTCAGGATGCGCTGGACGATGCCCCGAAAGATGTCCGTCGGGAAGCGAGCCATATACAGGATGGTATCAATCAACGCGGAGAGGTTGTCCACCCGCACCAGCCAGAAAGAGAGGGTCATGGTGAGCAGGTAGAGCGAATAGTACATCGTCAGCCCGCTGAAGCACAGCACAAAGTACTCCACCACCTGTTCCAGCCCGGGCAGAGGGCGGATGCGCGACACCGCATACCCCAGCATCGCGAAAGAGCCTATCAGCGTGCCGATTTCGTCCATGTTCACAAAGCGGAACGACACCCAGAACAGGCTGGACACCGGCTTCACCACCACAAAGTCAAACGTGCCGAGCCGAATCAGGCTCGGCAACATGCCCAGGTTGCGGAAAAAGGTAATGCTGGCAACCGAACCCATCCAGTAGCTGGTCGCAACCAACAGAAAGGCATCGTTGCGGTCCCAGCCGGCGATGGCGTTCGTGCGGGCGTAAATCACCTCCACCAGCGCAACGAAGAAGAACAGCCATGCGAAGTTCGTCAGCACCTTCGCCCAGAAGTTCGCGCGGAACTCAATCTCCCGCCGGAAGCCGTTGCGCCAGAACACCTTATACAACCGCCAGTAGCGACGCATCCTACATACCCACCCCTGTGTAGTACAGCAGACCCTTGCGCCAGAAGACCTTCGCCAGCAGATACAGAAACACCGTCCACACCACCTGCACGCCGATACTCTGCCACGCCACCGATTCGGGCACTCGCGCCATGAATATCTCCGTCGGAAGGGCAACCGTGTACTGGAACGGCATATAGCGGCTCAGAGCCTGCAACCACTCCGGGAACACGCCCACAGGCACCAGCTGCCCCGACAGGAACAGCATGGGAATATAGTAGATATTGTAGACGCTGAACACCTCCTGAAAGAACAGCGCGAGCAACCCCAGCGTATACGCCAGCATGAACGATACCACATGCCCCATCACCAGCGACAGCCAGAAGGTTACCCCCCAGTGGAACCGCACGTTCGTCAGATGGGGAGCATACAGCCATACCACCAGCGCCAGCATCGGCACAAACACCATCAGCCGAAACACCCGCCATGCCAGATTGCGGATGAAAGTGGTCTGCAGATAGCTGAAGGGGCGCACCAGATACACCGAAAACTGCCCCTCTTTAATCTCCATCGCCACGTCCCACATCAGATGCGCGACGATGAAGTTGGTGAAGGTGACCATACACAGGTAATACAGCACCATCTCGCCCGGCGCATACCCTCCGATGGAGGCGCGCCCGTTGTACGCGGATAGCCACACCAGCGGCATCACCACCGCCGGTATCACGTCAGTCAGAATCCAGATTACCGCCTGCCCGCGATACGCCAGCGAGTCCTGAAAATAGATGCTGAAAATCGCCCGAGCCTTGCGAAACCAAGTAACCCAACGCCTGCGCACTTCACTCACCGCTTAACCCGAAACTGCTGACCAGGATGCCGAAATCGTAAAGCGTCACCTCGCCGTCGCCGTCCAGGTCGGCATTGGGGTTCCAGTTCGAGTCGCCAGAGGCACTGCCAAACGCCTGCACGAGAGCGGCGAAGTCGTAGAGCGTAACGTCGTTATCGCCGTCTATGTCCCCGTTCACTAAGGAGACGCTGACCGCGCCTGTGGTGGGCAAGAAAATATCCCTCAACCGGGTAGACAGCCAGTGCGAGCTCTTCACCCGGATATCGTACCAGCCGGGCGCTATTGCCGTGTCTCTGGGCAGAACGACGATTCCTCCCTCGTCCGGCGAGAGGGTGTAACGCCTGACCAGCGTGCCGTCCGCACGCAGAACGTCCACCTGCACGGGCACGCTCCCGCCCAGCCAGTTCTGCCATTCTACCTGTAACTGCAGGGAGTGTTCCGCCGGCAGTTCCACCCCCACCAGCCTCACCGCCGAGGGGACGATTACCCGCTCGCCCCCCTGTGTGGACAGAGTGCCCAGTATGCACACCCTGTCGCCCTCAATCCACGGCACCGCCGGGTTGGTCAGCACACGTACGGCTGTTGGCGACTGCCCATCCTCCACGTAAATTGCCCCGCCCAGCACGTCGTTGCCCGCCACCACGCGCACATCCGAAAGCATCACCACCTGTCCATCGCTCTGCTGTAGCAGCTCGGACATGGGACAGATGTTTCCCCCCGCACTGCCTGCCAGCACGGTCTCGCGCCACACGCTGCCGGCGGAGACGTGAACCGTCCTGTTCACCGGCGATAATCCCGCCGCGCTGACGCGCAGGGTGTAAGTACCCGGCGGCACGTCAATAAAGGCAAATGCGCCGTTGCCATCGGTATACATGGAGCGCGAAAAGCCGCTTCGGAAGAGCGTCACCGTTGCCCTGTCAAGCGGTTGAAGGTTGGAACCTCGAAGCGCCACGCCCGTCACGATGCCGGTGGTGGGGTTGGTTTTCCATGGCAGTTCCGGCGTCGGCACCCACTGCCCGAAGTAGTTTCCGAAGGTGGTATACGCGGTGGGATTATACCACTGGATGTTGCCGGAGCTGTCCACGTTGGGCGCAGCGTAGGAGTAGAACACCACGCCATCTGAGTATCCCCCCTGTGAGGTGGTGGCCCGAGCGAGGTCTATCTGCGTCAGCGTGCTGGAGAGCGTATTCATGTATGCGCCCAGCCCAATCGCCACCGCGCGATTGTACCGATGGTTCTTTGTCCACGTAATCCAGTTGTTGAAGTAGGTGCGGTAGGTGGAGCTGGAATGATTGTAGTAGCACATGGGAATGGCGATGTCCAGAATCCCTTCCTCCGTCCACGCGCGCCAGTCCTGAAAGACACTACTGTACGCCGAGGTAGAAGTCCACGCCGACTCGCTGGTCGGACCGTTTCCCCAGGTGATGAGTGCCGCGGTTACCTTACACCACGGCTTGATGGCGACCGCCGAGGCATAGATTCGGCGCACCAGCTGCGTCACCTGGTCGCGTCGCCACTGTGACCACGTGCTATCGTTATGGGCGGGCTGTCCCGTGCGCCCGTAAGCGCTATTGAATCTGCTGACGCTGACAGGGTTATAGCCCCAGCGGTTGCCCGCAAAGCGGATATAGTCAAAGTGGATGCCGTCCACGTCATAGTGCCTCAGCACATCCAGCGCGACGCGATACAGATAGTCCGCCGCTTCGGGGTTGCCCGGGTCAAAGCTGGAGTTACTGCCGTCAAAATTGGAGCCGCTGTCGTTCAGCGTCAGCCACTGGGGGAAGCGGTTGTACGGATGCGCCGGGTTGGATGGTGGTGTCGTAGAGTTCCACACCGGAAGCATCACCAGCCAAGCGTGCACCTCCATACGAGGCGACTCGTTGTGCGCACGCTGGATGAGGTAGGCTAACGGGTCAAACCCTGCGGCAACATCGCTTGCCTTTGGCTCGTAGTGGGAAAGGTAGTAGGCATCGCCGCGTTTGCGCACCTCCACAAACAGCGCGTTCGCCTTAGCAGTGCGTGCCCTCTGAATCAGCGCGTCTACTTCTGCAGGGGTACGCAGCGCCTCATGCCACGTATCCACCCAGAAGCCCCGTAGCTCCTGCGAGCAAGCCATGCCACCCACAATCAACCATAAACCTAAAAGAACGATACCTCTGCTGAACCTGCTCATCTTTGCCCCCCTGTTATTTCGGAAACTCGCTCCTTCTATTGTAGCAGATGCGCCAGATAGGGGCAACCCGAACCCAGAGAGACCCGGCAGGAGGTACACACACCCATCACGAATGCACCTTCTGGAAACTTCGCTTTGTCAGGAGGTGATTGACGGATGAACTGGAGGCCGGTTGGTCTGTTTTTGCCTGCTCTGCTCACCGCTGCATCGGCAGGGGGACAGGTGCAGTTTCAGGAGAAGGTGAATTATGGAGGCTGGCCCAACTGCGTTCGACTGACCAACGGCAATATCGAGTTGATTGTCACCACCGACGTCGGTCCACGTGTTATTCGCTTTGGATTCGTGGGTGGACAGAACCTGTTTCACGAGGTGAAGGAGGATCTGGGCAAGATCGGCGGAAACGAATGGCGCCCCTATGGAGGACACCGCCTCTGGCACGCTCCCGAGGCGATGCCGCGCACCTATGCGCCCGACAATGAACCGGTGCAATACACCTGGGACGGGCGAACGCTCATCCTGACCCAGCCGGTGGAAGCCTCTACGGGCATCATGAAGCAGATTGAGATTACGCTCTCTCCGAATGAAAACCACGTGAAGCTGGTGCATCGCCTGACCAACAAGAACCTGTGGGATGTGGAGGCGGCGCCGTGGTGCCTTACTGTGATGGCGCCGGGTGGGCGCGCTATTCTCCCCCAGGAGCCATATCGCCCACACTCGGAGTACCTCCTCCCCGCTCGTCCTCTGGTGCTGTGGTATTACACCGACATGCGCGACCCCCGATGGACCTGGGGTAGCCGGTATATCCAGCTCCGGCAGGACCCAACCGTGCCCAAAGACGACCGGGGCAAGCAGAAGGTGGGCATGTTGAACAAACAGGGCTGGATGGCGTACGCGCTAAAGGGCGAGGTGTTCCTCAAGCGCTATGGCTACGACCCCAGCGCCACCTATCCTGACTATGGCTGTAACACCGAGGTCTTCACCAACGCCGATATGCTGGAAATGGAGACGCTGGGACCGCTGAGCAAGATACCGGCTGGCGGCTCGGTGGAGCATGTGGAGCACTGGTTCCTGTTTAAGGCAGATGTGGGCACGGAGGAGAGCGATATCGACGCGAATCTGCTGCCGCTGGTTCAGGATACGGATAAGGTCACGCGATAGCCAATTGCGGCACCCCTCTCCCGACCTCTCCCCGACGCGGAGAGAGGCGATGCGCCCCTTCCCTCGCAGGGAAGGGGCTGGGAGTTAGGTTGACAACGGCTCGGCGGGAGCCTCGCCCCAGGGCATGATGCATCCCCCTTTGGAGGGCGAACCTCCCGGTGAGTTGATTCCTCTTCCAACCTCTCCCCGCGCCAGGGAGAGGGGAACCTTTCCTTCCTTTGCAGCGCCGGGGGTCAGGCTGACAGAGGCCTGGTATCTGCCCTGCCCCCCAGAGATGAAGCTTACATCAACCCGTTCTTCAGCCGGGCATACGCTCCCAGGATGCACTGGTGCAGAGGCATGTCCGGGGTAATGCCGGCAATCTTTTCCAGCACGGTGGATACCCCTTCCTCCGCGATGCGCCTCTGCAGGGCAACAGCGGATACATCCTCCGGGTTGTCGTAGAGCAGGGCAGCGGCAATCGCCGTGCAGAAGCCCGCAGGCTCCAGCCCGGAGTCCAGCAGGAAGCGCACCGTCCCAACCAGACGGTCATCCGGACGCAGTTTGCGTTCGGGGTCGCGGGCAACTCGCGCGATGGTATCGCCGAGCGCCGCGTTCTGGAAGCGGCGATACAGGTCGTTCAGATGTTCCTGCATCTCCTCACGTGTGAAACCATGTTTGCGGATAAGGGCTTCGCTCACCTCCTGCATCGCCCCGTCCAGCAGAGTGCGTATCTGCTCGTCCGCCATCGCCTCGTGTACATAGGTATAGCCCTTAAGCCATCCGAGATAGCCCAGGATAGCGTGCGCCGCGTTGTGCACATAGATTTTACGCTCCGCATATCCCAGGAAGTTCTCCACCGGCTCCAGTCCCACAATGGGCGGAACCTCGCCTTTGATGGCTTTGGCATTGACGGGAAGACGTTTATAAGCCTCCACTTTAATCGCCAGCGGGTCGGCACGCTTCTCCTCCGGGGTCATCAGGGGCACCATCCGGCTCACCACGCACAGCACAAAGCCAACATGCGAGTTCACATACTCGTGCAGTTCAGCGGGAAGGTGGCTCAGGACGGCGTCGCGCAGTATCTGGTCGGCATCCAGCTGGTTCTCACAGATGAAGACGTTCAGGGGCGGAGCATCGGCATTCTGGCTGCGAAGGGCAATTCCCTGTGCCAGCGACGGCGCAACCTGCTTCAGCACGCTGACCCCAACCGCCGTACAGGCGATACCCGCGCGGGCAATCTCCTGAGCCACCAGGTCCACCCTCTCACTGTGTATGGCCCGCACATCGGAAATCTGCACGTCTTCCGCGCCATCGCCCACAATATGGATGGTGTACTTTCCGCGGCGGTTAATCTCGTCCACGATGGTGGGCACGGACTCCACAAACACCACTTCGTACCCCGACTCGTGGAACAGCTGCGCCGTAAACCCCCGTCCGATATTGCCAGCGCCAAACTGTACGGCAACAGGTTTCATCGTTTACGTCCCTCCCAGAATCAGTTCGTCTTCGCCAGTCTGCCGGGGCTGCAGGTTGAATGCATCGGGCAATAACTCGCCCAGACGGTACTCCCGAACCTCTTCATCCTCGTCGGAGGCGCACCAGACCAGAGCATCTTCATCGGCGAACTCTGCCAGCACCTGCCGGCACGCGCCGCACGGTGTGCCACCGTCGCGGCTTACCACCGCTACCGCCCGGATGCGCCGAACCCCATCGCCAACCGCTCGAAGGACCGCTGCCCGTTCGGCACAGATACTCAAGCCATAGCTGGCGTTCTCCACATTGGCGCCCGTAAAAATGCGCGCATCCTCGCCCAGTACCGCCGCTCCGACCGTGTAGCCAGAGTATGGGGCATAGGCGTTGCGCCGTGCTTCCCGCGCTGCCGTCAGCAGCTTCTCGCGCAGGGTATCGGTTTCGGGCCCAAAGGTCATCGCCGTCACCCGGCAAACGATATTTTTCCCTTATAGTTATTATACCCTTAGCCAGCAGAGGAACTTTTTCCTTTTGCTCGAAAGGGAACACGGATAACTCTGACAGGAGGAAAAGGGCATGAGCGTGCGTGTTGCCGTTGTTGGCTACGGGATGGGCAGATACCATTGTTCGGATATCAGCAAGACGCCCGGATTGAAACTGTACGCGGTGTGCGATATTGACGCCGAAAAGCGTCGGTCGGCGCAAGAGGAGTGGAAGGTCAGGACCTACGCCAGCTACGAGGAGGTGCTGGCTGATGACAAGGTAGACCTGGTGGTTCTGGTGACCCCTCATGACACCCACGCCCCGATGGCTGTTTCTGCGCTGGAGGCAGGCAAGCACGTGGTCACCGAAAAGGTCATGTGCCTGAACGTCGCCGAGGCGGATGCGATGATTTCTGCGGCGAAGCGGGCGGGCAAACTGCTCTCCGTCTTCCAGAACCGCCGATGGGACAGCGATTACGTTACCGTGAAACACGTCATCGAGCAGGGTATGCTGGGCGAGGTGTTCCAAATAGCCAGCTGCGTGGACGGCTACGGACAGCCGGGCGGCTGGCGAGCGCACAAAAAGCATGGCGGCGGTCTGCTGTACGACTGGGGCGCGCACCTGACCGACCAGATGGTGCAATTAGCCCAGAGCGACCCCGATACGGTGTTCGCCCAGATAGAGAGCCGCGTGTGGAACGTGGATGTGGACACGTTCGCGAAGGTGATAGTGCGTTTTAAGAATGGGATGGTGGGCGAGATAGAGGTAGGATGCATCTCATGGATACCGCGTCCGCGCTGGCACGTTCGTGGCGAGAAAGGTGCGCTCCTGCTGGAAGGCTGGGATGACCAGTTCCGCCTGCGCACGGAGGTGAACGGCATCCGCACCGACATGCGCTTCGACAAGCTGCCCTCCTCATGGCAGGAGTATTATCGCAACATCTCGGCGGTGCTGAACGAAGGTGCGGAGCTGGCGGTGAAACCCGAACAGGTGCGCAAGGCGATACAGATTATCGAAGCCGCGTTTCGCTCGGTGGAGACGGGAGTCTCCGTGAAGATATAGTCCGCTACCGTGCGGTCATCTGCTGGATAGATTCCATCGCCAGTTTGGCGACGTCAGAACCCGGCGCGGCTTCAATGGCGCGCTGCCAGTAGTCCACGGCGTCCAGACGGTTGCCGCGCCGGAACGCTTCAACCCCTTTCATGTACAGCTCCTGCGCCAGCTGTTCGTTGGCAGGCGAGCGTGGAGGGGGCGCAAAAGGGGCGGGCGTCTGCTCCCATCTGGCAGGAGGCGGCGGCTGAGGTATCTCTACGCCCCCGGAAAAGGTGCGCGACACCTGCTCCAGCCTCTGCTGGGCGGCGACGGAGCTGGGGTCGTACTGCAAAGCCTGCTGGTAGTACTGCACGGCAAGAGCGGGGTTGCCGGCACTCAACGCCTGGTCGCCCAGATGCACCAGGCATACCGAAGCGTTGCGCGCTGCAGTAGCTCGTGTGCTTGGGTCGGTGGCGTGCTGGTAGACGTTCACAAAGCGTGCCAGCGCCTCGCGGTAGTTGCCCGCCTGCGCCAGCTTCACCCCATCGCTCATCTGCGTGTTGAGCATCTCCATCCGCTGAATCATCGCGTAACGCTCGTACGCGACGTTGATGCCGAACGCAATCAGCACGATGAGCACGCCAACGAACAGTACCAGCACGATTTGCTTCATGGCTTCACGCTCCCTTGGGGTAAGAAGCGGGTCTCGCGGTTTGGGCAGAGGAGGCGGCGGCTTCTTCTGCTGAGCCTGCGGCAGGGAAGGTACAGATGCCTGCCCCCCCATCGGCGCGGGGTTCGGCACAGGGTTCAACAGAGGCGGCAGCGACGAAGAACCGGCGGGAGCGGTAGACGGTACCGGACCGACAACAGGTGGCGGAGCCGGCATCACCAGCGCGCCCGGTTCCATCGCCCGCTTCAGGTCCTCGCTCATCTCCCGCGCAGAGGCATAGCGGTCAATGGGGCGTTTCGCCATTGCACGCATCAGCACCCGCTCAATGCCGTAGGGCACGCCCGGCGGCGGGGTTGGCTCCTTGTGCATGATGTTGTAGGTGATGGTAACGATGCTCTCGCCCGTAAACGGCTTGCGACCGGTGAGCATCTCGTACAGCACCACCCCGACCGAGAAGATGTCCGTGCGCTGGTCAATTTCGCCGCCTTCAATCTGTTCGGGTGACATGTAGCTGGGCGTGCCGAATATCTGCCCGTCGATGGTGATGTTGGGTTCAAAGATGATGCGGGCGATGCCGAAGTCGGTCAGTTTCACCAGTCCATCGGGCAGGAGGTGGATGTTTTCGGGCTTGATGTCGCGGTGCACCACGCCCATGCGGTGCGCGTGTTCCAGCGCGGCGAGCACCTGCAGGGTGATGTCCACCGCTTCCTTGAGGGGGATAGCACCCTGTCGCTGCAGGCGTTCGCGCAGGTTCTCTCCCTCCAGATACTCCATCACGATGTAGTGGCGCCCCCCATCCACCCCCACTTCGTGGATGGTCACGATGTTGGGATGGCTCAGACGCCCCGCCGCCTTCGCCTCGCGGAGGAAGCGGTTGATACGCTCCTGACGCTGTGCTTCGGTGACACCTTCGGGCAGATCGAGCTCCTTAATCGCCACGCGCCGACCCAGCTCGGGGTCCACCGCCTCCCACACGATGTCGTTGCTGCGGGCGATTTCGCGCACAATCTGATATTTGCCCAGCGTGTTCACCGAAGACTGCATCGGTTACACCCAGCCTATCTGCTGTGCCTGTTCCCAGCTCAGAATGTCCAGAATGTGTATCACGATAACCGTCACGTTATCCGAGCCGCCCTCCTCCAGCGCCATTTCCACCAGCTTCTGCGCCGCGGCAGAAGGTGAGTGCGTGCGCACCACTTCGGCAATCTGTTCATCCGAGACGTGCGTGGTTAAACCGTCCGTACAGAGCACCAGGCGGTCGCCAGCCTCCAGCACCACCCGGTAGATGTCGGGTTCCACCTGTTCCATGCCGATGGAGCGGGTAATCACGTTGCGATAGGGCGAATACTGCGCTTCCTGCAGGCTCATCAAGCCCTGTCGCACCTGCTCCATCACGTACGAGTGGTCATCGGTTATCTGCTGGATGACCTCGCCGCGCACCAGATAGCACCGGCTATCGCCCACATGCACCACGTGCGCCTCGTTCTCCAGCAGGATGGCGGCGGTCAGCGTCGTGCCCATACCACGCCTGCCCGGTATCGCCTGCGCCACCTCGCGCACCAGCGCATTGGCGGAAAGCACCGCGGAATGCAGGGCGGTGTCGACATCGGGCAGTTCCAGATCATAATACGTTTTCAGGAAGGTCTTCAGAGCCAGCTCGCTGGCAATCTGCCCTGCGCTGTGCCCGCCCATGCCGTCGCACACGGCGTACACACTGCCCCGCTCCGCCAGAAGGGTCGGCTCGGTCGGCTCAAAGAAGTCAAACTTGTCCTCGTTGTTCTCGCGCACGTTGCCCAGGTCGGTTTTGGCGCCGAAGCGCACAAAGGGCACCACTTCGGGATGCGCTTTCGGTTCGCGCGGCGGTTGTGCCAGCACCTCGCGGCGCTGGAACTTGGCGGTAATTTCCACCTCGTTGGCTACACTCTGTTCGCTACTGTTGGCTTGCATCGTCTATGTCCTCTTCGCTTGCCGTTTGGGTCGCTTCGGCTGTCTCCTCGTCGGACGGTAACGCCCTCTCCGCCGCTTCCAGGTAGAAAGTGCCCTGCCCGATTTGCACCTTCACGCCGAACGGCAGGGGCGCCGCCACATGCGCGATGAGTTTGGTTTCATCCACAAAGGTGCCGTTGGTGCTGCCCACGTCCTCAATGTGTATCAGGTCTGGCTCTACCAGCAGAATGGCATGGTTGCCGGACACGTAGGGGTCGGGAATGACGATATGGTTGGACGGTCGGCGCCCGATGGTGTACATGCCCGGCGACAGGGGAACGCGCATCGTGCCGTCCTCACTGCACCAGTACGCCACCACCTCTGCCTCCTCGGGAGCCTCTTCCGATGGCGTCTCCTGCTCCTCTGCGGTGACCGTCAGCGTCTGTGTGACGGGCGCGGAGGTCGCCAGCACCGCCTCTGAGACTGCCGGTTGGACAGGAGGCGCAACGGGTATCCGCAGGGTCATCCTGGTGCCGCCGAAGGTGATTTCCGCGCCGTCCGCCAGCGGTACAGGAACCTGCGGGGTGAGCTTCTGCCCGTTGACGAACGTACCGTTGGTGCTCCCGACGTCCTCTATGGTCACCGTGCCATTCTGCACGATGATGCGCGCATGACTGCGCGACACGCTGGGGTCGCTCAGGAGTACATCGGCGTTCAGCCGTCCCACGGTGTTCACTCCCGGGCGCAGGGTGTAGGTGTTCCCCTGCATGTCCACCAGCACAGGCAGCTCCGCAACATCAGGCGGCGTCAGCTCCTGCACCCCCTCTGCCCCTGATAGCGCAAAGCCGCACTCCTCGCAGTAGCCATCTATTGCCGAGGTTTCGGTCTTGCACACGGGACAGGTCACGCGAACGCCCATCTGCGTGCGCTGGACGTCCGCAATCTGCTGAGTCGCCAGCAAATCCGGCGCGGGAGCACCCACGATAGTGGGCGCAGTCTCAGGGGGTGGTGCAGCCAGCGTGCTCAGGTCGGGACGGGGGCGGGCTATCGCCGCCTGTTTGTCGTACTCGGCACGCAGTTCGGGGTTGCTCAGCACCTCAAAGGCGCGGTTCAGCCTGGCGAACTTCTCGCGGTCCCACAGGTATTGCTGTACCAGCTTGCGGTACTGCTCGCGAATCTGTTCGTCCGAGGCATCGGGCGGAACCTCCAGCAGAGCGTAAAGGTCTTCATGTGGGTCAAAGGTACTCATCGCTGTTTACTCTTCCCTACCTCCAGAGAGTATGCCGTTCCCATCAGCGTCTTCTCCACCACCGTGCTATCGGAGCCAAGCGCCGACAGCGCCTGCTGTATCTCCTGCGCCTCCTGCAGTCTGCCCTGTCGGGTGAGCATCGCCATGGTGCGCTCCAGCTCCTGTCGCACTTCGGCGGGGGAGAGCTGCTGGGTTTTCAAGCCCAGCACGGTGCGCTCCAGGTTGCGCGAAAGCTGCTGTATCTCGATCTCGCGCTGAACGCGAGGATTGACCTCCTGCGGAATGCGCGACACATCCTGCGTGAACTCCATCACCGCGTCCGCTTCGATACGCTCGACCCTGCCGGTTACCGTGTCGTCGTAAACCAGCGCGACCTTCGCCACACGATACTTGCCCGGCGGGCGCATCTGCAGGTCCAGCTCCACCAGCTGCGTAACCACTGCCCCGCGTTCGATATCCACCTGCGGGATTTCCACCACTCTGCCCTGAACGCTGGGTTGTGCGCCATACACCTGCCGAATCTGGGTGAAGCGAGGGAGAGTGAGAATCAATCGCACGTTTTTGGCAACCACCGTCATCAGCAGTTCCAGCTCGCGCCGAAAGACCTCGGGGATGAGCTCCGGTCGCTGGATGTAGTAGTAGTTGCCGCCGCTGCGCCGGGCGATGCCCGCCAGCAGTTCCTCGTTGAACTCGGGCCCGAAGCCCAGCACGGTGATGGTGATGCCTCGCGCCTTCTGTTCCGCCGCCAGCTGCACGATGGAGGCGAAATCCTTGATGCCCGATGTCGGCTCGCCGTCGGTAAACACCAGCACGCGCGTGAGCACCTGCTCGCTCATCACGGCAGATACCTGCTGTGCACCCACCAGCATCCCGTCGTACAGGTTGGTGGTGTTGCCAATCTCGATACGCTGGATGTGCTCTTTGATGAGTGTTTTGTTCACCACGCGCCGGGCGGGCATTACCACGTCCACGGTGTCGGAGAAGGTGATGATAGAGAGGATGTCGTTCTGGTCCAGCAGGTCCACCACATAGCCGCAGGCGCGTTTGACGTATTCAATCGGTTCGCCTTCCATTGAACCGCTGCGGTCAATCACGAGACAGAGGTTCAACGGCAGCCGCCTGCCCACGCCCGCGCTGGTGCCGGTGATTTCCACCAGCAGGTGCTCGCGCCCACCGTAGGCATTGCCCACCTCCCTGCCCAGCAGGCATTCCATCTGCAGAGCGCGGGTGGGTACGCCCATTACCGTTGGTGTGCCCGCTCCGACCTGCTGGGTACGCTCGGACATGGCGGGCATCTGCTGGGTCGGCTGAGCGCCAGACGGGTCCAATCGTTGTGTGAACTCCATTATCCTTCCCCCTGCAAAAGGAATAGTACGCCTTCTGAAGTGCTCCGTCCGCCGTGTGCACTCCTTCCAGCTTTTAGACTAAAACAGGGTGGTTTTGGGTTCCTTTTTGGCTTCAATCACTTTTTGTCGCGCCGCGGCGATGTCCTGAACCAGCAGGCGGTAGTTCTGCTGGTAGCTTTCGCCCTCCTGTCGCAGGATGTATGCAGGATGAAGCGTCGCCATCGCGTAGCGCGCGTATTTGCAGGGGAACCAGATGCCCCGTTCCTGGGTCATCTTGAAGTTCTTGTGTATCAGCGTGTTGGCGGCGGGTGCGCCCAGACAGACGATAACCAGCGGCTGGATGATGGTCAACTGCCTGTCCAGCCAGGGGTGGCACGCGGCAATCTCGTCCGCATAGGGTGGTCGGTTGCGCACGCGCCCGTTCTCCACCACCGACGCGCGGCACTTGATGACGTTGCAGATATAGACATGCTTGCGGCTGAGACCGTTCTCGCGCAGTGCCTGGTCGAGCAGTGCGCCCGCTCGCCCCACGAAGGGACGTCCGGTGGCGTCTTCGTGCTCGCCTGGTCCCTCGCCCACGAACACCAGCGGCGCGCGGGTTGCCCTCGCCGAACACCACGTTGGTGCGCGTCTCCGCCAGTCGGCAGGCGGTACAGGTCATTGCCTGCTGGCGCACCTTTTCCAGCTCCTCTTCGGGGTTCTCCACTCCCCACAGGTCAAGGGTCAGGTCGGTTTCCATCGCGTTGACTCAGCACCTGGCGCAGTTTGGTATAGGTGTTTTCCAGGCTATCGGGGATGACGCGCACGTCTGCCAGCACGGGCATGAAGTTGGTGTCGCCGTTCCAGCGCGGCACGATATGCCAGTGGATATGGTCTTCAATGCCTGCCCCCGCCGCCCTGCCGAGGTTGACGCCGATATTGAAGCCGTCGGGACGGTATGCCTCGCGCAGGAGGTTGACGCACTCGCGCACGAAATGCGCTACCGCCAGCAGTTCGGCATCGGAAAGGTCGTTCAGGTCGGCGGTGTGACGAACGGGTGCAACCATCAGATGCCCGTTGGTATACGGAAAGGCGTTGAGCATCACCAGCGCGTGCTCGTCGCGCCACAGCACCATGTTCTCGGCGGAACAGGGTTCCTGCGCCCGCTGGCAGAACAGACAACCTTCTGGCTTGTCGCGGGTGGAGGAGACGTACTGCATCCTCCACGGCGCCCACAGACGTTCCGTCATGCCCCTTGCTACTCCTACCAGTATGTGTTTTCAGTTTACCGTATGCGGGCGAGAGGGTCAAGAGGGGGGCGGGTATTTGTGAGTCGTGGGGGCACAGGAGGTAGAACGGTTGGTATTATCTCACCTCGTAACCGCAGCTTAATCCCATATTCGTTGTACACCGTAAGCATCCAACACTGTATCGCGACTGGCAACCATCACTTTTTCCACGCGCGCTTGAGCCACCAGCAGACGGTCAAAGGGGTCGCGATGATGGAAAGGAAGCTGCAATAGCTCCGACAGGTGCGACACTTTGATGTCTAAAAGCTCTATGTTGTTTATCTCCAACTGGGTACGGACAAATATATCAAACGGTTGGGCAAGCATCAGTCGTCCAAGGCTAATCTTGATCGCCATTTCCCACAAACTGGCAACACTGAGGAGTACCCTGTTCTCTGGCGTCTCAATAGCCTTGCGAGCAGCTACCGGCAAACGCTCATCGCCTGCCACAAACCAGAGAAAGGTATGCGTGTCCAGCAGAATGGTCATTGCATATAGGGAAGAAAGTCGTCTAATGGTGCGTCGAAATCCTCGCCAAAGGTAACCATTCCTCGAGCACTACCGAATTGACGCTGGCGGGGTGCAGAGATGGCGGTGAGTTGCACCATGCCTTCCTTGGTGGCGATAAGTACGGTATCACCTTTCAACACGGAAATCAGCAGGTCGCTTAGCTGCTCGCGTGCCTCTTCTGGGGTTACAATGCGCATATGATAAATCCCTCCGCCGCGAAGCTTCTTGATTACTATAGCATAAAGCCGGGAAGCATTGCAACGCGACATTAAACATCTGGAGTGTTGAAGCCATGTTTCAGCAGATACTCCCCTTGCGATTGGAAATCGCAGGCTACACAAAACAAAACCTGCTCAAGCAGGTTACTGTGGATTGCTGAAGCCATGCTTCAGCGGTACAAAATCGTCCCCCCCCTTTTTACCTCAACCTTGCGATTGGAAATCGCAGGCTACACAGGACGAAACCTGCTGACGCAGGTTAAAGGTCTGCTGAAGCAAGCTTCAGCACTCCAAAGAGGTCAGTCTCCCAAGGAGGCTTCGTCATGGCTAGCCCGCAACTTCCAGTTGCAGGGGTGTTTTTCAAAGGCAACCTTGCGACTGGAAGTCGCAGGCTACACTTGGCAAAACCTGCTCGCAGGTTATAAGTCTCCGCCCATATGGATTGCTGAAGCCATGCTTCAGCGCCCCTTTCCACTCTTTTATCCTGTCCTTCAGGCAGGCGCCGGTCAGGGGAGCGGTGGGGCAATCCAGAATGCCCTGCTGACCCCCACAATCGCTGCCGCCGTCAATAATACCACAATCAGGCTTACGCGTTCAGAGAAGCCCTTCTCCTGCGGTCGCCTGTACCACAACCAGAACAGAACAGAATATATCAGCCCGCCGGCTATCGCGCTGCCAACCCACAGGGTAACCGTCCTGCCCCAGCCTGTGAAGCGCGGATACCACCATGTTTGGCTCGCCACGATGCCCAGTGAGAGCACTGCATAGAATAGCATGTTGCTAAGATGATGCTTCATCGCTCCGTCTACCATCAGGCGCCCCTGTCACCGACCGAACCACCGCAGAGACAATCGCGCCAGCCAGTAGCCCACCGCCCATCCGAGCACGATACAGTAGATATGCAGATATTCCACCACAGCACGCGGTGCAGGCAAACGAACCATCTCACCAAGAACCAGCCAAACTGCGCTCCAGCCCACTGGCAAGAGCCATCGGTACGGGAGGGCTATCCCCACACACAGCGCGCCCAACCCCAGCGAGACAAGAGCAAGCCAGAAGAGGAGCACCAGAGACCCTGCAGAATACGCCAGCACCGCTTGCCCGCTCCAGCGTACGGCAAGCCACCAGATGGTGAGCCAAATCGCCATTCTCCAGCCATCACGGTGCGCTACGTTTTCCATACGCCCACCATACACCCTACCACGCCATGCGCAGGATGCACGAGGATGATGTATTGCACATTCGGGTACGATGCGCCCAGGTCGTAAACCTGCAGCGGCACTGAGAGACGGGGGTTGTCGCGCAGGCGGATACGAACCAGGTCCAGTGTCCCCTGCGAATACCACCATCCATCGTTGCGGGCGCTAACAGGTTTCAGTGACCATGTGCCCACAAGCGCATCTCCACGATAGAAGTGCCAGACGCAGCCCGCATCGCCCCTGAAGGTGCGTATCTGCTGGGCAGTCGAGGGGTTTCCGCGCGTCATCATCACTTCAAGCGCGGGGCTTGCTCCGTGCCATTCGGAAGCAACAGTCTCACAGGCGCGAATTGCCTGATACAGAAGCACCACCCGCGCCAACCACCAGCCATCATGGCGCGGTATCCATGTCTCCACAAATCCAGCAAGCAGAACCAGAGGAACCAACCACCGTTTCGCCCGATTCATCTATTTCCATCCCTTCTTCCTGTTTGCCGCGACAGATTTCGGGGTCTATCACCACCCGCTTACGCCAGTCAGTAGATGCCATCTCTAAGCCCTCCTCACAACCCGATTATACGTGCCTACCCTGCGGGAGTCAATATCCGTATACGGCTATTTGATGCCGTGTTCCGCCAGTATGCTGATAGCGGTTTGGTTGCCGCGGCTCTTTGCTATATCGAGGGGAAGCCGTCCCTGCTCATCCCTGATATCCGCCTTCGCGCCTTTCTGAAGCAGAACTCGCACTACCTCAGCCCCTTTGTCGCTGGAAACATTACACGCCTTATGCAGGGCGGTTTGTCCCTGCCAATCCCTGTGGTTAACCTGTGCCCCGTGCGCTAAGAGATGTTCGACCGTTTTCACTGCTCCTCTTGACGCGGCAGACATCAGGGGAGTCTCACCTGCTCGATTAGCTGCATTCACGTCAGCGCCGTGATGTACAAGCCAGTCTACTACCCCGACCCGGTCGAATGCGGCAGCCCAATGCAAAGCCGTGTTACCCCCTTTATCTCTGTCATCCAGGCTTTTGCAGTAAGGGCGCAGTCTGTCCAATAACCTCACACATCCTCCCATACATGCACTGAAAAAGACGCTCCGCCCCATCTCGTCTCGCGCTTTGGGGTTTGCACCAGCACGAAGCAGCTGTTCGAAGATGTCGGTGGCACAGTAAGCCGCTGCCGTGTGAAGAGGGGTAGCCCCTCCTGCAGACCGGGCATTGGGATCAGCTCCCGCCTGCATCAGTAACTGTACTGCCTTCTGATTGTGGTTCATGACTGCCCAAAATAGCGGTGTAGCCCCCGCTTTATCGGAGGCGTTGACGTTGGCGCGGGCGTTAACCAGCAGACGCAACACTGCATCTGAGCTGTTTAAACATGCGTAGTGCAACGGGGTAGCACCTCGTTGGGCATCTCGCTGGTGCACGACTTCAGGATGGGTCCTCAGCAAAGCGCGCAGACCCCTGACATCGTTCTGCTTTACCATGTGAAACACATCGGGCGGATTGTGCTGACAAGCCACTATGCTTGACAGCAATGCCAGCACAGTTGCTACTGCCACCAGGCGCCCAAAGTATCGCATCTTCACTCACTCCTCTGTAACCTATGAAGGAAGGCCCACCAGAAGACAGGCGTTATCGCAATCGCTCCGCTGCCTCCATGACCATCCTAAACCATTGCCTACCGCTTCACAACATTCTAAGCAGAGGTCCCGCATGGGTTCGCCTCCGATGAGCGGGTTGAATACTCTAAGGCAATCCGCCGGCGAACCCAGACAGAATCCGTAAAATGGCCATTTGCCAGCGGGACACGGAAAACGTCTGTAACGCGGGGGGTCTTTCGGAGGGCGAGGGAGTGGTGGATTTCTATAGCATGATACTCCTCTGCATGGACTGGGTGCTGGTGTCTTTCCGTTACAGGGGATTGGAACTATCCACAGCATTAAGCCTGCCGGGTCCGCGTTGACCACCACCCCATTGCCCACATACGCATACAGGTTCACCCCTCCTTCCACCCCAATCGGGTCTCGCGTCAGGAACCTGCCCGTGGCGGGGTCAAGGTAGCGAAAGGTTAACAGCAGCAACCCTGTCTCCATGTCCCTGTAGTAGCCCCATTGTTTACTCATCCTTAGAAACTCGGACGCCCGGCACCAACAGGAAGGCTCTCCCGACCGTCCGCCCTCGTCCACTGCCATGAACCATCTCTAATTACCGACACCCAAAGATGACCGGCACGGTCCACGCTGCATCCCTGTATGTTCTCCATCCCTACTTCACGTATTGCGCCACCGAAAGAAGGCAACCAATCACGCGATTTAGCCAATTGCCCGCCTTGGTAAGGAAAATATCCATACTGTGACACCCCAGTTCCCCAAAATCGCCCCACCCAATACACCAGTCTGCTCCTTTTTGCATCCCATGCCAGCATCAGAGCTCCGCTTCCCGCCCTGCAAGCCCCTATACTCTGCAGGTCTAAACCCCTTCCGAGACGCTGAACCAACTTCGGCGCGTGTACCCTGCCAGAGGGCTCATCAAAGCCCACCTCATAAAGGTCCCCTGCGTGCAAGAACCAGATAACCTGCCCATCAGGAGAAAACAACGGCTCATACACGCCAGATGCCTCCAGCTGAAAGGTTTTATATAACAAGTCAAATTGTCCAAACGGGGAAAGCACTTGTCTGCAATGACCACTCGGAAGGTGAACCAACCAGATACTCGCAATCCCCACCGCCTCTTTCTGCCACTTGTCCAAACGCCTCAAGCGCTGCGTGCGCCTATCATAAAGGTATGCCTGTATGTGCGTAAAAAGCAGATAATTCTCGCCCGGATGCCAGGCAATTTTGATGGGGAAGAAAGAACGTTGAGGAGCAGATGTCTGAATGCGCGTTACCTGCTTGACCATACCGTCAGCATTCGAATATAAGAGGATATTGCCTGCCTGCAGAAAGGCAAGCTTGTCCCCTGAAGGAGATATGGCTGGTGCATTCCCGTTGCCTATCTTCCTAATCCGACCGCTCTGTTCTTTCAACAAAACGTCGCCTCGCAAGGTATACGCACATTGCCACATGCTGTCCACCTCAGTAGGCTGCTTTAGATTGGATCACTTTCACGCATCTCCAGCCTGTTTTAAAACCTGAGCAGTCTTCTTTCCAGACATCAAGCCACGCGAAGTCCGCCTCCTCTTTTTTCGGAGGCCAATAGTATGCTCCGCAATCTTCGACTCTGCATCGCCCGTAACCGGGTACCTCGACTATCGTACCCGGAGGGAATGTTGGCTTACCATATTTTGGACAAAAGGTTGCACAGGTGCCAGGTTGTCCCTGCGCTGGCTCGCGCGGAGGTTTGCCTGTGTAAGCACATTTGCCCTTCGTTTCATAGCACGTTATCCAAACAGGTGTTTGTCCCTTTGGGCATTTGGGTGGGTTAGTCGGTTTCTTTTGCAAGCCCAGAGTGTCCGCGCCGTTAGGGGGATTATTTCCGACATACGCATACAAATTCACCCCTCCTTCCACCCCAATCGGGTCTCGCGTCAAAAACCTGCCCGTGGCGGGGTCAAGGTAGCGATGGGTTAACAGCAGTAGCCTGGTCTCCATGTCCCTGTAGTAGCCCTCTCGCATCTTACGAGCGCAAGAGATAGCCCCGGTCACGTTCACGAATGGTCACTGGCTTTGATTAATGCTTGACGCTCCTCGGCGGTTGGCTCCTTCACGTAGTGTACAAAGTCCAAAGGCTGGAACTTTCCCTGCTCCCGCAGTGCCTCTATGTAAGTTAGCATGTTCTGCACCACGTCAACCGCTAATCTATCTGCCTCAAACTCCTGTTCGCGAGCCAAATGCCTCGCATCCCCGTCTGAAAGAAGATGGTACAGACCAATACCTACGCTACCGATGGCAGCAAGCCATGTCGCAGAAAACTTAAAACTGGTTAGGGATACACCCGTAGCGACATGCATTAAAAACACGGCTCCTGCCATCAATGACCAACTTGCCCACCACTGCAGAAAAAATTTTGTCCATTTACGAGGATGTTCCAGCTTCAGGTGACAGGCTAAGTGCACCAGAACACAGTCGAGATGAACCGGAGAAAGAACATCCAGGAGGACATCGGGCACGTAGACATAACATCGGTCCGGCGCAGTGCCAATTATCTTAGCAGTATATGCGTCCCGTCCTAAACGCATATAAATCGGGCAGATGTCCACCTCTACCTGCTGACAAGCCTGACGCCAGCGCTCGCTCAACGCTGGGTATTCACACAAGTGACCGTGAATGTGAGCCACCCACCACGTCTGCAGGAGGTGAAACAGCAAAGGCGTCCCCCCTACCAGTATCAGCATAACACCCTGAGCCCAAAAAGGCACAGGATAACGGCTCAGCAACCACGCAGATAGCCACACCACAACGAGAGACGGAAGCAGTGGCGATATCCGATGGCAACACTGATACATCCGCTCATCCTCCATACAGGGCTAACGTGCCAGTACTGCTGGAACTAATACGGGCCCCTCCTCAGCTGCACCTCCAAGCACAGGACCGAGCACACGACCGAGGGCATAGGCAATACAGGCACCGCACCCTCTGCATATCCATTTGCTGAACGACCCACTACAGCATTCGTCAATCAGACAATCGATCGTACGGCGCAACCGCTCCCAAAATCCGCGCTCCTTACCGGGTTTACGCAAAAATCCAGCACATGGTTGGGTTTCCCATCGGATCTCAGGGTCGTTCCAGCACTTGTTCCAGTTGTCTATGAAACAGACTGCCACCACAGCACACGCAAATCCGCATGCTGCCCCGATGATGGCACCAACAGCAATGCGTCCACTCGGATCCTTTTTCACCACCACCCCATTGCCCACATACGCATACAAATTCACCCCTCCTTCCACCCCAATCGGGTCTCGCGTCAGGAACCTGCCCGTGGCGGGGTCAAGGTAGCGATGGGTGAGTAGCAGTAACCCTGTTTCCATGTCCTTGTAGTAGCCCCATTGCCCTTTGTAACCATACGGGGTGGGGTTACTGCCCCATTTTAACTCGCCCCAGGCGTCGTAGACAAGGTGTGCATCTGCATAGCCGTTATCGTTGAGAAGGTGCGTGGCGTTGCCCTGCGGGTCAAACTGATAACCCACAGTGCCATACACCAGCAAACCGTTTGCGCCGTGCACTACCCCTGCAACCACGTTGCCGCTGGCGTCTAACTCACACACCAGCTCTTCGCCGTCATACAGGAAATACCTCCTGCCACCTGCCGTCTGCTTCCACGCACGCAAACCGTCCCCATTGTAGCCTGCCGTCAGCACGTTGCCATACGCGACCAGACGGTTCTCCACGTCAAACTGCAAACCGACCCCCTTATACAGCACCGGGTTGCCGTTGCCATCATACCCAAAGCCCATGCCGACCAACTGGTTGTTGGAGTTATAGGTGCGGCTCTGACCCTTGAACAGTGTGGGGTTCTGCGCCGGGTCATAGCCGAAATTGTACGTGTAGCCCCCTGCCCGCGTGCTCTGCTCCTGCAGTAACTGGTTCTTGGTGTCGTAACTGTAACTCACCGTGCCTGCCAGACTGGGCTGGGCGGGAAACGCCACCGCCATCCCCAACCGGTTACCTACCCCATCATACAGAATGTTCTGAAAATCCGACAGAACGCTACCCCCCGCATCGCGGTTGGTCAGCTGCGTCAGAAAACCGCGCGCGTTGTAGGTGTAACTGGTCGTAGCGCCGTTGAGGCTCTGCGTCAACAGCCATCCGTTGGGCGCATAACTCCAGCTTGCGCTCCAGCCCAGCGCCGTCAACCCCACCAGCCGACCCGCTCCATCGTAACTGTAGGCGTAGGTGCCTGCAGGCGTGGTCATGCTCTGCCGACTGCCATCCGCATAGTAACTGTAACTGATGGTGCGGGTCGGTAACCCATTATAGGTCACGCTTACGCTCAGCAGGTTACCCACATGGTCGTAACTATATGTGGTCGAGCCTGTGCTGTCGGTCATGCTTGCCCGACGCCCGTCGCTATCGTAACTGAAACTGACGTTGAGCGCAGGATAGGCAGGATACTGGATGGCGGTCAACAACCCCTCGGGGTCATTGTAAACGTAGTTGGTCACAATGCCGCGACCGTCCACCCGCTGTAACAGCCTGCCCGCGTTATCATACGCCGTGAAGCGCATGGTATCCCCACCCGGATAGGTGATCTGCGTCAGGTAGCCGTTCGTGTTGTAACTGAACCACATGGTGTTACCCTTGCCATCGCGCACTGCACGCACCCGATATGCCCCGTCATAGGTGTAACTGACCACCTCCGTGCTACCCGTGCGCGACAACAACTCTCCCTCTGCTCCATAGGCATAACTCACCTGCCGAATCTGTGAGCCGCTCTCATCATACTCCAGCACCTGCCGCAGCGGTCCGCCCGGATACAGATACACGTTCACCGTGCGCGCCCGACCGCTGCCCTGCTGACCCGACGGGGGATACTGCACCTCCACTAACTGGTCTACAGTGTTGTACACAAAGTCGGTCTGGTTGCCACTGGCATCTATCACCAGAACCCGATTGCCCCGTGCATCATACCGGTAATGCGTCACATTGCCCAGATTGTCCGTCACCGTCAGCGGCTGTCCCACCTTCGCCGGCTGGGTGTAACCGCCATCCTGAGTGTAGTTGTAGGTGGTCACTATCGTCGGCGTGGCGTTGTTGCCCGGCGAGGTCACCGTCAGCACGTTGCCCAGACTATCATACGTGTAGGTGGTGGTAACCGTCTCGCCGTTCACAGAGCCCGGTTTGGGTGAGGTGACACTCTGCACCAGACCTGATGGCTCATAATAGGTATACGTGGTGGGAGGTTTGTTCCCCTCCTGTACCTGCACCAGTCGCCCCAGAGGGAACACCGAATAGTCGTAGGTGTAGGTGGTCACGATGCCGCGCGGATTGGTTACCGTCAGCACATTGCCATACTGGTCATAGGTGTAGGTGGTCACCTTGCCGTCCCGGTCGGTGATGCGAGTGGGTCTGCCCGGGTTAGCCGGGTCTTCATACTCGATGGTGAGGCGATTGCCGTTGGCATCCGCCGTTCCCGTGTTGCGCCGAAACTCGTTGAAATACTGTGTCCACTGGTAGACAACGGTGCCGGAACTATCCTTCACCGTCACCGACGTCTGACCTGGTGTGCTGTAATTATATTCTGTGCGGTTGCCGTTGGCATCTACCCGCGCTACCACCCGTCCATTTGCATACTGCAGGGTAGAAGTGGCAACGCCAGAGCCGGTCGGGCTGGGCACGGTGATGCTGGAAAGCAGAGGCTTGTTGGAAGCATACGCCACATAGCCGTAGCTGTAACGCATGGGCGGATTGGGTGTGCCTGCCGGTACTACCTGTGATACCCAGGTCAGACACAGCGTTGTGCCCATATTAGCGGGCACTGAAAAGGCGTACGCCACCTGCCTGCCGTAGGCATCGGTCACCATGGACAGTTTATTGTTAGCCCCATACGTCAAACTCAACAGAACCATCCCACTACCCGCTTCGGTTACCGAAACCAGACGACGCAGGGAATCCCAGGTGAAAGTGATGGAACGTCCCACCCGATTGATAATGGCTTGCAGCACATACAGGTCCGACGAGAAAGGCACAAATACCCACTGGGTTTGGTCACGCCAGGTGATGGTAATAGACTGCCACACATAAGGTGTGGAAGAGGGAACACCGCGCACAAAATATGGACATCCGGAAGGCGGGACAAGCACCCCGGTCGGCTGTCCGTTCGCATCCAGCTGCGCCGTTAATACTTCGGAGGCACCATAGGGATAGACCAGGCTGACCGACCATGTTCCTGCCGTCTGGTGCAGGGTGATGTCGTAGGAGTGCACCCAGCCCGGCGAAAGACCGGGGGAGCCATACTCATCCCCTGCGGCGAGGCCTCCATAGTAGTGTCGCCTCCACACCACCCGCGGTCCGTAAGGATTATACACTACCAGGTCGTCTGCTGGGCGATAGGCTTCCACCCCAGCCGCCAGGTTCACCGGGTCGCCCGAAGAGGGAGCGTACACAGGATACAATGCACCCCCGCCGCACGAACCTCCACCGCCCGGAGGCTCACCACCATCACCAGGGTCGAGCACCGGGCAACCCGGCGGGTCAAAAGGACAACTGCCTTCCCAGGGAGAGGGCGGAGGGTCGGTAACCGGAGGGGGGTCCCCAGCTTTGTTCTTGTCTGCCCACGCTCCACCCGATAGTATGAGTAATAGAACACTCAACATGCACCAGCGATGAAGCTTGCCGTTCATCTTGTTCCCCTCCCTCAACGCGATGACTGCGACGGCGAAACGTTCGCGGGTAGATGTTGTTCTATCTGTGACGCTACACGGCGTAGTTCAGCCAGTTTCTGTTCTCGCTCCTTTGAACGCGCCACCACCCGACGCATTCCCTCCAGCCACTTCTGAGCCTGCGTTAATAGAACCGCATTGCGGCTACCCGCTAACCGCTGGGGGCGACTCAGGCTCTGTTCCAGCGCCGACAACGAACGCTCGGCATCCCCTAACCGCGACCAGATGGCAGCCTGCCACATCCATGCCCGCTCAGGAAGCGCATTACCCAGCGCTAACGACCGTAGAACTATCCCCTCCCCGACCTCTCCAATCTTTTTCACCTGCTCAAAGGCTTCCAGCGCCTGCCCATACTTGCGCTGACGATACAGGGATACGCCCAGGGCATACCAACCCTGCGCCAGCACTACTGGATGAATCCCCTCCGGCTCAGCCAAAATCTTCCGATACGCTACCTCTGCCTGCTCTGGTAAACCCTGGTACAGATATGCTTCACCAACCCCTAACAGCGCGTAGCCCGCCGCTGTGCGCCCAACTTCGTCCTTGCGCGTGGAGAGCTTCTGGGCAATCTGCAAGAGGCGCGTTTTACCTTCCTCTAGCAACTTCCAACGCTCTGCTCCAGATCGATCCGCAGAAGCCCAGTACCGAGAGATATAAACAAAGCCAGTCTGCAGGAGTGCCTCCGCTTGAATATCTGTAGGCGCAAGAAGGTGATTGGATACCTGCTGGAACAGACGCTCGGCTTCCTCAAAGCGACGGTCATTGAGGCGGTAATACGCTACCATCCAGGCCGCTTCCGCACCGGCAGAAGTGTTAGGGTAATCTTGCAGAAGCTTCTCAAACAGCGTCAGCGCATCAGCACGTTTGCCGGCACTTTTGGTCTCATAAGCCTGTTTAAGCAGAGCATTGGCATCCTGTGAGGGGTCTTGTTGGAGGGCCAGGCTAAGCACTAACGGGGCATGTTGTGCTGGTGGTGTACCCCCCCCCCGCAACAGGTACACCTGCAGAGGTCAGGACTAGCAATGCACATAAAGCGTATGCTTTCATGGCAGCGCCTCCTGTCTGGGCACATTTTCCACTTCCTATATATAGCAAGAATCGTACCAAAACTGGGGTTTTAAGGGGTTCAGAGCCAAAAATTTCTTGGTTTTTTTGCGACCATCGCTTCCCTCATGAATGCAGGAATCTCTCGCCGCTTCGCGAACACTTGTCTCAAACCTTCAGGAGGGTGTCCTGAACGATGAGGCGTGGGATAATGGGCTTGGTGTGCCTGCTGATGATGGGAGCATCTGCCATGAGCCAAACGGTGAATCCAGAGTTTGACCCTAACGAAAAGCCGGGCGAACGCCCCTACGAAATGGTATGGGCAAACCGCAAGGAACCTGCCCCACCGACCCTGACCTTCCACAACCTGCAGGGCTGGCGCATGGAAGTCCACAACGGCGCGGAGGCGGTTCTGCAGGTCAGCAGGGCGCAAAACGTCTGGGATAGACCCGTCGCGAAACTGCGCTACCGGGGCAACGGGCAGGCGAACTCAGCGCCGCGTATCGTGATCCTTCCGCCCGCGCCGGTGGCGATACCGGATGGTGCAGACTGCGTGGAACTATGGGTGTACGGCAACCGCTGGAGCTGGGAGAACCCGCCCGACACGCCGCCCGTGCATATCTCCGTGATACTGCGCGATAGCGCAGGTGGTGAGTACACCGTACAGGTTGCCAGCGTGGAGTGGAAGGAGTGGTGGTTGCTGCATCGCAGGTTGCCCGCCGGCATCCGCTTCCCCGCGCAGATGATGCGCATGGAGGTTTCCGGCGGCTGGCAGAACGACTGGCGCGAGATTTTCTTCGACTCGGTGCGCTTCTATCGCGAGCAACTGCCCCCCTTGCAGTTCGCCCCGCGCCCAAAGAGGAACCTGACGCTGTTTGAGGGACAATCGCCGGGAGCAAACACCGGTCCGGGCAAACTCCCCTTCCCCACGCGCGATCTGACCATCCTGCCCATGCACTTCAGCGGCGCGTTCAAAAACCACCTTCAGCCCGACGGCGCAGGGCGATTCGTCTTCCTTTACGAGGGCAAGGACGGCAAGCTGGTATACCGATTTGACGCCAGCAGGGGCATCAACGGCATCCGCGCCGAATGGAACGGCAGGACGGTGTGGCAGTTTTCGGGCGCGGGCGTGCGCTTCGGTGAAAGTATCGGTGAACCCAAACTGAAGGGAGTGAGCGCCCAGCGAAGCGTCATCTCCGCCGAATACGACGACGGCACGACCCTGCGCCTGCAAATCGTGCAGAAATCGCTGATTGTGGACGTCATCAACCGCACCGCCAGGGCGACCGAACTGCACTTCGGACAGCTGGGCGGAGTCCACCAGCCGCGTGCCATGTACATACCTTATATTACTTATGGCAGTTCGCACCCCACCGTTCTGCTTTCGCGTGCGGGCAACCGCTGGCTATTCAGTTCGATATGGCTGGACTGGTATCGCTCCAACGGTTCAGAGCCGTACGGCGCCGAGTATGCCTCTGGCGACATCGCCCGCATCAACGGCGGCGTGCGCTACCATCCCAAAACCGACGGCACACGCAACCCCATGTTCGAACGCCTCTTCATCACCGTCTCGCCCATGCTGGAAGAGGTTCTGCCCACCATCGCCAACCCGGTGGGACTGCACGCCAAACAGGCGGTAGACCGCCTGTGGCAGGAATCGTGGGGACCGGACAACTACGAAAACCAGATGAAACGCAGTCGGATGCTGAGGGCGTATGGGATTGAGAAGCTGATACAGTGCAACCATGAAATCTCGTGGCGCGATGAGGGCGAGAGCTTCACCCTGCGCACCCGCGCCGCGCCGGGCAAAGGCGGCGATGAGGCGTTAAAACGCTACGTCGCGCATCAGCGGTCGATCGGCTGGTTCAGCGGGCTGTACACCAACTACTGCGACTTCGCCCCCGTCAACGAGCACTGGAACCCCGATTTCGTCCAGCGCCAGCCCGACGGCGAATGGCGACCCGCCTGGCCCCGAAACTGGGCGCTGAAGCCGCTGAAAGCGGTGGAGTTCGACGCCATCCTCGCGCCGCAGATTAAGGCAAAATACAACCCCAACAGCGCATACACCGACGTGCACACCGCCGTACAGCCCTGGTGGTATACCGACTACGATGCCCGCGTGCCTGGCGCGGGAACCTTCGCGCAGACCTTCTACGCCTACGGCGAGCTCCTGCGCAACGACTCCCGCGTGTACGGCGGTCCCATCTTTTCGGAGGGCACGTACCAGTGGCTGTACGCCGGGCTGGCGGATGGCAACTACGCGCTGGCATACAACGGGCGACCGCTGGCGGTGGAGCCGCTCCTGCCGGTGTTTGACCTCTATCAGATACATACCAAAGAGTGCGACATCGGCATGGCGTGGACATCCTTCTTCTGCGATGCCATTCCCAACTGGCGAGCGCCTGAGAACATTGACCGCGCCATTGACCGCTTCCTTCTGCACACGCTCGCCTACGGGCATATCGGCTGGCTGGTGGAGGAAGAGCACGGCATTGAGCGCACCTGCCGCTCCTACTACATGCTCCAGCAGGTTCAGGCGCGATACGGTTTGCTGGCTCCCGCCCGCATCGCCTACTGGGATGGCGCGAAACTGGTGGGCGTCTCGGAGGCGGTTGTGCGCGACCTTCCTCGCACCCGCCGACAGCTCTATGTAGAATACCCCAACGGGCTGAAGCTGTGGCTGAACGACCACCCCTCCGAAGAGTGGAGAGTGAACATCGGCTCACGGGCGTTTATCCTGCCCCCCGCCGGCTGGTTAGCCTACCAGAAGGATGCGTTGCTGAGCTACTCCGCGCTGGTGGAAGGGCGCAAGGTGGACTACCTGCGCAGTGAGGCATACATCTATCTGGACGGGCGCGGCGAGCTCTTCAACGCGCCAGAAGCCTCTTCAGACGGCGGACTCGCCATCACGCGCATCGCACCCAACCGCCTGCAGGTCATCCACATCAGCGGCAAAGAGCAGTTTCGCATCGGGCGACCGTTCGGGGTCCAGGGCGCGCTGGTCTCCTGTCGGGCATACGATGTGGACGGCAACGAGCTCGCCAGACCGGCGACGCACGACAGCGGGCAGGAGACATGGGTGGAGCCAGTGGAGAAGGCGGTTCGCTACGTGCTGGAGTTTTCGGGGAAACGCACGTGGAGCATCGCGCCCGAGCGGAGAGAGGTTGTGCCCGGCGGAAGTGTCAGGGTAACCCTGCAGGGTGTGGCACAACAGGCACGGTGGCAGGTAGAAAACGGCGCATACGCGGACGGGGTGATACGTATAGACCCAGACCTGAGTCCGGGCGACACAGTGCTGGTGCGTGCAACGATTGGCGGCGGGAAGCGCGAGGCGGTGCTGAGGGTGGTGGAGCCGGTGCGCTGGCGATGGCAAACAGGCGGCTGGCAGAACCCGCAGCGCCTGACGCTAATCCCTATCTGGCGCATCGCGCCCTCGAAGGACGAACCGCTCTCTGTGGAGTTCAACACCTCTGAAGGCTGGCAGGTGTCGCCGCGCTCCCTGCGCGTTGAGGGCGGCAGGATGCCCGCAAAGATTGACCTGCAGGTGCGAACCGACCTTCCCACAGGAACGGAGGGCGACCTGAGCATCACCCTGCGCGACGGCATCGCGCCCCACCGCGTCGGACTGCGCCTGTGCGTGACGGAGACCCAGCCGGTGCTGACAGAGCTGACCAGCGCCGTAGCGATGTGGGGCATCGCGCGACGGGGACAGAAGGAGATTCCCGACCCCGGCGGCACCGGCGCTCTGTATTACACAGGCGACCTGCCCGTGGGCGGCGTTTCAAAGAAAGGCATCTTCATGCACCCGCCGTACACAGGCGGGGTGGGCTATACCTGGGCGGAACTGAGAGCGATAACGTTACCCAATGCACCTTGCCTCTTTCACAGCTGGATTGGCATCCGGGACGGCGGCAACCCCAGCGACGGCGTGCTGTTCAGGGTGGAACTGATAGACCAGCAGGGCAAGGTGCATCGGCTGGTGGAAGGTACGGGAATACAGGGCACGTGGCGCGAGCTGACCGCCGACCTCTCATCGTTCGCTGGACAGACGGTACGCCTGCGCCTGATCGCAGACGTGGGACCCAACGACGACTCCACCGCCGACTGGGCATCCTGGGGCGAACCGTCGATAAAGGTCAAGGCGCCGGTGCGCACGCTACAGGTTGCGGAGGCGCGATGAAGCTTCCTGAATACTGCGTGGAGATAGACCCCTTCCTCGGAAGGTACTACGCGGGTCGCAGTATGGAAAGCATCGCGGAAGAGCTGGCTGTGCACGGGTTCGACGGCGTGCAGTACGTGATTACCCGCGATAGCCGCGTGAATCGCGACCTGATTGACGCCCTGCATCGGCGCAAAATACACGTGGACTACGCCACCTTCGGCAACGGCACATACGACACGCAGGATTTGCCTGCGGGATGGGAGGGGTGGCGTATGGTCACCCGCCAGCCGATGAACGACGGCTACACCCGCCTGTGTCTCAATCATCCCGACTACCGCCGATGGAAGAAAGCGCAAATCGCCCGCATCCTGCGGGAGCACCCTTTTGATGGCGTGCATATCATGGAGCCGTTCTGGCCCGAGTACCCGGGACCTTCCGCCCCGGCATATGCTTGCCTGTGCGAACGGTGTCGTGGGCTGTTTACTCAGATGCACCCTGGCGAGGAGCCGCCGGAGTTCACGGATGAATCGCATCCTCTCTTCTGGCGCAAGCAACCGGAGCTTTACGCAAAATGGGTGCAGTTCCGCGCCAGCTGTCACACCGACTTTCTGCATGACCTGCTGAACGGCGAGGGTGGCATCCGCCAAACGCGCCCGCGCACGCCGGTGACGGTCTGGATACTCGCTATTGACGTGCCCGACCCGGTGCGCTTTGTCAAGGAGGTACACGGTCAGGACATCGCCGATGTGGTTCGGCGGGCGCGCCCGGACGCAATTTGCCTGCAGACGCACTGGCCCGACTGGATCAAGGCAAACCTGCTTCCCGATTACGTGCGCGCATATCAACCGCTGGTGCGTGCCGCTCGCGCGGTGCGCTCCAACCTGCCGATAATGGTGCAGGCGGACATCGGCTCACAACCGCAGAACCGCCAGTCGTGGGATTGGATTGCCCGTTTCCGCCAGGCGTGCCGGCAGATTGGAGTACAGAGCGTCACGCTCTACGAATATATGCTGGGGATGTACATGTACACCGACCCGCCGCGCGTGATGAGGGCGATAAAAACCGCACAAAACACGGTAATGCTCGTGTTCAACAAACGGGTGGACGCCCAAAACGCGGGCGACAAGAGCAGATATACTTTCGCGCCGCCGCTGGAGATTGACAGCGTGCAGGTGGACGGTAATCTCGTGTACCTGCACACCGCCGCGCTTCGCCGGGGGCAACGCTACCGCCTGACCATCAAAGCGGTCAGAGATGACCCCTCTACTCGCTGGCTACCCGACACGCCTGCCTGTACGCTGGAGGAACAGACTGTAACGCTGTGATGCAGAACGTCACACATCGCGTGCTGATACTGAACTCCACCTATTCCGTAGGTGGTGCAGAACGCATCCTTCAGCAGATTGCGCTGGGTCTTCGTTCCCGCTTCGAGATTCACGTTTGCGCCCTCTATCAGCCCGGCGTCATCGGGGAACAATTGGCTCAGCAGGGTGTCCCCGTACATGCCCTGTACGGCGCCTCTCGCACCGACCTGCGGGTGTTGCCTCGCTTTGTGCGCCTGTTACGACAGATTCGCCCCCAGGTGCTGTTGACCGTCGATTCGCCGCACGCTGTGGTGTATGCGGTCATCGCGAAACGATTGCACCTGGTGCCGAGGCTGATTATCGCGGTACACTCCTTCGGCAAATCGCAACGAGCACGCGAGATAGCCATCGCGCGCCGCCTGGCATCAGGGGTGACGGACACACTCATCGCGCTGACAGACCTGCACCGCCGTTTCCTGCTGGAACAGGAGGGATGGAAGGCACGGCAGGTGCTGGTCATTCCCAACGGGGTAGACCTGCAACGATTCTCACCAGAGGGACAGCACCTCCGGGAGGCATTGGGGTTGAATGCGCACACCGAATCATTCGGAATCGTCGCGGGACTGCGCTCGGAGAAAAACCTCTTCCGTTTCCTGCGCGTGGCTGAGCAGGTGCTCTCTGCCCTGCCGAACGCCCGGGCTTTTATCGTCGGCGATGGCGAACTGCGCGACGACCTGCAGGCGTTCTGCCAGCAGATGAAGCACGCTTCACGAATAACCTTCACCGGCGCCCTGCAGGACATTCCCGCCGTGTGGCGCTCGCTGGACGTGGCGGTGCTGACCTCCGACCGCGAGGTGTTACCCATGACGCTGATTGAAGCCGCCGCGTGTGGCGTGCCCGCAGTTAGCACCGACGTGGGCGCGGTGCGCGACATCGTCCTGGAAGGCGAGACAGGTTTCGTGGTGCCGGTGGAGGATGAAGGGCTTCTGGTGGAACGCATCATTTACCTGCTACAACATCCCGACGAGCGCAGACGTATGGGCGAACGCGCCCGCCAGCACGCCGAAGCACACTTTGACCTGCAGACCATGCTGGAACGATACGCGCAGGTACTCGCCCTTTGACTTCTGCCCGATTCTGGTGGTAACATTAATGGGGAATACATCGTATTCTACGTAGCGGAAACAGCCGAAAATAACGTCGTAGCAGTTTTGTGGGTGCCTCACAAGCGCCGAAGGAGTACGCCATGCGATTCTTACTCAGCCTGTTCGACAGCAACGAGCGCGACATCCGACGCTACCGCAAGGTGGTGGAAAGAATCAACGCGCTGGAAGACCAGATATCTGCCCTCAGCAACGAGCAGTTGCGCGCCAAAACCGACGAGTTCCGCAACCGTCTGGCGAAGGGCGAAACGCTGGACGACCTTCTGCCGGAAGCCTTCGCGGTGGTGCGGGAAGCCTCCAAGCGCACGCTGAAGATGCGCCACTTTGACGTGCAGCTCATCGGTGGGATGGTGCTACACGACGGGCGCATCGCCGAGATGAAGACGGGCGAAGGTAAAACGCTGGTGGCTACCCTGCCCATCTATCTCAACGCGCTGGAAGGCAAAGGCGTGCATCTGGTGACCGCGAACGACTACCTGGCGCGGCGCGACGCCGTGTGGATGGGACCCATCTATCACCTGCTGGGCATGAGCGTCGGCGTCATTCAGGGGCAGAGCCCCGAAACAGGCGAAATCGGCGGCTCCTACATCTACACACCCGGCTACCAGGCGCCCGACCCGCGCTACCTGCACCTGAAGGAGTGCAGCCGGAAAGAGGCTTACCTCGCAGACATCACTTACGGCACCAATAACGAGTTCGGCTTTGACTACCTGCGCGATAACATGGCGTTCTCCATCGAGGAGGTTGTCCAGCGTGAACTGAACTACGCCATCGTGGACGAGGTGGACAGCATCCTCATCGACGAGGCACGCACACCGCTCATCATCTCCGGCTACGCGGGCGAGTCTACCGACCTCTACTACCGCGTGGACCGCGTGGTGCGCCATCTCCAGCCCGGGCGCGACTATACGCTGGAAGAGAAGCAGAAGATAGTCACCCTGACCGAAGAGGGCATCCAGCGCGTTGAGCAGGGACTGGGCGTGAAAAACCTCGCCGAAGACCCCGACCTGATGCACCACGTCAACGCCGCGCTAAAGGCGCATACCATCTTCAAGCGCGATGTGGACTACGTGGTGCGCGATGGCGAGATTATCATCGTGGACGAGTTCACCGGACGCCTGATGTTCGGGCGGCGCTACTCCGACGGCTTGCATCAGGCAATTGAGGCAAAGGAAGGCGTGCCCATTCGCCAGGAAAACCAGACGCTGGCGACCATCACCTTCCAGAACTACTTCCGCCTGTACAAGAAGCTGGCGGGCATGACCGGTACCGCCAAGACCGAAGAGGACGAGTTCCGCAAGATTTATGGGCTGGACGTGGTGGTCGTGCCGACCAACAAGCCGATGATTCGCATCGACCACCCCGACGTCATTTACAAAACCGAAGAGGCGAAGTTCCGCGGTATCGCCACCGAGATTCTGCGCCTGTATGTGAAACAGCAACCGGTGCTGGTGGGCACACGCTCCATTGAAATGTCCGAAAAGGTGAGCGACCGCCTGCGCCCGGACAGGTTGAAACTGCTGTGTCTGATCCACATCCTGCGCGATGAGCTGGAGAAGCGCAAAGACATCCCCAACGAGAAGAAGAAGGAGTATCGCGCGCTGATGAATCGCCGGCTGGATGAGCTCAGCCTCAGCGCGCTCACGCCGCTGGCGAAGGAACTTGGCGTCGTGCCCGACATGAACCTGCCCGAAAATCTCCAGCGTGCCGTCCAGCTCATCGGGGCGCCGCCGGAGAACATTGAATATCTCAAAGAGGCGTTCGCGCACGGCGTGCCACACAACGTACTCAACGCCAAGTATCACGAAAAAGAGGCTATCATCATCGCCGAGGCGGGACGCAAAGGCGCGGTGACGGTCGCCACGAACATGGCAGGACGCGGTGTGGACATCATCCTCGGCGGAAGCGTGGCTCCGCAGACAGCGCAGGAAGGCGAGGAAATGGACGAGGAGGCGGAACTGCAGTGGCAGTCCTTCCGGCGCGGGCGTGCCCTGCCTCCGCCACCGCTCAGCGAAGCCGAGCGCTCCAAAGCCGCCGAAGAGGTGCGTCGACTGGGCGGGCTGTTCATCCTCGGCACCGAGCGCCACGAGTCGAGACGCATCGACAACCAGCTGCGCGGTCGTTCAGGGCGACAGGGCGACCCGGGCGAGAGCCGGTTCTACGTCTCCTTAGAGGATGAGCTGTGGCGACGCTTTGGCGACCCCTCCAAACAGCGACTGCTCGCGATGTGGGAAGAGAGCGAGAGCGTGGACGTAAAGCTCCTCTCCCGCCTCATTGAGAAGGCACAGAAGAAGGTAGAGGCATATAACTTTGAAATCCGCAAGCACGTGCTGGAATACGACGAGGTGATGAACGAACAGCGCCGCGTCATCTACGGCGAGCGACGGCGCATCCTGGAGGGACACCCGCTCACCCCCACCATTCACGACTTTATCCGCCAGAAGGTGGAAGACTCCGTGATGATGTTCACCCTGCAGGACACGCGCAACGCCGAGGTGGACGCGGAAGGGCTGTTCCGTCGGCTGGAGGAGCTGTTCGGCATCTCTCGCTGGATTACCCCAGACGACCTGAAGCGCCGCCCCGCCGACCAGCTGGTGGACTACCTGCAGGAAGTGGCACTGCAGGCTTACGCCCAGCGCGAGGAGGAGCTCGGCTCGGAGCTGATGCGTGCGCTGGAGCGGTGGGTAATGCTTCGCGTCATCAACGAGAAATGGATGGAACACCTCGCCAACATGGACTACCTGCGCGAGGGCATCGGCTTGCGCGGCTACGCCCAGCAAGACCCGCTGGTGGCGTATAAAAAGGAAGCGTACGAGATGTTCCAGCAGATGCTGGCATCCATTCAGGAAGACGTGGTGCGCTGGATGTACCACGTGCAGGTAGCGCCACCTCAGCCCCAGCCGAACGTGCAGGTTACCCGGATGTCCGGCGCAGGCGACGCGGCACCCGTTGAAGACAATGGTTCCCCACGCTCTGCAGGACGTCCTGCACCTGCACCAGTTGGCACCGTGGTCAAGACCCAAAAAGTCGGGCGCAACGACCCATGCCCCTGCGGCAGCGGCAAAAAGTACAAAAAGTGCTGTATGAATAAAGACCTCGCCCGGTAGTGGGAAGCTTACAGCTTCCTCAAAAAATCAGCCAGCGCTTCGGGTGATTGCTCCTGTGGGGGAATGCGGTACAGCTCCCAGATTACCTCCAGGGAGACGCTTTCCCCCTTACTGAGCACCTTTAAGGGCGAGGTGAACTCCAGCTCGATGTACGGTAACTCGTCCGAGTTGGAGAATATCTGAGCATGGTCGCCCGGCTTGTAGGCGGACAGCCCCTCTGCAACCAGCGGTGACTTCTGCACCACCAGATACGGCGCACGAAACCATGCCAGTATCTCCGCATCACAGCCCAACTTGACCGCCACGTCGGAACGTCTCTCGGGAATCAGAATATCCTCGCCCAGCCGACGGACGCTTTTCCACGGGTCTGGACTGAACAGCTTGTAACCATCGGGCAGTGTCGAGCCTGGGTGCAGGCGCACCAGAAGCGTATCGGGCGCGGGTAGCTGCGAGACCGTCCAGGCAGACACCGGGAAGTCTGCACCGCCGCGCAGCTTCTCCAAACGGGTCAGCGTGTGCACGCGGGTTCCCGTCGGCTCCAGCCAGACCTCCCGCACGATTCGCACCCCATATCCTGCCACCACAGGCGAAACCATCCGAATCCTGTTGCCCTGCACTATCTCTACCTGATGAGGCACCTGGTCGGTCGCAGAGGGAGGCGGCCACCCCCTGCCGATGCGCAGGGGCCATTCATCCTGAGGCCAAACCCATGCCTTATCCCCACCGTGATTGGGCCACTCGCCCGGCTTGACCGGCTTGCCCTCTGTGGCAGGGTTCACCCACAGAACGTTCGGCTCACCCACGAAACTGTAGTGCATGATACGCGCGATGGACGGGACGACCACCACTTCCACCGTGCCGTTCGTGATACGGTAGCACCCTTGCCAGCCCCGGTAGGAGACCTGCTGGACCACCTGGGCGCCCGCTGATGTCCACAACAAACCAATACCCAAAAGCAGAACAATTCGCCTCATATGCATTCTCCTTCCGAACACACCTTTTCTCTATTCCCCCAGTATCAGGCGATTCCTGCCATTGATGCAATCTCGTATATCCCGTTACCTTTGCCCCGCCAGTTGCGTCTAACGAGTGGCAGGCGGTACACTATGGAAGAGAGAATTGTGGATGCAGAGCAGGAAATCCGCCTGTCGTTGCCGAAGAGTGCACACCAGAAAAGCTTTCTTAACGCCAAATGACGAACGAATGGGAGGAAACCAGATGAGGAACATGGCAGGCTTGCTCCGGACAAGCGGGGTAGCAGGTGTCGCGGTTGCGGTTTGCTTGCTTGGGCTGATGAGCCCGGCTTACGCCGTCGAGCGCCAGTTTCTGGGCATCCGCATGTTGTCCAAAGTGCAGACCGTTCTGTCCCGGTTCGGCAACCCCACCCAGGTCACGGTCGGGCAGGTAGCGTATAACCTGCCGGGAGCGCAGGCGGGTATGGCTGGCATGGCAGGTGTGCCCGGACGCGCTGGACTGGCGGGTGCACCCGGTGTGCCCGGAGTGCCAGGAATTCCCAGCTACGCGGGAACCGGACCGACACCCGGAATGCCCACCTACGGATACGGTGGGATGCCTCCGATGGCTGGGGTCGGTGCCGCCACCGGAATGGGCGGGATGATGACCGGTCCCCGAATGGGCGGCATGGTCGGTGGAGGCATGGGCCGCTTTGGCGGTGGTGGAAGGCTTGAAGAAGAAGAAGGCATGGCAATGATGGGTGGACCGATGATGGGCGCTCCCACGTCAGGTGCACCCGGTTTACCCGGTTTGCCCGGTGGCATTGGTGCACCGGCACGCCCCGGTATGCCTTCCATGCCCGGTACTCCTGCGATGCCCGGTATGCCCGGAATGGCTGGGCTGGGTGGAGCACCGTCGGGACTCGGACTGCCTTCCATCGGCTTGCGCACCACGCCGGGGGGCATGATGTATGAACAGGAGACCACCCTGATATACGAGCGACCGGGTGGCGTTATCTACGAGTTCCTGGTGAACAAAGACGGCTATGTCGTACAGGCGAAAGCCATCGGCTACGAGGATAAATCCGGGCTGGCACGCACATCGCGCGGTATCAAGCTGGGCGACACCTACCAGAAAGTGGTCGCCGCATACGGCTGGCCCAAAGAGCACCAGAACATGGGAGCTACCCTGTACATCCGGTATCCCGACCACCATGTGGGCTTCCAGCTGTACGACAACAAGGTGGTTTCTATCATCGTCGCCGCGATGGAGGAATAAGGGGTAACCGTTCGGATACCCAGCAGGCAGGAGCCAGCCTGATGATGGAGGAAGGTGTCTGTGGCATCACGCGCCAGTGCAGACCTGGACGAGATCCGTGCGCGCAGCGACATCGTGGAAGTGGTCTCGCAGTACGTGGCGCTGAAGCGAACGGGCAAAAACTTCAAAGGATTGTGTCCGTTCCATGCCGAGAAGACACCTTCCTTTACCGTTAACCCGTCTCTGCAACGCTGGCGTTGCTTCGGATGCGGACAGTATGGTGACGTGTTTGATTTCATCATGCGCATCGAAAACGTCACCTTCCTCGAAGCAGCCAGAATGCTTGCCGAACGGTTAGGGCTGGAGTTTCGAACCGCAGGAACGGCGTCTACGCAGGAGCAAAAAGACCGTCGCGAACAGATACTGCAGGTTAATCAGCTCGCCGCGCAGTTCTTCCGGGATATGCTGAAGCGCTATCCCCTCCCCCAGCGCATCCTGCAACAGCGGGGAGTGCTTCCTCAAACACAAGAGCGATTCGGCATCGGATATGCCCCTCCCGAATGGTCAACGCTGACCAACCTTCTGCGGGCGAAGAAAGTGCCTTTGACCGTTGCGGCAGAAGCCGGGCTGGTTGTGATGGGCGACAACGGCGAGTACTACGACCGCTTCCGCGACCGCCTGATGTTCCCCATCTGGGACCGGCAGGGGCGCGTGGTCGCTTTCGGGGGACGCGCTCTGGGCGATGCCCAGCCCAAATATCTCAACAGCCCCGAAACCCCCGTCTTTCGCAAAAGCCGCACCATCTACGCCCTGCACCTCGCCAAAGAGCGCATGATGACCGAACGCACCGCACTGCTTCTGGAGGGATACATGGACGTGGTGGCGGCGCATCAGGCGGGCTTTACCCACGCCATTGCCACCATGGGCACCGCTCTCACCGAGGAACAGATAGCCATCCTCTCGCGACTGGTATCGCGCGTGATTGTCGTGTACGATTCCGACAGCGCAGGCGTGGAGGCGGCGAAACGGGCGGCGGAAATCCTGCGCCAGCACGAAATAGAAACGCTGATAGCCCGCCTGCCCGACGGTGAAGACCCCGACAGTCTCCTGCGCCGGCTTGGTGCTTCCGCGTTGGAAGAGTGCCTGAACAAAGCCGAACCGCTTACAGCATTTCTGATTAACGACCTCTACCGACGATACGATGCAAACACCGTGGAAGGCAGGATCAAGATACTGAAATCATCCATTCCCATACTGGCGGGGATACCTTCCGGTATCGAACGAGATCGCTATATCAGCCAGCTGGCGCCGCTTCACCCCGCATATTTTACAAATCCCAGTAAACCTGAGGAGCTGATTCGGCGGGAAGTGGAACGATTCTTGCGTTATAAAGAGTCGGAAAAGAAAAAGGAGCCATCGCAGGCGGAAGAACCCCCGGTTGTGGAGATAGACGAGCAGCTTCCGCCGGCGGTGGTACGAGCGGAAAGCACATTACTTCGGGGTATACTATCTGACGAGTGGAGATCGCTGGTACTGCAAATTGCCCAGGCTGGCGATATGGTTTCAGAGGCTGGAAAGCAGTTTTTCGAGCTGGTCAGGCGTGCGTGGGACGCGGGCATGGAACTGCATCTTCCGTCGCTTCTTTCTGCACTGAGCAACCCGCGCCTGCGAGAGGCGGTGTCGACAAGGCTATTGCTGGAAGAGCCGCTGAGTGAGCAGGTTCTGCGTGACTCGGCGTCTTTCCTTCAGCGGTGGCACAAACGCACGCGGCAGGTACAGATTTCAGCACAACTGGCGCAGGATTTCTCGCCCGATAGCGTGAACTATCAAGAATATCAGAGGCTCATAAACGAGTTGCACTCCGATGCCCGGCACAACCGAAAGGAGTGAAACAAGGCATGGAGATGGACAATAACGATAGCGCACAGATGCACCGGCTTTTCCAGCAAGGCAAAGACAGAGGCTACATCACCTCTGACGAGCTGAGCGATGCCCTCTCGGAGATGGATATCGACACCGACGAACTGGAACAGATGCTGGAGTTCTTTGACATGCAGGGTATCCAGGTAGTCGGCTCCGTCAAAGGGATGCCACTGCTTGAGGACGGCTACCCCTCGGACATCTCCGCCAAAGAGTACGAAATCGCCGACCAAGAAATCGCGCAGCTGGAAGGTGCTCCCTTAGACGACTCGGTGCGCATGTGGCTTCGCGAAATCGGCAAAACTCCCCTGCTCAGCCAGGCAGAGGAACAGCGCCTCGCCGAGCTGGTAGCCCAGGGCGACGAGGAAGCCAAACGCAAACTGATTCTCGCTAACCTTCGCCTCGTGGTCTCAATTGCCAAACGCTACAGCGGACGCGGAATGCCCTTCTCCGACCTCATTCAGGAAGGCAACCTGGGGCTTATCCGCGCTGTGGAGAAGTTTGACCATCGCCGCGGATACAAGTTCAGCACCTACGCCACGTGGTGGATCCGGCAGGCGATTACCCGTGCCATCGCAGACCAGGCACGCACCATCCGCATCCCGGTGCACATGGTGGAAACCATCAACCGCCTGATGAAGCGGCGCAGCCAACTCGAGCAGGAGCTGGGGCGCTCCCCCACCCCCGAAGAGCTGGCTGAGGACCTGGGCATGTCGGTGGACAAAGTCTGTGAGATTATTCGAATCGCGCCAGAACCCCTGTCGCTGGATACCCCGGTGGGAGAGGAAGAGGATACCCAGCTGCTGGACTTCATTGAAGATGATTCCTGTGATTCCCCAGCCGACGCTGCAGACCGAAGCCTGCTGAGAGAACGTATTGAGGAAGCCCTCCGTGTGCTCACCGACCGCGAGCGCGAGGTCATCAAGATGCGCTTTGGACTGATCGACGGAATGCCACACACGCTGGAAGAGGTCGGCAGGCATTTCAACGTAACGCGCGAACGCATCCGCCAGATAGAAGCCAAAGCCATCAAAAAACTGCGCAACCGCCATAACTGCAAGAGGCTGCGCGACTACTCCACCGGTTTGTAGGGATGCCGTCCGGGCGCGTTCACGACGCAATTACCATTCTGACTGCCGTCGCCGCGGTACCCGTCATTGAACGGATATATCCTCACCCCGACTGGACAGCGGTTGGGGTGGGTATTGGTGCTTATGTCTTCTCGGGGATGGCGCTGTCGCCCGACCTGGACGTGAACTCGCGTGCCTACCGCAGGTGGGGTATCTTCCGGTTCTTCTGGCTTCCATACCAGTGGCTGATCCCACATCGGCACTGGCTGTCGCACAGCTGGGTGTTTGGTCCGGTGCTGCGTGCTCTTTACTTCTTCCTGATGCTGTACCTCCTGCTGAGACTGGGCATTCACGCCATTGACCAGTGGGTGGTGCCGGTGAACCAGTCGGAGATACTGCGTGCGCTGGAACGTGAACTGCGCCTGACGCTTCGCGCCCATGTGACCTGGACACAATCCGCACTGATTGGGCTGGTCGCAGGCGGCGTTGTGCACTCCCTCACCGATGGTTTCGTCACGTGGTTCAAAAGGACGTTGTGAGCGCGAACGATGGAGACCGTTACCCAGCTGAAACACCCCGTCTTCCGCGCTGCCTGCCGCCTGACCGAGTCGGCGCCGCGCGAGGCAGAGCGTCGCTTCCTGCTCGAGGGGGCGTCGCAAATCGCCAAAACGCTCCATGCTCCACTGCGCCCCCTGCAGGTGTTCATCAAGGAGCAGACGGAACCCGACTTAGCCCGCACCTGCGAGCAGGCAGGCATCCCCACCTATGCCGTCAGCAAAGGACTGTTCCACCGACTGCTGGTCAGCGGATACGAGACCAGCACCACCGCCGTTGCCGTCCTGCCATACTGGGACGTCCGTCTGGAAGAGGTGTGCGCAAACCCGGCAGGCACAGTGCTGGTCGCCGAAAGGATACAGGACCCGCGCAATCTGGGGATGCTGATACGCACCGCCGACTCGGCGCAGGTGCGCGCTCTGGTTCTCGCCTCCCCCATCGCCGACCCCTACAGCCGCGCCTGCGTGCGCTCTACTACCGGCAGTATCGCTTTTCTGCCCATCGTCATCTGCCCCGACACCGCAACGGTTCTGGAATCTTTTCGCCGGCACGGCTGGCGACAGGTCGGCTCCAGCGCACATGCCGAAAAGCTGTTCTGGGATGAAGACCTGACGGCGCCGCTTTGCCTGTGGGTGGGCAATGAGGAACAGGGCTTGCTTGCCGAAACGCGCTCGGCGATGGACACGCTGATACGCATCCCCATGGGCGGCGGCGCGCACTCGCTGAACGTTGCCGTGGCGACCGGTATCCTCCTGTTCGAAGCTATCAGGCAGAAAAGAGTTTCACAGGGATGACCCGCAGGAGTGTGCGCCTCCTGTCACGAAAGGGGAATCAACATGTGTTACTGGAGGTGAAGCATGTCCGTTCGTATCGGTTTCTTTGGATGTGGAGGAATTGCCAACGCCCATTTCAACGCGCTTGCCCGGATACCCGAAGCGAAACCGGTAGCGTTCTGTGATATCGACGCCTCGCGGGCAGAGTCCGCCGCACAGCGGTTCGGCGGCAGGGCATACACCGACTGGAAACAGATGCTGGATAGCGAACAGCTGGACGCGCTGTATGTGTGCGTTCCACCCCATGCGCACGTGGGCGCAGAGGAAGCCGCCGCCGAAAAGGGCATCCATCTGTTCGTGGAGAAGCCGGTGGCGCGAACCTTAGAGAAAGCAAAAGCCATCGAGCAAGCCATCGCCAAGAACGGCGTCATCAGCAGTGTGGGCTACCACTTCCGCTATATGGCAACCACCGCCAAAGCCCGCGAACTGCTGGAAGGCAAGACGGTCGGCATGGTCACCGGCTGGTGGATGGGCGGGATGCCCGGCGTGGCTTGGTGGCGCGTGATGGACCAGTCGGGTGGGCAGTTTGTGGAACAGACCACGCATATCGTTGACCTCGCGCGTTACCTGGTGGGCGACATCGTGGAGGTGTACGCGCTGATGACCAACCGCCGGCTGGATAAAGAGGTGGAGAACTACAGCGTGTACGACGTGGGCACTGTGGCGGTGAAGTTCGCCAATGGCGTCATCGGTGCGATACACAACACCTGTCTGCTCAATATGGGCTGGCGCGTGGGGCTGGACATCGTGACGCCCGATATCGTGATTGAAACCGACTGGGGCAGTGTGAAAGCCACCGAGCCCGGCAAGGTGACCACATACCACCTGAGCAGTGACCCCTATCTGGAAGAGAACAAAACCTTCATTCAGGCTATCGTGACGGGTGACCGATCGGGGATACGCTCCACGTATGCCGACGCCGTGAAGAGCCTGGCGGTAACGCTTGCGGCAAACGAGTCGGTACTCACCGGTCAGCCGGTGAAGGTTGCGGGATAATCTGGGGGTCACGGCACCGGATGATTCGGAGGGCACGCCCGGCGCGTGCCCTCTATTCCAACTCCTGTTCCAGCGCGCCGTCCAGCACTACCGTCACGCCCATCTCTCGCGCTGACTGATGGGCATTGGGGTCGATACCCTCGCCAGCAACTACGGGTACAGCAAGCAGTCCCGCCTTACTCAACGTCTGCGCGCGGCGCGCCGCCCGCTGAACATCCTTCATCCCAACGCCCCATGACGCTTCTACCACAAGATAGACCTCCTGTCCATCGTCGCGGCGTCGCCCACGCACGATAACGTCCGCTTGCAGTAAGTCAGCCACCTCATGTGGCGTCAGTGTGCCCTGCTCCTCCAGGTCATCCAGCATCGCGCTGATTTCTTCAGGTGGCAGTGCCCGAATCCGCTTCAGAAGCTTGCTGAAATAGGCATGAGCGCGGGTAAAGTACTTCTGCTCGTGGTAGAACTTCTTCAGCTGGGCAATGTCATCCGCCATCCTTTGCTGGCTCATCGCCAGTTTCTGTACATTGGCGGTCAGTTCGTCCACCCGTTGGGTTAAATCACTCACCAGCTGCGTTAATTCGTCTACCCGAGCGGTCAACTGGTCTACCCGCAGGGTCAGTTCGTCCATCCGTCGGGTTAAATCAATTACCAGCTGCGTTAATTCGTCTACCCGAGCGGTCAACTGGTCTACCCGCAGGGTCAGCTGCTCTAGCTTCTGGGCGAGCTGATCTACTCGCTCCGTGAGCTGGTTAAGTCGCAGAGCGAGATCGTCTATCCGAAGGGTCAGTTGTTCTACGCGCTGGGTCAGCTGTGAGAGATGAACGGCCTGCTGGCGCACCTCCTGGGTGAGTTCGCGCACCAGTTCAGGCAAGGTGAGCAGCTCCTCGCTGAGCAACATGCGCCGAAGCTCGACACGCCACTCGGGATGCTGTTGCAGCAGGTCCAGTAGGTCACGAAAATCTCGCAGTGTGAAAGCCATCTCCAGTACCTCATCAACACTGTGCGTCTCTATTTTACCACTTTTGTCCACCTTCGCAAAGGGCAGGAGAACCCCATCCCCTCGCGAACAGAATCCCTGAAAATCACCTGCCGGAGGTAACGGAATGGAACAGATAAACGATGACCGCGAGCGTCGCCTGCAGTGGTTCCGCGCGGCGCGATTCGGGATGTTTATTCACTGGGGCTTGTATTCGCAGCTGGGCAGGCACGAGTGGGTGATGAACCGCGAGCGCATCCCCGTTGAGGAGTATGAGAAGCTCGCCGACACCTGGAACCCCAAACCCTACCCCGCTCGCTGGTGGGCGCGTCTGGCGAAGCTGGCAGGGATGCGCTACATGGTCATGACCACCAAACATCACGAGGGTTTCTGCCTGTTCAACACCCAGTACACCGATTACAACGCGGTGAAGCGGGGCCCCAAGCGTGACCTGGTGGCGGAATACGTGGAGGCGGCGCGTGCGGAGGGACTGCGCGTGGGCTTCTACTACTCGTTGATGGACTGGCATCACCCCGACGGCGCACGCTGTAAGCACGACGAGGCTGCTCGCAAGCGGTTTGTGGAGTTTACGCACGGTGTGGTGCGCGAGCTGATGACCAACTACGGCAAGATTGACATCATGTGGTACGACGTCAACTGGCCCCTTACCCCGGAAGAGTGGGAAGCGGAGAAGATGAACCGCATGGTGCGCGAACTTCAGCCGGATATCATCATCAACAACCGCTCCGGTCTCCCCGAGGACTTCGGCACGCCGGAACAGCATATCACTCCCGAAAAGGGCGGGCGCATGTGGGAGGCGTGCATGACCTTTAACGAAAGCTGGGGCTACACGCCGATTGACAACCGCTGGAAGGACGCCTGGCAGATTGTGTCCATGCTCAGGCAGGTCGCGGCGGGCGGAGGCAACCTGCTGTTGAACATCGGTCCCGCACCCGACGGCAGTGTGCCCGAAGTGTGCGAGCAGGAGCTGCTGAAGGTGGGCAAATGGCTGCAGGAATACGGTCCGTCGGTATACGATGCCACCGACCCCATGCAGCAGGAGTGGATGATTACCGGGGCATTCACCCGCAAGGGGCAAACGCTGTACTACCACTGCAACCGCTGGCCTGGCAGTGAACTGGCAATCGGTGGCTTGCAGTGCAAGGTGCTGAGCGCACGGCTGATGAACGGTCCGGAGGTCGCCTTCACGCAGACCGAAAACCGCCTGGTGCTCAAGGGGTTGCCAGAAACCGCCCCGAACCCGCTGTGCACCGTGATCGAACTGCAGGTGGAGGGCGAACCCAAACAGGTTCTGGGTGCAGGGTATGTGCTGATAGAGAACGACCCGTGGCGATAGGTAGCTGGGGGTAGCCTGGTCAGGCTACCCCCCTTCCTCAGGGACGGTACGACAGTAAGTCACACAGATAACCTTCACAGGAGGAGTACAAAGTGCAGGAACTGACCAGTGTGGAACGCATCACGAATATCCTGAAACGCCAGCCTGTAGACCGCATCGGAGTGTTCGAGCACTTCTGGGGCGACACCTATCGGAGCTGGCTGGAAGGCGGCTACATTCGCGAGGGCGAGAACCTCGCCGACCATTTTGGCTATGACCTGGAGCTGTGCTGGCCTTTTAACATGGTGGCGGACCTGGACTACGTGCCCGAGGTGGTGGAAGAGACGGAAGAAACCATCCTGGTGCGCGATGGCAATGGAGCACTCCTGCGACGCCACAAATTGCATGACTCCACCCCCGAACACGTGGACTTTCTGGTGAAAGACCGCCGCGCCTGGCTGGAGCATATCAAACCCAAACTCACTCCCGACCGTCGGCGCATTAACTTCGAGGCATATCGCAACACTCGCCGCTATGCACGGGAAAAACAGCGGTTCTTCTGCTGGTCGGGCGTGAACGTGTTCGAACTGATGCATCCCGTGTGCGGGCACGAGTATATGCTGATGGGCATGATCGACGACCCCGACTGGGTACGCGATATGGTGAACACCTACGCCGAGCTGACCATTAACCTCATGGAGATACTCTTCGCCGAGGAGGGCCTGCCCGACGGCATCTGGTTCTACGAGGACATGGGCTTCAAGGGGCGTCCGTTCATGTCGCCCGCGATGTACAAAGAGATTGTCCAGCCGGGACACATTCGCACCATTCAGTACGCCAAAAGCCTTGGATTGCCGGTGATTATGCACTCGTGCGGATATGTGGAGCCGCTGGTTCCGGGCATGATTGAGGCGGGCATCGACTGTTTGCAGGTGATCGAGGTCAAGGCGGGCATGGACCTGGTGCGCCTGTATCGTAACTTTGGCGACCGGCTATCATTCATGGGGGGCATTGACGTGCGCGTGCTTTACTCCAACGACCGGCGCCGGATTGACGAGGAGCTGGAGTCCAAAATCCCGATAGTCAAGGGGAACTACGGCTACGTCCTTCACAGCGACCACTCCATCCCCAACACGGTGCACTACGAGACCTACCGCTACTTTGTGCAGCGCGGCCTGGAGCTGGGAAGGTATGGGTAGGATAGAAAGGCAGAACGTGGAGGCTTTCGTTTAGTTGTCGCGTTATAGAGTTATTCTGCAGTAATGATATTATCGTGTCTGTTGACACTTTACAGACCCCATGCTATAATGGCGGTGAAATTGCCACAACCATCAGTATGCTCGGAGAGGTGTTGCAGACATGCAAGATATTGTCCTGCAAAGATATGAGAACGCCCGCAAGTCGCTTGTTGACCTGAGTTTGCGTAATCGCTTCTTAAACTATCGTATAAACAACAAAAGAGGGCTTCGATTTGTATCGCCATCGGCTAGAGAAATCTACAATACTCTGGTTATCCAACACGCGAAGGTCAGCCTCGCACCAGAACCCGGGGATGGCGAAGAAGCGTTAGAGGTAGAACACAGGGACGATAGATCTCACGTAGTGTATGTTTCCGAACGAAAGGAAACTATAGATGAAAAGATTCTCGAGCTATGGCGCGAGTCGCGCTCGATTCAAGATGAGCGAGGGCTAAACCTTCTGTTTGTCGCTATAGGATTCCTGAAGTGGTACGAGGCTGACAGTACCGAAAAAGCACTGTACGCACCCTTGATCCTCGTTCCCGTGTTGATTGAGAGAGCAAAAGACCGCAAGTTCTACCTGATGTATGAAGATACAGAGGTAGTCACTAACCTCTCGCTGGGCGAAAAGATGAAAGAGTTTGGCATTTCACTACCAGACACAGGCGACGACGAGGATTTGGATGTAGAAGAGTACTTCAAGCAGCTGGAACAGCGTCGGCAGGAACGGTGGGAAGTTTGCAGCGAGATGGTCGTTCTTAACCTGTTTGATTACACAAAGTATGTGATGTATAAAGATTTAGACCCTGACAATTGGCAAATTGGTCAACATGCTGTCCTTAACTCTCTACTCTCTGGAGAGTGCCTCTTCGAATCTGCCGATAGCATCCCAGACGACAATATTGACAAGGTGCGTCCGGTAGAAAACGCATTAGAGGTCTACGATGCTGATTCTTCACAGGTATCAGCCATCCTGCGTGCAAAAAATGCACCGTTAACAGTTATCCAAGGTCCTCCAGGCACTGGCAAGTCGCAGACAATAACGAACATTATCGCCGAAGCCGTATACGAGGGCAAAAAGGTACTGTTCGTTTCGGAAAAGCGTGCAGCGCTGGAGGTGGTATGGAGGCGTTTGAACGAGGCTGATTTATCGCCGATCTGCCTCGAACTGCACAGTAGCAAGTCACACAAGGCAGGGTTTTATGCGGAACTAAAGAGCACCTGGCAGGAGGGTCCCAAAAAGCGCGCGATACAAGAAAGCATTCTTAGAGAGATCGAACAGAAGCGTGAGTATCTCAACAGCTATTGTAATGCACTGCACACGCCGGTAGGTAAATACGGAGTAACTCCCTTTCAATGCATCGCGGAACTGTGCAGAATCGGTGCAGAGCGGGGAAAGTTTCGCCCCGAAGATTTCCAGGTAATGAAGGAATGGACAAAGGAGGACTTTGAGAAAGCATCCAGCCTCGTTGAGAAGCTGCAGTTACATGTTGCGCGATATGGTCTGCCATCTCGGAATCCCTTTTGGGGCAGTCAGGTTCAGAATGTTACTTACGAACGCTGGCACACGGTTCGAGAGGCTGTGGCATCTGCGCTGCGGGCTGCGAACCATGCTAAACAGGCTTTTGAGGGGCTTCCGGAAAGTTTGGGCAACGATCTGTTGCAAGCCGTGCGCTCTAATATTACGGTGTGGAGACACGAGATTCAGCAGATAAGGGAAGCATTTTTTACTTACCACACTCGCTGGTACCGTAGTTTCATATCTCGCTACCGCAGGTGCGAAAAGCTGCTACGAGACCTCATAGGCAAAAAACTGTATGAACAGATTCGCGAGCCCGCGTTTAAGAAAGACATTTTAGATACACTAAACACCATACAGGCGGTCGTGGAGGCAGATAAAGAGCTAGAGCATCTGCTGGTGAATGTCTTGGAGGCGCAAGAACTATGGAAAAATTGGCGAAACCAACCTTTACAAGATCAGATAGCACAGCTTGAACAATGGAATAGTATGGAGAGCGACAAACCACTACAGGATCTGGCGCGCTTCAATCGGCTGCGGCAAGAAGCAAAAAATCTGGGTATCGCCGACTTTGCAGAATACGCAGCCAAATGGGATGAGGCAGACAAGGATTTGTTACAATACTTTCAGCAGGTATGGTACGAGAGCATATTGCAGGAAGCTATACACAACGAGCCTCTCCTGATGGATTTTGACCCGTTAGAGCACGAGCGGATCATAAAACAATTTCAAGAACTCGATCAAACACTGCTTCGAATCAACAGACTGCGAGTGGCTCTAAGACATGCAGAGAACCTGCCCATGATGCAAACGTTTGGGAATATCAGTAAACTCCGTCATGAATTCGCCAAAAAACAGAGACACAAACCAATTCGTCGCATCATGCAAGAAGCGGGAGATGCCGTGCTGGCTATCAAACCTGTTTTTCTGATGTCACCTCTCTCTGTCGCCGTTTACCTGCCTCCCAATTCAGTAACTTTCGACATAGTCATCTTTGATGAAGCGAGTCAGGTCAAGCCAGCGGACGCTTTTGGAGCAATATTGCGCGCCAAACAGGTAGTTATCGTTGGCGACGATAAACAACTTCCCCCCACTACCTTCTTTGAGAGAATGACCACAGATGAAGATTTCTCCGATGAAGAGGAGGAAACCGATGTGGTTTCCGACATAGAAAGTATTCTCGATCTCGCGTACTCGGTTGTTCCCAAGCCCCATCAACTGAGGTGGCACTACCGCAGTAAGCATCATTCACTCATAGAGTGTTCGAATCGTCTGTACTACAACGATAGTCTTGTCATCCCACCGCATCCAGACCAGAAACCTCAGGATGTCGGCGTGGTATTTCATTACCTACCCGATGGCATATACGACCGAGGCAGAACCAGAACGAACCAACGAGAGGCTGAAGCTGTTGTAGATGCCATCATTCAGCACATTGAAAATCACCCTGATCTATCGCTGGGGGTAGCAGCATTCAGCATGGCACAACAGAGAGCCATTGAAGATATGCTGGAACAGAGAAGACGGGATGCCCTGATAGACGCGCAGCTAGCTAATTTTGATAAAATCCACGCAAACGAGCCTTTGTTCATCAAGAATCTGGAAACGGTTCAGGGCGATGAGCGCGACGTTATCTTTATCAGTATTGGTTACGGCAAGGACAAGGACGGTCATGTTTCCATGAATTTCGGTCCATTGAACAAGGAGGGCGGAGAGCGACGGCTCAACGTCCTGATCTCACGCGCGAGACACCGCTGTGAGGTTTTCAGCAGTATCAGGCATACCGATATACGAACTGACGCCAATAGTCCGAAGGGAGTTATTCACCTTAAGAACTACCTTAAGTTCGCAGAGACTGGAGAGATAGAAATACCCCCTGCTGTCGAGAAAGATCCCATGTCGCCGTTCGAGGAGGAGGTGATCAAGGTTCTGCAGTCTTGGAATTACGAGGTGCATCCACAGGTAGGATGTGCAGGGTTTTACATAGATATCGGCGTCGTTAATCCTCAAAAACCCGGAGAGTACATTCTTGGTATAGAATGCGACGGATCTCAATACCATTCTTCACGATCTGCCCGAGACCGCGACCGATTGAGGCAGCAGATACTGGAACAACGAGGCTGGCGCATCTACCGAATATGGAGTACTAGCTGGTACAGGCAGAAACAGGATGAGATGCGCCGCCTCTGGCAGGCACTGCAAGAGGCTCAAAATAAACCAGTCAACGGTGGCCCTCCTGAAGCCACCTGCGAGTCCTCCACTCAAAATATCGACCACACTGACGCTGAAGAGCCTGAATCAGCACGAGAAGACCTTACCGGTGGAAGCCAAACAAATACGGCTGTGCCGCCTCATGAGATACTACCGCGTTACAATTACGCGCAAATATCACAAAAACCTAAACTGGCGCAGTGGTTGCAAGATGGTTATAGTAGCGCGATGTTGTCAACCGTTGTGGTTGAGATAGCCAAGGTCGAAGCACCTGTACACATCGAGGAGGTTATTACAAGGATACGTTCCGCCGCAGGGTTCAAACGGACAGGCGCGCGAATACGCGAGAGCATACTGGACGCGGTGAAGTATGCAGAACGGGCAAAAAAGATTATGGTCGATGGCAATTTCATCTGGACAGTTCCAAAACAAAAACCTGTTCCACGCAATCGCTCCAATGTACCGGATGCTTCGCGCAAAGCAGAATACATCCATCCTGAAGAGATACGAGAAGCTGCTTTGCAAGTCGTGAGAACTGCGTTTGGCATCGATGAGGCTGAATTGAGAGACGAGCTGTTTAGATTCTTCGGCTTCAAGCAAGTGAACGACGAGATGAGAAAACGGAGCCAAGAGGCTATTGATGCATTGTGCCAGCAGAAACGGCTGTCGCGAGATCAGAATGGCACGCTCAAAATACTCTGACCCCCGCCATTTCCCTCAGCCGGGCGCCGACGTCCTCTGCTCGCATCAGCGATTCGCCCACTAAGACAGCATGGGCGCCGGCGCGGGCGACACGGCGAACATCCTCGGCGTTTTCAATCCCGCTCTCGCTGACGCACACGCAGTCGGACGGCACCAGCGGCGCCAGCCGCTCGGTCACCTCTAAGGTGGTGTGGAAGGTGCTGAGGTCGCGGTTGTTGATGCCGATGACGGTTGCGCCCGCCCGAAGCGCACGCCGGAGATCCTCTTCCGTGTGCACCTCCACCAGCGCGTCCATGTCCAGCTCGCGCGTGTAAGCCAGCAGGTCTGCCAGCGGTTCGTCCTCCAGCGCGGCCACAATCAGCAACACCGCATCCGCGCCCGCCACGCGCGCCTCCAGCACCTGATACCGGCTGATGAGAAAGTCCTTGCGCAGTACGGGCACAGGCACGCGCTGGCGAATCGCCCGCAGGTAGTCCAGATGCCCATGAAAGAAGCGTTGGTCCGTCAGCACGCTAATCGCGCTGGCGCCGTTCCGGGCGTACACCTCGGCGATATGCAGGGGGTCAAATTGCTCGCGGATAACGCCTTTGGAGGGCGACGCCTTCTTCACCTCGGCAATCACCGCCACACAGCCGTCCTCGCGCTTCAGAGCCTGCGCGAACGGGCGTACCGCGGGCGCGGTGGGCAGCTGAGATTCCAACTCAGCAAACGGCGTTCGCGCCTGCGCCTCGGCAACCTCCCTCCGCTTGTGCTCCAGGATTTGGGCGAGTATGCTCACGACGATGCCCCCGCCTGCTGGGTGAACCGCACGTACTCCTCCAGCTTGCGCAGTGCCTTGCCGGAGTCCAGCATCTCGCCCGCCAGATGGATACCATCCTCCAAACTCTGCGCCCTGCCTCCCACCACCAGCGCAGCCCCCGCGTTCAGCAGGAGCAGGTCACGGTATGCGCCCTGTGCCCCGCTGAAGAGGTCGCGAATCAGCTGGGCGCACTCCTCCGGCTTGTCTGGGGCAGTGACCTCTTCGGGGCGGGCACGGCGGAACCCAAACTGTTCGGGCGTGACGCGCTCTTCGGTGGTTTTTCCATCATGCACGTGCACCACCACCGTCTCGCCGAGTGTGGATAGCTCGTTCAGACCGGGTTCTCCGTGCACCACCATCGCGCGCTCCGTACCCAGCTCGCGCAGAACGTCCGCGATAAGGTGTACCAGACCACCATCGTACACGCCCAGCAGTTGTCTCGGAGCGCCGGCAGGATTGGTGAGTGGTCCCAGCAAGTTGAACACCGTACGCACGCCCAGCTCCTGGCGAACCGGTGCGGCGTACTTCATGGCGGGATGGTGCGCCCGGGCAAACAGGAAGCCGATGCCTATCTCGTCAATCGCCTGCGCCAGCTGTTCCGGGCTCAGGTCCAGGCGACAGCCCAGCGCCTCCAGCACATCGGCACTGCCGCACTTGCTGGTCACCGCCCGGTTGCCGTGTTTGGCAACCGGCACGCCTGCCGCCGCCGCGACAAACGCTGCTGCCGTCGAGACGTTAAAGGTCTTCACGCGGTCTGCCCCTGTGCCGCAGGTATCTATCAGTTCGGGCTGGCGCTGAGACTTCACCGGCACCGCGTGCCGCCGCATGGTTTCGGCACAGCCGGCAATCTCCTCGGCGGTTTCGCCCTTCATGCGCAGGGCTATCAGCCAGCCGGCGGTCTGGGCAGGAGTGGCGTTGCCGCTCATGGTGGCTTCCATCAGCGACGCCGCCTCTTCGCGGGTCAGGTTCTGCCTTTCAACCAGTTTGGCAATCGCTTGCTGAACGGTCATATCTCCTATCCTATCTCCCGAATGTGTGGTGGAGGTTCCGCGTTGAGCGATTGGCATCCGTCGGCGGTAACCACCACCAGATTCTCGATGCGCACACCGAAGCGTCCGGGCAAGTAGATACCGGGCTCGATGCTGAAGCACATACCCTCCTCCAGTATCTGCTTGTTGCCTTTTACGATATAGGGAGGCTCATGCACCGACAGTCCGATACCGTGCCCGGTGCGGTGCACGAAAAACTCGCCGTAGCCCGCCTTCTCAATCACCGAACGCGCCGCCGCGTCCACCGACTCTGCGGTGACACCGGGTTTGACCGCCGCGCGCGCCGCGTAGTGGGCGTCATACACTATCTTATAGACCTTCTGCACTTCGGGCGTGGCTTCGCCGATGCACACCGTGCGCGTCATGTCCGAGTTATATCCGTTCAGGCGCGCCCCATAATCAATCACCACGACGTCGCCCGGGTGCATGACGGTATTGGTGGTACGATAATGTGGCTGTGCGCTGTGTTTGCCCGCGGCGACAATCGGCAGTCCGAAAGCCATCTCCGCTCCCTGCGCTTCAATCTCCGCCTGAATGGCGCAGGCGACCTCGCGCTCGGTGTTGCCTGCGGCACACATCGCCAGCCCGGCACCGAAAGCGTTATCGGCGTAGCGCGACGCCTGGGCGATATGCCAGAGCTCATCCTCGTCTTTGCGGATGCGCGCAGCTGCCCAGATTTCGGTGCCCGGACGATACAGGGCTGTAGGAAGTATCTGCTGAAGTTTCAGCAGAAAAAGCGCAGGCAGTTCTTCGTCAATGGCGATGATGGCTGTGGCAAGGTCCAGCTGCTGCGCTACCTCGCGCAACACGGGTTCTACCCCTTCGTGGTCCTCCCACACCCGGATATCACCAACACCAAACGCCTCCTGCCTCGCACTCTCCGCGCTGAGCGCAGGCACAATCAGCACCGGCTCACCCTGAGCAGGCACAAAAACCGCCATGAACCGCTCGTGCGCCGGCTCCACAAACCCCGTGAGATACTGCATGTTCACCGACGGCGCAGCCACAAAACAGTCCACACCCTCCCGAAGCATCGCCTCCTGCATCACTGCCCGGCGACGATGAAGAATGTCCGTGTTCATCGCAGTCCCCCCTTTTTCTCACCGCAGAAACATCATACAATGGTTCAGCGCATGTTCAGAAAGTTACGCAGGAGGTCCTTACCCGCCTGAGTCAGGATAGATTCGGGATGGAATTGCACCCCTTCTATCGCGAACTCGCGGTGGCGCACCCCCATAATCTCTCCGTCATAGGTCTCTGCTGAAATCTCCAAACAATCGGGCAGGCTCTCACGAGCAATGACCAAGGAGTGGTAGCGCGTGGCTTCAAACGGATTCGGCAGGGAACGAAACACGCCTCGTCCGTCGTGGTAGATGGCGGAGGTTTTGCCGTGCATCAACTGCCGCGCCCTCACGATTTGCCCTCCGAACGCCGCGCCGATACACTGATGCCCCAGGCACACCCCCAGAATGGGCACTCTGCCCGCAAACCGCTGGATCAGGGGCACCGAGATGCCCGCCTCGTTCGGCGTGCAGGGACCGGGCGAGATGACGATGCGCTCGGGCTGCATCTCTTCAATCTTTTCCAGCGTAATCGCATCGTTACGATAGACGCACAGGTCGGCGCCCAGCTCGCCGAAATACTGCACGAGGTTATAGGTGAAACTGTCGTAGTTATCAATAATCAACAGCATCTCTGCTCACTCCAGACCTGCCTCTGCCATCTCCACCGCACGCATCAGCGCACGCGCTTTGTTCAGACACTCCTGATGCTCGCGCTCGGGCACGGAATCCGCTACGATGCCCGCGCCTGCCTGAATGTAGGCTATACCGTTCTTCATCACGACGGTGCGGATAGCGATACAGGTATCCATATCGCCGCTGAAGCTGAAGTAGCCCACCGCTCCAGCATAGATGCCCCGTCGCGTCGGCTCCAGCTCCTCGATAATCTCCATCGCGCGCACTTTGGGCGCACCCGATACCGTGCCCGCCGGAAAACATGCCCGCAGGGCGTCAAAGGCGTCTTTATCGGGCGCAAGCCTCCCCTTCACATGAGAGACGATATGAATCACGTGCGAGTACTGTTCAATGGTCATCAAATCCTCGACGCGCACCGTGCCGTAGGCGCACACCCGCCCGAGGTCGTTGCGCCCCAGGTCCACCAGCATCACGTGCTCGGCACGCTCCTTCTCATCCGCCAGCAGCTCCTGCGCCAGTCGCCGGTCATCCTCTGGCGTCTTACCGCGGGGGCGCGTGCCCGCAATCGGGCGCGTGGTAGCAATCCGCTTCTCCACCGTAACCAGAATCTCCGGCGATGCTCCCGCCAGCACCACGTCGTCCAGCTCCAGATAGAACATGTACGGCGACGGATTGAGCGAACGCAGGGCGCGATACACGTCAAAGGGATGCGCCTGAACGGGAGCCTGCCACCTCTGCGAGATAACCATCTGCGTGCCGTCGCCAGCTGCGATGTACTCTTTCGTGCGCGCCACCGCCTGCTGGTACTGCTCCGGGCTCTGGTTGGGAGTGAACACCACGGGCGTCTGCCTGGGTGGACTTTTTGGTGCAGCAGGAAGCGGAGCTCGCAATCGCTCGATAAGCTGGTCTACCCGGGCACATGCCTCGTCATACGCTTTGTCTACGTCACCCTGCACATGGGCGTTGCTCAGCGCGATAATGCGGTGACGCACATGGTCGAATATCAGCAGCGAATCCGCCAGCAGGAAGCAGCTGTCATCCACCCCCAGGTCGTCCACCGTCTGTTCGGGCAGGCGTTCAAAGAAGCGCACCATGTCGTACGCAATGTAGCCTACCAGCCCGCCCACAAAGCGGGGCAGCTCCGCTGGCAGGGCGATACGATAGCCGCTGAGCAGGCTTTTGAGACGGTGCAGAGGGTCCTGTCCGCTCGGGATGGTTTCGGTGGTCTCCGTATCGTCGCGGATAAGGCGCACCTGTCTGCCCTTGCTTCGAAACACCAGCGCAGGCTCCGTGCCCAAAAAGGAATAGCGGGCGATGCGCTCACCTCCGGCAACGCTTTCCAGAAGAAACGAGTATCTCCCTCGCGCGATTTTGCGGAACGCCGACACGGGTGTTTCCATGTCCGCCAGTATCTCGCGATAGACAGGTATCAGATTACTCTGCTGAGCCAGACGACGGAACTCCTCTCGCGAGGGAGAGAACATCAGCGTCTATCCTCCAGCTACTGTGATGGATGGTTGGTGATATATTATAGCAGATTCGGGGAGAATGCGTCTACATGTCCAGAGGCTCAGTGTTGCAGCACAAACTGCTCTAACACCTGCCGGTCACCGCCCTCAACCCGAAACACCTTCTCGCGGTGATGCGCCCCCTGCACCAGCACTATTTTGCTTTTGGGCACACCCAGCGCCTTCGCTAGCAGGTCACGGCACGCCTCGTTCGCCTGCCCCTCTGCGGGCGGCGCGGTCACCCGAATACGCAGGATTTCGCCGTCCCAGCTCTCTATCTCGTTGCGTGAAGCGCGAGGGGTCACCCTTACCTTTAACGTCCATACATTCATCCGGCTATCCTCAACAACTGTGCGGCAACAAGGGCAAGGGTGTTGTTGAGGGCATGCATCCAGATGCAGGGTAGCAGACTGCGCCGCTCCACGAACAACGCCCCCAGCATGACCCCAATCACAAACACTGCTATCCACCCAAGATACAGCTGGGGATGAAGCACCGAGAATACCAGCGCGGAACCGATGATACCTACCCATTTGCTGCCGGTATGTGCCCACAGGGCGTTTAGCAATATGCCGCGGAAGAAGACCTCCTCGAACAACGGCGCAAACACCGCCGCTACCAGAAACAACAGAGCCGTGACCCATGCGGGGTTCTGCGCGGAGGCAACGCCGGCAATTGGATGGGCGGGACTGGGTATCGCCGGCAAAAGTACCTGCACCAGCATAATCGTCATCAACAGAACCGGCACCGTCGCCAGGTACGCCCCCGTTCCCCACAGCAGATGCACAGGCAACGGCTGCCACGTCAAGCCGATACTGCGCCAGTCGATACCGTCTCTCTGCATGTTCTGATGCAGGATCAACAGAGCGATGCCACCGGTGGCCACCTGCGTCAGCAACACCAGCACCACCAGATGGGGCGTGGACGGCGGCAGAGCGCGTGCCGATAAGCCGGCAATCCATCCACCGGCGTACGTCGCGGCGAAGTACGCCACCAGCCCCCACAGCACCGTATCCACATGACGTCGGGATAGTATCGCTCCAGCCGGCTGGGCAGAACGACTGCCGCTCTTCCAGACCGCATATACCAGCCATGCCAGCACTCCGCCCAGCAGAAACACCACCACTATCCCAAAGGCTGCCAGCAGTAGTCTCTGCAGAGTATTGGCTTCCTGCCGTGCCTGCACATCCCAGCGACGCGCTTCGTCCATATTGCCTGCCCAGAACTCCAGATGCTTCATCGCGAGCAGGCGCGTCCAGCCCAGATTGGCGTCGTTGATGGTGCGACGGAACTCGGCAAGCGCGGACGCCGACGGTTCTTCCCCCTCCCCATAAACCGCCCGACACCAGCGCAGGACGGCTTGTTTCTGCTCGGGCGAGAAGCGCGTCGGAGCGGAGGGCATTCGCTGTAACAGCTGGCGGATTCGCTCGCGGGCAGTTTTTTCCCCGATAACGCTTGCCCTCTCTTCCAGCAGAACCACCGCCCGCACCAGCGCACCGAAGGGGGCGTCTTTTGCCGTTAGCAGTTTCAGCACCTCGTCCCACTGCGAGCCCTGAACCGCCCCGAAGGGCAAAAAGTCACCATACAGCATCCGCGCGGTGAACTCTGCCTGCATGACCTTTGTGGACCACACGTCGATGCGGTCGGTCAGACGGGGACGCATCATGAAAAGATTAGACAGCAAAATTATCGCAAACAACAGGAGAGCAAGCCAGAATGCAGCCCCCCATCCTTGTGGTGGTTCCTCGGTTTCAGGTGCTTCGTTCCACATGCGGCATCTCCGGCTCAGGGTGTTCAGCGTTGCCTGAGTTGGGTTCTGGCTCGGGAGGGAGCGGGGAAAGATGGCGGTTCACAAACTCCAGCATCCCGTTCAGCGCCGCGCGCAGCTCAATCGCAATCTGCAGTCGCGCCGTCTGCAGGTCCTCAATCGCCTTGCGGTACTGTTCCATCTGCTGTCGCGCCTGAATCTCTGCCTGCGCTCGGATCACCTCAGCCTCCCGGTGCGCACTGGCGCGCAGCTCATCGGCGGTACGCTGTGCCAGCACCAGCGCCTCCTTCATCGCCTCTTCCATCGCGCGGTAACGGTCGAGCTCCTGTTGCATCTGCGCCACCTGTTCGCGCAGGCGGGCGTTCTCGACCACCACCGCTTCGTAGTCCGCTACCACCTCCTGCAGGAACTCGTCCACCTCGCCGGGGCGGTAGCCGCGCAGGGCACGTCGGAACCGTTTGTTTGTGATGTCTATGGGTGTTAGACGAACCGGTGTGCTCATCTTATAAACGCCATATCAGCTGACGCACAATCTGAATGATAACCAGTGCCACCAGCGGGCTAAAATCCAAGCCGTATCGCCATGGAGGCACCATCTTGCGAATCGGGTCCAGTATAGGCGATGTGATGCGGTTGAGCGTGCGTGGCACGGGGTGCCAGGGGCTCCACTTCACCACATTCGCGTACATCAGCCATGACAGAATCGCGTCTGCCAGGATTGCCCACGTGAGCAGTTGCAGGAGCAGGTCAAGCACACCTATCATTGCTGTCCGCTTTCCTCCAAGATACTGGTCACTGTGTCACGGATGTTTTTGCGTACCGCTTCCATCTGGTCTACCGGCATCATTGGAAAGCGTCGCAGGAGCTCCTGCCAGGTCTCCACTGCCTTCTGACGCTCGCCCAACCGGGCGTACGTATGTCCCAGCGTATTCCACACGAACCATTCGCAGGGATATTTAATCGCCTGCTCCAGATACACCTTCGCCTTGGCATAATCCTTCTTGCGGATATAGTAGTACTGTCCCAGCTCGTAGTACATATCGTACACATCCGGGTTGTTGCGCACGCCGCGCTCGTAAAGGGCAACGGCTTCATCATCGCGGTCGGAACTCCATAATAGCCATCCCGCGTTGGTGTACGCCTCGATGTTGTGCGGGTCAAAGACGATGACGAAGTAGGTCATGTTAATCAGCTGCTCATGCTGACCATCATGCCACCACTTGTCCATCTGTACAATCCAGCGGTCTACCATCCCGTCAAAGATGGCGTCTATCCGTTTCTGTACGCCTGCGGGAAGTTGTTGAGCCTGCACTGCTCCCAGCAAAACACATACCAGTGCCACGCTGATACCCAGCCGTTTCATTGTTCGCATTCCCTTTCTTTCGGGTAGTTTATCTCTATTGTCGGCAAATACACCACCCTGTAGTAGTATACGGGGAATCGGAGGCAAAAATCAACGCGGTTTGACACCCGGCATACTTGCAGGTTATACTGCGCCTGGCAGAAGGAGAAAGCGATGGGGCGTCTGGTATCCACGTTGGTGTGGCTGGAGAGCGCGCTCGCGGTGGTGGGGTTTAGTTTGTTGACCCTGCGAGTGTATCTCCACAACCTGCAGTGGTCTCACCTGCTCAAACCTACATGGCGCGATACCGCCTCAGGGGTGCTCGTTACCGCCGTGATGCTGGGTATCGCCGCCGCTGGCTCGTGGGCGTCCGAAAGGTGGACCGCCTGGGCGTTTTTGAAGCGGTGGATGATGCAGGTAGGTCCACTGCTGGCACAGATACGCCCGACGCAAATCGTATTGCTGTCAGTAATTGCTGGCTTTGGCGAAGAGGCTCTGTTTCGCGGCGTGCTTCAGCCGATCTTCGGCGTGTGGCTGACCTCCCTGCTGTTCGCGACGGTACACGTCCTGCGCTGGGATAGCGACGGCGTAAAGATGATCGCCTTCTACATGCCCTTTGGTTTGCTGTTGGGGTGGCTCTACCTGCTCACGCAGAACCTGTGGGGATGCATGGTGGCGCACACCCTGTATGACCTCATCGCGCTGTGGTGGATCCAGCGAAGCCTGAGATAAAAAGCCTGTTCGAGAAGGAATCCTGCAGGTGGATGCACAATGGATTCAGGGCAATTTGGAAGCCGTCGGCGCGTAAAGAAATTTTTTTTCACAGCCCCCTCAAAACCCCTTTACAATTGCGGCGAGATTGTGTAGAATATCTGCGCACGGTAAAGAGGACACAATATATTGTGTGAGTACCGATACAATTTACTACATGTTGTTTGTATTGACTTTTATCTACCTTTTTCCAGCCTACCGGGCTGAGCCACGCGGGAACTGAAGCCGGGGGTCAGAAAGCGATGGGGAAACTGCAATTTGTGCATCTGCACACACATACGGAATACAGCCTGCTGGACGGGGCGAACCGCATCCAACCGCTTGTGAACCGAGCACTCGAACTGGGCATGCCTGCTCTGGCAATCACCGACCACGGAGTAATGAGTGGCGTTATTGAGTTCTATCAGGCATGTCTGGAGGCTGGTATCAAACCGATTATCGGCTGTGAAGTATACGTTGCCCCACGCAAGCGTACCGACCGCGACCCCCGCAAGGATTCCAGTGCGTTCCATCTGCTCCTGCTTGCGAAAAACCTCACCGGCTATAAGAACCTCATCCGCCTCAGCACCATCGCCTCGCTGGAAGGCTTCTACTACAAGCCCCGTGTGGACCACGAGGTGCTACAGCAATACAGCGAGGGGCTTATCGCCACCAGCGGATGCCTGAGCAGTGAGGTGTGCGTTGCGCTGATCAACCGCGACTACGAGAAGGCTCTGCGCATCGCCAGTTTCTACCGCGACCTCTTTGGCAGGGAGAACTACTTCATCGAACTGCAGGACCACGGGCTGAGCGAGCAGAAGGCGATTCGCGACGGGCTTATCCAGTTATCCCGCGACCTGGGCGTGCCGCTGATATGCACCAACGACGTGCACTACCTGACCGCCGAGGATGCCCGGGCGCATGATGTTCTGCTGTGCGTGCAAACAGGTAAAACCATACACGATGAAGACCGCCTGCGCTATGGCTCCAACGAGTTTTACCTGAAAAGCGCGGAGCAGATGGCGCAGCTATTCCCCGACCATCCCGAGGCGCTGGAAAACACCCTGCGCATCGCCGAAATGGTGGACCTGCGCCTCGAGTTCGGCAGGGTGCATCTGCCCGAACCCGACCTGCCTCCCGGGCATACCGCCATCAGCTACCTGGCGCACTTGGCACGCGAGGGGATGAAACAGCGCTACTCCCCCATCACGCCAGAGGTGGAACAGCGACTGGCGTACGAACTGGACGTTATCGATAAGACCGGCTTTGCTCCCTATTTTCTCATCGTACGCGATTTCGCCCAGTTCGCCCGCGACAGAGGCATCTTCTTCGGGGTGCGCGGCTCGGCAGCGGGAAGTCTGGTCTCGTACTGCATCGGCATCACCGACATCGACCCGATTTACTACGGGCTGACCTTCGAACGCTTCCTGAATCCCGAGCGCGTGCAGATGCCCGATATTGATATGGACTTTGAGGACACTCGCCGCGATGAGGTCATCCAGTACGTCACCGAGAAATACGGCAAGGACCGAGTTGCCCAAATCGGCACGTTTGGTACACTGGGCGCAAAGCAAGCTGTGCGCGACGTGGGCAAGGCGCTGGGCATCCCCGCGCAAACCGTGGACCAGATTGCCCGCCAGATCCCCGTTGGACCGAAGGTGACCATTGATAGCGCCCTCAAGGACAACCCTGACCTGCAGGCGATGGTCGAAAGCGACCCCCGCTTACAGGAGCTGATTGAGATTGCGAAGCGTCTGGAAGGCGTTGCCCGGCACATGAGCACCCATGCCGCGGGAGTGGTCATCAGCCGCGACCCGCTTTCCGAGCACGTGCCGCTCGCCCGAGTAGGCGAAGGTCCGCCCGTCACCCAGTACGATATGGGCTCGCTGGAAAAGATTGGTCTGCTGAAGATGGACTTCCTGGGGCTGACCAACCTGACCATCCTGGCGAAGACGCTGAAGAACATCGAGCAGACGCGCGGCGAGCGCATTGACCTGCGCAGTATCCCTCTGGATGACCGCAAGACCTACGAGATGCTGGGACAGGGCGACACCACAGGCGTGTTCCAGCTGGAATCGCAGGGAATGCGGCGCAACATCGCGGAGCTGAAACCAGGCGACGTGCGCGAGCTGGCGGCGATGGTTGCACTCTATCGCCCGGGACCGATGGACCATATCCCGCAATACATCCGCTCCAAACTCGGATTGCAGGAGATTGTCTATCCGCATCCCCGCCTGGAGCCTATCTTAAAGGAGACCTATGGCGTTATCGTCTATCAGGACCAGGTGCTTCAGATTGTGCGGGCGCTGGCTGGATTTACGCTGGGACAGGCGGACATCCTTCGCCGCGCCATGGGCAAGAAAAAAGCGGAAGACATGGAGAAGATGCGCTCCAAGTTCATCGAAGGCGCGGTGCGCAACGGTATTGATGAACAGCAGGCAAAGGAGCTGTTCGGACTGATAGAACCCTTCGCCGGCTACGCCTTCAACAAGGCGCACGCGGTGTGCTACGCGATGGTTGCCTACCAGACCGCTTATCTGAAAGCGAACTACCCGGTGGAATACTTCGCCGCGCTGATGGCAGCCCACTTCGACAATCAGGACAAAGTGGTGCAATATGTGGAAGAGTGCCGACGGCGCAACATTCAGATACTGCCTCCCGATATTAACCGCAGCGACGTGGACTTCACCGTGGAGAACGGCGCGATTCGTTTCGGGCTGGGCGCCATCAAGAATGTGGGCAAAGCGGCGGTGGAGGTTATCCTGCGGGCAAGGGCGGACGGACCGTTTACCAGCTTTTTCGACTTCTGCGTGCGCACGCTGGAACAGCAGAGCAACTTCGGCAAGAGCACTGTGGAGGTGCTCATTCAGGCAGGCGCGTTTCAATCGCTGGTTCCTAACCGCAACAAACTGCTTTCCGCGCTGGAAGACACCTGGTCCGCCGCCCAGCGAGCCGTGCACAATCGGCGCATCGGGCAGGAATCGCTGTTCTCTGGCGAATCCGCTCAACAGGCTGAGGAACCGCCCCTGCCGAACGTGCCCGAGCTGGCTCGGGAACAGATACTCGCTTTCGAGAAGGACCTGCTGGGCGTCTATCTGGCTGACCATCCCCTGCGCTCCCTGCAGTCTCGCATGAAGCAGATGGGTGTTGCGCCGTGCAACCAGCTGAAGGAAATGGCAGATGGCGCTCAGGTGCGCGTTGCCGGAGTTATCACCAGCGTCCGTGCCCTGCGCACCAAGCGCGGCGACCGCATGGCGATGATCACGGTGGAAGACCTTACCGGAACCGTCTCGGCAACCGTGTTCCCCGCCGTCTTCGAGGAGTGCAAATCCCTGCTGAGCAAGGACAGTCTGGTGGTGCTGGAGGGCAGGGTCAAACATCGCGACCGCCTGCGGGGCGATGACCCGGATTCGAGCGAGGTGCAGGTGGAGGTGGTGTGCGAAAAAGTGCATGCCTTAAACAACGGCAGTATGCCCAACGGAAACGGCAACAACGGCAACGGCAAACATACTGCCCGCACCCTGCACATCCGCCTGACCCCTGAGCACCGCCCCGCGCTGAAGGTGCTTCGTGAAATCCTGACGCGCCACCCGGGCGACGCTCGGCTGATACTGCATGTCGACTCGGGCAGACAGCGGTTCCGGGTGATTTCGCACTTGAACGTAGACGCCAGCGACCACACACAGCAGGACCTGGTGCGCATCGTCGGGCGCGATTGCGTGTGGCTGCAATAGCCCACGCTTGACACTATATGTAAAAGGAAGAGGTGCAAAAGTGTATCAAATATACACATCAGGACGAGAACAGATGGACGGCTTGCCCACCGCATTACGCAGTTACGTCATACCTGCGCAGTCGCTCCTGCTGGACGAGGAGATGGCACCAAGCTTTCTGTCTCTGCACAGCGCGCTTCGTCGGGTTTCGGAGGAGTTGAAGGAAAGCGGCGTACAGGTATTGCTGGTGGTATCGGCGGGATGGGTAACTCCAGATGCTTTTAGTGTAGGCGCCAGCCCTGAATATGTTGGAGTTCTTGAGGAAAACTTTGTCGGAATGATATCGTATCGTTACAGGGGTGCACCTCAGCTGGCGCAGACTATCGTGGAGCATGGTGCCGATGCTTCTCTGCCTGTATGCCTGATCGCCGAGGGAGGCGAGCTGGACATCAGCTCGGTGGTCGCACTGCGTGCGCTTCATCTGGACGAAACCATGCAGGTGGTACCGTTGAGCATCTGCCCGTTGTCTCTGCGAGACAGCTATCGGTGGGGACGGGTTATTGCGGAAACCGCCGCCACATGGAACAAACGTGTCGCCCTGCTGGCTGTGGGAGGGCTATCAGGGCGGCTGGACCACCGCGCGATTACCGCCGTGTCGCCCGAAGGCAAACTGCACGATGAGCAGGTTCTGCGCGTGCTGGAACAACGAGCGTGGAACGAACTGCTGAACCTGGACCCCCTCCTCTCTGCGCGGGCACAGCCCGCCGGCGGTTTGCATCACCTGGTAGTTCTGTCTGGCTTTGCTCAGCAGGCGCGTGAGGTACAGGTACTGAGCTATCAGGGTATCATCGGCACGGGGAATGCCGTGGTGCGATGTGTGTGACCGGTCTGTTACTCCCCTCTCCCTCTCCCCGCCCGCACGGCGAGGAGTTTTTTCATGCACCAAGCAACAGCTTCAGCATCTTAACCATGTCGTTTAGCGCATCCAGGATCTGCTCTGCCTGGTGGTGTTCTGGGGGTGGACAGTCTACGGACAAATCATGGTGAGCAATGCGGTGGTCTACCCACCTCCGGAACGGCGTGGCGAGGTTGTCAAAATCCTCCAACCATTGGCGAATCACCGTCTTGGGGATATGCAATGCCCCTTCGCCCGCCAGACGAGCAAAGAGACGATTTACCTCCTCGCGCTGAGCCATGTCCGCGGAGCGTAGAGCACTCCGCCGTGACAGACATTCCGCATGGATTTCCATGTCCTGCAGGAGTTTCACCAGCGAGATGGTACGGTGCCGGGGGTTCGCATCCGCCAGTCGCCGTATCGCCAAGGATACCCCAACCAGGTATAGGTGATCCAACCACGCAACCCACTCCGGGTTATCCACAAGGCGATCGCGCACGTCGCGGTAAACCCGGCGTTCGTTGAGCAGGCGAGAGACCTCTGCCTCTATTACGCCAAGCCAGCGACGCCACTTGCGCCGCTTGCTGATTTCGTCCATCAGTTCGCAAACAGCCCCCCAAGTGCCTCAGGCTCAGTGAACGTATCGCTGTCGGTCACCGCTTCAAGCATCTCTGGCATGGTGAACAGACCGTACTCGCGCACGGCGCTCCGGTGCTGGCTCGGGTTGTAGTCCACGCGCAGACAGCGGTCGGCACCAGCCTGTATCTCCTCAATATGCGAGATAATGATAATCTGGTCAAAGCGGTCGCGCAGGCGTCGGAGCAACTGCAGGGTGTTCTCGCGCCGGTCCGTATCCAGTGAACCGAACACCTCGTCCAGCACCAGCAATCCCAGCGGTTGCCCGGTGCGTTCGCAAATCATCTCCGCCATTGCCAGACGCAGGCTCAGGTTGACAATATCCTCTTCCCCACCGGACACGATGGGCTTCGGGCGGTCTTCGTCTATCAGCGTAAACTCAAAGTCCTCGCTGATATGAATCTGCGTGTATCTGCCGTCGGTTAGCAGGTTCAGCAGCTCGCTGGCGCGCTCCTGAAGTTCAGGCACTACCTCGCTGTTGAGCAGGTCGCCAAAACTGCGCATCCATTCCCTCACGATGCCATCTCGCCGCACCACTCGCTCCAGCTCGCGCAGTTCGCGCAAGTGCTCCTGCAGGCGCTCCCACTGCTGTTCCAGCGTAGCGACCTGTGCCTCGTGCTGGCGCACGCGCTCCTGCAGGACGCGCACCTGTGTCTCTGCCTCCTTGAGGCTCTGCTGACAGCGTTCGTACTCCTCGACAACCTTCTGATACTCCTGCGCGTCGTATGCCAGGTCCCGCAGGCTCCCCTGCGCCTGTTCCATCTGCTCCTGCGCCTTCTGCACCTCTGCCTGAGTCGCCTGGTAGCGCGTCTGCAGGTCGTCCAGCCGGTCGGATATCGGACGCAGGCGTAGCGCCTCATCCCAGATTGGCTGAAGGGCATCCATCTCTCGCCGCAGCTGGTCGTGCACCTCCGCATCGTAGCCCGCGGGCAGTTGCTCCATCTCTGCCGTGGCGGTCTGAATCTCCTGTCGCGCCTGTGTCAGGAAGTCTTGCAGTTGCTCCATGACCTGTGTGACGCGCCCCACTTCGCGTTTCCACTGGTTATAGCGTTCCCGCCAGACCTGTTCCTGCGCCACCGCCTGCTGTGCCAGCGGCTGTATCTGCTCGTACTGCTGACGAAGCGATTCATGCTCCTGAGCATTATAAGCGGCAGAGACCTTCTCTCTGCGCTGGATAAGGGCGGCTATCTGCTCCTGCAGTTTTTCCACCTGCCTGAGCTGATCATTCCGCTGACGATACTGCTCCTGCAGGCGTGTCAGCTGGGCGCGGTACTGTTCAAGGTCTGCACGTGCCTCTTGCAGGCTCTGTCGGCAGGTGTCAATCGCTTCGGTGTCGCGTTCAGCCTCTGCCTTGCGGCTCAGCGCGGACTGTAACTGTCGCTCCACCGCCTGCAACTCCACCTCAAAATGCTTCACCACACTGGAAAAATCCTCGCCCAGGCGGCGGGTGCACACGGGACACTCGCCATCGGGTCCCAGCTCCTCCACGCGCCGGCGGCGCTCCTCAATCTCCCGCATCTGTCGGCGCAGGTTGTTCACCTCGGCGTCCGCGCTGGCTATGGCACTGGCACGCAACCTCTCCAGACGAGCCAGTTCCGCCTCCAGTTCGCCCACTCTGCCCTCCGCCTCACGCACCAGCATCTCCGTGCGCTGGAGGTCAGCCTCAACCTGCTCGGTCAGGGCAAGCTGGGCGTTTATCCCCTCCACCTGTTCGCGCAGTGAGCTAATCTGCGCATCGAGCGCCGAAATCTGCTTTTGCACCTCCAGTTTCTTTCTGTCCAGCTCCTCCAGCTGGAGGCGCAGCTGTTCCGCCTGCTGTGCCTTCTGCTTCAGCTCGCGTACATACTGCGCCTGCTGGTTCAGCTCCGCCTCCTGGCTTTGCAGCTGAGACAGCTCCGCCTGTGCCTGCGCCAGCTGGCTTTCTCTCTCAACGACCTGCGCCTGAAGGCTCTCTATCTGTACTCGCAGTTCCGCGCGGCGCTGTTCATAGCGCTGAAGCTCCTCCATCTGGCGCAACTGCTCACGCACCTGCTTGTATCTCTCGCCCTGCGGTCGCAGTTCTACCAGCCGTGCCCGAGCGCTCTCCGCCTCAGCCAGCTCGCTCTGAAGGCGGTTCAGCTCCTCCTGTCGCGCCCGGACAGTCTGCTCCAGTATCTGAACCTGCGTTTGCAGGCTGTCATAAGCCGTCTTTTTGGCGTTCCATTGCTCAAAAACAGGTTGCCATTTCTCTACTTCTGCCCGGACGGTCTGCAGGCTCCCCTCCGCCTCCTGCAAATCGGCACGGGCTGCTGCAAGGTCCGCCTGTGCCTGTTTCAGCCGCGCCTGCGCCTCTTCGGGGCTGATGGGCAAAGACTGTTTGCCGCGCAGCTCGGAACGCTCTGACTGGAGCTGCTCCTCCAGCCACTTCACACTGCGCGTCACTCGCTCCAGCCCCAGCATCCGCAGAACCTCATCCCGCCGCTTTGCCTTGTCGAAGTTCAGAAACTCCAGCTCCCCCTGCTGGGCAAAGAAGGAGGTGAGGAACTGACGGTAGGTCATGCCACCAAGCAGTTTCTGAATCATGCGGTTGACGCCAGTGGTGCCATCCGCTATCGCTTCACGCTCGGACTGCAGGCGGTACAGCCGCGCCCCCTGCGCCGTGCGCTCTACCTCGTAGGTATTTCCTCCCAGCGAAAAGGTAAGCACCGCTTTGGGGTTCGTTCCCCGCGCTCGCAGAGAGCTGCTGTCCAGCAGGTTGAGAAACAGAGGGCGCACCTCCTCCACCTTACTGCGCAGTGCCTCCGCCCCATACAGCGACCAGCAGATTGCCTCCAGCAGAGTGCTTTTGCCCGAACCGTTTGCACCGATGATGGCGGTGATGCCATCCTCAAAGGTGATGTCCAGGTCTATATACTGTCGGAAGTTATTCAGTTGCAGACGCTGTATTTTCATGACTATAGCACCTCGCTGACCGCACTCATTGCCTCCAGCCCTCGCGCAACGACCTCTTCGGGGCGGATGTCGGCAGGCAGTTCATCCTTGCGCTCCTCCACGAACTGCCGCCAGCGTTCCTCCACCGGCTGAATCTCTCCCGTGCCCCCTGCCTGTTCCTGCGCGATAGCGACCTTTTGTGGAGCGCGGAAGTCTACCTGCACATGGAACGCCTGCGCCATCCCCGTCACTATCGCCCGGTGCGTGCGGGCACGCTCGCCATACGGAAGGTTCAGCACGCGCACGCGCACCAGCGCATCCGCGACCTCCTCCTGCTCCGCCTCTGCCAGCACCTTCTCCACCACTTCCTCCACGGATGCACACGTATCGGCGTCCACGTCAGGCAACGTAACCACCCGCCGGGTTGGAACAGTGCGATGGCGGATCAACGGGGGCTTGCCCTTCTCTATCTCCACCCACACCCATCCCTTCTCGCGCTTCTCGCTCCAGATGTTGGTGGTGGTGAACTCTGTTGCCCCGGCATAGGCAGCGTTGTGGCTGAGCTTGCGAAAATCGTGATAGTCTCCCAGCGCGATATAGTCCCACCGCTCGTCCAGCACGCGCGCCATCGGCAGGAAGAAAGGCGTGTAATCGTAGGGTGTCATGCCCTGCAGCACGCCATGCACCGCCAGGATATTGAAGCGATACCTTTCATCTGGCTCCGGGCGCAGGTTCTCCTCTAGCAGGCTTGTGGCGCCAGCGGCAGGCACGCACATCACCGCTGTGTCCAGCTCTGGCAGTTCAACCCGCTCGGGCTTCGCGTAAACCACCCTGATGCCCGGTATCTCCTCAAAGAGAGGAAAGACCGCACTGCTCTCGCGCGTGCGCGGGGTGTCATGATTGCCCCCCAGCAGAATCAGCGGCTTGTAAGTGCGTTCTTTCTGCAGCTTCCCCAGAACCCTGAACGCCTGGCGCAGGGACCAGATGCTCGGCACTTTCTTGTCAAAAAAGTCGCCCGTGATGAGCACGAGGTCCGGCGAGGCTTCCAGAATGGCTTTCATCGCATGGGCGAATGCGTGATAGACATCCACCTCGCGCTGATTCAGCCCCGTTTTAGGCTCTTCTTTGGACAGTGAACGATACCCCAGGTGGGTATCGCTGATATGGGCAATGGTCAGCTTCTCCCGCATCTTACTTCGCCTCCAGCGCGTCTACAATCAACCGGTGGAGAGAGGGAATGCTCACCCGATGGTCCACGCGCAGGTTGAACCCTCTGCCACCCAGCGACGTCGGGCGCACGACAATGTTTTTAGAGGGGCGGTAAAAATAGTCGTTCAGACCGCGGCGGATGTCAAAGTTAGCGGTGGTGATGGGATGCACCTGATAACCCAGGTTACGGGCGATGCTCAGCGCCTTCAGGAACACCTCGGGGCCGATGACCGCCGAGCCGAAGTTCAGGTAACACCCTTCCTTCATCTGCGCCACGCTGTGGCAGAATATCTTAAAATCTGTATAAGTTGCTAAACCTGTTCTTGCACCATCGCAGGTCGGATGCTGGTGGATGATGTCTGTACCGATGGCAACATGCACCGTTGCAGGCACACCCAGCCGATAGGCAGTGGCGAGGATGCTGTACTCCTGATAGGGCAGATTGTGCTCCACAATCCACCGCCCTATCGCGTAGCCCATGCCCTCCTCGGCGTACCGGTTGATGGCTTCGTTCATGAAGCGTCCGGTCTCCTCTGCCATGCCGAAGGAACCATCCTCAATACTGCGAGGCACGTACTCGCTGGTTTCTCCTATCAACGCCATTTCAAAGTCGTGGATGGATACCGCTCCGTTCATCGCCAGGTGGGTAATCACGCCTCGCTTCACCAGGTCAATAATCAACAGGGATAGCCCGCTCTTGACCACATGTCCACCCATCATCACGATAATCTGCTTCTTTTCCTTCGCCGCCCGGATGACGCGCTTTGCCAGCTGCAGGAACTGTCGGTTCTGCCATACAGGAAAATCACGGGTGTCGGCAATGAAATCCGAACGTTTCACCAGGTTGTGCCGTTCGGCGATGGGATAGGTTTTGATTTTGGACAGGTCAATCATGGCTCGTTCCATTTCGCACCTTCCTGTGGGGCTGGAGGGCGATGGCTCGCCCTCCAGAGAGTTATACCCGACTCGGCTAGCTCCAGAACGGAGGCTCCGGCGTCCAGACACCGTGCGTGGATTCCGGCGCGTATACATCCATGCCGAGATAGTTGCCCAGCGCCTCCCACAGCACATCGCCGACGGAGCCGAGCGTCATTGCCACGTGGTGCGGGAAGTGTCGGCACAGCACATCGCGATAGAACCTCTGCAAGCCCGGAATGCGGCACCAGCCGTATGCGCCGAAGGTCTTCGCGCGGTTCTCCTCTACCGTGCCCTGTGCCAGAGCCGCTTTCCACTCGCCATCCGCGCTCTGGGTGATGCGGCAGAGTGTGACAGGACCCTCCTTCACCTCGAACTCAATCACCCCTGTCGCGTTGTCACGCCCTGTGGAGGCGGCGATAATCTCCTGCACACCGATGCGCGGCGGCGTCTTGGCAAAGGTGGTCGGATATACGCCACAGTGCCACAGGTTCGCCAGCTCGGGATCCTCGTTGTGCAGGTTATTCCAGTCCGCAAGCGTTGCCGGTGCACCCGACGCCAGCAGGGCAGCGTGCATGGACAGCGTGCCCATGATGTCCGACTCGCACGCGCAGGGAATGCCGCGGTCGCCCAGCCTGCTCATAGTGGTGCAGGTGCAGATGCCCAGATTCATCTGGATGGATGTCCAGCACTGTATCGCCAGAGCATCCAGCCCCTTCTCCTCCACAAATCGCTCCACAAACAGCTCGAAGCGAGCCATTTTGTTCAGCACGTCCGCAGGCACGCCTTTTGCATCCGCGTACTGGGCAATCTCCTGCATCTTCTGCTGAACCTCCGCGCTGTTGGGGTCCATGCGCTGGACACCCGCAATCGCCTCCGACAGGTCCAGCGTGACTACCGTCGGTCCCAGCCTCTGAAGCATCTTCTCGTCGTAGCGACAGGTCCAGAAAGCATCGGGGCGCGCACCGATTTGCCCATAACGTGCCTTGCGGATGCCGTTGACCACGCGACACACCGCGGCAAACCGCTGAATGTCCTTTTTGAAAGCCTCCTCGCGCGGGAACAGAATAGGCACTCGCCCTACTGTGTAGTCCACTCCCAGCTGGCGCAGAGCCTCCCCGATGGACAATAGCCCACAGAACGAGTCGCGGCGCGGCGTGCTGGGAGTGAGAACCTCTTCCTCCTGGCATCCGAAGATGTAGATGGGCACGTTCAGGTCGGCGGTTTTTATCGCGGCGGCAACGCCCTGCTCGTCACCGAAGTTCACCGCCGCCACCACGATGCCGTCCACTGCCTGTTCCCGGAAGAGCTTGCCGGCAACATACGCCTCTTTCAGCGTCTCCACACAGCCCAGCTTGGTCATGCTCTCATCCGGCACAACCACCTGAATGCCCACTTCCTGCATGGCGGCGATGGTCTCGTTGCGCATCTTCGCGGCGAGTTCGTCACTGAAGAAGCCCCGGTTTGCGGCGATTAGTCCAAGTTTTACAGGCGGAAGCTGTACCATCATCTGTTCCTCCCCTCCAGCAAATGTTTTTGGTCATTCCGTTCTTATGCTTCGCTCCTGCAAGCCTTTTTCCTGCCTGACACCTTTGCTTGCCTTCGCACAGGCTTTGGGGTACAATGTTCTAAAACTCACCCCAGACAAGAGGAAGGAACCATGAGTGAACACGCGGTGACCGAACAGCAGGTGCTGGATGCGCTTCGCGCTGTGATAGACCCCGACCTGCGTCGCGATATCGTCAGTTTGGGTTTCGTAAAAGACGTTAAAATCTGCGACGGGAACGTCGCCTTCAAGATAGAGTTGACCACCCCCGCCTGCCCCGTGAAAGACCTCATGAAATCCCAGGCGATTCAGGCAGTACAACAAATTCCAGGCGTGAAGTCAGTCAACGTAGAGATGACTGCCAGTGTGCGCTCGCGTCAGGTGGGTGTAGAAGACCTCCTGCCGAACGTCAGGCACGTTATCGCGGTTGCCAGCGGCAAGGGCGGAGTGGGCAAAAGCACGGTATCGGTCAATCTCGCCGTGGCGCTGGCGCAAACAGGCGCAAAAGTCGGTCTGCTGGACGCCGATGTATACGGTCCGTCGGTTCCTCTGTTGATGGGCACGCGCGAAACGCCCCACGTGGTCAACGACAAGATTATCCCGGTGGAACGCTACGGCGTGCAGATGATGTCACTGGGTTTTCTCCTGCCCGACGACCAGGCGGTTATCTGGCGGGGACCGATGGTGGCTGGAACGGTACGACAGCTGCTGACCGATGTGGAGTGGGGAGAGAAGGATTACCTGATTGTGGACCTGCCGCCCGGCACGGGAGACGCCCCCATGACCCTCTCGCAGTCGGTGCCCATTACCGGTGTGGTTATTGTGATGACTCCCCAGGACGTGGCGTTCACCATCGCCGCAAAGTCGGTAGCCATGTTCCGAAAACTGGAAGAGGGGCTGGGGCGTCCAATACCCATACTGGGTATCATTGAAAACATGGCGCTATTTGCCTGTCCGCACTGTGGCGAGGTTACCCGTATCTTCTCCGGCGGCGGCGGCGAACAGGCAGCGGAGAGGCTGGGCGTTCCCCTGCTCGGTTCGATTCCGCTGGACCCCACCATCTCGCTCAGCGGCGACGAGGGCGTACCTGCCATCATCGCTCACCCTGAGTCGGCACAGGCACAGGCGTTCCGCCAGATTGCCCAGGCACTCGCAGCGCAGTGCAGTATCCACAGCATGGCAGACCACACCCTGCTGAGAAATATCCCGTTGATTTGGAGGAGCTGAAGGTTGTCGGAAGCACAGGTGAACCGTCTGATCGGCGCGCATATGCCAACCACCGGCGGATTGCACAACGCGATTACGTCGGGGCACGAAATTGGATGCACCGCCGTCCAGCTGTTCACCGCCAGCCCCCGCCAGTGGCGCACGCGCCCCCTGACCGAAGCAGAAGTGCAAGCCTTTGCCAGAGCACGCGAGGAGACGGGCATCCACACGATTATCTCGCACGATTCCTACCTGATCAACCTCGCCGCTCCCAACCCAGACATTCTACACCGAAGCCGCGAAGCCTTCCTGGAGGAACTGCAGCGCGCCGAAGCGCTGGGCATTCCCTGGGTGGTCACCCACATGGGAGCGTATCTGGACTCTTCGGAGGAGGAAGGGCTGAGGGTTCTGGGCGAAAGCGTGCGTCTCCTGCTGGAGCAAACCGCCGGCATGAAAGCCGGCATCGCGCTGGAAACCACCGCCGGACAGGGTACCAACCTGGGGTATCGCTTCGAGCATCTGGCACGCATTATTGATGCTGTGGGAGGCTCGGAACGGCTGGGCGTGTGCTTTGACACCTGTCATGTGTTCGTGGCGGGCTATGAAATCCGCTCCGCTGAAGCGCTGTCCGCCACCATTGACGAGTTCGACCGCGTCATCGGTCTGGACAGGCTGAAGGTCATCCATGTCAACGACGCGAAAAAACCGCTCGGCAGTCGGGTTGACCGCCATGAGCACATCGGCGACGGCGAGCTGGGCAGCGAGACCTTCCGGGCGCTCCTGCACGAACCCCGCCTGCTGCATATCCCGATTATTCTGGAAACGCCGGAAGCCGAAAAGATGCACCCGGTGAACCTGCAGAGGCTGAAGGCATTGATGAACGACTCTTAGCGGAGGACAGCAAGATGGACGCACAAAAGACCTACGAGCAGTTGGAAGCGTGGCAAAAGGAAATCGCCCTACTGGGCTCTATCGCGGGCGTTCTGGGCTGGGACCAACGCGTGACCATGCCCCCTAAAGCGGCTCCGCACCGCGCGAACCAGCTTGCCTTGCTGTCGGGCATGATTCACGAACGTGCCACCGATCCTCGCGTCGGCGAGTGGCTCGCCGCACTGGAAGGGAGCGAGCTTGTTCAGCCCCCTGACAGCGTGACCGCCGTCAACATCCGGCAATGGCGACGCGAATACGACCGCATGACCAAACTGCCCACCGAGCTGGTGAAAGAGTTCACGCGTACCACCGCCATCGCCGAGAAAGTGTGGGAAGAGGCGCGGGCGAAATCGGACTACGCGCTGTTCAAACCGCACTTGCAGAGAATCGTGGAGCTGGTACGCGAAATCGCCGAGCGACTGGGCTATGAACAGGAACCCTACGATGCCCTGCTGGACGAGTTCGAGCAGGGAATGACCGCCCGACGGCTGGAAGAGATATTTGCCCCCCTGCGCCAGCGCACACCCGAACTGGTGGCAGCCATTCAGAACGCGCCGCGCCGCCCCAGAACCGACATCCTGCATCGGCACTACCCACGCGACGCACAGGAGGCGTTCTGTCGGCTGGTAGCGGAGACCATCGGCTTTGACTGGCAAAGCGGACGCCTGGACCCAACCGTGCACCCGTTTGCCACCCGTCTGGCGCCCGGCGACGTGCGAATCACCACCCGGTTCTACGAGGACTTCCTGAACCCATCGCTGTTTGGCACCATTCACGAGCTGGGACACGCCCTGTACGAGATGGGGCTGCCGCAGGAACACTGGGGCACGCCGATGGGAGAATCCGTTTCGCTGGGTATCCACGAATCGCAGTCGCGCATGTGGGAGAATTTTGTTGGGCGAAGCCGACCCTTCTGGGAATACTTCTACCCCATTGCCCAGCAACATTTCACCGCCCTGCAGGACGTCACCCTTGATGATTTTGTTTTCGCCATCAACGAAGTCAAGCCATCCACCATCCGCGTGGAAGCGGACGAGGTGACCTATAACCTGCATATTCTCCTGCGGTTTGAGCTGGAGCTCGCGCTGATGCGCAACGAGCTGAGCGTAGACGACCTGCCCGATGCGTGGAAAGAGCGATTTGAACACTATATGGGCTTCCGACCACCAAACGATGCAGAGGGCGTTCTGCAGGACGTACACTGGTCCGGCGGGATGATTGGCTACTTCCCCACCTATACACTGGGCAACCTGTACGCCGCACAGCTCTTCGAGCAGGCGCAGCGCGACCTCGGCGACCTGAGCGCAATGCTGCGCAAAGGCGAGTTCCGCCCCCTGCTGGAGTGGCTGATTACGCACGTTCACCAGCAGGGCAAGCGGTACACCGCCAGTGAACTTGTTGAGCGCATCACGGGCGAGCCACCCAGCGCCGACGCTCTGCTACGATACTTCCAGCAGAAGTTTCCGCCGCTCTACGGACTGTGAATCCATACAGTATCCAGGGGCGAACGCCCCTGGATACTCCATCAGCATCTATGCGTGCAAAATAGTTCAACACGTACAACATAGGTAAACAGCTACAGCATCCCTATAAAACACACTTACTGGCGCGAGAAAAGATGATCTATCCGCCGAAATGAAACACTTGACAATTTCGTATAGTATACTATAATGTGAAATAGTCATGGCTACTACTGCGGTGACTGCAAGTCAACGTAGTAGTCCAAATCGTTTGGAACGGAGGATTGCGATATGCCCGAGGCTAACGTGTATGGTTTTCAGGCGAGGCGCCCGAAGACCGAGCGCCTGCTGGCACTCATGCAGGAGATTCGCAAACAGGAGGACCTCAGACCCAAGCGTCTGGCGGAGAAGCTGGGAGTGTCTGAACGCACAGTGTATCGCTACCTGAGGATGCTAGAGGACAACGATTTGCTCGCAAAACGCTACAGCCGCCGACAGAGGCAGTACGTGCTGGAGCCGCAGACCTCTCTGGAACCCATCCGTTTCACGCCCCAGGAGGCACTGGCGCTGGAGATTGCGGCGTCCAACCCTGCTATTATGCAGGGTAGTATCTTCGCCCGCGACCTCCAAAACGCCATGCAGAAGATCCGCTCCATGCTGGATGCTGCCACCCAGCGGGAGGTGGACAGGCTCAAGCAGCACGTCAGCATCGACACCGATACCTACGCGAACTACTTTGCGTTCCAGACCATCATGCTCACCCTGCAGAACGCTTTCGCACTCAGGCGAAAGGTACGCATTCGCTACTGGGCTGCCTCCACTAACCAGGAAGAGGAGATTATCATCCATCCGCTCCACCTGACCTTCCGGGAGCATCACTGGTATCTGCTTGCCTTCTCGGAGCGACACGGCGAGGTGAGGCTGTTCCGAGTCTCGCGCATCCGCGAGGCAGAGATGCTCCCCCAGAAGTTCCGCAAACCCACCCGCTTTGACCCCGATACCTGGTTCGAGCGGTCGTGGGGTGTGTGGGGCAAGACCGATGAGGTCATCGTCAAGGTGAAGTTCTCGCCGCGCGTCGCCCACATCGTGAGGGACACCCACGGAAGGCGCTTCTACAAGATGGAGATGCAGCCCGATGGAAGCATGATCTGCATCGCCGAAACCTACGGCACGAAGGAGATTTCGTGGTGGATTCTCTCGTGGGGTGCTGACGCCGAGGTGCTGGAGCCAGAATACCTGCGGCAGGAGTTTGCCAAAATTACCAAAGCGATGGCTGACCTCTACGCCCCGGCAACATCCGAAGGGGTGTAGCCCGAGAGCGAATAAGCATCGCCGAGAAAGGGACAAATGTCCCTCTGGAGAGAGGGCTTTGTCCCTTTTATGTCAGATGGCATAAAAAAATAACCGCCTTTAGAGGCGGTTTGCGGACTGCTGTATCTGCTGCCGCAAAAGGGAGGGCTTTCCCTCAATCGAGCTGCCGTCACTATTTACTGACGCAGGGAAAGCCCTCAGGTTACAACTTTTTTACCTCTTTTCACAATCTCGCCAGAGCCTCTCGTAACGCCGCTGCGGTCTCCTCTGCCAGGGTGTCATTGATGAACGTGCCTGCCTGCTCGGAACCTGCAAGATACTTCAGTTTGTCGCGCGTGCGGTTGAAGGGATAAAACTCCACGTGGAAGTGGTAATACGCACTGTTCACCTCACCCGCAGGTGACTGGTGCAACAGCATAATATAAGGAATGGGCATCTGCCACAGGTTGCGCAGAGTGCGCGTGACGGTAGACAGCATCTCCGCCAGCGACCACCGCTCCATCTCGCTCATCTCCGTCAGCGTGCCCACGTGGCGCACAGGCATTACGTGTACCTCATAGGGGTATCGTGCGAAGAAGGGCACAAACGCCACAAAATGCTCGTTGCGGGTGAGCATCCTTCGACCGTCCTGTATCTCCTGTTGCATGACCGCACAGAACAGACACCTGCCGTTTTGCTGATAGTGCTTCTGCGCAGAGAGTACCTCCTTCTCAATTAGCGGAGGCAGAAACGGATAGGCATATATCTGCCCGTGCGGGTGCGGAATGGTCACCCCAATCTCCTTGCCCTTATTCTCGAAAATAAGCACATACTTCACGAAAGGGTAGCTGGATAGTTCCGCGAATCGGTCGGTCCATACTTCCACCAGCTTCGCAATCTGCTCAACCGACAGGTCAGCCATCTCACCCTCGTGCTGGGGGGTGTACAGCACCACCTCACAAACCCCCTGCGCAGGCGTCACAGGGGTCAATTCCGTGCCTTCCACAGCCGGCTCCGGCGCATTGCGCTGAAGCGAAGGGAAGCGGTTTTCGAACACCACAATCTCGTAGTCAGGAAACGGCACCTCGGTCTCCATCTTGCCCGGCAGGGTCGGGCAGAGCGGACAGTATTCTTTGGGAGGCAGGAAGGTACGCTCCTGGCGATGTGTGGCGGTAATTACCCACTGCTCAAAGTACGGATGCCACCTCAGTTCCGACATCTATCTCATGTCCTCCGTATGCTCTGTGCTCAGGCTTGTTGCAGAAATCACTCCTGCAAAGGTAGGTTTAGCGAATTCCACAGAAAATCCCTTCGGTCGCAGGCAGGGATAACGCCTCCCGCTGTGCAAACTATAGTGTGTCCAAAAGGTCTGAATGAGGCGAGTGAACGTTATGCGAGTGCTGGAACTGATGCACACACACGTGGTCACCGTGCAACCCGAAGACACCCTGCGCGACGCGGTAGACAAGATGGACCTGTATCAGGTGAGCGGACTGCCTGTGGTGGACGATGAGGGGCACCTGGTAGGCGTCATCACCGAGCACGACATCATCCGTGAACTGCTTCCCCACCCCGGCGAGGAGCACACCGAAGAGACCTACCGCGCCGAGTGGCAGGATCTTCCCACCCGCGCCGCGCGCGTGCGGGAAATGAAGGTGAAACAGGCGATGACCAGCAAGGTAATAGCAGTAGACGAAAACACCGAGGTGCTGGAAGCGGCCGCCATCATGCTTCAGAAGAAGGTGAAGCGGCTCCCGGTGACCGCGAACGGCAAACTGGTGGGTATCATCAGCCGAATCGATATCTGCCAGGCAGTACTGGAGGACCGCCTGTGAGGAGGAACTATGGACTGGCTTCGAGCGATTTCTGAGGGCGCAATCCTCGTCTCCGACGGCGCCATGGGCACGATGCTGCAGTCGCTTGGGCTAGAGGCAGGACAGTGCCCCGAGCTGTGGAATCTGACCCATCCCGAAAAGGTTCAGCAGGTCCATCGCGCCTACGTGGAGGTGGGAGCGCAGCTGCTCACCACCAACACCTTCGGAGGCAACCGCGTGCGCCTTGCCGGGCACGGGCTGGAGGCACAGCTCGCCGAGATTAACCGGCGGGCGGTAGAGATAGCACGTGAAGCAGCGGGTGACCGCGCCGCCGTGATGGCTTCCGTCGGTCCGACAGGGTTGTTGATGGAGCCTCTGGGCGACCTGAGTGAAGAGCAGGCGTTCGATATCTTCAGCGAGCAAATTAAAGCGATTCGCGACGGTGGGGCGGATACCGTTATCCTGGAAACCTTTATGGCGCTGGAGGAGATTGTGGTCGCCCTGCGTGCAGCGAAATCGCTGGGTATGAAGGTGATTGCCAGCATGAGCTTCGGCGCCGGCGAGCGCACGATGATGGGCGTCACCCCGGAGCAAGCCGCCACCACGCTGATGCAGGAAGGGGCACAGGTCGTCGGAGCAAACTGCAGCACCGGTGCACAGGAGATGGTTCCCGTCATCCGGCGGATGCGTGAAGCCGTTTCCATCCCGTTGATTGCCCAGCCCAACGCGGGGATGCCGGTGCTTGTGGAAGGCAAAACCACATACACCCAGAAGCCCGAAGAGATGGCGCAGTTCACGCCGCAGTTTGTGCAGGCTGGGGCAAATATCGTGGGGTCATGCTGTGGTTCCACCCCCGAGTTCACACGCGCCATTGTTGCGACGATCGCCCGTCTGCGCTAAACCCGTATCTCTGACAGCATAGCGGAACAGCCCTCGCGCCGATAATTCTGACAGGTAGCGACTTTTTGCGTCAGGGTGCGAGATGGCGAGACTGCTCCGACAACTATCTCTGCGCAGACGGCTGTTCATTGGCATCTTTCTGTGCATGGCGGCGGTACTGGGGCTGTATACCATCATCGCCTACCATCAGATTGTCAATGCACTGCGCGAGGCGGGTCTGTACAGCGATACCTCTTTGCAGGTGGTACGGCGCATTCTCCTGCAATCCCTGCTACCCGTCCTGCTGGCAGGGCTGGGGATTTCGGCGCTCGCCGCCATTCTGCAGATATACCCCGTGGTAAACCTTATCCGCAGGCTTACTCTTGCAGCACATGCTATCGCCAGCGGACAGTTCAATCAGCGGGTGCACGCCTCGCGCTGGGCGCCATACGACTTCCATCTGCTTGCCGAGAGCTTCAACCTGATGGCGATGCAGCTGGAGCAGTACGCCCTCGCCCAGAAACAGCAACAACGAGAGCTGCAGCGACGCAACGAACTGCTGGAACACCTGTCGGTCACCGATGCGCTCACACAGGTCGGCAACCACCGAGCGTTTCAGGAACACCTGCACGCCCAGATAAACCTCGCCTGTCGCCGCGGGCTCTCGCTGTGCCTGATGCTGATTGACGTGGACCGCTTCAAACAGCTCAATGACACCTATGGACACCTGCAGGGCGACCTTGTCCTGCGCGAGGTGGCGAGGCTCATCACCGAGAATGTGCGTGCATACGACTTTGTGGCGCGATACGGCGGAGAGGAATTTGCGGTCATCCTGCCAGATACAGATATAGAGACCGCCATGGTGGTGGCGGAGCGCGTTCGCCAGATTGTGGAACAACATCCCTTCCCCAAAGGCAGGGTGACCGTCAGCGTGGGGGTGGCGCAATGGCGTGCGGGTGTGGACCCCGGTAAACTGATACAGGAAGCGGACGACGCGCTCTACCGGGCGAAGCGTGCCGGGCGAAACCGGGTATGCATTGCGGAGCCGGGCGAACAGGCGGCATAAGCACACAGGAGGTTGAACATGATTGGAGTTGGGGTTATTGGCTATGGCTACGCGGGGCGAGCCTTCCACTGCCCGCTCATCGCACAGGTAGAGGGATTGAGGCTTACCGCCATATCCTCACGCGACGCTGGCAGACGCGAGCAGGCACGCCAGCAGTGGAACGTGCGCGTCTATGAACAGCCCGAACACCTGCTCGCGGATGAACACGTCCAGCTGGTGGTCATCGCTACGCCTCACAACACGCACCATGCCCTCGCGAAGATGGCTTTGCAGGCGAGCAAGCATGTGGTGCTGGACAAGCCGTTCACCATCACCACCGCCGAAGCAGATGACCTCATCGCCGAAGCACAAAAGCGCAACCTCCTGCTGAGTGTGTTCCACAACCGCCGATGGGACTGGGACTACCTGACCGTGCGCCAGGTGATAGAGGACGGCCTGCTGGGCGAGGTGTGGCAGGTAGAAAGCTGCGTCGGGCGCTACGGACACTCCAGCCGGTGGCGAGCACAGCGCGACACCATGGGTTCTCTGTTGCACGACTGGGGCGCACACCTGGTGGACCAGGCACTCCAGCTGATGGGTTTACCGCAACGGGTTATCGCGTGGAAACACCCTCGCGTGTGGCAGGGCGACGTGGAAAGCTTCATCCGCGCCGTGCTGGACTACGGCGACGGGCGCACATACACCGTAGAGGTCAACTACCTGCGCGCTGCCGAGCGTCCGCGATGGTACGTGCTGGGCGACAGGGGCGGACTGGTTAAATACGGGCTGGACCCGCAGGAGAGTGCCCTGAACGCAGGCGACATCACAAAAGCCAGCGAACCGCCCGAACATCAGGCTCGGCTATGGTTTCGCGAGGGAGACCAGACGGTTTCGCGTACCATGGAAAGCGTGCGTGGGGACTGGCGCGATTACTACCGCAACATCGCCGGTGTGCTTCTGCGCGGCGAGGCGCTTATCGTAACGCCGGAACAGGCAAGAGAGGTCATCCGCGTGATTGAAGCCTGCCTGCAGTCGGCGGAGACGGGCAAGCTGGTGATTCTGTGATGCAGGTCTGCTACACATCCCGCTTCTGAAACACGAAGATTGCCAGCAGAAGCACGACGGCGACATATCCGAACACATAGCCGATTTCCCATCCGCCCGGCGGGGTCTCAAACGCCTGAAACCGCTGGCTGGCGAGCATCCGCTCGGGAACTATCACCGCCATCTCCTCCAGTACCCACCGGCGCAGATGGTTCATGGGCACAATCCAGCGTACATTGTTCGCCACGTTGATTAACGTCTCAATGTCGAAAACGATGCCGAACTCCCGCATCGGCTTCTCCGACCACGCCACGCCCGCCGCGATAATGGACAGCGCAATTGTCAGCCCCGTGGAGGCAAAGGTGGAGAAAAGCAGAGTCAATGTGCCGAACAGCACGGGATACAGCAGTACCACCAGCGGTGCACGCCACGTCTCCCAGTACGCCCTGCCCATCATCAGCCGAACACAAACGTACAGCAGAACCGCCCAGAACAGTGTGTTCAGCAGAGCAAACGATAGGATACCTATCCACTTCCCCAGCACCACCTGATAGCGTCGCAGCGGCTTGTACAGGACGGCGTACAGCATCCCGCGCTCGATTTCCAGCGCAATCGCTCCCGATGCCAGCGTCATCGCCATCACCGAGCCGAAAAACTTCACCACATCCAGCCCCAGAATCAGCGTGATGCGCGGTACGACGCTCTGCACGATGGGGTCATTGGCACGCACCGACGCGCCCAGCTTCGCCACAAAAACGAAGCCGACCACCGCCAGCGAAGCCAGCAGGGACGCCACCCACAGACGCCGGCGCATCGTCTCCTTCAGCGTCAGAGAGGCTATGAGCCAGATTGCCCTCACTCGTGCTCCTCCACCACCCTTACAAACAGGTCCTCCAGGCTCTCCCGGCGAGGCGCAAACCGTATCAAATCGCCGCCTGCCTGCACAATACATCGCGCCAGAGCGGGAATATCCTCCTCGCTCCCTACCTCTGCCGTAAAGCGCGTCCCATCCTCTGAGATGACTGTCGCCATCGCCCGCACCGCCTGCATCACCCCTTCCGAACGCTCCACCAACTCCACATCAACGACCGGATGCACCTGCAACAGCACATCCAGTCCTCCCTGCCTCTGCACCCGCCCGCCGCGCAGTATCGCCACCTCGTCGCACACCATCTCCACCTCCGACAGCAGGTGCGAGTTCAGAAAGACCGTCTTCCCGCGCGATTTCAGATGAAGGATAAGGTCGCGCACGTCCCGCCTGCCGAGCGGGTCTAAGGCGGAGGTAGGTTCATCCAGAATAATCAGGTCGGGGTCATGCAGGATTGCCTGCGCAATGCCAAGCCTCTGCTGCATCCCTTTGGAAAACTCGCGCACCCGCGATCGCGCCCGCGCCGATAGCCCTACCTGTTCCAGCACCTCGGGCACGCGCCGAGCCAGCGTGTGCCTGTCCATGCCAGTCAGCCTGCCGTGAAACCACAGCAGTTCCTCGGCAGTCAGCAGGTCGTGGAACTGGAACTTTTCGGGCAGAAAGCCGATGCGTCGGCGCACGCCCATATCCCGGATGGAGCGACCGAAGATGCGAAAATCGCCCGACGTCGGATACACACAGCCCAGAAGCATCATAATGGTGGTGGTTTTGCCCGCGCCGTTAGGACCGAGAAAGCCGAAAACGCATCCCACAGGCACTTTCAGGTTCAATGCGTCCACAGCCACCAGCCTGCGCCGGCGAAAGAGAGATAAGTAAATCTTGGTCAGGTTGAACGTCTCTATTGCCCAGTCCACTGCTACACCGTCTGCTTCCAAGAACCGAATCGATTCAGGAAGTACCACGCCCCCACCACCAGCGCGGCAATCGTCACCAGCCCCTGCACGTCCAGAGGCAGGAGATAAAACACAAAGCCCAGCGCGGTCAGCACCGCCATCACCGTCAGCCAGAGGCGCAACACCTTCTGCACCACCTGCTCCTGCACCGCCCACTCCTTCAACGCGCTGAGAGTCTGCATGGGACTGCCGCACTGGATACACCGCCGCGCCTCGCCCGGATTCTCCGCACCGCACATCGGGCAGAGCACCAGTTTGCGCTGGGCGAACTCCAGTTCCCGCTTCCACAACTGCAGTTTACCACGTTCCATGCGCGAGATGGAGGGCGAATTCGACACGGCGTAATCCAGATGCTCAATCGCCTCCTCTAACCTGCCCAGCCTGTACAGCTTTTCCGCCAGCACCACCCGGGCGATATGGTTTTCGGGATTGGCGACCAACGCATCGCGGGCGCGATACATCTCCTCCTCTTCCATCTTGCGCAGGGCACGCCGGTTAAACATCTCCCCCAGCCACGGCACAATCGCCATGCCCGACACCATCAGCACCAGCGCCATCAGCATCAGCCACCCGCTGTTGCTCGTCAACAGCAGACCTATCAAGCCAATATACGTCACCACCAGCACCGCCAGCTCCCCGCCGGTGATGCTACCTTCCACCCACCAGCCGACAAAGCGATACACCGGAAACCCAGCCAGCAGTGCGCCAACCGAAAACAGAAACACCGCCTCGCCCATCTCCGCTATACCTCGATGGTTACCAGCTTTGCCCCTGCCTGTTCGTCGGTCTCGTCCCAGAACACCTCCACCGTGTCTTCGGGAATCGGCTGTCCCTCGTCTACCAGGCGCGCCAGATGCGCCTGCAATAACTGCTTCAACAGCACGAGGGCGGCCTCATCCGTCTCGCCGTGCGCTATCATGCCCGGCACAGCGGGCAGGACCGCCACCCACCCCTTCGGGTCATCGGGTTCCACAATCACGCGGTAGATTCTACCATAAGTGCTCATCGCTTCAGTGTCCTGACCATGTTTTCGGTACTGCTGGCGTTGATTTCGGGCAGATACATGCCGAACGCCTGCACAGGACGGGCGCGAACCTGTCCGGGACGCTCCGCACGCAGGGTGTAGGTGATGACGCTCTTGCCCCTCGGGATGAACGTGGACAGGAACGCCACCCGATCATCGCGCACCTCCCTGCGCGAGTACCAGTAGCGCCAGTCGTATCTGTCTTCCAAACGCTCCACGAATTCAAACCCTGCAGGCTTCGGGTCATCTATCACACCGTAGTAGATGTCGGTGGCGCAGTGCACCACCAGCTTAACCACCATCTGCTCACCCGGGCGGAAGACGCCCTTCGCCGGGCGCAGCTCCCACAGGTACTCCGACTCGTCGCCGTAACGACGCCTCAAATCCGCACGCTCCCTGGGCGTCAATTGGCGCGGCACACGCTTCAGGTAGATTCGTTCCACACGCATCTGCTGGGCGGTCGCCTGCACACGCTCCGTCGGCTCGAAATACCGCAGAACGGTCGCCGCCGCCACCTCGCCCTCGCCCTGATGCTCAATGCGCAGGACATTCTGCCCCTCGCGCAGGCGATTTGTCGGCACGGGGATGACATCCTCTGGCTTCAGCCAGTCTTCCGCGCGATACTCCAGCTCCTTGACCACTTCCCCGTTCAGCACCACGCGCACCCGATGGCTCCCCTTCACTACCTCGGGGCGCCTGTAAGCATACTCCACCAGCGCCATGACCACCTGCGCGGTGTCATTGGTGGAGTACCAGTAATCGCCCTGACGCTTCTCAGCCAGCCAGCGCAGCGCACAAGCCAGCAACGGATTACGCGGGTCATAGCGTGCCAGTATCCGCGCCACCCAGGCGGTAGCGTAGGTATCCTGGGCATACCACAACCACTCGGAACGGCTTTGCAGGAAGGGGGTTGCCTCGCGCCAGAAGGCTGTGGTAGGCGTTTGCACCGCGCGGGCAAGTATCTCGCCCTCCAGCACCTTTGCCTGTGTCGGCAGGTTCGCGGAACGCAGTGCCATCACCAGCGCACACTGCGAGGACGTGCCCAGATACCTCCGCGATTCGTACAGGCGCATCAGCGGTTTCCGAGCCCACTGCGGTGAGATGGACGCCGCACTGCACAGGGCATGTGCTTTCTGGTTTACCCGATGGACCCACTCCGCCATGACCATATCCCGCTTGTTCTTCGGAACCTTTCTCAGGTCGGGCGGCTGAGAGGGTATCTCCCCAATCAGGCGATAGAGCGCGTTGATGCCCTTACCGATACGCTCATCGGATACGCTGAACCCTGCCGACTTTGCGCGGCTCAGTGCCTCCAGCGCGAGCGCGGTCCACATCGCGTTACTCTCCGCGTGTTCGGTGTATCCCCAGCTCCCATCCCAGAACTGCATTCCGCTCAGGCGTATCACTCCGCGCCGGACGGCTTCCTCCGCCCTCTTGCGCAGGTCAGCGTTCTGCAGGTCCAGCGCATCCATCGCCTCCAGCACGCGCAAAGCGCTCAGCATCGGGTGTACTGTCTGTTCGATGCAACCGTACGGATAGGTCAGTATCTCGTCCAGCGCACCAATCGCCGTACCGAACCACGAAGGCGCCACCCGCACCACCAGTTTCAGACTGCCTGGAACGCGATGAGGCGCCACGTTGAACCGTTTCTCCACCGCATCTTTGACCACCGAAGCCGAAGCAACCAGACGGGGTACCCCCCGTGGGTATGCGGGAAGCGTCAGCTCCATGCCGTCGAACTCCTGCGCGGAGCGTGCGGTGAGGGTTAGCGTCGCCTCGCCGGGAGCGGTTACCTCCACCGTCCAGTCAACGTTCGCCTGCCCCTGCGGCGGCAGGGTGATTCGCCTGTCCTGTCCCTCCACAATGCGCAAAGGCGCACTCACCTGCAGGGAGACCACCACCTCCTGCGTCCCCTCTGTGTAGTTGTGCACCACGCCGGAGATGACTGAACGGTCGCCCTGGGTCAGGAAGCGCGGTGTCTGCAGGCGCACCAGCAGAGGCTTGAAGGTCTTGGCGTAACTGCGCACCGTGCCCACAGCCGTGTCCGCTGTCACCGCGCGGGCGGTCGCACGCCACTCGGTAAGGTTCTCGGGCATGGAGAAGCGCACCTGTGCCTCACCGTTGTTGTCGGTAACGATGGCGGGGTTCCAGAAGGCGGTGTCTTCGAATCGCCGACGCACCTCCTCCATCTCGCGCCTAGCAGCCTCTTTCGCCGCCCCCGCCGCGTACTCCCGCCCAAAAGAGACCGAAGTATTGACCGCGTTCGGCGTGGCGCCCCAGAAGAAGCGGCGGATGTCGGGAGTGTAGTCGGGCATGATGGAGTAGATGGCTTCGTCCACCACCCCAAGCGCAACCTCTGCGGATACGGGCTTGCCCTCGTCGTCGCGCGTGCGGATGGTATACACCGCCTCCTCGTTGGGCAGGTACCGCTCTTTGCTCGGTATTACCTCCACCTGCAGAATCTTGCCCTTCGGGGCAACTCTCAACAGCCTCTGCACCCGAATCAGCGTCTTGCGGTTCACCAGGTTAGCGGACACGAAGGCGTTGGGCGCGTGCTGCCACTCCGTCGGCAGTTCCACCACCCCTACCCCGCCGTTCAGGCGCACCACCTGTGAGGCGAACAGCTTGCGCCCCTCAACGGTTAACCACACCTCCGCATCGGGCACGGAAGAGCGTATCAGCACCTTTGCCCGCTCGCCGGGCAGGTAGTTTTTGCGGTCTAAGGTAACCTGCAGTGTCTGGGGCGCGCCCAGAGGCTCTCCACGATAGATGGGAGTGTATACGCCTATCGTGTACTCCTTCTGCGTGAATCGCCCTGCCCCGTCGGTCGCCGATGCCCGCAGGAGATACTCCCCTTCGCGCGGCGCAGTAAAATCAATCCGGGCGATTCCCCGCTGGTCGGTGCGCACGGTGCGGCTCCACAAGGGTATCTCCTCACGCTTCCACTGCTCGCCTTTCAGCCGTATCCAGCGCACCCGATACGCAGACACCTTCACCGCCGTTGCGAGTGGCACTTTCGTGCGCGGATGACTCGCTCGCAGTTCAAAACGCGCCGTCTGCCCCGGCTCTAACCACCATGCATCCGAACGCCAGGTGAGCCTCACCGCCGCAGGATACACGTCCGCCGAAGCCGATGCCTCCTCAGTGCGCAGGCTCAGGTCGGTGACCTCCGCTTCCACTGCATAACTGCACGGCTCGGCGTGCGCTCTGGTAGGAATGCGGATGATGGCGTCGCCACGCTCGTCGGTGGTCGTTTCGCCCTCCAACAGCATCTCGCCGTAGCCGCCGTATACCTCTTCCTCCTCTTCCTCTTCCGAGCCGTACAGTTCGCGGTACTCGTCTGCGGCTTCCGTCCACTCCCAGTCCCACAGGTAGCGCTTGTACACGTAATACTTCACCCTCGCCCCGGCAACGGGCGCACCAAAATAGTACTCCGCATGAAGCCGAAACGTTGCCGTCTCGCCGCGGATATACACCTGCTGTGCGGGATCCATCTTCACCCGAAACTCGGGCTTGCGATACTCCTGTACTTCAAAGCCGCCCACCACCTCTGCAAACTGTACCGGCTCCTCCTGCCCCGCACGCATGTAGACCACCCTGAAGGAGTAGCCTCCTAACGGCGTCTCCTCCGGCAGCTGAAACGCTCCCGCAAAGGTGCCGCGTTCGCTGACGGCAATGGTCTGCTCGCCAATCTGCTGGTTTTCGGGGTCCAACAAGGTAACCTTTGCCGACTCGAACGAAGGCACGCGGTAATCGTTCTCCACCCGTTCACGCACAATCCCCTTGAAAAACACCTTCTGCCCGGGGCGATACACCGGTCGGTCGGTGAACACGTACTGCACGAAAGGCACAGGCTGGCTCAGGGAAACGTACGCCGCGGCGCGATGCGCGCCCCTGAACGCCCAGACCATCGCAGTCGCCACAGGTTCAGAAAGAGGTAATTCAACAACACCATCGGCGCCGGTGGCCGCCTGAAAGGCGGGCGTTTTACCCGTCGTATAAAATGCCACCCTCGCTTCGGGTACGCCCTTGCCGTCCTGCAGGCGCACCACACGCGCCATCATCTTCCCCGCCGGGGCATACTTCACCACCAGCCCGATATCGGATACCCACAACAGCATCCCCCGAGCGCGACCGCGCCCATCGTTGACCAGCACCACATACATGCCCGCAGGCAGGCGAGGTAGACGCACGTCACGCGCATGGTAAACCCGGCGGGCAGATGGCGGGGTAAAAAGCACGGTTTGAGGCGGGCTGGCGGGCTTCCCCCTCATGGCATGCGGACTTACCGCACTCAACTGGTGTCTGACTATTTTGCTTTCGTCCACATGGTACACCTGCACCTGCAGGCGATGAGTGCCCACGCCGGACACGGTAATCACAGGCTGTTCCTGCGTGGTGAACACACGCTGGGGCGCATAAGCGTCCCAGTATCCCTGCGCGTACGAGGATACACAAATGGTTACCAGCAGTAGCGCTGTCCATACTCGCCTCATGGCAGACACCCCTTTGATGGGATACAACACCCTTTCTCACAGGACGAAGAGGGACACGAGCGATCTCGAGCCAGGAAACAGTTCGCGTAGAGGGTGTGCTTTTCCTGTCTGCTAATCGGTCGCCTGCCCTTGCTTCGCGGCGTTATTCTCCATCCGCTTCACCACACCAATGGTTAGAAAATACAGAAACACCATTGGCAGAGCCATCACCATCATGGAAAGGGGATCGTTGGTGGGCGTAACAACGGCTGCAACTATCGAGATGACCACAATAGCATGACGCCAGTAGACCAGCAACCTCTTAGAGGTAACCAGCCCCAGCTTTGCCAGAATAATCAGCACGATGGGAAGCTGAAAGGAGATGCCGAACGCCAGAAGGATTTTGACCGTCAGCAGAACATAGCTGAGCGGGTTCTGCAAGAGGGTTGCGTTCCCGTAGTCTGACAGATACGATAAAAACCAGCGGATAGCCGCCGGCAAGAAGAGATAGCCCAGCACCACACCCAGCAGGAACAGCACGCCCGAGAACGGGATGAACATCCGCACCACCCGCCGTTCACTGCGGGTCAACCCTGGAGCCACAAACGCCCAAATCTGGTAGGTGATATACGGCGCCGTCAGTATCAGTCCCACCACAAACGACAGTTTCAGGCGCAGGAAAAAGGGGTCGGCAAAGTGCAGGAAGACCGTTTTTCCCTCTACCCGGCGCAGAGGCTCTTGCAGAGGCAGAGAAATCAGGTGATACACTGCCGGAAACAGGATGTATCCCACCACCCATCCGACAAATATGGCGAACAGCGACCGCACGATGCGCGTGCGCAGTTCCTCCAGATGCTCCGTCAGGTCGGCGGGACGGTCTTCTATTTCGTTCTCTTCCTCTCGGGGCTGTTCTTCTACTTCTTCTGCTGTGGCGCCGCGATTCATGTTGCCCTCTTATCTCAGACGTTAACGGTTCCGTCCGTATTATACCAAAAACAGCAACAGGCGGAGCAGGGTTGTGCCTGCTCCGCCCCCCATCGGTCAAAGATGCGGTTACTGCTGAAGCAGTTGCACAGACTGAACGACCTTTAGCTTCAGCGGAGCCTGCTCGCGCGCCTGCATGGGACCGGGGGTTCGCAACCCACCACGCATTCCAGGCATACCCGGCACACCGGGGATACCGGGGAATCCACCGCGAGCCGTACGTCCACCAATACCGGGCGCACCCGAGGTCGGTCCCATCATCGGCGCACCGGGAACACCGGGAACGCCCGGAGGTGCACCGTAGCTTGTTGCCCCTGTGCGCGCGCCCGCTCCCGGGATGCCCGGTACACCGGCTGCACCACGTCGCGAGCGCATTCCGCGCACATCCTCGCTAATGCCTCCGCCCATGCCGCCCATCGGCGCACCGTAGCCAGCATAGGGGGAATAGGGCGCGCCACCGCCCATTGTTGGAGCACCCATCATCGGTGCACCCGGCATTCCGCCCATCATGCCTGCCAATCGCGCCGGTTGGGCACCGGTGGGTACCTGTCCCTCGATCTCAATGGTGCTCTCACTGCGCACCAGGCGTCCGGCATTGAAGGCGAACCACAGCGTGCGGTTCAGCTTTACCTTTGGTTTCTCCAGCACATAGTTGCTGAACTCCAGCGTGCCCGACAGCGTTCCCTCGTAGGTCTGGGTTATCTTCACCGTCGGGTAGCCGCCTTCCCACTCCACGCCCTCCAGTTTGTTCTGTGCCAGCACCTTGCGTGCGCGCTCTACCGGCATATCGGGCAGGAGGATATGCGCCCACGAAGACCACGTGTCGCCCGGCTTCACCCGAAGCTCCGGCAGGATGGGAAGCACCATCACACGGAATACATACGGATCGTTCGTGGTATCCACGTTCTGATACACCACGCTCCCAAGCGGAGTGACAAACTGCAGGACGGCGCGGAACATCTCTTTGCCCAGCGTGTACACCGGCTGGTTGTAAGCCAGTACCTGCTGTTTGTTTGCCCGCTGGCGGATGATATACTGGCTACCCCGGATGTCGTAAACGAACAGGTTGAAGAAGGTGTCCGCTTCGTAAGCCACCTGTTCGCCCGTTACACCGCCCGTAATCTCTGCGCCCGTCTGCCCCGCCAGCAGGATGACCTCGTCATGTTGTTTGTAGTTGACGTTCTCGCCCAGCCGGAAGCGATACTGCAGGCGCGTACCCATCGCGGGCAGGTTGATGCCCTCCCGATTCGCCACCTGCACTCGCACCTCGGCGCGGTCCATCGCCCTGCCCTCGGGGTCATACAGCACGACGGTAATCGTGTGCTCACCGTCCTGAACAGGTTCGGGCTTCTGGGTAGAGGGGTCAACAATCGGCACTTTGGTATCCCAGATGTAGCGCAGGCGAGGCTCTTTGTCGTCCTGCCTGGGTGCCAACGAGGTCTGGAACCTGCCATCAATGTAGATACCAACGTATCCGCCCTGCGGGATGCTTGCACGGGGCACCTCAATGCGCACCCGCTCCCGTACAATGGCGCCATCGGCTGGACGCAGGATATTAAAGGGTGTTCCCTGTGCCAGCGCCGCTGTCGCCGTGCCTATCACCGCCAAAATAGCTACCAGCGTTACTCGCCAAATGGAGTATCTGGGCATCTCTGTTCCCTCCCGGTTGTTCTCTCGCCACCTTCACAGTCGCAGAGAAAGCCTCTCTCTGCTCTCTACTTTGGACGCCGAATACCTCTGAGAGGTTACAGCCTCCGCGCTTCTTGTTTCGTCTCAGTAAGCCACTATTCCTGCTTTGTCCTCAGTCGTCGCCTATCTCGCCGAAATTGAGCACTATGCCTTGTTCTTCGGCATGGTGATGGCGGGAGGCTTCAGGTACATCGGCACAAGCGTCAGGGGATTGTCGCGGTGTCCCTGCTGAAGCAGTATCGTGCCCAGCCTGCCCAGCAGTTCTGCACGCGGATATTCCACCGGCGCGATGCACACCGGATAGTCCGCCAGCGCCATGCGCAGGTCTGTCGGCACACTGCCGACCAGTACCACATCCCCGGCAATGAACGGCAGAAGGATATCGTGAAGGCTTTGCACGGTGTACACCGCCCGTTCGGTCACAGGCTGGGGAAATTCAGAGCCTCCCTCATACACACAGGCATATACCTCGCCCTTGCGGGCAGGCACAACGGCGCAGACCACCTGATGCGGGATAAAAGCATACTCTCCTGCCAGCACGTCCAGACTGCATACGCCCACAATCGGTTTAGCCAGCGCCTGCGCGAAGGTCTTGGCGGTCATCACCCCCACGCGCGTGCCCGTGAACGAACCCGGTCCCAAGCCCACCGCAAAGGCGTCCACATCCGCCATCTGCCAGCCTGCCGTGTTCAGCACATGGTCAATAAAGGGAATCAGCCGCGTGGAAAGCTGCATCCCATGCGCGAAGGTCAGCACAGCGACCGGCTTGCCGTCCTGTGACGCGCAGATACTGCAGACCTCACCCGTTGTCTCTAAAGCCAGCAGACGCAAGAGCCTCCTCCAGAACCTTCAACCGTTGTGTGTAGCGTTCGCCAAACGCGCTGATGGTGATGCGCCGCTCTTCATCCATCCCGCCCTCCAGAAGCACCTCCCACCGCTCCTCGGGCAGGGCTTCGGCGATATGTTCCGCCCATTCCACCGCGAAAACGCCTCCCCGCTGGAAATACTCCTGCAGACCGAGATCCGCCGCCTGCTCTGCCCCCTCCAGACGGTAGGCATCGGCGTGGAAGAAGGGTAGCCGTCCGCGATGTTCGCGAATCAGCGTGAACGTTGGGCTGAGCACAGGTTCGGTCACGCCCAGCCCGCGCGCGATGCCCTGCGCCAGCGTGGTCTTGCCTGCGCCCAGCTCGCCCCTCAACCAGATGATGTCACCCGGTTGAAGCACCTGTGCCAGCGCTTCGCCAAGCTGCCGTGTGTGTTCCTCACTATGCGTGTTGACCCGAATAGCCATCGCAAAAAGTAGACCTAACCCCCGTCCCCTTCCCTGCGAGGGAAGGGGAGCCGCACCTCTCCCCGTGTCGGGGAGAGGTCGGGAGATGGGTTCCCTCTCTGCCCACGCGGAGTTCAGGATATTGTCAGCCCCCCTGTAGTCCCCCTGCAACCAGGAGGACATTCCCTCTCCTCGTGGGAGAGGGTCAGGGTGAGGGCTTTTGCGGAGAGGTCGGGGGGGCTGTCACCCCCTCACCTAATCCCGCCAATCCGCCACGAAAATATTCGTATCCCCTCGCGCCCGGCTGTTTCGGTTGGACGCGAAAATCAGCTTCTTGCCGTCGCGTGAAAACATGGGAAAGCCGTCGAACTCCGGCGTATATGTTACCCGTTCCAGACCGGTCCCGTCTACGTTAATGATAAACAGGTCAAACTCCCGCCCGCGTGGGTCCAGGTGATTGGACGAAAAGATAATGCGTTTGTTGTCGGGATGCATGAAAGGGGCGAAGTTCGCGCCGCCCAGATGGGTGACCTGTCGCTTGCCCGTGCCGTCCGAACGCATCACCCATATCTCCAGGTTCATGGGGCGGATTGCTCGCTCCTTCAGCAGAGCCTTGTAGTCGGCAATCTCTTCGGGCGTTTTGGGACGGCTGGCTCGCCATACGATATATTTGCCATCCCACGAGTAGAAGGGTCCACCGTCATAACCCAGCTCGTTCGTCAGGCGCTTGGTCTTGCCAGTGCGCAGGTCATACTCGTACAGGTCAAGGTCGCCATCCCTGTCGGAAGTGAACAGTATCTTTTTGCCGTCGGGCGAGAAGGACGCCTCCGCGTTGTAACCCTCGCCGTCGGTGATTGCCTTGCGGTTCGAGCCATCGGCGTTGGCGATGTACAGCCGATAGGGATACAGCCCCCAAACATAGCCCTTGGAACGGTCAGGTGGAGGGGGCGGCTCATCCGACCACCAGTCGGTGGAGCTGTACAGTATCTTCTTGCCATCAGGCGAGAAGAATCCGCAGGTACATCGCCCTTTGCCGCTGGAGACCAGCTTCACATCCGAGCCGTCAGCGTTCATGATGAACATCTGGTCGGCTTTGAACGGCGGACGAGTGGACTGAAAGATAATCTTTCTGCCGTCGAAGGAGAAATAGGCTTCGGCGTTTTCGCCTCCGTCGGTCAGTTGTTTCACGTTCGCCAGATGTCTTTCTCGCGGATCATGCAGAACGCCCGGCGACTGAGCAGGCGGTTGCGCCCCGCGTAAAGCCATGGCTGCTGCCGCGCCCAGAATCAACAGGCAAAGAAACGCTCGCAGTTGCATAGGGTCTCCTCGTTATTCGTCGTGCTGGTATTTGAGGAATACGCCCTTGCCTGCGCGTTTCCCTGCTGTGTAGGGGCAACCATTGTGGTTGCCCTCAGGTGTCCCCCTGCTTGCGGGGGGATAACAGGGGGGCTGACAACTTCTGAAGTAAGACGCCCCTTCCCGCGTCGGGAAGGGGCTGGGGGTTAGGTGTCTTTCAAAGCCGCCGAAAGCCCCAACTGACCTCCCCGCAGGCGAGGAGGACCCCTCTCCCGACCTCTCCCCGACACGGGGAGAGGTGAGGCTCCCCTTCCCTCGCAGGGAAGGGGACGGGGGTTAGGTTGCGTTGTAAACCCCTCTCCCGACCTCTCCCCGACACGGGGAGAGGCGAGGCTCCCCTTCCCGCGTCGGGAAGGGGCCGGGGGTCAGGTCGAATCTTAAGCGGCGCGGGGCATGCCGCCTTCTTGCGCCTGTTCGGCAGCCTGGCGCAAACGTTCCAGACCAGCCACAATCTCCTTGCTCACACCGCGCACCTGCTCCAGCAATCGCTCTGCCTGCGCCCTGTCGCCGCGGTCAATGCAGTCCACAATCTGCCGGGCGATGGCGTGCAGTTTCTCGTGCGGTGGCTCGATGGCGCGGAACTCCGGTATGTGCCCGTAGTTCTGCATCCCGAAGCTGTAGTACCACTTGCCCAGCGCACACTCGCGGTGCGAGACCAGCTCCTCGCGCGGAATGTTGATGTTGCGATAGACCAGCCCTTCCAGCCGCTCCACCCATTTCAGGTGCGCCTTCTTGAAGATGTCCACCTTGTGGTGGATGTCGTTCGCCTCCTCCTGGGTCAACACAAATCTGCCCAGAGAGAAGCGCAGTCGGTCCACCACGCCATACAACCCTTCTGCCTGCTTGCTCACCTCATCTGCCACGCGCAGGATGTTCTGGACGGCGTTTGTGCTGGAAGCCAGCATCTCTTCGGCGGCTGCGCTGGATTCCTGTGCTATCGCGGCGATGTGCTCGATCTCGCTCAGCATCTGCTGGGCGTTGCTCTGAACGCGCTCCACCGTGGCAGCCGAACCCTGCACCTGCTGGATAATGGTATCCACCGCACGCAGTATCTCAGCCAGCCCTTGCCCCACCTCTAACGACCGCTTCACGCCATCGCTGACTGCCGCCAGGTTGACGTCCATCGCCTGCGCCGCCGATTGCGCCTGCGAAGTAACCTGTTCAATAATCTGCTTGATCTGCTGGGTGGCTTGTGCGGACTGCTCCGCCAAACGACGCACCTCATCCGCCACCACCGCAAAGCCGCGACCGTGCTCGCCCGCTCGCGCTGCCTCAATCGCCGCGTTCAGCGCAAGCAGGTTCGTCTGACCAGCAATCTCTTCAATCGTGCTCAGGATGCCTCCGATGTTTGCTGCCATGTTCACCAGCTGCTGAAGCTGCTCTGCCAGCGTACGGGTGTCGTTCTCCAGGGCGTGCATCGCCTGCTCGGACCGCTGTAGCCCCTCACGCCCCTGCACGGCGACCTTGCCGACCTCATCGGCGGTCTGTCCGGCTTCGCTCAGCTGCTGCGACATGATGCGGATGTCCTCTACAATCGCGCTCACGCTCTCCACCCCGCGCGATGCGGAGAGCGCCGTCTGCTCCGCCCCTTTTGCTACTTCCTGCACCGCCTTCTGCAGCTGATGCAGGAGGTCTACCACACTGTCGCTGGAGGCATCGCCCGAAGCCACAAACGCCTGAAGCAGTTCGATAGTCTGCTGAACACGCTCCTGCACGACTCGCGCCGCCGCGCGCGTTTCCCGTACGGCATCCGCCAGACTGCCCACCGCCGCGTCGAAGTTCGCCGTCAGGGTATCCTTGCCGTTGCCTCCGCTGTGCACGCGCACGCTCAGGTCGCCACGCGACATAGCATCCAGAGAGGCAACCACCTTCTGGAACACTTTTTGGAAATCGCCGACATACTCGGTCAAGTCCTTCTGCCCTGGTATGTTCTCTGCGATAGCAGCGGCGTCTACCCCGAAGGTTTTCGTCAGGTGCATCAGGTACGAGTCGCACACCGCCTGCATGTCGTAGTTGAACACCTTGAAGATAGCCTCCTCGGCGCGGGCGCGGAAGCGGGGACGCCAGCGGAAATACTGGGCAAGATACTTGCGCACCAGCCTCTGATAGATGGTGTAACTGCCCAAGTACCACTTCTGAGGCAGGTCGATCACCACGTGCACATAGCCGATGCGCAGGCGCCGTTCGAAATACGACATGCCGTAACCGCCGCCGCTGTCCGCCTCCTGAAAAATGTCCCTGAAGTACTGCGCCTGTGTCTTCTCCAGCCCCTGCCGCAACTGCTCCAGCGAGATGCCCTTCTTCTGCGCGAACTGTTCAAAGAACTGGCGAGTGGGAGCAAAGGAGAACTGCACATCGTAGAACTCACGCGCGATGGTATCCGCTACACTCTCCGCCCACGGGCGTAACTGCTTTAATATCTGAATGTCCTCCTCGGTGAGGCCTACAAACTGGCGCCTCAGGGCGAGGTTCGCGTCGTTGACGCGCAGGTAAGCGCACAAATCAGTCATACAGGCACCTCCGGGAGAGGGTATTTTCACAGGATAGATTATCGGCAGGGCTGCAAACTTTTACAGGGGGTTCAGGGTTCGCCCTCTTCCGGGCTGCCGCAGAAAGCGGGGGCAGAGGCTTCCTCGTCCTCCCACAGCCGTTTGCTCAGCTTCACATCGCGAGGTACAGGGATAGGATACTTGCCGTCAAAGCAGGCGAGGCAGAAATGGTGCCGCTTCATGCGCACCGCACGAAGCATTCCCTCGATACTCAGATAGCCCAGCGAGGTGGCGCCGATCATCTGGCGTATCTCCTCCACGCTGTGCGACGCGGCGACCAGCTCCTCGCGCGTTGCCATGTCGATGCCGTAGAAGCACGGGTAGCGAATGGGCGGCGAGGTGATGCGCACGTGCACCTCCTTCGCGCCCGCCTCGAACAACATCCGCACGATTTTGCCGGTGGTGGTGCCGCGCACGATGCTGTCGTCCACCATTACCAGCCTGCGTCCCGAAATCACCTCGCGCAGCGGATTCAGCTTGATTTTCACGCCCAGCTCGCGCATGCGCTGGTCTGGCTGGATGAAGGTTCGCTGGATGTAGCGGTTCTTGATCAGCCCTTCCGCATAGGGTATCCCGCTTGCCTGCGCGAAGCCCAGCGCGGCGGGGATACCGGTATCGGGGATGGGAATAACCACCTGTGCGCCGGGCACGGGATGCTCTCGCGCCAGCTCCTGCCCCATGCGCCGGCGTACCTCGTGCAGGGTGCGGTTGTAGATGTGGCTGTCGGGGCGAGCGAAGTAGATGAACTCGAACATGCACAGGCTGTGCCGTTGCAGGGGGACCACCTGTTCGTCTCGAAGCCCATCCTGATCGACCAGCACCGCCTCGCCCGGCTCTATCTCACGCACGAACTCCGCGCCCACCACGTTCAGGGCACAGGTCTCGGAGGCGACCACATAATGCCCGTTGATGCGCCCCAGGCACAGTGGGCGCACGCCGTACGGGTCACGCACCGCCAGCAGATGGTGTGGCGTCAGAATGACAAGGCTGTACGCCCCCGAAATCTGTTCCATCACCCGGCGCATCGCCTCCAGCGGGTCGCGGTTCTCTGCCAGTTCGGCAGAGAGCAGTCGGGCAATCACCTCGCTGTCGCTGGTGCTGTGGAAGTGGACTCCTGCTTCCTGAAGGCGAAGGCGCAGCGGCGCCACGTTCACCAGGTTGCCATTGTGCGCCACCGCCACCGTACCGATTGGTGATTCGCAAATCACCGGCTGGGCGTTACGCAACACGCTGGAACCGGTGGTAGAGTAGCGCGTGTGTCCGATGGCGATATGACCGCGCAGGTAACCGAGCGTCTCCTCGTCGAATACCTGCGAGACCAGCCCCATCTCCTTGTGCACCAGCACGCGCTCGCCATCGGAGACGGCGATACCGGCACTCTCCTGCCCGCGATGCTGGAGCGCGTACAGCCCGAAGAAGGTGATTCGCGCCACATCCTCGCCCGGCGCGTAGACGCCAAAGACGCCACATTCCTCGTGTAGGCGGTCATCAAGCCAATGCTGAGCTTCCATCTGCCGTTGTTAATTCCCCCAGCCAGCCTCAACACTCATTATGGTATCAGCAAACGCCATTCAAAAGCAAGCCCACCTGCCCTTGACACCTGACTCAAATGTGGTAAAATAAAAGTGCGAATAGGGCGGCGTAGCTCAGTCGGTCAGAGCACACGGCTCATACCCGTGGAGTCGGCGGTTCGAGTCCGCCCGCCGCTACCATGTTACCCAGCGACACCCGCACGTTCGCGGTGTCGCTCTTTTGTTGCGGAGGAGAGTATGCGATACCAGCGCCCGCGCGGCACCAATGACATCCTGCCCGACGAAACACCCCTCTGGAACCGGGTGGAAGAGACCTTCCGCACGCTGTGCAAACGCTACGGCTACCACGAAATCCGCACCCCTATCTTCGAGGATACCGACCTGTTCACCCGCAGCATGGGCGAACATACCGACGTGGTCAGTAAGGAGATGTACACCTTCACCGACCGCGGCGGGCGGAGCGTCACGCTGAAGCCCGAAGGTACGGCTCCTGTGGTGCGCGCCTATGTGGAGAATAACCTTGCGGCGCAGGGCGGGCTGAGCAAGCTGTACTACATCACCCCCATCTTCCGCTACGAGCGACCGCAGGCAGGACGATACCGCCAGGCGCACCAGCTGGGCGTGGAGGCAATTGGCTCACAGCATCCCGCGCTGGACGCCGAGGTGATTGCGCTGGCGATGCACTTCTACAGGCAGCTGGGCATCTCGCGCCTGTCGCTGGTGCTGAACTCGGTGGGTTGTCCGGTGTGCCGCCCGACCTATCGCGAACGCCTGCGCGAGTTTGCCCGTCCGTTTGTGCAGGAGCTGTGCGAAGCGTGCCAGACCCGCTACGAGCTGAACCCTCTGCGTATGCTGGACTGCAAACGCGAGAAGTGCCGCGCACTTCTGCACGACGCCCCCGACATCATCGAAAGCCTGTGCGAGGAGTGTCGCACGCACTTCGACGCCCTGCGTCAGTATCTGGATGGACTGGGCATTCCGTACGTGGTGGATAAGCATCTGGTGCGCGGGTTTGATTACTACACGAAAACCGCCTTCGAAATCGTCAGCGACGCGCTGGGAGCACAAAACGCGCTGGGCGGCGGCGGGCGATACGATGGACTGGTGGAGGAGATTGGCGGACCTCCTACCCCCGGTATCGGCTTTGCGCTGGGCATCGAGCGGGCGATTATCGTGATGAAAGAGCTGGGGCTGGCGGAGGCAAAACGGGAAGCGGTTGAGGCGTTTGTCGCCGCGCTGGGCGAAGAGGCAACCCTGCCTGCCTTGAAGCTTCTACAGGCATTGCGCGAAGCAGGCATCTCCGCCGAAACCGACTACCAGCGGCGCAGTCTGAAAGCGCAAATGAAGGTAGCTGACCGCTTGGGCTGTCGGGTGGTGCTGTTGCTGGGCGAAGACGAGCTGGCACAGAGAACTGTCACCCTGCGCGACATGGTTACCAAAGAACAGCGGACGGTGCCGCTGGACACCTGCATCGAAGAGGTCCTGCAGACCGTCCGCAACGCATAGAACGCCGTTCGAACCTAACCTCCGTCCCCTTCCCTGCAAGGGAAGGGGAGATTCTCCTCTCCCCGCGTCGGGGAGAGGTCGGGAGAGGGGTTCCCTCTCTGCCCACGCGGAGTTCAGGATGTTGTCAGCCTCCCCGTGTCCCCCCGCAAGCAGGGGGACAGTCTCAGCCCCCCTGTAGTCCCCTCGCAAGCAGGGGGACATTCCCTCTCCCCATTGGAGAGGGTCAGGGTGAGGGCTTTCGCAGGGAGGTCAGGTGGAGCTTTACCAGTTCATGCCGCACAACGCGGGGCAACAATCACCACCTGATTGCGTCCGTTCCGCTTAGCCGCCAGCGCCGCATCCTCTGCCGAAGCGAGCAGATGGTGCACCGGTATCGCGCTGTCCGGGTAGCTTGCCACCCCGATGCTGACGCTCAGCCCACCGACTGGCTCCCAGCATTCCTGCGCAATCAGGTCACGAGCCGCCTGCATCTGCGCCTGTGCCTCGCGCAGGTTCACGCCGGGCAGAAGCGCCACGAACTCATCGCCGGCGTACCGCGCCAGCATGGCACGCCCATTCACACTCTGCTGAAGCGCCTGAGCCACCGCCGTCAGCGCACGGTCGCCGACCCGGTAGCCGTACACGTCGTTGATATACTTCAGGTGGTCCAGATACACAACCGCCACACTTAGCGGCGTCCTGTTCTGCATGGCAATGTGGGCGTGCTCCTCCAGCAGGGACTCCATGTGATAACGGTTGAAAAGTCCCGTCAGCCCATCGGTAATCGCCATCCGGTCAATGTAGTGGCGGTGGTGAAGCAGAGAGAGCGTGAAACCGCAAGCCTGCGCGATGCTCTGCGCGAAGGCGACCTCGGCAGAGCCATGCGCCCTCAGAGACCTGTTCACCACGTGCATCACTCCGCGCACATGCTTTTCGTCGCGGATGGGAAGCGTCAGCAGATGCTTCACCTGCAGGTCGCGCCTCAATCGGGCGGTGAGCAGCTCTTCCTCGTCCGTCTGGTCGCTGATATAGGGGCTGTCGTGCACAAAGGCGTGGTCGCTCGCCGCGCAAACACCTGCGGGCAGATGGACCTGCGACAACGAGCCATCGTCGATGCCGTAACCTGACGGCATACCCACAAAGGCACGCTCACTCTCGGAATACCACAGCACAAACACCGCCTGAGCGCCCAAACTGTTACCGATGGCGGTGCAGGCACGCTCGACTACCTGACGTACCTGCGACGCGCTGTAAATCGCCTGTAGCGCCGTGGGCAGGATACCCAGCAGGTGGAATGCCTCTTCGTTTCCGTTCAGATGCTTTCGCGATGCTCCCATAACTTATACCCTTTTTCCCGGTGGATGTCTTCCCCCTGAACTGCTCCGCTGTTATCATCGGACGGAAATCACACCACTCTCACCCGAAAAAGTGCTATATTCTTAACCAGATAGATTCACCCTCAACAACTCGCCCCCATCTACCGATTAAGATAAGAGGAATACTCTCAGCAGGAGCGTGGCAGATGCGGGCGCAATGGGCTATCCGTACCGAAGGGCTAACCAAGGTCTACGCCTCTCGTCATCAAACATACACCGCCGTCTACAACCTGAACCTGCAAATAGCCGACGGAGAAACGGTCGGATTTCTGGGCGCAAACGGGGCGGGCAAAACAACCACGATTAAGATGCTTCTGGACTTTATCGCGCCGACGCAGGGACGCGCCTGGCTGTATGACATTCCCTGCACGGAACCGCGTGCCCGCCGGCAGGTGGGCTACATGCCCGAACAGCCCTACTTCCCACGCTACCTCACTCCCCGAGAACTGCTCCATGCACATGCGGCGCTGGCTGGCGTTCCCTCGCGCGAAGTGAAACACCGCGTGGAAGTCGCCCTCGAAATGGCTCGCGCCGACGGCTTTGCCCATCGCCCTATCGGTAAACTTTCCAAGGGGATGACCCAGCGCGTGGCACTGGCGCAGGCACTGGTCGGCAACCCGCAGCTGCTGATACTGGACGAACCCGCTTCAGGGCTTGACCCCGTGTCGCGCGTGGAGATGCGCAACGTGTTGCAGGCGTTAAAGGAGCACGGCAAGACCATCTTCCTGAGCTCGCACCACCTGAGCGAGGTGGAACGGATTTGCGACCGCGTGGCAATCATCCACCAGGGACGCCTGCTCGCCTTCGGTACACCGGAAGAACTCACCCAGCAGACCGACCGTTATGTGCTCGTTGCCGAACAGGTGACAACCGATGCAGAACGTGCCCTGCGCCAGCTGTGTTCAGGCGTCCGACGTGATGGTGCGCAGGTGAATGCCGTCACAGACGGGGAACGGGTGTACGAAGCGGTGGCTTTGCTGAGACAAACCGGTGCCAGACTGGTGAGCGTGATACAACAGCGCGAGACACTCGAAGAGGCTTTCCTGCGAATCGTTCAGCAGACGCCATCTACCGAGTTTACCGGTGAGAAAGCCGCGTAGGAGGAAACGAGGATGCTCAGAGCTTTTTTTGCCCTGATTAAACTGAGTTTTCTGGAGGCTGTGCGACGGCAGATACTGCATGTGATGGTTCTGCTCTCGCTGGTGGTCATCGCCGTCGCCGGAACTGTGTCCTTCTTCGACCTCGGTGTGCAGGTCAAAATCGTGAAGGACACTGGCATGGTGATGATTCTGCTGGCGGGGGCATTGAGCGTTGTGTTCCTGCTCAGCGGCGCCCTGTTTCACGACGTGGAACAACGCCTGCTCTATCCCGTGCTGGCACGCCCCATTCCCAGAGGGCTGTATCTGCTCGCTCGCTATGCCGGGGCGCTGGGCGCAGTGTACCTTGGCATGACTCTGATGGCTGCTACTCTGCTGGCGCTCCTGTGGGTGCATCTGCACTACCTGTCCACGCTGGCGATAGTGGCGGTCGCCTTTACCTACCTCGAGGTGGCGCTGGTTGGGGCGTTGACGCTGTTGGTTTCTACTTTTTTCACCCCCGCCATGACCGCCACCCTGACGCTCTTCCTGTACCTGCTGGGTAGTTTGAAGATGGGCTACCTGCACCATCTGGCGGAGCGCAACACCGGATTTGCGAAGTGGGCGATTACCGCCGTCAGCGCGCTCCTGCCGAACATGGAGGCGTTCCGCTTCAAAGACGCTCTGGTGCATGACCTGACCGTGCCCATCGGCTATCTTCTGATGGTGGCGGTATACGCAGTGTGCTACACGGCGATGTGCGTGGCAATATCTGTGTGGAGGTTCCGGCGCCGTGAGATGTAGGCTTAGATGGATACCCCCCCTGCTGGTAGCAGCGGTGCTGGTGGCGTCTGCCTCAGCGCATGAGGAACACGGGCACCATCACGAGCCGCATCACTGGGAGAGCGCGGAGATGCGCCATGAACTGATGACGCAGACAGGAGCCATCGCCGCCGCAGGGGTGATTGCAGGCGGTTACTGGCTGTTTCGCAGGAGGATGAGCGCATGAAACCCCTTGCAGCTCTGGTCGCCGTCTTCGCGGTCGGTACGGTGCTGGCGGAAGGGCTGATGTGCCAGAACTCGCCCCCAACCGAGCACTTGTCGTCAGACAACGCCGCCCTGCGCACCGTGATGGCGATGGCGGGACAGTTTCGCGTGGTGTTCGCCAACCTGCTGTGGATTAAGGTGGACCAGTACCACCACGAATACATCGAGCACCACGGCGACTGGTCACGGGATACCGACCTCCTGCCTCTGCTTCGTATGATTACGTGGCTGGACCCCCACTTCGTGCAGGCGTATCAGGTTGCCGGCTTCATGCTTTCCGGGAGCCTGCACCGCTATGAACATGCCCGACAACTGCTTCAGGAGGGCATTCGCAACAACCCGAACTCCTTTGAACTGTATGAGGAGATGGGTATGGCTATCATTCGCGGCACGAAGAACTACCGCGAGGCATATCCCTACTTCGTCAAAGCGCTGTCGCTGGCGAAGGACGAGTTCGACCGGAATCGGCTTCGGCGGTTCTGCCAGACGGTTCAGCGCAAAATGTTAGAGGAAAACCCCACCCGCTCCGCGAATTGACCATCAGAACCACCTCTGGGGGCAAGGTGATGAGCATTTCGGCGGACGAGATTCTGCAGGTGTTCCGCGAGTGCGGTGCGATCCTGCACGGGCACTTTCGTCTCAGCTCAGGCAAGCACAGCGACACCTATTTCGAAAAGTTTCAGATTTTACAGCACCCGCACCACGTCGAGCGGCTGTGCGGCGACCTTGCAGAACGTTTCCGCACCGAGCCGATAGATGTGGTGGTTGGGCCGACAACAGGAGGCGTCATTATCGCCTACGAGGTTGCCCGGCAGCTGGGCACGCGCGCCATCTACGCCGAACGCGAAGGCGATAAGCGCGTGTTAAGACGGGGATTCACCCTGCGTGAAGGCGAGCGGGTGCTGGTGGTGGACGATATCCTCACCACCGGTGGCTCGGTGCGCGAGGTGCTGGAGATGCTGGAACCCTACCGCGTGCAGGTGGTGGGGGTCGGTATTCTGGTAGACCGGACAGGTGGTCAGGCGGACCTGGGCGTTCGTCTGGAGGCGTTACTGAGGCTGAGCGTGGAAGCGTGGCAGCCCGAGCAGTGCCCCCTCTGCGAGCGCGGTGAACCGATTACCGAGCCGGGCAGCCGGTTTTTGCACTCGGCTTAGGCAGTAAAACGAACTTCTTCTCGAAACCGCTTGACAAACCGAACAGGGGTATGATATACTGTCCCCAAATCACATAAGGGTAAGCCGTCTGCGCCTCAATCGCATTGAGGCTGAAATATCGGGGGAAGTCCGGTGAGAATCCGGCGCAGGCCCGCTACGGTGTGTCCCCTTTAAGGGGACGAGCCCGAATGCCCGGCGACGGCTGGTCACGCCCTGCATTCGCAGGGCACCCCTTCGCGGAGGGAGGGGGGACGTGACCCGAAGGTGAATATCGGGCGCGTTTCAACCACCTGGTGCGAAAGGGCATCAGGTTTTTTGTTGACGCGCCAGACAGCACACACCGCCAGCGACGTTTCCCTCCGCGCGTCGTCAGCGGTGATTATTTTTGGTAAGGAGGGAAACATGCGACACAAACGCCACGCTTTCACGCTGATTGAGCTGCTGGTGGTCATCGCGATTATCGCGATACTGGCAGCCATCCTCTTCCCCGTCTTCGCGCAGGCGCGGGAAAAAGCACGCCAGGCAAGCTGTCAGAGCAACATGAAACAGCTGGGACTGGCAACGCTGATGTACCTCCAGGACTACGATGAAACCTACCCGATCGCCCAGTATGTCTACAGCGGCAACCTGCGACAGTGCTGGTTTGGCAGGGAGACCAGCGCCAACGTGTGGGACAAAACGGGAAGCCTGCTCTACCCCTACATGAAAAACGGGCAGATTCAGCGATGCCCCAGCTGGGGAGGGCGCACCCGCTTTGGCGACGGCAACGGCTACGGCTATAACTGGGGCTACATCGGCTCGGACATCTACATCACCTTCAACTGGGGAACCTGGCCCAACCTGCAAAATCCTGCCTCGGAAGGCGCGCTCTCTCGCCCGGCAGAAAAGGTGATGTTTGCCGACAGCGGATTCTTCAACGTGCCCTGGTACGGCGGCGACGGGACCATGTGGGAAACGCCGTACATTGACCCGCCCTCCATGTGGTGGGGTAACCCGACGGTGGACTTCCGGCACGTGGACAACCGCAAAGATGTGGACTCTACCACCCAGACGGTGAAACATCGCGGGCTGGCGAACATCGTCTTCTGCGACGGGCATGTTAAGCCGATGAGCCAGACGCAGATGACCGATGCTCACTTCACCCGCGACTGAGTCTTACGAGTTCCTCCTGCAATGAGTTGATTCGTATGTGCCCCCTTCCGCCAGAGAAGGGGGACTTTTTTGTTACATGCCCTGTCGGGCTGGTGGGCGATATTGCCCGGTCGGATGCACCTCGGCGGTGGCTCCTGCTTCGCGAAGCATCCTGCGATAGGAATCCGCCTTGCGCCGCGGCAGGTCTACCAGAATCACCATCGGCAGCTCTTTCAGAATGCCCCGGCAGTGGTCGCGAGGCGCTGCCAGAATGGTGCACAGTATCTCCAGCACCTCTTCGGTGTTGTGTCCGGCGTCCACCAGCACCAGGTCGTAAGTCTGGTATTCAAAGCTTTCCTCCCCTGCCCCCGCCGTGGCGGCAGCGACACCCGGCCTGGCAGGCTTCAGGTCGTTCTGTCCATTACAGTTATCGCAGATGAACATCTTTGCGCGAGGCGATACCTTCTGGGGCGCCCCACAGTGACGGCACACCAGCACCAGCGGCGGCACGACCTGCCCGCCCTCTATCGCCACCACGCGGTGACAGTGCTCGCAGGTGTAATCCTCCGTGGGCGGGGCGAGAAACAGCGTCGGCTGGTCGCAGTAGGGGCACAGCGCACGGTACGAAGGCAGGTTGTTCAACTGCAGATACTGCCACCCCCCGTACCCGGCAATGCCTATGCCCGCTACGGTCACAATTACCCCGACAAAGAACGGCATCCACGCAGCGATGGTCGACAGGTAAAGCAGGAACAGCCCTACGACGAGCACCACTAAGCCTTTCCCTACGATGGGCAGGATGCGCTGGAGTTCGGCTTCAATCACTTCTGCACGGGTCGGCTGTGCCATGTTTGTACCCCCTTGAACAGATGCTACGTGTTTAAGATAACACGCCCACTGCAGTGCTGTCAACCCGCAGGTACTGAGCACAAAAAAAGACGCTGGGTTTTCCAGCGTCCAAGGTCAGGGGGTATTCAGTTGTTTGTTGTTGCGAGAAAGGCTTAGAGCGTGCGCAGTATCACGTCTCCCCGAATAGTTCTTGCTACCAGCGTGCCCATCTCTGCGCCGGCCCCGAAAGTACCTTCCCACTCGCCGCGCTCGTTGCGGGTCAGCGCGATACCCAGCTGATTCTGCACCTCGCCGTCCGTCGAGATAACCCGTATCGTACACGCCGAGCCGTGCGGCAAGCCAACGGCTACATCGCCGCTGGCGGTCTGCAGGTGCGCCTCCCCGCTGAAGGGCGCGCCGAACTCGAGGCGGATATCGCCGCTGGCAGAGGTCAGCGATACCTGCTTCGCGTTCACGTGGCGTGCCACCAGGTCGCCGCTGGCGGTTCGCGCCCGCAATCCCTCAGCGCCAGTGCATGTACACGCTGTGCAGTGGATGTCCCCGCTCTGCGTCTGCATATCGATGCTTTCGGTTTCGGACTGCTCCACGCTCACGTCGCCGCTGGCGGAGATGAGGCGCACTCTACCCATCGCCTCGCGTACCAGGATGTCGCCGCTGGCGCTCTCCACGCTGACCGGCGCGCGCGTGCCCTCCACCAGCACATCACCGGCGGTTGATTGTATCTCCACCGAGGTCCCCACAGGCACGGTGATGTCCACATCGGCAGAGGCGAACTTGCCCGCCCGCGCCAGGCGCACGAATACCACATCCCCGCGCTGTTCGATCACCGGCGACCACGACTCGGCGGTCATCTCGGCTTGCTCAGGCTTCTCAGCGCGGATGGTGCCCTCGGCGTGCACGCGCATCTGAGAGGTTCCCTCTGCCCCGCGCAGGCGCACATCGCCCAGCACGTTCTGCACAATCAACCGTGCGCCCGCGGGAATATCTATCGTCTGGTCAAACTCCACGTCCTGCACCGCGCCGAGCCGGAGGTCAATATCCCACCGCCCCATGCCGCGAAAGGCTCGCGCTGCCTCCTCCCAGCCGCGACGAGTCTGCTCCCGAATCTCCTCGCTGATACGACGCCACTCCTGCTGAATGCGCCGCCAGTCCACTCCCTGAAAGGCTTTGCGCAGGTGCTCCATTGCCTCTTCAAAGGCGGCTTCTTCTCTGCGCTTGCCCTTCTCGCCCGGCTTTGCCACCAGCGCCTCGATAAGCATCTGCGCCTGCTCGGGGGTCAGCTTGCCCTCCTGCACCATACGCAGAATCCGCTTCAGTTCCTCGTTCATTTGCTACACCTCCTGCTGCAATCGGCGCAGCTCTTCCGCCGCTTCCTCTGCGGTGATTTCGCCGCGCTCCAGCGCATCCAGAATCGCCTTCCGCCTCGCCTGAACATCCATCTCTTCTGCTCGCTCTTCACCCACAGCCGACAGTCCCAGCGCCTGCAGTAGCGCCTCCAGCCGCGCTTTCACCGTGGGATACGAGATGTTCAGCTCGCGCTCCACGCAGTTATACACGCCGCGACAGCGCAAAAACACCTCCAGAAACTGCCGCTGTTCCGCATCCAGCCCGCAATACCGGCAGGTGGATGTTGAAAACTCGCCGCGCATCTGCACGTGGCATTTCTCGCACACCACTTCACGAATCTGCAGACTGCCGCCGCACACCGGACACTTCGCAGGAACGGAGTACATTTTCATCACCTCCACTGCTTTAGATTATACACGCTCTGTTTGAAAAAATCAATATCTCTTTGCAAAAATTTGAATATTTTTCGTAAAATTCATCAAGTCCCTGCAGGAAGATGGAAACGACAGGGCGTAAATATGTACAGTGGGTATACTGATTCCCATGAAAAGCACAGGTGGCATGAGAAAAAGCGCACTGTACATGCTCTGTTTGCTGGTCATGGTGACGACCGGCGGATGTGGGGTGAGCCCGCGCCGAATGGCAGAGAAGCGGGTAGAGGCTCGGTTACCCCGCCTTATCGCGCCGGCAAAACGTTATCGCGTATATCTCTTCGGGAGGCACGAACGAATGTTTCAGGGAAAAGTGCAATCTGCTCGTATCATGGGTGAAGGTGTGGAAATCCAGCCCGGCTTAACCCTGCGGGAGCTGGTGGTGGAGCTGGACGAAATTGAATATCGCAAGGATGCCCCTCTGAAGGCGAAAAGCGGTTCCTTTCACGCAACGTTGAGCGACGATGCCCTGCAGTCTTACCTGAGCGCCCTGCTACCCCCCATTCGTTCGCCGTGGAATCTCGTCGTTTCGCATCTGGACAACCTGCGCATCCAGAGCCGCGCTGGCGAGGTCAAACTGTCCATCGACATACACACTCGCCTGGGCGTCAGGCTATCGGGCGAGCTGAGCGGCCAGCTCCGCCTCAAAGAGGGCACACAGATATGGCTCGAAGCCTCAGAAGTAAAAGTTGCCGGCATCTCCATACCCGAGAGGGTGCGCGACCTGCTGGCAGAGATGTTTCTTAACCGCCCCCTGCTGGACCTTTCGGGTATCAAAGCCCCCGTTCGCATCGAGCGCGTGGCGGTGGGCGATGGGATGCTGCTGTTTGAGGGGACGATTCTGGTGGAAAAGCTGGCTGAGTTGACGCCAGTATGATTACGGCTTCGCGGGTTCATGCTGTTCAACGGACGCCCAGTGCTGCAGCAGGCGAGCGAAACGTATCTTCTCCATTCGGTCCATCTCGGTGAAGCGGATGCCCAGCTCCCATCCGCTCTCCTCGAGCAGCTTGCTGGTTCGCACCACCTCCGCTATCGCACGCACCCCCTGCTGGCTATCGGGCGAGATGAAAATGATCTCCACCGCGTTGGAGCGCAGCACGAACTCCTGGGACAGATAGAGGCGTGCGCCTCCTGCGGAAATATCACGGCACGTGGCACTGACCCATTCGCTATCGCCCACCACTCGCAAACGCACCGGTATTTTACACCGATATCGCTCATGCTGGCGCCTCTGCTGGAAGCGAAAAGAGCCGTTCACAGCGAGGACCAGCTGCCCCGTTTGCGGCTGATAACGCTGAATGCTCGCCTCTGCGGTGTAAATACCTGTGCCCCCGCTGACAACCACCAGCACGTTCATGCCCGTATGTACAGCCCCGTCGTGCACAGGCTCGCCAGTAAGGTGAACCTCCAACAGCGGGCGCACAAACTGCGCGACCTTCCCCTGCATGGCAACAGAGGTGCTGCCCAGTTTAAAGTGTATTTCTGCAGGGTCGCCCGGATGAAACACCAACATACCTCTCCAGACCTGCACAACTCTCGCTCGATACAATTATCGGCTTATGGTGTGGCAGACCTCAGGTCGGACAGAGTGTGCTCCTGGGGAGCATACCACCGCTGTTGCGCCATCGCCTCACGCTGTTTGCGATGCACGAAACGGGCTACCCGCTCCAGCTGCTCGGTGTTCAGGTCGGTGAAGGCACAGTGCAGGCGATACTCCACATGCCCATCCACCACCGTCTCCGACACCCCAACCACCGTCAGGCGCGTCGACTCGGGAAGCACATCACCCATCGCGGGAGATTCCAGACGCACCACACTGCCCACAGCGACCGCCACCGGCGCCTGCAGACACACTCCGCCGCCACCGATGTCCATCAGCGTGCAGGCGTACCGACCGATGCTCTTTCCCCCTACCACATCCACCGTCGCGGGCACGAACAGGTCTACTCGTGCGAACTGTCGCCGCTGGAGGCGATGCATCAGGAGCTGTCTGCGCAACTTCAACACGCCCGACTCACCGCCTGCTATATCCACCACCTCGGTTTCCATCACATACAGGCTATCTATGGCGTTCACCGCCAGTACAACCCGCGTGCCGGGCGCAAACCGTTCCTTGCTGTCTAGCCCTGCTGGAATGTCTACCTCCACCACGCCCGAATGCACACTGCGCACCATCGTGCGCCACCGGCGTAGCCGCTCCTCCTCACTGCCGGACAGCATCTGCAGGTAAGCGCACTGCCCCACGCGCAGTTCCGACGAGGGAAGCAACCCCTGTCCGCGCAGGAGGCGGATACGATGGAGCCACCAGAGGTAGTACAGATAGCGCAGGGCGAGTATCGCAATCAGTGTGAGGCTGATGATGAGCGTACCGACCCACACCCACGACTGTCCATCCGCTACCAGCACGCGCTGCCACCATGCCGGCGGCTGGTGAACGACAGCACTCTCCGAAAAAACAGCACCCATGTGCTATTCTCTCCTTCAAAATGCTCATCTGATTTCTTCCACACACAGGAGAGATGCTGTTCTGTAAGAGCTACGGGCAAATGGGCAAAAAGTGGCTCACTACATAAATAACTGGTAAAGCGAACAGCAGGCTATCCAGCCTGTCCATCACCCCGCCATGCCCGGGCAGTAAGCCGCCGAAGTCCTTTATCTCCAGCTCGCGCTTCAGTGCGCTTTCAAACAGGTCACCTACCTGCCCCATGCAGGTTGCCAGCACACCCATCACCCCTGCCGATAGAGGCGACACTTCCAGCCACCCTGACGCAAGCACCGCTCCAGCCGTTCCGAACAATACTCCCGCTATCGCCCCTTCCCAGCTCTTGCGCGGGCTGAGCAGTGGAGCCATCCGCCGCCGCCCGAAACGCTTTCCCACAAAATACGCCCCTGTGTCGCACAACCACACCGAGACACAGGTCAATATCACTAGACGCAACCCCTCCGACAGTCCCCCCGCGCCATCATCACACCCGACATCCCTCAGCCGTAAGCCGACCCACCCGCTGAGCAACACGCCCAGATACAGCGCAATCAGCGCACCGAAGCCCACATTGCGCCACACGCTGAGGTTTCCCCGCCTCTCCGCCTGCCAGACCTCCCAGCCCAGAGCCAGCAATATCGCGCCGAGAGCGGTCAATCGCACCGTCGGCAGGAACGGCACCAACTCTTGCGCGTTCAGCCAGGCGTCCAGCGGCAGATACACCGATAGCAGGGCTATCACCCGATTTACCCGCACTTCGGGATATTTGCGCTCCACGGCAGACAGCATCTCCACCGTGCCCAGCAGGGCAATCAACATCACCAGCGCCGTCCAAGTGCTCCCTTCTGGCAACACCGTGGGAGGAGGTCCCACCAGCGCCAGCAGGAACAACGGAATGCCTATCAGCGCGGTCAGCACGCGCTTAGTCAGTTCCGCCATCGGCATACCTCAGCGCATACAGGTACTCCTGTGGGGTGTCTATATCGTAAGCCAGAACGGGGTCGCACTCCACCGCCCGACAGCGTGCCTCAAGTAACTGCTCCGCCCGTCGCTCCACATCAGCTACCGTCAGCTGTCGGGTGGCAAACTTCCACAGTATGCGTCCACCTGCCAGCAGGGCAAGCCGCCAGAGGCTCTTACGTCGCTGGGCTACCTGCCGTATCCATTCCCTGCGCTCCAGCAGAACGGCAGGGTCCACCAGCGCGGCGCACCCGGCAGCGAACTCGCCGTCTTTCAGTCGGGCGTAAGTGCTCGGTGAGCCGGGGAAGCGGGATTCGAACAGGTCACGACGCACTATCGCGTAGCAGAGTTGCACATCAGGGGGGCAGGCGTCAATAAAGCTGGCTATCGCTTCGGGAGTAACAAAGGGCAGGTCGGTGGTGAGATACAGCACGCGCGGATAATCGGCTACCGCCTCCAGACCCGCAATCAGGTTTTCGTGTGCCTCCCTCTGCTCGGCAATCAGCGTCTCGCCCGGCGCATGAAGCCACTCCTGCAGCCGAGCTCCCCCCACAACCACCACCTTCTCCACCCTGTCACATCCGCGCACGGCGTCCAGCGCCGTCTCCAGCAGGGTGCGCCCGCCCACCCTCAGCAGGCACTTCGGCAGGCAGTTGGCGTCATCGCCCATCCCGTCATCCACCACCGCGCCCGCAGCGCGAAACTTTTCGCGCGTAACTCGCCCTCCTGCCGTCAGTACCGCTGCCAGCCGTGTGCTCACGGTGCCACCACCACACGGTTTCTGCCGAATCGCTTCGCCCGATACAGCGCCGCATCCGCCGCCGCCACCAGATCCGAGGCGGTTAAGCCGTCTTCCGGGTAGCCTGCCACTCCGATGCTGATGGTGCACCGCACCGGAGCGCCGCCCGGGTAGCCCGGAAACGGGGTGTTTGCCACTATCTCGCACAACCTCTGCGCCAGCGCTACCGCTGCGCTCTTGGTGGTCTCAGGTAGAATTATCATAAACTCCTCGCCGCCATACCTGCCCACGATGTCGCTCTGGCGAACATTCTGCCGCAGAATCTCCGCCACCGTGCGCAGAACCTCGTCGCCCTGCTGGTGACCATAGGTGTCATTGTAGCGCTTGAAATAATCCACATCCACCATCAGCAGGGTCATCGGATGATGGTACCTCAGAGAGCGCGAGAGCTCTTCCTTCAGTCGCTCGTGCAGTCGACGATGGTTCAACAGTCCTGTCAGTCCGTCTCGCACCGCCAGGTCCATCGTCTGCCGATACAGGCGCAGGTTCTCCAGCAGGATTGCCAGATGCTCCACCAGCACCTGAATGGTCTGATAGTCCGCCATGATGAACGGCTCGCGATGCGCCCGACGCTCCAGCACCAGCAGTCCCCAGAGATACCGATGCACCACCAGCGGCAGTATGAACAGATGCCCGTCGAACACCTCTGCCAGGTCAGGACAGCGCCGGCGCAATTCGTCGGTAAAGACCATCGGTTTCGCGCTGTCCACCGCCCGGCCGAGAACGCCTTCCATCTGCAGGTAGGCAGGAAAAGCCGAGCGTTCGTCCTGGGGATAGACACCGATAATCTGCAGGTGCGCCTCCTGACGCGCGTAACTCCACAGGCTCAGGCGGTCAAAGAGCAGAAGCCGTCGCAGTTCGGTGCCGAGGTCCTGCAGGAGGTCATCGGGGGAGAGGTGCGCAATCAGCCGCCGGTGCATGGCTTGCAGGGTGCGAATCTGCCGTCGAGCCAGGTGCGCCTCGATCAAGGCGCGAGCTGCAAGCAGTGCCGTCGTGCCCAGCACGGCAAACAGGGGAACCGAAAGCCATCCCCATTGCCGATGTACCGACAGAACCGCTACGATTGCCGGAAGGGTCACCCCATCCACAATGCCCTCGGCACGCGCTACCTGCCGGAGGCTGCTTCGGTGTCCACTGTCGCTCCACCACAGCAACACGATACGCCCCACGCTGAACAGCACGGCACACAGAATCACAAACAACCATCCCTGCCACGTGAAAAGGGGAGAGCCTGCCGAGGGAACCGCATGATGGTACAGCACGCCGCTAACCTGTGCGGACAGCACCACTGCAGGTGCGTACAGCAGAACGTCGTTGCGGTCGCGACGCACCCACCGAGCCAGCCATCCAGCCACCAGCCCTACTACACTGCCCACCACTGCACCGTACAGCAGAGTGGTGAACAGCACCACTGCGCCGCCAAAGCGCACCGGGCGCGTGCTCATGCGACCAACGGGCAGAGCCATCATCAGCACAGCCAGCAGGAGAAGCAAAAGCACCGGCAACACCTGGAGCAGGCGGGGAGGCTGAAGCCACCAGCAAACTGCCAGGCCAGCGATGGCGAAGGACCATAATTTGCTTTGTTTCCGTTGGAGACCGCGCACAGACATGCTACCTCATCCGAGCCTCTTGGGGATATTATAGAGTGAACGCAGCAAAAGTGCAAAGGGTTAACTTGCACACCGCTTCCCTCTTCCCGTATAATCTAACCGTTATCCCATGGGAGAGTGCGAAAGATGAAAAAAGTGGTTCTGGTCTATTCCGGCGGGCTGGATACCTCGGTATGCATCCCGCTGATGCGCGAAGAGTACGGCTACGACCACGTGATTACCGTCACGGTGGACGTTGGACAGCCGCAGGAGGACATTGAAGAGGCGGCGCAGAAGGCGCGCGCGCTGGGCACGGAGCACTACACCGTTCCCGCGAAGGAGGAGTTCGCCCGGGACTACTGCTTCGCCGCGGTGAAGGCAAACGGCAGCTACGAGGGCTATCCCGTCAGCACCTCTATTGCCCGACCGATTATCGCCGCGAAGGCGGTGGAGGTGGCGAAGCAGGTAGGTGCCACGGCGTTTGCGCATGGATGCACCGGCAAGGGCAACGACCAGTTTCGCATTGAGTTCACCATCCGTGCGCTGATGCCCGACGCCACCATCCACGCCCCCATCCGCGAGCGCAACATGACCCGCTCGTGGGAGATAGAATATGCCCGGTCGCGCGGCGTGCCGATAACCCAGAGCGTGGAGAAAATCTGGAGCATCGACGAGAACCTGTGGGGACGCTCCATCGAAGGCGGTCGGCTGGAGGAACCCGACTATGCTCCGCCAGAGGAGATTTATCGCTGGACACGCAACCCGCAGGATGCCCCCGATGCCCCACGCGAGCTGAAACTGGACTTCGAAGAGGGTGTGCCGGTGGCAATTGACGGCGAACGGCTCTCCCCCGCCGAGCTTATTGCCAAGCTGAACCGCGTGGCTGGCGAAAACGGCGTGGGACGCATCGACATCATGGAAGACCGTATGTTGGGGCTGAAGGTGCGCGAGAACTACGAGTGCCCCGCTGCGGTCACCATCCTCGCCGCACATCAGGCGCTGGAGGCACTGGTGCTCACCCGCGACGAACTGCGCTTCAAGGCTCTGGTGGATGCCGAATGGGCGCAGCTGGCTTACTACGGGCTGTGGTTTGACCCCTTCAAGGAAGACCTGGAGGCGTTCATCAACAATACACAGCGTCGGGTCACCGGCACGGTGTGGCTGAGGCTGTATAAGGGAAGCCTGCAGGTGGTGGGACGCAGCAGTCCCTGGGCGCTGTACTCCGAAGAGCTGGCGTCGTTTGATACCACCACCTTTGACCAGCGCGAGAGCACCGGTATGGTCAAGATTTTCGGCTTGCAGGCGCGCATGTACCATGCCCTGCGCCAGAAGCACCAGCAGACGCCATGAGCAAGCTGTGGGGTGGACGCTTCGAGCGCGAGACCGACAGGGCGGTGGAGGCGTTTACCGCCTCCATTGGTGTGGATGCCCGGCTGTGGGAGGTGGACATCCGCGCCAGTATCGCTCATGCCCGGATGCTGGGCAGGGTGGGCGTGTTGACCTCCGAAGAGGCGCAGAGCATCATCGCGGGACTGCAGGCGATAGCGCAGGATATTGCCGAAGGCAGGATAACCTTCAACCCGAACGCGGAAGACGTCCATACCGAGATTGAACGCCTGCTGACCGAACGTATCGGCGCGGTGGCGGGCAAACTGCATACCGCTCGCAGCCGCAACGACCAGGTCGCCACCGACACGCGCCTCTACCTGCGCGAGGGTATCGACGCGCTGTGCGAGGAGATACTTCGCCTGCAGGAATGGCTGGTGAACACCGCGGAGCAACACCTGCATACCATCCTGCCCGGCTTCACTCACCTCCAGCACGCCCAGCCGGTCAGCCTCGCGCACCATCTGATGGCGTACTTCTGGATGCTTCAGCGCGACCGCGAGCGGCTGAGGGACTGTCGCAGACGGGTGAACCATCTGCCCCTTGGCAGTGCGGCGCTGGCGGGTACGTCGTTCCCCCTGGACCGCGAGATGGTGGCGCAGGAGCTGGGCTTTGAGGGCGTTTGCGAAAACAGCCTGGATGCCGTCTCCGACCGCGATTTTGTGGTGGAGTTCCTCGCCTGCGCCGCGCTGGTCATGACGCACCTTTCGCGCCTCGCGGAGGAGCTCATTCTGTGGAGCACGCCCGAGTTCGGCTTTGTGGAGCTGGACGACTCGGTCACCACCGGCAGTAGCATCATGCCCCAGAAGAAGAACCCCGACGTGGCGGAGCTGATTCGCGGGCGCGTGGGGCGCGTGGTGGGCGACCTGACGGGCGCGCTGGTGATGCTGAAGGCACTACCCCTCTCCTACAATCGCGACCTGCAGGAGGATAAAGGCTTCCTGTTTGACGCGCTGGATACCGTGCGCGACAGCGTGGCTCTGATGCACCTGATGCTCAGCCGGGCGCAGTGGCGGACCGAGCGCATGAAACAGGCGGTATCCGGCGACTTCTCCAACGCCACCGACCTCGCCGACTATCTGGTGCGCAAGGGCGTCCCCTTCCGCCAGGCGCACGAGGTGGTGGGGCGCGTGGTGCAGTACTGCCTGAAAGGGGGACGCACGCTGGAGAGCCTGCAGGTGGATGAACTGCGCCAGTTTAGCGACCTTTTTGACGCCGACGCCGTGCAGGCAATCCAGCCTGAAACCGTCTTGCAGGTACGGCGCACCCGAGGCGGCACCTCGCCCGACGCAGTGCAAGAACAAATCGCCCATGCACGTCAACTGATAGGAGGTGATAACCACTGAGCTCGCGCCAGTATCGTTATCTGGACATCATCACCGTGAGTTTCGTGGTGGTCCTGCTTTTGTCCAACATTGTGGCGGTGAAGCCCGTGCGCGTGTTCAACCTGTTCCAGCTGGACCTGGACGCGGGCACTCTGCTGTTCCCGATTTCCTACATCTTCGGAGACGTGCTGGTAGAGGTATACGGCTATGCCCGCTCGCGACGGGTCATCTGGCTGGGTTTTGGGTTTAATCTGTTCGCGGCGCTTTTGTTCGCCATCATTGTCGCACTGCCTCCATCTCCAGAGTGGCAGATGCAGGAGGCGTTCGCAACCATTCTGGGGCAGACCCCGCGCATCGTGCTGGGCAGTTTGATTGCCTTCTGGTGCGGCGAGTTCGTGAACTCGTACGTGATGGCGAAGATGAAGATACTCACCGGGGGGCAGTATCTGTGGACACGCACCATCAGCAGCACCATGGTAGGGCAGGCGGTAGACACGGTGCTGTTTCAGACCATCGCCTTCGCGGGCGTCTGGGAAACGCCTCTCCTTCTGCGCGTTATCCTGTGGAACTACACAGCGAAGGTGCTGTATGAAGCGCTGGCGACGCCCCTTACCTACGCGGTGGTCGGGTTCCTCAAGCGCGCCGAGCAGGAAGACTATTACGATTACGACACCGATTTCAACCCGTTCACCCTTCGTGCGTAAGTGAGTTTGAGAACACCTAACCCCCAGCCCCTTCCCTGCGAGGGAAGGGGAGCATCGCCTCTCCCCGCGTCGGGGAGAGGTCGGGAGAGGGGTTTACAACGAGGCTCCCGCCGAGCCGTGTTTGCCCTCTCCTTGTGGGAAAGGGTCTGGGCAAGGGCTTTTGCGGGTAGGTCAGATGGGGCTGTTCCACACCATCAACAAGTATCATTACTGGGGATGCCGGGCGCCGCTGTTACAGTTCACCTATTGAAAACGGCTGCAAATTTCATACCAACGATGCAATTGAGATAATGTGTCGTGCACCACTATCGTGGAATAAACGGTATATACGACCGCAAATATACCCCAAACAAGTACCACCTCCGCTATACCAACAGGTTTGTCATGCGCATATCGTCTGTTGTAGAGGGCAAGAAATGCCAAGTTCGAGACAATGAACAGAAGCATAAAGAGTTTCCAAATACCATCAGGTACGCTTATGTCGGGCAGACCTGCGCGTGCGGGGTTTATAACCTCCTCTGATAGGCAATTTGTGATTCGGTCTTTCCACTTCGCGAGGCTTCGGGTGCCAGTCCAAATCGTGCCGAACGCCACCAAGATCGAGAGTGCGGAAAGCAGATCAAGTGACAGTACGTTGAAGTGAAACCAATCCCTGATGGCTCGCCGTCTGCCACCCAGTTGTATCTTTATCCTCGCTTCGGCTAACAGGGCGGTTAGCCAAAGGAGCACTGGCAATAGTACAATGAACACATAGGCGTATGCTGTCATCACTCGCTGGTCCTCTCAGGTTGTACAGGAATTGGTTGGGGTGTTTTGAGCAAGCTGTTGCTGTTACGCAGGCAGATTTGATAGCAGTCAGCGCAAAACCGCAACCGTCTGTCTTTCTTGACATCACAAGTATCATCAATCGTGCACCAGATACCCAGCAGCAGGCAGATTGGAGGCCAGCTATACTTCGTGCACAAGATAGTCAGTCCAAAACAGAATGCTGTCTGTCCCCCTGAACACCAATCGTGCGCTCCTTTTGCCTGACGCTCACAGGCATTTTTGAACGCATCGCACATTGAACGGGGATACGGGCCTCCTTCTCGAAACGGGCAATCCTTTAGGGGATCGTAGCCTATAGACAAGGATATAAGCGTCCGTTCTGCCAGATAAGATTGCCCGCCCATGAAAAACCAGAGATCTTCGTCCCCCTTTGGCAGCCACTTCCACCTCCACGGCGTTTGTGCACTGCCCTGCTCATACCGCATCACCCCAAACAGGTCATACAGGTTGTTGCTCACTACCTGCGCACTCCCGTTGGTTATCACTCCAGCTGTGCCGAACGGGTCAAAGTGATGCCATTCGCTGTTTCGCCGAACCAGCGAAATGCCCTGCAAATACAGCGCACTCGTTGTCCACTGACTGCCTGACAGATCCGACGTCTGCTCCACCAACTCCCCGGCACCGCACGCCACACCGCACGGATACCGAGTCCACACCCCGTTCACGTAGTCCTTCCGCCAGCGACGACCACCGTCAAAGCCATAGCCATACTCATACGCTAACTGCACGTTGCCCTCAGCAAGGATTTCAGCCGAAACAACCGACCAGACAAGAGAGGGGTTATGGTCAACGGAGGGAGGGACAGGGGCTACTCTTGCCCCGTCCTTCGTGGAAGAGACTGCAAGAGATATGGAATCTGCGCTGACAGAGAGGCAATGCCACACTTTTCAGCACCCTCAATCAGCAAGTGTCTTGGCTCTCCCAAACCCACTGCGGGAGCTGTGCTGTTGCAGGTTTGATTTAAAGATAACATAGGGATTACAGAGTTGTCAAGGGGTTTTACCTGAGGTCAGGACGCGAGTTAGGACATACCATCAGAAAGGTCGTATCATTTTACTGAAAATCCTTGATACTCAGGAGGTGCTTGATGAACAACCACACGCTGGATACCTATGCTTTCTTCCAATACCTG
>JABUFA010000030.1 GCA_013314755.1 Chthonomonadia bacterium
CTCCCCGACGCGGGGAGAGGAGAGGCTCCCCTTCCCTCGCAGGGAAGGGGACGGGGGTTAGGTTGACAACAGCTCGGCGGGAGCCTGTGAAACCCCTCTCCCAGCCTCTCCCCGACGCGGGGAGAGGTGAATCTCCCCTTCCCTCGCAGGGAAGGGGCTGGGGTTTAGGTTGACAACGGTTCGGCGGGAGCCTGTGAAACCCCTCTCCCGACCTCTCCCCGACGCGGGGAGAGGTGAATCTCCCCTTCCCTCGCAGGGAAGGGGACGGGGGTTAGGTGTCCTACAAACACGGGGCGGCGGGAGCCTCGCCCTCCAAAGAATGTTGTAGGGGCAACCCCCCTGTGGTTGCCCGATGACGTGGAACAGCCCCACCTGACATTCCCGCGGACGGGGAGGGCGTGTCCCCCTGCTTGCGGGGGGACGACAGGGGGGCTGACAGAAGAGACCGTCCCCCTGCTTGCGGGGGGGACTACAGGGGGGGCTGACAATTGCTAACCAAGACCCTACGCCTGCGCTGTGCTCACCGCCACTTTGCGGGCAAAGCGTGCCAGCAGGATGGGCGCGACGAACGTGGTGAGAAATATCACCGCCAGCAGAGCCGCATAGTGCGCATCGCTCAGCACGCCGTTTTGCTTGCCCACCGTGGCGAAAATCAAACCGACCTCACCGCGAGGAACCATGCCTGCACCGATGAGGGCGCGATTGATACCTTTGCCCCAGGCTCCCCATCCCGCCAGAAACTTGCCGAGGAACGCCACCAGCGTGCCCAGCAGAGCCAGCACCACTGTGCCGCGGTTGGCGGGGTCAAAGGGATTAAACAGGCGCACGTTTACCGCTACCCCCACGCTGACGAAGAAGATCGGGGCAAAAAAGTCCACCAGCGGCTTCAGTTCGTGCTCAATCTGCTTCGTGCGTCCAATGGAGGACAGCACCAGTCCCGCCGCGAACGAACCCACAATCGCCGCCGAACCGACCTCCTTCGCCGCCAGTGCGAACACAAACGCCATCACCAGCGCCGTGGTCACCAGCGCACCGCGCACGGTCATGCGGTCCACAACGCGAAGCAGAGAAGGAGCCAGGATCCTGCCCACAATCAGCGCGACCGCCACAAACGCTACCGCCACGACGGTTGTCTGTACGGCAAACAGCGGAGTGACGCTACCTTTCGTGACGATGGCAGAAACGACCGCCAGTATCACCAGCCCGAGTACGTCATCCAGTACCGCTGCTCCCAGCACAATGCGCCCTTCGGTACTGTTGAGCACACCGAGGTCTGCCAGCACCCGCGCGGTGATACCGATGCTGGTAGCACAAAAGGCGGCGCCAAACAGTATCGCCGCAGGACCGGTGACCCCCAGAGCCGCAGAAACCAGATATCCCCCAATGAACGGGAGGGCAATACCAACAAAGGCAACCACCAGCGACTTCACACCCACCCTTAACAGCGCGCCAAGGTCGGTTTCCAGCCCGATTTCGAACAGCAACAGCATCACGCCGACCTCGGCGAGCAGGTGCAGTATCTCGTTTTCCTGCACCCAGCCTAGCACGCTGGCGCCCAGCAACACCCCAGCCAGCAGTTCGCCAAGCACCGGAGGCTGTTTGACCTGCTCCGCCAGCTGCGCCATCATGCGGGCAAAGAAGAGTATCAATATCAGCATCAACAGAAACTGGTCAAGCGCCATCCTGTCCCCTCCTTCAGGTTCCTAATCATTATACACCAGATACGCCAAAAGCTTCCCTACTCACAGGAGTCTGCGACTGTGGCATCGAAAAAGTGTATTAGCCACACAAAAGGAGGCGGTGCTGTTGTTGCGACGTACAGTTCTGATAGCTCTGGGGATTCTGTGGTGCATCCTGCCGGCGGTGGCAGGCGAGCTTTTCCGCTTCCTGCACATCACCGACACCCATATCGGTGTCACCGCGCACCATCAGGAAACCCGCGAGTACGTCCGGCTGTTTAACGAGATGTCACCGCCACCTGCTTTCATTGTCAATACGGGCGATTGCACCGAGCTGGGTTCCACGCAGGAGTATAAGAACTACCGGCAGGTGATGGGCGATCTGCGCGTTCCACTCATCAATGTGCCCGGCAACCACGATGTGCGCTGGAGCGCGATTGGCAAAGAGGGGTTCGCGAAATGGCTTGGTCCCCTGCGAATGCACTGGGAGCGTGGCGGTTGCCACTTCTTTGCGCTGGACAGCACTGCCCTGCTGGAGCATCATGGACACTTTGAAGAGGCAGACCTGCGCTGGCTGGCGAGCCGTCTGCGCCGGCTTCCGAAGGGTGCGCCCGTGTTTCTGTTCTTCCACCACTGGGTGGCGACCGGCGAAAAGATGGTGGATAACGAACAGCAACTGCTGGACATCATCGCCCCCTATAACGTGAAAGCGGTGTTTGTGGGGCACGGACACAAAGACACCACCTGGTGGCGCAATGGCGTGCTCTTCCTGATGGCGAGGGGGCTGTATCAGGGTAGTTACCACCAGGTGGAGGTGGACGACTCGCGGATACGCATCTGGCGTGTGCGCAAGGAGGATGCCCAGCCCGTGCTGGAAGCAGAACTGCCTCGCCAGACCCAGCCTGTGCCCCAACTGCGCGTGCAAAAGCTGCAGGTTCAGGCGGATAGCCTGTTCGCCCGGTTGCAGTGGCGTGCGCCCGATGGCGCTCTTCCCGCTCGGTGGGAGGTTCGCCTCGGCGCCGGCGCGTGGCAACCGGTGAACGCAGAGCGCAACCGCGACACCTTCGAACTGAAGATCCCTCTTGGCAAGCCCATCCCAGGCACGCATCGGGTGACCTTCCGCGCCGTCTGCGATGAGAAGGCTTACGAGGCTTCAGCACAGGTGGAGGTCAAAGGGGCGGTACGCCCGGTGTGGACCTTCCGCACGGGAGGCTCGGTCAAAGCACAGCCTATGATATACGACGGAACGGTATACGTCAGCAGTTTTGACGGCACGCTCTACGCCTTGAGTGCAGATTCGGGCAGATTGCGCTGGAAGCGTTCCATCGGGGGCACGCTGGTGGCAGCGCCTGTGGTGACTGAAGAGGTCGTGGTGGTTGGAAGCACGTCGGGAGCGGTTGTCTGCCTGCGCCGCCGGGACGGCAGAGTGCTATGGAAAAGCGAGCTTCCTCCACCTGTGTTTGCCTCGGCGGGCATCTGGGAGGATGTCGTGTGCACTGCCGCGGGGGATGGGAAGATTTACGGCTTGTCCCTGCGGGACGGCGGGCAGCTGTGGCAGTTCCAAACCGAGATGTTTGTGCAGTCGCGCATCCTGCCGGTGCAGGGGATGTTCGTTGTGGGGTGCTGGGACAACCACGTGTATGCGCTGGATGCGTATAGCGGAATCTTGCGGTGGAAACAGAAGTTTGGGCGTTCGTTCTACTATGCACCTGCTATCGGCTCGCCCGTGACGGACGGAGTGCGCGTGGTGGTTCCTTCCAACGATGGGGTGCTTCATGCGGTGCGCGTGCGCACCGGCGAGGTGTTATGGGAGCTGTCATCGGCGCAGGGCAACAGTTTTGGCTATCCATCGCCCTTGCTTGAGGGAGATGTGGTGTATTGCGGTGCGCTGGGCGGTCGCGGGCTGGTGTATGCGGTGGATGTGCGCACAGGGCAGCCGCGCTGGGTTGCAGAAACGGGACGAGTGGTGTATGATTCTGGGTGTGCATCTGCGGGAGGTTACATTTTTACCGCCTCCGTCGATGGTGTGGTATACTGGATAGAGAAGCAAAACGGTCGTGTGGTACAGGCATACCAGATGGCAGAGGGGCATGTGTTCTGCGTGCCTGATACCGATGGAGAGCGGTTTGTGATAGGCTCAATGAACGGGACGGTTTATGCCTTTCCCGCGCAGGTAAAGGGGAACTGACAAAGACGGTGAGAAACTGGTGAGCGGAGGGACAAGATGGAAAGTTATCGCATCTTGATTGCAGAGGATGAGCCGCTGACTCGCATGATGTTGCGAGCGCGTCTGGAGAAAATCGGGCATCAGGTGGTGGCAGAGGCGGAAAACGGCGTGCAGGCGGTGCAGGCGGCGCGCGTGCACGAGCCAGACCTAATTATTATGGACATCCGCATGCCGGAGATGGATGGCATCGAAGCAGCCCGCGCCATTGTTCAGGAGCGCCCCTGTGCCATTGTGTTCCTCACCGCCTATAGTGAGCAGGAGCTGGTGGAAGCCGCCAGTGAGGCTGGAGCGTTCGGTTACCTGGTGAAGCCCTTCCGAAAGGAGGACCTGGGTCCCGCCATCGAAATCGCGATGTTGCGCTTCCGGGAACTGCAGGCACGCAACCGTGAGGTGGAGGAGCTGAAAGAGGCTCTGGAGACCCGCAAGCTGATTGAACGTGCAAAGGGCATTCTGATGCAAAGGCTCGGTTTGACCGAGGAAGAGGCGTTCAAGCGCATCCACTTCCAGGCACGCAACCAGAACAAGAAGATGCGCGAGATTGCCGAGAGCATCATCACGGCGGCGGATTTGATATAGCGGCTTGCGTCAGCCCTGTTGCCTTTCTGAACCGCTTCCTGTGGTCAGGTGACACTGCCTGTCACTCTGAGCAAGGCTCTGCTTTGTCGGCAGTCGTCCTCTCTGTCCCTCTGCCCACGTCTTCTGTCATTCTGAAGCCTACTTGTGGCGAAGCATCTGCTTCAGCTCCGCAACGTTGCCTGCGTGCGCCAGAGCCTCCTCGTAGGTGATAAGCTGCGCGGTGTACAGCCGCTCCAGCGCCTGGTTGAGCGTGTTCATGCTGTAGTGCTCGCCCTCGCGCATGGCGGCATACAGGTCATCGGTCTTGCCGTCCTCAATCAGCTTACGCACCGTTGGCGAACCCACCAGTATCTCCACCGCCGGCAGCCTGCCCTGTCCGTCCGCCCGCAGAACCAGCCTCTGCGCCACCGCACAGATGAGCGTGTTTGCCAGCTGGACGCGCAGGGGCACTCGCTCCTCGGGCGGGAAGCTGTTCAGGATGCGGGTGATGGTAGAGGGCGCGGACATCGTGTGCAGAGTGGCGATTACCAGATGCCCCAGCTCCGCTGCGGTCAGCGCCACGCGCATTGTCTCCACATCGCGCATCTCGCCGATAGCGATGACGTCCGGGTTTTGCCTTAACACACTGCGCAGGGCAGTGGCGAACGAGGTGGTATCGGAGCCGACCTCGCGCTGAAGGATAACGCTTTGCTTGTCCTCAAAGACGTACTCTATCGGCTCCTCGATGGTGACGATGTTCGCGGTGCGCGTGCGGTTAATCTCCTCGATCATCGCCGCCATGGTGGTGGACTTGCCGCTGCCGGTTGGTCCGGTGATGAGTATCAGTCCCTGGGGTTGAGCCACGAACTCCTTAAATACCGTCGGCAGGTTGGCTTCCTCAATGGTGGGTGGCTGGAGGGGAATGATTCGCAACGCCGCACTGATACTGCCCCGCTGCAGGAACAGGTTACAGCGCACACGCGCCATCCCGCCGATGGTGAATACAGTGTCAATTTCCGCGTGCGCCTCCAGCTGTTGCATCTTTTCGTCAACGTCCAGAGGCTCCACGCTTCCCTGCGGATGCGCCGACGCCAGAAGTGCATCACGAGCAGCACTGTAAAGAATGCTGTACGCTAGCTCGTGGCAGTCGAGCGGTGTTAAAGGCGGTAAATCGCTGACCACTACCCTGCCATCAATCCTTAACACCGGAGGACTGCCAGCCTTGAGGATGACATCCGAAGCTCTCCTGGAGATAGCGTACTCTAAAAGGTCATGAATGTTGTGCATCATCCACTGAAATCCTGTCGCTCTGTATCTGGGGCAACCCCCTTTTTGATTATATCACAGCCTTGCCGCTTTTACATTGTACGGAGTGCCTGAAAGAACCGTTTGACACCACGCACGAGGGCTGGTAGTATTTAAGCAGGTGGTGGAGCGCAATGGCAGTTCACTCCTATCGGCTGGTTACCGAAGAGGAATACCTGAAGCACGAGCGGCAGGCGCAGACCAAAAGCGAGTATGTGCGTGGGGAAATCTTTGCGCTGGCTGGAGATTCCGCCTCGCATAACACCATTACAGTAAACCTCGTGGCGAGCCTGCACACACAGCTGCGCGGCACGGGGTGTCGCGTCTGGGTCAACGACATGCGTGTTCGTGTTGTCGAAGCGGGGGCTTACTTTTATCCCGACGTGGTGGTGGTATGCGGTCAGCCGCAGTTTCTGGACGAGCATCAGGACACCCTGCTCAATCCGATGCTGATTGTGGAGGTGCTTTCGCCCTCTACGGAGGCTTTTGACCGGGGAGAGAAATCTTTCTACTACCGGCGTCTGAGTTCATTGCGGGAGTATCTGCTGGTGTCGCAGGATAGAGTTCGTATTGAGCGTTATGTGCGCCAGGCGAACGGGGAGTGGCTGTTGCACGATTACACGGAGCCAGGGCAAATAGTGCGCTTGGAGAGCCTTGGGGTAGAGATGCCCGTCGCGCAGATTTATGAAGGGATAGATTTTGCGGATTTGCGCTGATTTATGATACAGATATGATACAGCGCGCATATCTTTTGCAGTAAAATATGAACGCGTTCATATTTTTGGAGCAGATGTTCAAACGGATAACCCTATTCCACGAGGAAGGAAGCGGAAATTGAGAAGCACTGTGTTTGCTTTGTGTACACTGACCGTCGCACTCATCGCTTTCCCGATGGAGGCACAACCTGTGAACGACACCCCTTTTGTTCAGGAGACCGCTGAGCGATACCACCTCGGCTCCCCGGAAGCCAACGACGTGCGCGCGATGACGGTGGCTCCCAATGGCGACGTGTGGTCTGCTACTCGCGACGGCTTCTATCGCTGGCGCAAAGAGCAAAACCGCTGGGAGAAAGCGATAGCAGATTCCGCTCCCGCTTTTTCAGCGTTTACCGACTCGCAGGGGCGAGTGTGGCTTGGCGCATGGAACGGGCTGTATGAGGTAACCAGCAGAGGTATCCATCGGTTAGAAGGCATCACTCAGCCCGTATCCGCCCTGTGTGAGGTAGGGAACGAACTGCTGGCGTTCGGACCGGATGGTATGTGGCGTGTGCGCGATGGCGTGGTGACGCCGCAGCCGTTGCCCTGCGCTCGCAGTGTGCGCTGTGTGCTTCCCGACGGAAAGGATGGCGTCTGGATTGGCACGGACGTCGGGCTGTTTCATCACTCCCCGTCGGGCACGATCTGGCTCAAAGATGAAGAGCACCTGCTCAGCGCGTCGGTGCGAGGACTGGCTTTTGCCCCCGATGGCAGTCTGTGGATTGGCGGGCTAGGCGGTATCACCATATACCGTGGAGACAGGCGCGTCGGGCAGCTGACCACCGCGGATGGACTGCCGAGCGTACAGGTGCAGTGTGTGCGTCGCGCTCCTGACGGCAGGATGTGGATTGGCACACCCGTCGGCGTTGCCCGAACCGATGGCAAAACATGGTCTCTGCGCCACAGCCTGCGCTGGCTCCCCGATGACGATGTGCGCGATGTGGCGTTTGATGCCGACGGCACGGCATGGATAGCCACGGCTGGCGGTGTGAGCGCAATACGCAGGCACACGACCACCCTTGCCCAAAAGGCTGAACACTACCTGAACGTCTGCCTCGCCCGCCATGTGCGTGAGCCGGGGCTGGTGGAGAAGTGCCTTCTGCAGACGCCCGGCGATGTAAACACCTGGAAGCCTCGCGATGACGATAACGACGGCGAGTACACCAGCATGTATCTGGCGATGGAGTGTTTCCGTTACGCGGCGACCAAAGACCCCTCTGCCCGCGTCAACGCCCGCCGGGCGTTCGAGGGTCTGCGCTTCCTGCAGACCGTCACAGGAACACCCGGCTTTGTGGCGCGCACGGTTATTCCCGCCGACTGGCAGCCGATGAACGACCCGAACCGCGTATACACCGATGCCGAGTGGGCAGATGAGCACGTGCGCGACCCCCGTCACAAGCGGGTACACGAGCGGTGGCGACGGAGCGCGGATGGAAAATGGCTCTGGAAGGGCGACACCAGCAGCGATGAAATCACCGGGCACTTCTACGGCTACCTGCACTTCTATGACCTTGCCGCCGACGAGCAGGATAAACAGCGCGTGCGCGAGCATGTGCGCCGCGTGATGGACCACATTATTGAGTGCGGATATACGCTCAAGGACATCGACGGAACGCATACGCGGTGGGCGGTGTGGTCGCCCGAAAAGCTGAACGGTGACCCCGACTGGGCGCCGGAGCGCGGCATCAACTCGGTGGAGATACTCTTCTTCCTCAAAGCCACCTACCACATCACCGGCGACCCCAAATATGAACGGGAATACCGCCGACTGCTGGATGAGCACGGCTATCGCGAGAACGTGAAGGGGGCAAAGACCTTCAACCCGGCATGGCGCACGCATATCGACGACGAGCTGCTGGCGCTGGCGTTTCCCGCCCTTCTGCTTTACGAGACCGACCCTGAGCTTAAACAGTTGTACCGGCAGGCGCTGGATACATGGTACGAGGGCGTGAAGAACGACCAGAACCCCTGGTTCCACTTCCTGTACGCTTCGCTCACGGGCACGCCACCTGAGATGCGCGATTCGCTGATGTTCCTGCGCGACGCTCCGTTAGACCTTGTGCGCTGGAGGGTGGATAACACCCGGCGAGAAGACCTGAAACTGGTGCGCTACCCGGAGATGGAGAGCTGGCAGACCGACCGCCTCCCGCCGCCCAGTGAGCGCGGGGTGATGCGCTGGGATGGGAACCCGTGGATTGCCGTGCAGGGCGATGGCGGGCATACCGAAAGCGATGGCGTGTTCTGGCTGTTGCCCTACTGGATGGGCAGGTATTACGGTTACATCCAGTCCTCTGAAAATTAGGGGCACAGTAACTTTGCCTTTCGTGGTATAGTCTAAATAGTGTAAGCGAACGAAGGGAGGGTATTCGAATGAAAACTCTCGTCTCCCGATGGAAGTTGCTGATCGCCGCAGGAGTGCTGGCTGTCGGCGTCGCGCTGGCTGTGCCGTCTTCTGCAGATGACCTCGGCAAGCTGTTCAAGAAAACCGAGAGCGGCAAGAGCAAATCGGATGACCGCTCCAAGAGCGATAACCGGAGCACGCCTTCCGTTTCACCCGGCAAGAGCGATAACAGCGGTAATGATAACGACCTGTTCCGCAAGAAGAACGACCGTTCGCCCGCTCCGGTGCCGACACGCGAGCCATCCACGCCTTCGCGTTCACCGAGCAATCGTCCACAGCCCAGCGAGCGCAACCAGCCGCCGGTCGGACCAGGGGAGTACTGGGTGCATCCGCCCGAGGTGGAAACGCCTTTCGGCAATCGCCCACGCCCGTCGAGCAACGGCATGATTAACCTGGCGCGGCGAACAGGTGAGTGGCAGCCGAAGATATACTTCCCGCCGGTAAACGATAACTACCGCCGACACTATCCACGAGGCGTCGCCTACGGCTTCTACGCTCGGACGTACGAACCGTATCGGGTCTGCCCATCGGTGTACGTGTTCTATCCCACCATGCCTGCCTATATCTCTACCGAGCGGATTGTGATTGTGGCGCGACCGGTGTTCGTGGAAGTGCCAGTGTTCGTCTACCACGAGGGCTACTATCTGGAGCGCAATCTGCCCACTCGGCTCGATGCCACCATCGGCGACATCCAGCGTGCCTGGCGCTACAACAGCCCCGACCTCATCCGCCGCCACCTGCGCTTTGACATGTTCGTCGCGGTGTACCTGCGCGGGAAATACGCTTACTCCATCCCTGCCGAAGATTACTACACGATGACGCTGGACGCCATGCGCAATACCCGCACGGTACGCTTCGCCTTTGACGAGATTCGCAGGCGCACCAACGACGCCTACGTGCTGTACGGTCAGCATGTGTACGAGGATGAGGACGGGCATCTGCGCACCACATACATCAGCTACACTGTCGAGCGCATCGGCGGTGAGTGGATTATTACCGAAGTTGGCTCCAGCCCCGAGCCGATAGGGCGTTAACAATACCAGCTGGCGAGTCGTCCGTAGGGGCACCCCCCTGTGGTTGCCCCCGACACAGAACAACCCCATCTGACCTCCCTGCAACGTCCCCCTGCTTGCGGGGGGACTACAGGGGGCTGATAACGCCTGAAAAAGCCCTCACCCTGCCCCTCTCCCACGAGGAGAGGGCAAACAGATCCACCTAACCTCCCCGCAGGCGGGAAGGCATTCAACAGCTCGGCGGGAGCCTCGCCCTCCAGGAAGGTGCGTCTGCGATTTGGAGGGCGAACCTCCCGGTGAGCCGACCGTAGGGGCAACCCCTTGTGGTTGCCCACTTTGTTCCATCCCCATGACGGCTGGAGTATAATATCCTTCGGGAGGTGAAGGCGATGAGCGAGAAATGGGAGGGCAAACTGGAGCGCATCGATACCTACCGCTGGCGTATTCCCAAGGATTATAAGAAGGGCATGCGTGTGGATGGAATCATCTACGCCAGCGCACAGATGATAGAGCATATCGTTCAGGACCAGTCTCCTGAGCAGGTGGCGAACGTGGCAACCCTACCGGGCATTCAGCAGTATTCCATCGCCATGCCAGACATCCACTGGGGTTATGGATTTCCCATCGGTGGAGTGGCAGCAATGGATATCAAAGAGGGTGTAGTGTCACCTGGAGGAGTTGGCTTCGATATCAACTGTGGGGTGCGGATGCTCCGCACCGACCTGACCATCGAGCAGGTCCAGCCCAAAATCAAGGAGCTGGTTGACCAGATTTTCCGCGATGTGCCGGCGGGGCTGAAGGGTGAAGGGTTGATTACGGTGAACGCTCAGGAGCTGCGCGAGGTGATGCGCAAGGGCGCGAAGTGGATGATCGAGCACGGCTACGGCTGGGAGGAGGACATAGAGCGCAGTGAGCAGAGCACCACTCTGACCGGTCTACTGCCGCCGGAGCCATCCAATATCTCCAGCCGCGCCATCGAGCGAGGCAAAACGCAGCTGGGCACGCTTGGTGGAGGCAACCACTTCCTGGAGATTCAGGTGGTGGACGAGATTTACGACCAGAAGGTGGCGGAAGCCTTCGGCATCACGCAGGTCGGACAGATCACGGTGATGATACACACCGGCTCGCGCGGCTTTGGGCACCAGACCTGCGATGACTATCTGGACGTGATGCAGAAAGCGCAGAAGAAGTACGGCATCGAACTGCCCGACCGTCAGCTCGCCTGTGCGCCCATCACCTCCGAAGAGGGCGAAGACTACCTGACGGCGATGGCGTGCGCAGCGAACTTCGCCTGGGCGAACCGTCAGGCGATTGCACACTGGGTACGCCAGGCGTTCGCCAAAGTGTTCGGCACGAAGGCACAGAACCTGGGTATGCACCAGATATACGACGTGGCGCACAACATCGCCAAAATCGAAGAGCACGAGGTCAACGGCAAGACCAAAACCGTGTGCGTGCACCGCAAGGGGGCGACCCGCGCCTTTGGTCCGGGACATCCTGCGGTGCCGGAATGCTACCGGGAGGTGGGTCAGCCGGTGCTCATCCCGGGCGACATGGGGCGCTACTCGTTCATTCTGGTGGGTACGCCAACCGCCATGCGCGAGACCTTCGGCTCGACCTGCCACGGCGCTGGGCGCATGATGAGCCGAAAGGGAGCGATGCGCGAGGCAGAGGGGCGCAACATCGCGCAGGAACTGGCGGAGCGAGGGATTTATGTGCGTGCCCAAAACAAAGCCACTCTGGCAGAAGAGGCTTCCTACGCCTACAAGGACGTGGCGAACGTGGTGGATGTGTGCGAGGGAGTGGGTATCTCTCGTAAGGTCGCCCGTCTGCGTCCCATCGGGGTGGTGAAGGGGTAATAACCCGGATTGGCGCGGGACATCCCGCTCCGCCCTGAGATGATAGCGGCATCACTGTTGTCCTGTTGTAAGCCCTCACCCACGAGGCGAGCGGAGAGACGGCTCGGCGGGAGCCTCGCCCTCTAGGGAAGAAAACCCCTCTCCCTGCCTCTCCCCGACGCGGGGAGAGGTGAGGCTCCCCTTCCCTCGCAGGGAAGGGGCTGGGGGTTAGGTTCAAACGGCTCGACGGGAGCCTCGCCCTCCACAGGTTTACTTCTCGCAGATACACGCCTCCACGCGGGCATGACATTTCGGGCAGGTGGGCACGTTCACGCCTGCAGGATAGCCTTTTGCCTCGCCCGGTCCCAGCATGGTGAACTCCGCGTTCAAAATCTGCCCGTCCAGCATGGCGGTCACGGCGATGGTATTGCGGTCAGCCACCTCGTCAGCATACAGCGCAAAGCGGTGCTGTGCCAGCTTCTCGCCCAGAGGCTGTACGCGCCATCCTGACGGAACCCGAATATTGACCGTTGCAGACACGGGCACGTCGTCCTTCTTCACGGAGACGCCGACCACTTTTTCGATGCCCGGACGCAACACGGGCTCGCCGCCATAGTGCAGAGCCACATCGTAGCCCTGCATGGTAATGATGGCGGACTGTGGGTCTCGGCTCAGTGCCAGCGAGGCACGTTCGTTGCGGAACAGCAGGGAAAGCAGGTTGTTGGGCAGGGCAGTCCGCTCGCCCAGTTCCACACTGTCCGAACGCTCCTTCACCATCTTCAGCGCGACCTCGGTGGTGCGCTCGGTCAGCTCGGCGACCGTCTTGGGGGCGTTTAATCCGCGCGTGTAGGGATGCAGGACGATGGTGTCGCCGATGGGGTCAATCCACTCTTGCGGGATGCCCTTGGTGCCGTTGATGATTCCCAGCACCGAGCCGAGCGTTGCACCCGTGCAGTCGGTGTCGTAGCCGCAGTTGACCGCCGTGCACAGTTTGTCGCCGTAGTCCTTGCCGTAAAGCCAGCCCAGCACGGTGAAACCGTGATTTTGCACAGCGTGACAGGGCTGATTGTGCCCGAAGTTGAACAGGATGCGTTCGCGTGCCTCCTGCCAGCTCAAGCCGTTGTCGTAGCACCATACCGCCTCGCGAATGACCCGTGAGATTCGGCACCAGACGGGTATCATTGATAGCCCGATGCGAATGAGCGTATGGGGGTCGGAGAGCACGAAAGCTGCGCTTTCCACCGCAGCCCAGAACATCTCGCCGTATGTGCCCTCGCCACCTGCGTGGTCAAGCGCGGAGTCCAGCCACGCTAAGGACGCAGCCAGCTGCGGGTCGCCCGGAGCCACGCACGCCCAGATTTCACTGCGGATTGGCGAACCCATCTCGTCGATGTAGTAGTTTTCAAAACAGCCCGAGATGGGCGGGCGCAAGCCGCGTGCCAGGTTTCGCTGGCAGAAGCCATATTCGTTCCACGGATAGGGCGCCAGGTGTTTCGTCCAGTAGTCCGCGAAATCGCTGAGGGTGGGATATATTCCCCGCTCACGCAGCATCTCCAGCCAGACCAGTTGAAGGTCCAGGTCATCGTTGGCGGAGGCTTTGTCCGGCACGGGGTCGTAGAAGGTGAGGGAGTGCAGCTTCTTCTGCCCCTCGTAGGGTGCGCCAAGCGTTCCCCCGATGTTCTTGCCTAACCAGCAGGCATAGACCTTATCGCGATACTCTTCCAGACTAATCTGTATCGGTTTCATCGTGTGCTCCTTGCTTCATGTGAGATATGACGTCTTGATATTCCTGCTTGGCGCGAGGTTTCCTGCTCGTGCGGGAAGAGGAAATAGCCTGTCGGCAAGATTAAAACGCCCAGTGTGGTGGAGGGTGTTACCGTGAACGTGGTGATGGGGGACTCAAGAGACGCTTCACTTCGTTCAGAGTGACAAAAAATGCCACCATGAGCGTCAGCGAAGAGCCTCGCCGTGCTTGTCGCCCTTGACGCAGTGAAGGGTCTCGCACCCCTTCGCTAACGCTCTGCAGGAGAGTGAAGGAGGGTCAAAAGAACCCTCCCCCGACCTGGCAGCTGGGCTAGGGGTTATGCAGCCCGCTGAAGAAATTGCTGATGGATATAGTCCTGTACCCTTTGCCACTCTTCGCGCAAGGCCTGCAGGATCTCAGGAGCCTCCTGCAGGTTCTGCGCCCTGCCTGCCTGCTCCAGGGCAAAGGCGATTTCCGAAAACTGCTGTGCCCCCACTGCCCGGGCACTGCCTTTCATGGTATGCGCCGCACGGGTAAGCAACGCACTATCACCGGCGTTCAGCGATTGTTCTGCCTCCTCTAATAAGGGAGGGATGGTCCTCAGGAACTCTCCCAGTATCTCTTGCGCAAATGCTTCGTCCCCACCGGTCATCTCCGCCAGAAAGTCATGGTCAATCGGTGGCTTCTGCGCCGTTTCCTCCGCAAAAGGCGCGTTCGCGTGTCTCTCAAGCATCGCCTGTAAAGCCTCCATCCTGACTGGTTTACTCAGGTAGTCGTCCATGCCCACCATGAGGCACTGGTGCACATCTTCCTTCATCGCGCTGGCGGTCATGGCGATAATCACCTGATGTTCGCCGGTAAACCGCTCTCGCTCCCGAATACGCCTGGTGGCTTCCAGACCGTCCATGCGCGGCATGTGCAGGTCCATCAGTACCGCATCATATCGCCGCTCAGCGGTTTTCTCGACTGCTTCCACGCCATCCTGCGCCACGTCCACCTCACAGCCCAGGCGCTCCAGCAGACGTACCGCCACTCTGCGATTGACCTCGTTGTCCTCTACCAGCAACACCCGTTTTGCCAGACGGACATCACGAGAGCCTGAAGCCTTCTGTTCCGCATCGTGGCTGGTTGTCCCCAGAGATTGTTCCATATCCGGCACGAAAAGTGGTAATGTCACCCAGAACATGCTACCCTTGCCTTCCACACTCTGCACGCCGATGGTGCCTCCCATCAGTTCGGTCAGCCTGCGGTTAATCGCCAGACCCAATCCGCTTCCTCCATACTGGCGTGTTGTGGAGCCATCAGCCTGAGCGAAACTCTCAAAGATAATCGCCTGCTTGTCCGCAGGGATGCCGATGCCGGTATCCGCCACCTCCAGCCTGAGCCATGCCGTGCTGTGGGTTTCGGCAATATTAAACTGCTGTCGGATGGTGCGTTCTCTCTGCTCGTCACCCGGTTCATCCAGCCGAACGCGAATGGTCACCTCGCCCTGCTCGGTAAATTTGACGGCATTGCCCACAAAGTTGGAGAGTATCTGGCGCAGACGCAGCTCGTCACCAAGCACCTGCGAGGGCACACCATCCGCGATGTCTGTATGCAACCGCAAGCCTTTCTCCCTCGCACGCGCGGCAAACAGCTGAGCCACCTGATGCACCATCTGCCGCAGGTCGAAAGGCGCGTAGTACAGGCTCATCTTGCCCTCTTCTATCCTCGAGATGTCCAGGATGTCGCCCAGCAGAGAGAGCAGGCTTTCCGCACTGCTTTTCAGGGTAGAAACGTAGTCCTTCTGCTCTTCGTTGAGAGGCGTATCCATCAGCAGTTGCGCCATGCCGAGGATGCCGTTCATGGGAGTGCGTGTCTCGTGGCTCATGTTGGCAAGGAACTCGGATTTGGCGCGGCTCGCTGCCTGCGCTTGCTGAAGAGCCTGCTCTAACTGTTCCTGCGCCTGCTTGCGTTCGGTAACATCCTGCTTAATCGCAATGAAGTGGGTGATATCGCCCCGCTTGTCCCATACCGGCGCGATGGTCATCTCTTCCGTGTAAAGCCTGCCGTCCTTGCGCCGGTTAACCAGCTCCCCCTTCCACACCCGACCCGCCAGGATGGTCTGCCACATCTGTTCGTAGAAGGCGCGGTCGTGCTTGCCCGACTTGAGGATACGCGGGTTCTGTCCAATAGCCTCTTCGCGCGAATAGCCGGTCATCCTGGTAAAGGCAGGATTTACCCACTGAATGGTTCCGTTTCGGTCGGTGATGACGATGGCGTTGGCTGCCATCTCCATTGCTCTGGCATGAAGGCGCAGCTGTTCGTGAATATGCCACGCTCGACGAGACAGCTTCCATACCACCGTACCTATCAGCACATCGATCAGGAGTACCACTCCATAAACAAAACGAGCGGACCGCCGTATCGCCGCCATGTGCTGCTGGTACCGGTCCACATGCAAATCCACGCCAACGATGCCCACAACCTGCCCGCTGGGGTTGCGAATGGGTGCGTAGCCGCTGATGTACGTGCCCCAGCGGTCGGTATAAAAGCGGTTCTCGGCGATGGCAACACCATCGCGCAGTGCCTGAAGCATCTCAGGAGTGGCGCCTTCATACACCTCGCCGATGTACGCCTTATCCTCCACACCATCGCCATCGGCATCGCCGGGTTCCATCGCGTCCAGAACGAAATGTACTTTGCCATTCTCGAGAACGCAGGTGTAGATGTCGTCAATCTCGGGTACCACCTGTATGATGCGGCGGAAGGGAGCAATGGCACGCTGGTATTCAGGGGTGGTCTCATCGCCGGGCTTCCACTGCAGATGACGGTCGCCGTCTACATGAAGCGCAGCCACGCGAGCAAGGCGCACCAGATTCTGACGCACCTCATGGTGCAACGCCCTCTCGGCTTGTTTTTGCAGTAGCGCCCCGCTGACAAGCGGCACCACAACGACCGCTGTCATCATCGTGGCAGTGATAACAGGCGGTCTGGATAACAGGCGAAGAAATGACCTCATTCAGAGCTGCCTTTGCCCATCTGCTGAAATTAAATTATCGGCAGGGCAAATCGATTTCGCAAGGGCAGGCACATCAAACGAGGGTTTACGGGGTGTGGGGTTTACCTGCCGCCGGTAGCCAGGTGCATCACCCGTTCCTGCGTGGCTTCCTCGCGCGATAGCTCGCCGGCAATGCGCCCCTGGTGCATCACCAGAATGCGGTCGCTCATGCCGAGCACTTCGGGCAGTTCGCTGGAAATCATCAGGATGGCGACGCCTTCCTCCGCCAGCCGGTTCATCAGCTGATAGATTTCTGCCTTCGCTCCCACGTCGATACCGCGCGTCGGCTCGTCAAATATCAGCACCTTGGATTGAGTGAACAACCACTTCGCCAGAACAACCTTCTGCTGGTTGCCGCCGGAAAGGTTTTTCACCGCCTGCTCGATGGATGGCGTGCGTATCATCAGGTCGCGCACATACTGCTCGGCAACCTGTCGCTCCCGGCGCATCTGCACAAACCCAAACCGCGTCAGCGCCTTCAGGTTCGCCAGGGTATTGTTCTCCCGCACGCTCATGCTCAGGATAAGCCCCAGCGCCTTGCGGTCTTCGGTCACCAGTCCAATGCCCAGTCGGATGGCGTCCTGCGGGGAGCGAATACGCACGGGCTTGCCGTCCAGCAGGATTTGACCGCTGTCAATAGGGTCTGCTCCAAAGATGGCGCGTGCCAGCTCGGTACGCCCCGCGCCGACCAGCCCCGCCAGCCCAACAATCTCGCCCCGGTGCACCTTCAGGTGAATATCATGCAGAACGCCCTTGCGGCTGAGCCCGCGCACCTCTAAGGCAACCTCTCCGCGCTGAGTTCGCCGAGTGGGGAACTGTTCGGTGATTTCGCGCCCCACCATCATGCGGATGAGCTCGTCGCGGTTGGTCTCCGAAACCTTCCGCACGCCCACCAGCCTGCCGTCACGCAAAACGGTCACCCGGTCGGCGATTTCGAAGATTTCTTCCAGCCGGTGCGAGATATAGATGATACCAACCCCCTGCGCCTTCAGGCGGCGGATGAGAGCGAACAGGTTCTCCAGCTCGTGCTCGGTGAGGGTGGCGGACGGCTCGTCCATCGCCAGCACGCGCGCGTTCTGCGAGATGGCTTTGGCGATTTCCACCATCTGCTGTTGGGCAACGGACAGATACTGCACCGGGGTGCGCACGTCGATGTGCACGCCCAGCTGGTCAATCAACTGCTGAGCGCGGGAGTACATGGTGCGGAAGTCCACAAAGCCGGGGATTCTGGCTCGCGGTTCGCGCCCCAGGAAGATATTCTCTGCCGCGCTGAGGTAGGGAACCAGATTGAACTCCTGGTAGATGATGCGGATGCCCAGGTCCATCGCGTCGTGCGGGGTGGCGATATGCACCGGTTGACCGTCCAGCAGGATTTCGCCCCGGTCGCGCACTTCCGCCCCGGCGAGGATTTTCATCAGCGTGGATTTGCCCGCGCCGTTCTCACCTACAAGCGCCATCACCTCGCCCGCGCGCACTTCAAAGTCCACATCATCCAGCGCCTGCACGCCCGGGTACTGCTTGCTGATGCCCCGCATTTGCAGTAACGGCGGCGCGGATACTGCTGTTTCGGTCATACCGCTTCCTCACCCATGCACATAGAGCCTTCTCCCCCTGCTGTTTCGATATGGACGGAGCGGATTCCTGTCGCGCTATCACGAACGAGGCGTTTGTCCCTTCGGGCGCATTTGTGGGAAGAAGATGACGTCCTGAATCGATTCCGCGCCCAGGATTACCATCGCCATGCGGTCCATGCCGATGCCCAGCCCGCCGGTTGGAGGCATCCCGTACTCCAGCGCGGTTACAAAGTCCTCGTCGTAGGGATGCGCCTCTTCATCGCCTTCGGCGCGGAGCCGCATCTGTGCCTCGAACCGCTCGCGCTGGTCGTCGGGGTCGTTCAGCTCCGAGAAGGCGTTGGCAATCTCCTGGCAGGCAACGTACCCCTCAAAGCGACGGGTGAATCGCGGATCCTGAGGGTGCTTCTTCGCCAGCGGTGAGGTCTCTATCGGGTAGTCGGTCACAAAGGTCGGCTCTATCAGGTTGGGCTGAACAAACCGCTCCAGCAGTTTCTCAATGATACCGCCGACGGTGTGCTCCTCTTCCGTGGGCAGTCCCTTGCGCTCCATCGCCGCCTTTGCGCTCTCCAGCGTGGTGAACTCTTCGGGTTTGACGCCGGCGTAGTGCTCGATGAGGTCCAGCAGGCGCGCCCGTCGCCAGGGTGGAGTGACGCTCACCTTCTGCCCGTTGTATTCAATAAACGGCTCGCCGCGCACCTCCATACACACATGGTAGAACAGCCGCTCCACCAGCTCCATAATGTCTTCGAGGTTGGCGTATGCCTGATAGAGTTCCAGCAGGGTATATTCCGGATTGTGGCGACGGTCCATCCCCTCGTTGCGGAACACGCGCCCGATTTCATACACTTTTTCAATGTTGCCCACAATCAGCCGCTTCAGGTACAGCTCCAGCGAAATGCGCAGATGAAAGTCCACATCCAGCGCGTTGTGGTGGGTGATGAACGGGCGCGCCGCCGCGCCGCCGGCAATGGGCTGAAGCACGGGCGTCTCTACCTCCAGAAAGCCTTCACCATCTAGAAAGCGGCGCGTTGCCTGCACGATGCGACAGCGGTTGATGAGTACCTCGCGCGACTCGCGGTTTACCAGCAGGTCGAGATACCGACGCCGGTATCGCTGTTCGATATCCTGCAAGCCGTACCAGTGGTGCTCGCCCTTCTCCTTGCCGAAGGGGATGGGACGCAGGGCTTTGGAGAGGATGGTAAACTCGCGCACGTGTACGGTGGTTTCGCCCGTTCGGGTACGGAAGACCTCGCCCTGCACGCCCAGGAAGTCGCCGAGGTCCAGCAGTTTCAGCAGTCCATAACGCTCCTCGCCCAGGTCGTCGGCGCGGAGGTATATCTGAATCTTGTCCGAGCCGTCCTGGATGTGCATGAAAGAGGCTTTGCCCATCAGGCGCATGGCTACGATGCGCCCGGCGATACGCACCGTTTTGCCTTCCAGCGCGTCGTAGTTTTGCAGGATGTCGGCGGCGAGATGGGTTCGTTCATAGCGTTCTTCGCGATAGGGGTCTATGCCCATCGCACGGAGGGTCTGCAGTTTCTCTCGCCGCCGGATAACCTGGTCGTTCTCCTCGTGCGTCAGTTCCATCGGTTCCCCGTTACTTGTGAATTTCCAGAATCTGGTATCGCACCTTACCAGCAGGTATATTCGCCTCGACCACCTCGCCTACCTTGTGCCCAAGCAACGCCTCACCGATAGGCGATTCGTTAGAGAGGCGGTCCTCATCGGGGTCCGCTTCAAACGGGCTGACCATGCGGAACTCCCACTCTTCGCCGGTATCCATATCGCGCACGCGAACGTAAGAACCGATGCTCACGTGCTCGGTTGAGATGTCCTCTTCGTTCAGGATGACCGCCTGGCTCAGGATTTGGCGCAGTTCCAGAATCCGCCCTTCGATAATCGCCTGCTCGCTTTTGGCATCCTCGTACTCGGCGTTTTCGGTGAGCTCGCCGAAATCCTTCGCTTCGCGGATACGGTCGGCAACCGCCTTGCGCTCCACCTTACTCAGATGCTCCAGCTCCTTTTCGAGACGTGCGTAGCCCTCGGCGGTCAGCACAATCTCCTGCCCGTTTAAGGTGTTGGCTTTCATCGGTGCTTGATACTCCTTTGTCGTCTGCCATGTCGCTGCCGACATGCAGGTCATCGTGATATGATACGTAAAAACGGACGCGCGTTGCGCCCGCCTATCAACTTTCTGGCACGTCAGGTGTCCGTACGTCCCTCTGTTATTGTGCCATATTATACCCGTATTCCTGCTTGTTTGCTCCTGCCGAGAAACAGATTATACCACATCTGCGGGAAAACAGCAGAGGCTATCCCTTCAGCGCGCCGGCTATCATCGTCTCGTGGATGCGGTCGCGGAACAGCCAGTACACCAGTAACACCGGAAGCATCACAATCACCAGCCCTGCGAACAGCGCACCCCAGTCGCTCTGATACTGCTCCACCATCAGCAGGTTGGCGATGCCCAAAGGCAGGGTGCGGCGTTCATCGCTGGTCATTATCACCAGAGCCAGCGGATACTCGTTCCACAAGCCGATGGCGTTGAACACTCCCACCACGATAATGCCGGGCTTTGCCAGCGGCAGCATCACCTTCCAGAACGCCCGCGCATGACCGCAACCGTCGATCAGCGCCGCCTCCAGCATCTCCTGCGGAAGCGTCTGGAAGAAACCCGTCAGCACGAACACGGTGAACGGCAGGGAATACGCCACATACACCAGAGTTAAGCCGTGCAGAGTATCCAGCATTCCCAACCGCGCCAGCAGGAAGAAGAGGGGCACTATCGTCAGGAACAGCGGGAACATCATTCCCCCCAGAAACGCCCCGAACAGCCACTTTGCGCCGCGAAACGGATATCGGGCAAACACGTACGCCGCCATCGCGCCGATGGGCAACAGTATCGCCAGCGTTGCCAGCGTGACTATCAGGCTGTTGAGGAAGTAACGGGCGATGCCCGCCTCCTCCCATGCCCGAACGAAGTTCTCCCACTGTGGAGTGTGAGGCAGTCCCCACGGCGAGGTGAAGATTTCGTGTCCTGTCTTGAACGCGGTCATCAGCACCCACAACAGCGGCACTATCACTGACAGGGCGAACAGAAACAGGCAAAGGTTCACCACCGCGCGGCGTATCATCCCCTGCCCTCCTGTGGATTGTGGCGGAACAGGGTGAGGATTGCCCCGCTCAACGCCATCACCAGCACGAAGTTCACCACCGCCAGCGCGGTCGCGTAGCCAAACTCGCTGTGCTTGAACGCCTGTTCATACAGGTAGGTCAGCATCACTTCCGTCGCGCGGTCAGGTCCCCCCTGCGTCATCAGGAACACCAGCGAAAAGATGTTCATCGTGCCAATCGCCATGTACACCAGTGCAATGCGCAGAACCGCCCACAGCAGGGGCAGGGTCACATAGCGCAGGCGAACCAGCCCGGTCGCGCCGTCCAGCGTTGCCGCTTCCATCACGTCGGTGGGGATGGTGCGCAAGGCGGCGGCGAAGAGCATAATGTAGAACCCCAGCGCGTGCCACACATGCGCCACTCCAATGGACGCCAGCGCGGTGTACGGGTTGCCCAGCCAGGTAATCGCCCACTCTTTCAAACCGACGGCTTTGAGGGTAGCATTCAGTATCCCGAACGAGGGGTTCAGGATGAACATCCATAGAATCGCCACCACTACGAGCGAAATCACCTGCGGGAACAGGTACACCGAGCGCAGGAAGCGTGCCAGTGCGCTCTCTGCCCCCACCGCGTGCGCCAGCGCCAGCGACACCGTCAGAATCACCACGCTGGTGCCCACAAACAGCAGAAGGTTGTGCGACAGCGCACGCCACACCAGCGGGTCGTTAAACAGCTGCTGGAAGTTCTCCAGACCGATGAATGTCCGATTGGCAGAGATGCCCCGCCACCGGTACAGCGAAAAAGCGAACGCCTGCACTACCGGTATCACCACAAAGAGCGCGTAAAGCGCGCTCGCAGGCAACAGAAACAGCGTGATGAAACCGGCGCGTGCGCGTGGAGTCATCGGTCTTTTCCGCGTGTGTAGGTGTGCTTGGGAATGTTCTTATCCTGGCGGGTGGCTTCGGCGGCGCGTTCCAGTCGCTCCACAAACTGCTCGGGGGTGATGTTGCCCGCCAGCAATGCCGCGGTCGCGTCTTCCACTTCCTTGCCCAGCTTCGGATACCACTGCCGGTATTCTACCGACCAGACCGTCTTCGCCCGACGGAAGACCTCCACCGGCTCCTTCAGGTGTTCGGGATAGTTCGCCTGGTCACTGCCGCGGATGGACATCAGCGTGCCCTTCTGCTCCACGAACTGTTTCGCCTTTTCCAGCGAGGTCATATACTTGTAGAAATCTATTGCCAGCTCGCGGTTCTTGCCCTTGGTCGGAACCATCCACGGCTCGATGCCGATGCCCACGGCGGTGGGATCGCCCTTGCCGTCATCCAGCACGGGCGGAAGCATAAAGCCCATTCGGAAGTTGGGCGGAAGCACATTGCGCATTTCGGAGTGAAGCCAGGTGCCGCAGGGAATCATCGCGGCACGCCCGGAGATGAACTCCATCTGTGCGCCCGTGTGGTCCATGCCGTTGGCGCCCTCCTGGAAGTAGCCGCGACGACGCAGTTCGTCTATCATCTGCGCTGCTTTCAGGAACGCCGGCGACTTCCACGCGCCGGGCACCAGGTTCTGCGCGTTATCAAACGCTTCGATTCCTCCTGCGCTGATCGCCCACGGGATGAGAAAACCGCTGACCGCGTAGGCGGGATAGATGCCCTGATAGGTGATGGGCGCGATGCCCTTCGCCTTAATCTTCTCGCACAGCGCCAGCAGCTCGCTCCACGTGCGCGGAGGCTTCCAGCCGTTCTTCTCAAACATGTCCTTGTTGTACCACCACCCCAACATGCTGAAGAAGTAGGGTAGCATGTAGGTCTTGCCCTGATACTGGCACAGCGCCAGCAGGGACGGCTCGAAGGTATCGCGCCATTTGCCCTCGCTCTTGCCGTAAGGAGGGCTATCCAGATATTCGTCCAGCGGGATGACCTGCCCCTCGTACACCAGCGCCCAGTGGTCCATCCCCCAGCCCGGATAGGTCAGGTCGGGCGGATTGCCGGCGACGAAGCGGGGGCGTAGCTGTTCCCATACGCGCGGATTGCCCCAGACCTTGATTTTCACACCCGGGTGCAGTTTCTCGTATTCCCGCGCCGCCTGCTCGAAAAAGTCAATTCCATAACCGCCCTTAAAGCAGGCAACCTCCAGCGAGCTGGTGGGCTGTTGCCTCCCACAGGAGACTATCACCGCCGATACGGCGATAAGAACGGTGACGATGAGTGCGTATCTGCCTGCCTTCATGCTTCATCCTCCCGCTATTTGACCTGGTTGTCATAACTGCGCATACTTTTTCTCTAAAAACGGGGAGTGTTCCTGCGAGCAGCCGCGCTACCTGCCCTGCTGTGCCCTCACCGAATCGCCGAACGCCCACCCACACAGCACCCCGAACCACAGCAGATTCGGCGCGAACAGAACCACCTGCTCGCGGGCGGGCGCGTAACTGAGCACGAAGCCGATGGTCAGCGCAACCACCGTGCCCACCACCCGGTTCAGCGTGCGATGGAAGGCGTTCTGCGTGGAGGCAATCAGCAGATACAGAAACGCAGACGCATAGAAGGCAAACAGACCCAGAACACCCAGCAGTCCAGCCACCGCCAGCCGCGCCTGAGGCAGCCCCTGCCGATGGGGCCACCAGACCACCTGCGCAATAGGCTCAATCCTGCCGCCCAGCGCCAGCAACGCCCCCGATAACATGCTTGCTGTCAGCATCAGCAGAGCCAGCGCCCCGCTCCACCGACTGATGAAGCCGATGCCCTGAAACACGCCGTCCGCCTCCAGCGCGAGATACCACGGCGCCAGCACCAACATCGTCACCACCGTCCAGCCCAGCATCTGTCCGTAACGCGCCCAGAGGATACTGGCGCTGGAAGCGCGCGGCGGCTCCGTGCCGTAGAAGTACCGCTGGCGAAGCAGGGCATCCAGCTTGGACTGTGCGCTGGCGGAACGCGGATTGCACTGTAGGGCGCAGGTGAACATGGCGATGGCTTCCTCGATGCGCCGCTCCTGCCGATACACGTCTCCCAGTATCTCGTATGCCTGCGCATTGTGACGCTGTAGCCGCAGGACTCGCTTTGCCAGAACCTGTGCCTCGTGCAGGTTGCCGCGCGCATACGCCAGCATTGCGCTCTGCAGAAGCTGCTGTGCCTCAATTTCCGCACTCCGCGCCGAAGTGTAAGCGGAGGATGCGCCAGGCGGGCGTTGCTGGCGAGTGGTGCTTCCCTGCGAAGAGGGACGCGAGCGCGGCGGAGGTGTGGTGGTAGCACTGCCCGTGCCCGTTCGTGCGCTCTGCGCACTGCGCCGCATCAGGTCGTAATCCGCACGCAAAGAGGGACTGGAAAGCACGCGATACGCCTCGGTAATCTCCTTGAAGCGGTGCTCTGCATCGGGCGAGCGGTTGACGTCGGGATGGTACTTGCGGGCGAGCTCGCGGAACCGGCGGCGTATCTGCTCGTCGGTGGCGTTTGGCGGCACCCCCAGCACCTCGTAATAGTCTCTGTCGGGCATCCGAAGCATGTGCCTACTCTCCCAGAAACGCGCCTCCCCCGCTGGCGTATCCCTGCCAGAAGCCGATAATCATGCTGGCAATCCACAGCGCAATCAACAGATATACCCCAACGCTCAGCGCGATAACCGCCTGATGGCTCTTGACGTCCGTCTCCTGCTCATAATATTCGGCAACTTTATCCATCATCGCATCCACACTGCCCGTGCTCTCGCCTGTGCTCAGCATATCCAGCACCAGCGGAGGCATCACCCCCGTCTGCCGGAACGCGCTCGACAGCGATTGCCCATGCTCCACCGCCGTCACCGCCGTGCGCAGGCGTTTGGTCAGATACGCATTGTCCGCCGCAAGCGCAGAGATGCTGATGGCGCGTTGCAGAGGCACTCCCGCCGAGAACAGCGCCGCCAGCGCCCGGCTGAAACGCGCCATCGCCAGCTGGCGCACCAGCCCCCCGATGCCCGGAACCATCAGCTTGAGCGAGTCGTACGCTTCGCGTACCGGCTCAATCTGCAGGGCGATGCGAAAGACCGCCAGCACCGCCAGCACCGCGAGCAGAATCGGTCCCGCCCAGCCGACGGTCTCACGCAGGTAGGGAATCAGCCCGCCCCCCACCACCAGTATCGGTATCTTCGGGATAAAAATGCCCGCTACCAGAAGCACTTTGGGATAGAACGTGCCGGCGCGGATTTTCAAGCGCAAGCGATAATCGCGCTCCAGATAGTCCGCCAGACGTTCCAGCATGTTGTCCAGCAGTCCGCCCTCCTCACCCGCCTGAATCAGCGCAATCTGCAGTTCGTCAAACACGTGCGGATGTTGGCGCATCGCTTTCGCAAGCGTCTTACCCTGCATCAGGTCGTTGACCACTGCCTGCACCACCCGGCGCAGGCGCGGTTTGCCCGTGTTCTCTGCCACCGAAATCAGCGCGCGATGGATGGGAATGCCCGCCCGCACCGCCGTTGCCACCTGACGGTAGAACACGGCGAGGTCGCGCACCGACACACCCGAGTAGACGGGATACACCACCTTCTGCATTACCGCCTGCTCCGCGTGCCCAACGTCCATCGTTCGCTCCGGGCGCACGTCCAGCAGAAGCAAACCCATCTCGCGCACGATGCCAGCCGCGCGGCGCGTATCCTCTGCCTCCACCAGCCCGGTTACCGTGCCGCCCTGCTGATTCTTTGCGGTATACCGATACACAGGCATCAGCATCCCCCCCTCAAGGCGTCTTGAAAAACTCGTCCACGAAGCGGAACATGCCGTTGAAGTAGGAGTAGACCATCCACAGCATCGCCGCACCGCCCAGAATCAGCGTGCCCAGACAGCCCAGCCGTATCAGCGCGAACGAGGCTCGCTGATAACGCTCCCGCAGAGTCTCTTCATGATAGCGGGCGGCGCGGTCGAGCATATCAGCGATTTCTCCGCTCTGCTGTCCCGCGGCGATGAGGCTAATGGTCTCCCAGTCAAACAGCCCTGTTGCCTGCAGGGCGCGGTCAATCCCCTCCCCGGCGCGAACGATGGGAAGAACCTCCATCAGCTTCTCACGCACGAACACGTTGCCTGCGGACGGCGCGGAAGCCTCCCACGCGCTGATGGCGGGCACACCTGCGGCGAACATACGATGCAGAGTACGCAGGAACGCCGTCAGCGCACGCTGGCGGTTCAGCGCCCCGAACACGGGCAGGCGCATCACAACGGCATCCTTCCACCGGCGGTTGGCGGGCAGGTCTATCCACCACCACACCCCGGCGACGGTCACCGCCAGCCCGGCAAACAGAGGCAGATAGCGCCCCAGCAGAAGGGCGATATACTGCTTGAAAAACAGCGAGACATCCCCCCGCGCCATGCCGTAATAGAACGCCGGGAACAGGGGCAGGACCAGCATCAACATGCCGATGCCGTTCAGCATCAGCAGGCGCGGTATCCACAGCCGACGCCAGAGGGCATGTTCCTGTTCGTAGTGGTTGGCGATTTCGTCGCAGATGAGGTCTAACGAGCCGCCCAGTTCGCCAGCGCGAAACATGCCCACCACATGCGGCGCAAACAGGCGCGGGAACGCCTCCAGTGCCTGCGAAAGGGGTTGTCCCAGATGGGCGTTTGCCAGCATGGCACGCGCCGCCGCCTGCAGGGATTGGGGCATGGAGGGCTGGTCGGCAATCTGGCTGAGGGCGTTCACCGGATTCTGTCCTGCCCGGAGCAGGGAGGCAAGCTGGCGGAAAAACACCGCACGCGCACGCAGGCTGGCAGTGGCACGCTCGGCGCGGCGGTCGGCTGGTTGGCTTTGCAGTGGCTGACTCTGCGGCGGTGGGGTATCGGTTGCGGAAACAATCCGCTTGATCACGAATCCACGCGACTGCAGGAGCCTCTGCAAACTCTGCTCGTCGCTCGCCTGCAGGGTACCCATCACCGGTCGCCCGGTGGTCTGGTCAACGGCTTCAAAGCGATAGGTTGGCATCTGGCAGTTTCCATATCTTCTGCGCACGTACTTCGGGCTGTTCCAGCAAAAGCCGGATGGGCGTGCCGTCCGGCAGGGTCAGGTCGGGCGATACTTCCAGCAGAGGAACCAGCACAAACGCCCGCCCGTACATGCGCGGATGGGGTATGGTCAACCGTTCGCTCTGCATCTGCACGCCCTCATACAGCACGATGTCAATATCTATGGTGCGCGGGTTGCCATAATGCGTGCGTACCCGTCCCCCTGCCTGCTCCACCGCCATCACATACTCCAGCAGGTCCATCGGAGGCAGGGATGTACGCACCTGCACCACCGTGTTCAGATACATCGGCTGTGGGGTGTCGTAGCCCACCGGCTCGGTCTCGTACACGCTGGCACAGCGCACCACCTGCACCTGCTCAGAGTGAAGGCGTGCTATCGCCTCACGCAGGTTGCGCAGGCGGTCACCCTGATTGGATCCCAGGCTTAACCACGCATTGACGCCCATCAGTTAAATATTATCCGATACCGAAGGGAGGTACCCTTTTGCGCAACAGCCGGAACAGCGAAGTGAGCATGTTCGCGCGCTCGACCTGCTCCTGGCTTTCTATCGCGTATTGCGCGACTGCAAGCCGATGCTGTGCCTCGGGCTGGGTTTCTGCCTGCTCCTGCGCCTGCAGAGCCTCATGCAGTTTGCGCAACTCGCCGTTTTCCACCCAGATACCATGACACTGATTACAGCCGTCCAGTTCCACGGGCGAGTCGTACAGATAGCGATATGCATGCAGTGGGATAGCGCATCGCGGACACCGGCGACCCAGCGCTTCTTCGGGGCTGTAATAGACATCAGGTACAGCCCGGTCTTCCAGCGAGAGCAGAATCAGCGGGTCTATCTGCAACAGCGACCTGAGTTCGCCCTCATCAAACCAGACACCGGCACAGGCAGGGCAGACGTCCACCGCCACCCCGTAGTAGCGCTGGCTCTGCATCTCAATCTTGCAGTCGGGACAAAGCAGAGGCTCCATGGCACTCCTCCATTCCGAGAATCGCGTTTACCTCATTATACCCTGCCTGCGCTACTCCCTCTGGCAGAACCAGTTGTACCGGCTGGACTCCGATTCGGTGATGGGTATCTTCCAGCAGAACAGGTCATCGGGCACGCTTTCGGGGCAGTTCCAGATGACGGGAGGCTGACTGGCTTTAATCCATTTTGAGTGCCCATCAAAGAACAGAAACACCGCCCCGCCATTGTGTACGATGGATGGACAATCGGCACTCACGGGATGAAACGCGCCGTCGTTCAGCGTAATCTGTTCGTCAATCAGCAGGGCAAGGCGGGCAGGGCGCTCTACCGCCGTTTCGGGAATAAAGGCAAGCCCAGCATTCATCGAGTAGCTCAGTAGTTTCTCCTCGCGCGGGTCGGACGGGCACACGTACAACCCGGCGTTCCTGACATAGGGATAGAGCACTCCGCTGACCGGTCCCTTGACCGCCAGCCATTCGGGGTTGACCGGCGCGGTAGTCTCCTGTCCAACAGGCACTGCGTAGATACAGGGAACCCACTGTGCACCCGAGTTCCACGGGAAGCCGCGCATCCACTCGGGCCACACACCATCTACCCAGCCGCCCATGCAGCTACCGTCACCGTTACCCGCGTTGCGCCCATCGTGGTCCGTGCGATACATCACCAGTGCCAGTCCCAGCTGGCGTAGGTGTGCCAGACAGGTGGTTTGCCTTGCCTTCTCGCGTGCCTGTGCGAACACGGGGAACAGAATCGCTGCCAGTATCGCGATAATCGCGATGACCACCAGCAGCTCAATCAGGGTAAATGCCCGGCGAGACATGATGGTATCCCTCCTGGGAATGGAATGCTAACCACGTCATTATAGCACAGATGCCACGCGGTTGGGAAATTGCTTACAGGAATGCGAGATACAGTGACATAAACTGTCATTTCAAGTAGAACTAAAGGTCTCTGAGATGCTTCACTGCGTTCAGTATGACATGTGGTGTCACCCGGAGCGAAGCGAAGGGTCTCAGGAACGAGGAGCAGTCAGTAATCGCGGTCTCGGCAGGGCGACAACGAACTCATTACCCTCCAGGCGGAAGTCGGGCTCCTGTCCGGTGGCTTCACGCACCCGTCGGATGACGCGAGGGATTCCGCTTCCCGCATCCGTGACAAAGCCAATTGTTGGCATCAAAGGTTGTCCACAGCCATATCACTGCGCCTCAAAGCGCAGTTCGCGGAGACCGCGCCAGTTCACAAGCAGTGCTCCGTCCTCCGCCCGGCGGGTAGGTTGCAGTTCACTCTGACTGCCGTTGCGGTCAATGGCTGTCACCTTCCAGGCACGATTGGGAAGGCGCAGGGCGATTGGTTCTTCCGTGTCCCCCTCTTTGAGGATTCGGATGGTGTTTGGGGTGGCGGTGATGTCCAGTGTGACATCGCGCCAGCGGATGCGGTCGATGCGCACCTGCTTCCATGTCGACGGCAGGCTGGGCTGTAGCGTGAAGCCGTCTGCGGAGGGCTGGAACCCCAGAAAGCCGTAAAGCATCACCTGCGGCACCAGCACGCTTTCGAAAAACTCCATATCCAGCCCCAGTCCGCCGGCGGTGCCGCCGCCCTGCAGTCTGCCCGGGCGCGAGCCATCATAGTACCTGCGGTAGCCGCCCGCGGATTCCACCTCCTCGAACCAGCGGAGTATCTCCTGCAGGCGGTTCCAAGCATCGTCCGCACCACGTGTCCGTAACCTTGCCATCAGGTCGTGATAGGAGAAGCCCAGCACCGCCCCACCGTCCTGAACCTGGTCGCCAAAGGGGATGCTTTCGGGTGCGCTCCATGCCCAGAAGTAATAATCGATGTTGCGGCGCGTGGTGGCACGTGGGGCAAATCGCCAGAAGTAGATGTCCTCGCCCTGCGAGGTGTCGCCTTCCACCATCCTTTCGCCGCTGATCCAGCGCAGGATGTCACGGGCGCGTTCGGGCGTGGCGAAACCGTAATATATCGCCTCTAAGTTCAGGAAGGTTAAACCGTAGTCGTGCATCTTGCCGTCGGCGTCGATGGGCGCATAGCGGCGCGTGCGCGGATTCCAGAACAGGCGATTCCCCTCGTGCTTTACCTCCTCCGCGTGTTTCAACAGGAAGTCGGGGTCTAAGGCCAGCACGCCGCCCGGCATGTTCCACTCGGGATGTTGCCTGACCTCGCGCTCGATGCGTGCCATCACGCGCAGGGCGTCGTAATAGTGAATCGTTGCGTAGACGTCCTTATAGCCAAACGGCAGGAGGTCCCAGTAGTTGTTGCCGATGCCCTGTCCGGCGATAATCTCCTTTTTGCCGTCGGGGGTGCGGCGGATTCCGCTGCGCCCTTCATGCCCCACCCAGGGCGTATATACCACTTTGTGCGTCAGCGTCTGGTGTTCGGTCATGAGATAGCGGATGGCGGTGCGCATGCGGTTGAGGTTCTGGCGGAGGAAGTTCAGGTCGCGCGTCCACCAGAAGAGCGTGGCGCATCCGCGCACGAAGTTCTGGCTGTTGATGTTGTGGCGGGTGTCGTACTGGGTGAAGAACGCCTGAAGCACGACCTCTGCGCCCGGTCTGGGGTTGCCGAAACCGATACGCAGGCGGGTAATTTCGCCCTTCCACTGCGGGTGGTGATATACGGGGATAACCTCGTGGTGGTAAACGTCGCCAGAGTATGGATTGAAGTAGAAACGCCGCTCTACCGAGAAGTTCGGTTGTTCGCGTGTTGTCCACTCGACGTAAGGCTGGGCGTCGTCTAAGCCTTTGCCCTTCCAGCGCAGTTGCAGGAACGGCGCTTCGTAAGGGTCTATACGGCATTCGGGGGTGGTGGCGGTGGCGTTCGGCTCGGTCAGCGTAAGGCGCCAGCCCTCCTCGTCCACGCCGTTGTCCTGTGCGCGGTTCAGCGTCCAGCCCTCGGGGGTGTTCAGTCGGTCAGGTCGCCATCCGGGTCCCACCGTATCTTTGAACGAGAAGTGCCAGCCTGCAGTGCGCCTGCCCTGATTCCAGAAGGGGAAGGGCCAGCCCAGCGGATGGGCGATAGAGGCATGTTGATGCGTGGCGACATAGCCCTCCGGGTCGATGATGCGGGCGCTCAGCACCTGCTTCCACTGCTGGCGGAAGGACTGGGCAGAGTTGTCGGTGTCTACTGCGGGCCACAGCGAGGCGGAGGAGAGCCACTCATCCCACAGCGTGGCTTTGGGACCTGCGCCCGGATAGTGCAGCCAGAACAGCCGCCGCAGGGTGTCCATCTGTTTCTCGTAGCCCGGAACGTGAAAGCGCGGGAAGTCGTCAGGAATACTTCCCTGTTGAGAGCCGTAAGCGCACAGGGAGACAGCCATTACCAGTAATATTGTCCACCACAGCCACATCGTCACACCTCGTCCGCACAGATATTGGAAATGGTTTTCGGATGAGCACGCTGGAGTTCCTGCCTGATTTGCCTGAAGTGAGGCTATCCGTTATCATAATAGCGGATATTTTGCAGGGAGGTGTAAGTATCGTGTCGCGCTATCCGGGTCCGGTAAGCCAGCAGATGCTGGAGGAGCTCTCGCGCTACGTGATTGCCGAGCCGAAGCCGTTTGTGATTGACCTGGAGAAAAGCGAAGGCATGTGGCTGACAACGGTAGACGGTCAGCGCGTGTTTGACTGGGCAGGTTACTATGCTTCCAAGCTCATCGGACACAACCATCCCCGCCTGTACGAGCCCGAGTATCTGAGACGGCTGGCTCGCGCCGCGAACAACAAGACGGCGAACCCGGATTTCCTCACCCCGGAGTGCCTGGAGTACTACCGATTGCTCCACGAACTGGCTCCGGCATGTATGCGCAACCCGCGTCTGGAGGTGTACGCGGTCAATTCGGGGGCGGAAGCGGTGGAGAATATGATGAAGTATCTCATCAACCTGCATCACCACAAGCTGCTGAAGCAGGGTAGAATCCCCAACCCCCGCCGGTTTATCTACTTTGACCAGGCTTTCCACGGACGAACGGTGTTTGCGCTGAACATCACCCAGGTCACGCATGACCCGGTGGTGACCAAAGACTTCCATGGTTTTATTCCGGGCAATATTCAGGTTCCGTTCCCCGCTATAGACACCTCCCTGCCCGAGTCGGAGAATCGCGCTCGCACCCAGCGCAGTCTGGAAATCGTGGAGGACTTTCTGCAGAGGTATGCCGGCGAGGTGGTGGGCATTATTGTGGAGCCCCTGCAGGGTGCAGGCGGACATCGGGTGGCACTGCCGGAGTTCTTTCAGGGCTTGAGTCTGCTGGCGCACAAATACGACGTGTACCTGGGATTTGACGAAGTGCAGACCGCCGGCGGACAGACGGGAACCTTCTTTGCGTGTGACCAGTTCAACCTGCCGTACCCGCCTCAGGCGGTTGCCACTGCGAAGAAGCTGGGCAACGGCGTGGTGTACATGCTGTATCCGATGGAGGACCGGGGCGTGCTGGACTCCACGTGGGGCGGTTCACTGGCGGATATGGTGCGTTTTGTGCAGGAGATGAAGATTGTGCGAGAGGAGCAGTTGATCGAGCAGGTTCCCTACAAAGCGGCGATACTGGTGGATGGACTGAACGCGCTGGCACAGCGTTATCCCGACCTTATCTATAACGTGCGCGGGATGGGCTTGTATCAGGGCTTCAGCCTGCGGCAACCGGAGCTGCGCAAGCGGCTGCTGGACATCGCCCTGCAGGAAGAAGACCTGCTTCTGCTTGGCGCGGGAACCGACACCGTCCGCTTGCGCCCCAGTCTCAGCGTCACCGTGGAGGAGATAGAGCTGTTCCTGCAAAAGATGGAGCGCGTGTTGCAAAGGCTGGCGGAAGGGTGATATAGCACAGGGAACGGGTCTTGCAGGAGTTTGAACTTTTGTGCCACAATACACTGGTGCAACGGGCGTAGCACAGCGCTTGTGCTACACTATGTGGAGGGGCGAACCCCCAACGCATTTTAACGGGCGGCGGCAGACATCCGCTGTCCCAGGGTTTACAGGAGGATTTCATTGTGAAGACCGAGGTTGCTGTACGCAAGGCTCTGCCTGAGTCTCTGACCCCACAGCGTCTGGTGGAACTGTACCGTACCATGCTGTTGATTCGCCACTTCGAAGAGCAATGTTCTCCTGCTTACCGCCAGGGTAAAATGGGCGGGTATATGCATGTGTACATTGGGCAGGAGGCGGTAGCCACCGGCTTTATCGCTCACATGCGCGATGACGATTATATGGTTTGCTCGTATCGTGACCATGGGCACGCTCTGGCGCGAGGCACAGACCCACGCCGCGTCATGGCGGAGCTGTTTGGTCGCTACACAGGCGTCTCCAAAGGCAAGGGCGGCTCGATGCACCTCGTGGATGTGGAGCGCGGCTTCCTCGGAGGCTATGGCATCGTGGGCGGGATGGTTCCGCTGGCGGTCGGTATCGGCTACGGCATCCGTTATCGCGGGGGCGACCAGGTGTGCCTGTGCTTCTTCGGCGACGGCGCGATGAACATCGGTCCTGTGCACGAGGCGCTGAACATGGCAGCCATCTACAAGGTGCCGGTGGTCTTTGTATGCGAGAACAACCGGTATGCGATGGCAACGCCTGTGGAGTTTGCATCCGCCGTGCCGAACCTGGCGGAACGGGCGAAGCAGTACGGAATGCCCACCAGACAGATTGAGGGCATGGACCTGCTGGAGGTCTATCGGCAGGCTGAAGAGATTATTCGGCAGGTGCGCACCACCCCAACCCCCTTCTTCGTGGAGGTCATCACCTACCGATTTGAAGGGCACGGCATTGCCGATAACCCCACGAATCAGGCGCTTTACCGCACGAAGGAAGAGGTAGAGTACTGGCGACAGCGCGACCCCATCGTCAACACCGCACGCTTCCTGCTGGATTCAGGTATCGCCACCGAACAGCAACTGCTGGAGTGGGATGCCCATGCCAAACAGCAGGCACTGGAGGCGGTTGCCTACGCCGACGCCAGCCCGGAACCGCCGATAGAGGAGCTGTATCGCGACGTGTATACCGATATGGAGGTGCAGGAGTGGCGGTAATCACCTACCGAGAAGCCTTGCGACAGGCGTTAACCGAAGAGATGGAGCGCGACCCGAACGTGTTCCTGGTTGGCGAGGAGATCGGACGCTATCAGGGCACGTTCCGGGTGACCGAGGGGCTTCTCCAGCGGTTCGGAGAGATGCGCGTGGTGGATACGCCCATTTCGGAATCGGGCATTGCGGGGATGGCTATCGGCGCAGCGATGATTGGACTGCGCCCTGTGGCGGAGTTCATGACCTTCAGCTTCGCGCTGATTGCTGTAGACCAGATTGTCAACCACGCGGCGAAGATTCTGTACATGTTCGGCGGGCAGATTAGCGTGCCGGTGGTGTTTCGCGGACCGGCGGGCGGTGGGGCACAGCTCTCTGCCCAGCATTCTCACAGTCTGGAGTCGTGGTATGCGCATATCCCCGGGCTGAAGGTGGTCACCCCTGCCACTCCCGCCGATGCGAAGGGGATGCTCAAAACCGCCATCCGCGACGATAACCCGGTTATCTTCATGGAGCACGCCAAGCTCTACTCCACCCGCGGAGAAGTGCCCGAAGGCGATTACACCATTCCCTTCGGCGTGGCGGACGTGAAGCGCGAGGGAAGCGACGTGACCATCATCGCCTATTCGCAACCGGTTCTGCTGGCACTGCACGCTGCGGAGAAGCTGGCGGAGACGGAGGGCATCCAGTGTGAGGTGATAGACCTGCGCTCTCTGCAGCCGCTGGATATGGAGACCATCCTCCGTTCCATCAGCAAAACGCACCGGGCGGTGGTGGTGCACGAAGACCATCGCAACGTGGGCTTCGGCGCCGAGATTGTGGCGCGTATTCAGGAGTTTGCCTTTGATGAACTGGATGCGCCGGTACTGCGCGTGGCGAGTGCAGATGTACCCATCCCGTATGCTCGCAACCTGGAGCGCGCGGCGTTCCCCAGCGAAGAAGATATTATCCGAGCGGTCAAACGTGTGCTGGTTTAAGGAGGAGGACGGATGGCACAGGTAATTATGCCCAAGATGGGCGATGGGATGTCGGAAGGAACCATCCTGCGCTGGCTGAAGAAAGAGGGCGACAGCGTGGAGGTTGGCGATATTATTGCCGAGATTGAGACCGACAAAGCCAGCGTGGAGTTGCCCGCCGATGTATCGGGCAAGCTGGCGACTATCGTGGCAAAGGAAGGCGAAACGGTGCCGGTGGGCGCGGTGATTGCCGAGATACTGGGCGAAGGCGAACAGCCCCAGGTGAGCACCCCCGCGCCTGCGCCCACGGCGGAAGCTCCGGCGGAGCCGACCCCTGCCCCTCATGCAGAGGCGCCGATTCGCGAGGAGTCGCCTGTGCAGGAGCGCGTCAAAGCCTCGCCGCTGGCACGGCGCATCGCCCAGGAGGCGGGCATTGACCTCGCGATGGTAAGGGGCACAGGACCCGGCGGGCGGATTGTGGAGCGTGACGTCCAGCAGTTTATCGCCTCAAGGCAGGCGGCGCCGCGTCCACCGATAGCGGAACCCGCGCGTCCCGCGGCTGCGGTTGTCGAAACGCCCGCGCTCACCGGCGGCGAGCCGCTCAGCCGAATGCGCCGCCTCATCGCCGAGCGCACCACATTGACCAAGCAGACCGTGCCTCACTTCTACGTGACGATGGATGTGGACATGACCGAGGCGATGGCGCTGCGCGAGAAGCTGAACGCCTCCCTGCCCGAAGATGCGCCTAAAATCTCGGTCAACGATTTCGTCACCAAAGCGTGTGCGCTCGCGCTGGCACGCCATCCGCGCGTGAACGCGCTGTACCAGAACGAGCGAATCTATCCCAGCAGTGAGATACACATCGGCATTGCGGTCGCCCTGCCCGATGGGCTGATTGTGCCTGTCCTGCGCCATTGCGAGCGCAAAACGCTCCGGCAAATCGCCACCGAGACGCGCCAGCTGGTGGAGAAGGCACGCGCAGGACGCCTCACGCCCGACGAATACACCGGAGCCACCTTCAGCATTTCCAACCTGGGCATGTATGGCGTGGATGAGTTCATTGCTATCATCAATCCGCCGGCGGTGGCGATACTGGCGGTTGGGGCGGTGCAGAAACAGCCCGTTGCCCTGGATGATGACACGGTGGTGGTGCGTCCGCGTATGAAGGTGACCATCTCGGCGGACCATCGTGCGCTGGACGGGGCGGTGGCTGCCGAGTTCCTTCGCGAACTGAAGCGGATTCTTGAAAACCCGTATGTGATGGTGGAGTAGGGGCAGAGAGAGGACAGCCCCACCTAACCTCCCCGCAGGCGGGGAGGGACTTGTGTGTCCCCCTGTTTGCGGGGGGACTACAGGGAGGCTGACAACCTCTAACAAGCACCTGTCCGCCGGCGGGGAGAGGCGAGGCTCCCCTTCCCTCGCAGGGAAGGGGTTGGGGGTTAGGTTTAACTCGTGTCTAATCTGGTGAGCCAAAAAACATTCGGAAATCCTTGACAAGTAGACCAATTTTAGTATATACTTCGTATAGTATTTGGGGAGGAGGACAGCTATGACACGAGGGCTTACACACAAACAGGAGATGATTCTTCGCTACATTCTGCACTACACGCGGGAAAACGGATATCCGCCCACCATTCGCGAGATTGGCAACCATTTCGGTATCTCCAGCCTGCGTGGGGTAACGGTGCATCTGGATGCCCTTCAGCGCAAGGGCTACATCGAGCGCGAGCACAAAAGCCGCAGTATCCGCGTGGTGCATCCCGAGTTTGTCCAGCATTTAGAGAGTTCTCCCGATGTAGCAATGCTCCCGCTGGTGGGTACGATTGCCGCGGGTACACCGGTGCTGGCATCGCAGAACATCGAGGCGCTGGTACCCGTGCCGCGCGAAATGGTGCACAATATCGAAGGAGCGTTTCTGTTGAGAGTGCGGGGCGACTCGATGGTGGGCGAGCATATCCTGCCGCGTGACCTGGTGATTATCAAGCCCCAAAGCACGGCAGAAAACGGCGAACTGGTGGCGGTGCTTATCGGCGACGAGGCGACCATCAAGCGCATCCAGTACGATAACGGCAAGATACGTCTGCTACCCGCAAACCCTGCCTACGAACCGATAGAGGTACGCCCCGAGGAGACGCGCGTGATTGGCAAGGTGATTGGCTTACTGCGTTCGTACGATAGAGGGTTGGCTTACTGAGCGGTTTGCTGTTCTTCCTCAATCAGCTGGCGATATGCCTGTTGCAGGCGGGCGACAATGGGGTGCTGGGACAAGGGGTTGTCGTCCAGATGGGTGACGGCAACGATTTCGCGCACCGAGTTGGTCAACATCACCGCCTGCGCCCCATACAGGTGGTGCACGGGCAGGCGTTCCTCCCGGCACGGGATGTGCAGACGCTCCGCAATCTGAAAGACGACCTGCCGGGTGATGCCCGCCAGAATGCCTTCCTGCAGTGGGGGCGTTTTCAGTATCCCTTCGTGCCAGATGAAAAGGTTGCTGATGGCTCCCTCGGTCAAATAGCCAGCAGAGTTGACCCATATCGCCTCCTGCGCTCCGCGCGATTGGGCGTGCAGCTGCGCCTCCATGTTCCACGCATAGCTGCCCCATTTGGGCAGTTCCGTCTGTGCAGACCGTGGGTCGGGTAGCAGTATCGCCCTGATTCCCCTCTGCCACTGTGCCTTCTGCTCTGCCGTAATCTCGTCCGCTAACAGGAAATAGCTCGGCGGGCAGTGCTCCGACCCTGCGGTAACCGTGATGCGCAGGCGAGCGTCTCGCTCCTGCAGCCCGCAGGCGTCCAGCAGTTGCGCGATGGCGCTGCGTATGGTGGGCGTACTGAGGTCAAGCCCTTCTCCCCTGCGTGCGAACAGGCGCAGGTGTTGCATCCAGCAGTGCAGGCGCTGCAGGTGTGCCTCCAGTCGAAAGGGATGCCCGCTGTAACAGCGCAGGGTTTCAAACAACGACGCACCGTGCAGTACCGCGCCGTCGCGCACGTTGAGGCATGCTTCAGCTTCCGGTACCAGTTTTCCGTCCTTCCATGCCCACTGCATCCGTTGTCCCCTGCTCGGAAATGGCTTCAAGCCATCCCCGAGCCTTCGCTATCGTCTCTTCGTATTCCGAGTCGGCGTCCGAATCGGCAACGATGCCGCCGCCCGCGTAAAAGGTGAGGTTCCCACCACGCAGGATACCGGTTCGGATGGCGATGTTCAGGTCCAGCCCGCCATGGAAGCCGATGTACCCAATCGCGCCGGTGTACACCTCGCGGGCGACAGGCTCTACCTCCTCGATAATCTGCATCGCGCGTATCTTGGGCGCACCGGTGATACTGCCACCTGGGAAGGTCGCCTGAAGCAACTGAGCCGTATCCACATCGGGGCGCAGGACAGCCTCCACCGTGCTGGTGAGATGGTACACCTGCGCGAAGCCCTCCACAGCCATCAGTTCCGACACCCGGACTGTGCCCGTTTGTGCCACCCGCCCGAGGTCGTTGCGCTCCAGGTCTACAATCATGATATGTTCGGCGCGGTCTTTCTCGCTCGCGCACAGTTCGCGGGCGTAGTGGGCATCCTGCTCGGTGCTCGCGCCGCGGGGACGAGTGCCTTTGATGGGACGGGTGTGCACACGCCGGCTGAGCGGACACAGATGCAGGAACCGCTCTGGCGACAGGCTGATGACGGCGAAATCCTCTGCCTGCAGGTATGCCCCAAACGGCGCGGGGCTGACCGCACGCGCCCGCAGGAACAGCCCAGATGGAGAGCCTTCGAACCGCACCTGAAATGGCTGTGCCAGATTGACTTGATACACGTCGCCGTCCGCGATGTATCGCTGTATCCGGTGCAGGGCGTGTCCATACTCCGCGCGGTTCCACAGTGCGCGAACCTCTCCACAGCGAAAGGCGGGTAATATTGCGGGAGGTATTCCCTCCAGAAGAGCCTGCCAGCGAGCGACCAGAGCATCCAGCCGTTCATGCGCTCTCCGGTATCGCGCGGAGCCTTGCTCGGGCAGGCCGGTGGAGGTAAGGATAACCTCGCGGCGATGCAGGTCTATGGTAGCGACAGCATCATAGAAGCCGAACCAGAACATGGGCAGATTGTTCAGGGTGGGGAGCCGATTCGGGCAGGGCTCCATCAGCGCCTTCAAGCCATAGCCGACAAAACCGATAGATCCAGCCGGAAGCGGTACGGGGTAGGGGCGCGCCGGCAGTCGGTAGCTGTCCAGGAAGCGTTGCAGGATAAGCAGTGGATTGCCCACGATGAAACGGCTTTGCTGTTGAGAATGCCACCACACGCCTTCCGGGTAGGCTTCCAGCGTTGCGAATGGCTCCTGTGCAATGATGCAGTAGCGTGCCAGCGAAAATCGTCCCGATGGCGATGGCTCCGCTGCGCTGTCCAGCACCACACTGCCCGGCAGGTTCAACGGCAGGCGTGCATATATCTCCTGCAGGGTGAAGTGCACGGGCAGAGGGAGCACAGCCTGCAGTAGTGCTTCGTTGTGGCGGGGTATAACCTGGGTCGTCTTCATCATCTCCGTCCGTTCCGGGACGCCTTATTATAGCACAGTATCCCCACCCGGTGTCATGAAACCGCCGGAGCCTTCCAGCCGTCTGATTAGCTGGAGATGATAAATACGTGGTCGCGCGTATGCTATAATGGAAGGGATAGCAAAGCGAGGTTGAACTGAATGAAACGTTTCTGGTTCACTCAATGGGTTCGAATGCTCGTGGTCAGCCTGCTGCTTGGTGGGCTGATAGCAGGTATTGCTGTGCCCTCCCGGTCGGATGAGGACCCCGAAGTGCGCATGGGCAGGGAAGCCGCGCAGGAGATCGAGCGCACCTTGAAGCTCATCACCGATCCTGCGCTGGTGGAGCGGGTCAACCGTATCGGTCAGGAGATTGCCGCCGTTGCCAACGCTTCGGACGTGCCCGTGACATGGGGCATTGATAAAAAATCACAGTTTCAATACACGTTCAAGGTCGTGGACGATAAGGATGTAAACGCCTTCTCACTGCCTGGTGGTTTCATCTATGTGAACAAGGGACTGCTGGACTACGTGCAGTCCGACCACGAGCTGGCGGCGGTGCTGGCGCATGAAATCGCCCACGCAGCGCATCACCACCTGGTGCGGCTGGGTCAGGAAAACGAAAAAATCAATCGTCGCGTTACTCTACCTGCGTTGCTGGTAATGGTTCTGTCGGGTGCGCCCGCTCGCGACCTGAGTAACGTGATGCTGGGCGTGCAGCTGTATCAGATTGCCAAGATCAACGGCTACACCCAGGAAGCGGAAATGGATGCCGACCGCGCGGCGATTTATTACCTCACGCGCACGAAGTACAACCCGGTAGGCATGTTGACCTTCATGGAGCGGTTGGCACGGGATGAGGCGCGTCGCCCGGAGAGGCAGCTGGGTATCTACCGGACTCACCCTCCTTCGCGAGAGCGTGCTCAGGCGATGCTGGACCTGTTCAGGCAGTTGAACATTCCCGTCAATCGCCGGGCGGTTGCGCGTATCCTTCCGGTGGAACTGCGTGAGAAGACCATACAGAATCACAACCTGACCGAGGTGTATCTGGACAGCGTGCCGGTGTTTGCTCCGGCGGACTCCAACGGCAGGAGCTCTGCTGAGCGTGCCCAGCAGATAAGAGAGCGGCTGGACAGCCTGCTGAACGACGGCGTTCAGATGTACGATATCCGCCTTTCCAGCGACAGGCGCACGGTGGTGGCGCGGAACAGCCCCATCGTTACCATCGAACCTGAAGATGCCAGCCTGTACGGCAAAAGCATCGAGGAGCTGGCTCTGCAGGTTTCCAACGCCATCAAGCGCGCCCTGTGGAACGAGGTCATCCAGCGAGCTTACTGAAGCTCCTTCAGGAAGATATTGCGAAACTCCACCAGGCTGCGGTGGTTCTGCAAGCCGATGTATCCCCAGTTTGGGCGTCGGTACAGCAGGTGCGTGCGCGGCAGGTTTGCACTCAGAGCCGGGTCGTCCAGATTGATGTCATGCACCAGCTGTCCGTTCCACACCACACGCAGATGCCGGTCCTTCAGCGTAATCTCCACCTGGTTCCATTCGCCGGCGGGTCTGGCTGGGTTCACGCGCGGCGTAACCACACTGTACACCGCTGAGGTGCAGGTATTGCTGGGCGGACTGGTTCCGTCATCCTGAATCTGCAGCTCCATCCCCAGTCGCGAGCTTCTGCCGTAGTGCGGCGCACGCAGGAAGATGCCGCTGTTGCCACCCGGGGCAATACGATACTCGAGGCGCAGGATAAAGTCGCGATACATCCGGTTGGAACGAAGCCAGCCCGTGCTTTCACCGAGACCGCTGCACTGGATGACCCCATCCTGTACCGACCAGCACGGTGGACCGACCTCGCCCCAGCCTTCCAGATTGACCCCGTTGAACAGGGATACGAAGCCTTTAGGTGGACGAGGAGTACGTGGTTGGGGTGGTTTGCGCCCGGCGCACCAGTACACCGCGTTGAGTATCAGCTGCTGGAAGCGGGGATGCCCCCATGCGGAGGAAGAGTGCCCCAGCGCGGTCATGAAAACCCTGCCCCTGCCCATTCGCTGTGCCCATGCCAGTGCCTGCCCGTCTCGCTGGCGCGCCAGCACCTCTATATCGCCCGGCACAGTGCCTTCGTATTTGATGGGCGCATCCGTTATCTGGAAAGAAGCAATCCCCTGCATAATCGGATGGCGCGGCTGGAGTATCTCTACCACCACATTGCCCAGGGTTTGCTCAGCGGAGGGGGAGACAGGAGAAGTATGCAGGTAAACAAGTCCGCCGCCTCGCTGGATGAACTCATGCAGTGCACTCCTTTGCGCTTCGTTCAGCGCAGTGCCGGGCGCGAACAGCACGAGGCTGTCGACGTTTGGCAGATTCTGGGCGTTCAGCTCCCTGGCGGTGGTAACCTGCACCTCGTCGTGTCGCTTCAGAATCCACAACAGCGTGGAGGAGAGACCTGCCACATCATGCCCCTCGCCGGTGACCACCATCAGCACACGAAGCGGTCTGGCAGTCACCGCGCCCTGCAGAAGAAGCAGTGCTGTAACGCACGCAATCAGTAACCTCCGTTTTCTCTGTGCTACCATTTCCCCTGTCCACCTCGTGAAGATGGTTCTGCTTGAGAAGGTGTTAGTCCTGCACGCACACAGGAGAGGACAACCCTGCAACGGAAAGTTGCGGGCTACTCTTCTCTTTGGAGTGCTGAAGCTTGCTTCAGCAACCCCTTAACCTGCGCCAGCAGGTTTTGTCCTGTGTTGCCTGCGATTTTCAATCGCAAGGTTGCCTCAAAAACAACCCTGCAACTTCCAGTTGCAGGGTGGCTGAAGCATGGCTTCAGCACTCCATAGACCTGCGCCAGCAGGTTTTGTCCTGTGTTGCCTGCGATTTTCAATCGCAAGGGCAGAATAAAAAAGCGGACTTGCTGAAGCATGGCTTCAGCACTCCATATCTGCGGAGGGTAACCTGCAGGTTGCCTGCGACTTTCAGCCGACTGGGCGCTCGGATGTCCTGATTCGTACCCCGGTCTCAGCAAAAAACGCTTGACAGTTTTGTACCCCTGCCCTATAATGAGGGCAATGCAAACGTTTGTAAGGAGGTGATGACAGGAGTTACAGGCAAGGAGGTAGAACCCAGAAAGGTAGAACCCGTTTCATTTCCTGGCTTTGAACAAAGCCGCATACCAAAAGTCGAGCGAGAAGGAGGATTCTGATGAAGCAAAGAGGTTTTACGCTTATCGAATTGCTGGTGGTTATCGCGATTATCGCGATACTGGCAGCGATTCTGTTCCCAGTGTTCGCACAGGCACGCGAGCAGGCACGCCGCGCTACCTGCGTGAGCAACCTGAAACAGCTGACCAACGCGTTCCTGATGTACGCCCAGGATTGGGACGAGCGATTCATGTCGCAGAACAACGCCGATGGTCCCAACTTCGATGACAACACAGAGGCGCAGGTATTACTGCAGCCATACATTAAGAACCGCAACATCTTCTACTGCCCGTCGCGCAACAACTACAACTGTGTGCGATGGATAGACCCCTCAGGGCGATGTCTGGGCTATGCCCCAAACTTTGGGTTGTACTCTTACCTAAACGGACTGGGTATCTTTGAAGTGCCCATTACTCAGCCCGGTGTGCCCGGTCAGATATGGGTGGGGAAAACTCTCTCACAGATGGCACATCCTGCCCAGACCATCCTGCAGGGCGATACGAACGACTGCAACATGTATACCCTTTCCTTCTACTTCCAAGACTGGGACGGGCGCACGAGCGCTGCCATCCGTCACAACCGAATGTACCAGTTCTCCTTCGTGGACGGACATGTGAAGAGCATGAAGATGGCGGCATATTCGTTCCTGGTGGATGGCGACTCGTTCACCATCATGCCGGAGAACGGCGAAAACATCAAGCTCTACTGCGCCGATGTCAACGAGATAAGCAAGCGCACGGGCAACTACTATGGCAGGGGATTGCCCTGTGGACAGATTGCCGAGAACATCGCGCGCGACCGCGTGCCACTACCGTAAGGCAGGAGGTCAACCGTGGATAACGACGGAAAGCGCATGTTGGTTCTCGTCATTGCGGTTGCGGTGGTGGTGCTGGCGGTGATTGCGTGGTGGTGGTCCGGGCGCAGCGGCAGTGCCCCCGCGGGACAGGAACTTCAGCAGATACAGGCGGAACGCGCCATGAAGCGCGAGAAGTAGGCGGAGATCCTGGAGATGTTCGCCCGGGGCAAATCATCAGCAAGAAGAATCCCGGATACGACGAGACGGTCCGTGGAGTAGGCGTTACGGGCGTCTGACGCCCTGAGGCGTCAGACGCCCCGAACATAAACATTCCGAAAGGAGGAGGAAACCATGCGTTTCGCAATCGCAACACTGGGCTTACTGCTGCTGGTCACCGCATCTCCAGATGCCCAGCGAGTGGTAGGACAGTGGGATTTCAACGGCAACCTGAACGGCACCATTGGCGCACCTCTGGTGGGGGTGGGAAACATCTTCTTCGAGACCGCCATCATCGGAGGACAGGTGGCGCGGGTCGCTCGATTCGGCGATGACTGGTGGGACGGTGATGAGACGTGGACCACAGGGCACTCGTCTTATTTCATCGTGCCCAACCCCATCGGCGGGAACGGCGGAGGAGCTTACACGAACCAGTACACCATCATCATGGATGTGATGTTTCCCGTCACTCCGGGTTACGTGAGCCTCTATCAGACCAACGTCAACAACGCGAACGATGGCGACTGGTTCATCTTCCACGATGTGCCCGGCGATGAGCGCACCAACGGGCTGGGAATTACCGGCGACTACTCCGAGCCTGGCAATCCCCTGCGCTTCCAGGATGGTGTCTGGCAACGTATTGCGCTGGTCATAGACACCACCTCGCCCTCCGACAGTGACGCCTGCGTGTATCGCTGTTACATCAACGGACAGCTGCAGAACATCGTGCAAAGCCCCAGCGGCTGGGGAGTGGATGGGCGATTCTCGCTGGACCCCGTCTTCCTGCTGTTCGCGGACGAGGATGGCGAGACGCAGGAGGGGCTGATTAACAGCCTGCAGTTGCGTGATTACGCCATGTCCGACGCCGAGATTGCCGCGCTGGGTGGACCCTCGGCGGCGGGCATTCCCGTGCCCGTTGAGGTATCGGGAACCGTGAACCTGGGCGACTACGGGGGAGACCTCACCAGCGTGCCGGTCACCATCGAAATCCGCAACCCAGGCGAGACCACCCCTCGGGAGACGCACGTGGTGAACCTGAACAGCGCAGGGCAGTACGCCTTCATCACCAGCCTTGCTGGCACCTTCGACGTCGCCGCCAAAGCGCCGCACTGGCTGCGCTCGGTGAAGGGTAGTGTGAACATCGTGCCACCCAGCACCGTCGTGAACTTTGACCTGGCTAACGGCGATATCGACGGCGATAACGAGGTAACGCTGTTCGACTTCGGACAGCTGGTTGCCGCCTTTGGCAGTATGCCCGGTGACGACAACTGGAATCCCAACGCCGACCTGGACGGTGACGAAGAGGTCACTCTGTTCGATTTCGGCGTGCTGGTGCGTAACTTCGGCGCGATTGGAGACGAGTAAGCACACGACAGGGGCGGATTCCCCGCCCCTGCCCAAACTTGCAAAGGGTAATCGACACAAGAGCTTGTCCCAACTTTAGTTCCGAATCCCAAAAAACTGAGGTCAGGACTTAAGTTAAGACAAAGGGCGGACAATCGGGTAGAGGCATCCAAGCAACAGGAAGTTGCAGGTTACCCAAGACAAAGCCTCCCGCGGAGCCTAACCCATTCCCGCAGGTTTGATT
>JABUFA010000031.1 GCA_013314755.1 Chthonomonadia bacterium
GCATGTCGGTAGAAGTTGCCCTCCCGAATGCGGGATTCCAGCCAGCCCTCCGCAGCCAGTTTCAGGTAGCCCTGCGCGTCCAGACCGGTGTCAGGTACAGGGGGCAGACCTCGCAGGCGCACATACTGCTGTACCGCCGGGATGACGGTATCTCCCTCGCCGCCGATGATGACCGCGTCCAGCACCAGCGGCTTGTTTGCCTCAATCGTTTCGGGGAAGTAGGGCAGCAGGTTTCCCTCTTCGCGGTTGTCGCCGTTAGAGCCGGGGAACAGCACGCCCATCACGTGCCCATTTGAACCGAACAGGCGGTCGGGTGAATCGAACAGGGCGCAGAAGTGGCTTGCCGGCTGCCAAATCATGCCCACGTAGCGCCTATCCGCCTCAACGACCATCATCGGCACGGTGATTTTCAGGCTGTCGGGAACCTGCCTTCTGGAGCCGGGACCGATAATATCCGCTTCCGAACTGCTCGGCTCGTTTTCCAGATACTCCAGACCGGGGAACAGCGCCTGGTGTTTGTCGCCTCCTGGGGTGAGAGGTGGCACAGGGTTCTGCTCGAACAGGCGTGCTCCTGTGAAAAGCACCAGCATAGGCAGGAAGTACACCGCTCTATCGCGGTTGACGGTTACCACCGTGCGTACGTTGATAGCGCCCTTTTCCGCGCCGGGTGTAAAGACCTGCTCGATGCGCCAGTTTGCACTGTCGGGGTCGGCGAAAGTGCAGGTAAGCACCGCGCGTCTATTGTCGCCGCTTATCTGGCACTCTGCCCGCTCCTCCAGCTTTATCCAGCGCACGCCTTGCGGGGTTTCGTAGCACAGTTGCGCGGTGTTCCATCCAATAGCCGTCGGTTTGCCCTTCACCGAGATGGTGAACGCACCGGGAGCCTGCGCTCCGAACGACAGCACAAGGTCGCCCGAAGCGATAACCGGAAACGACGTCCGTCTTCCCGCAGAGACAGCATGCGGCGTCTGCCATGTGGGCAGGGAAGGAGTGACCCGTGGGGAGAAGCGAACATAGGCTATCACGCACTTCCCCGACGTGCCCGGCGGGTCAATGCGTATCCACGAGCGACGTGCCAGCGCAGGCAGAGGCATTTTCAGAGTCACCCAGTCGGTGCTGTTGACGTAGCGGCGCACGGAACGCGATTCACTGGTACCCTGTCCTTCGCTCGCATAAAAGATTTGCAACATCCCTGTCTGGTCGCTTTTCAGACGAACTTCTATCCAGAGGGGTACTCCCTGGGGGTATTCGCGAACAGGACCGTGAGTGTATGGGTCATAGCCGTTGATTTCGATAACCATGCCTTCAGGGGAGGTGGTGATGCGCGCGATATGGTGCGTCGGCTGCCACTCGGCAACGGTTTCCGGGCGAGTGAAATCAAACGAAGGTAAATCCTGTGGAGACTGCCCTGCACAGGCGGTGCATAGCAGTAGCCCCCCGATCAGGAGTATCACGGGAGAAAACATCTTCGCTCTAAGCCTCCTTTTTACCGAACGGGTTCACCATTGCCCTGATTCGATGCGTTGGTCCATTTCCCTACCGTTCGCGCAAAAACCGCTACGCCCACCGCAACGGCGCATCCGAGCAGTGACAGATAAAGCCCCGTGCGGAAGGTGTCCGGCTCGTATCGCCATACGACACGCGAGGCGGGGGAAGCAAGGCTAACCTGTCGAAAGACGCCCTCGTGCAGGCGAATGGTCGCAGGATTGCCATCCACGCGCACCCGCCAGCCGGGGTAGGCGGTATCAGTCAGAATTATGTCTCCTGCCGGTACGTTGAACATCTCTACCTGCTGAGGCGATACGTCTCTGACGGCAACCGGCGTGCCCGATGGGTGAAGCCGGGCTCGTGCGGGCTGGTGGGGCAGAGGAAACACGCGCCACTCGTCGGCGGTTTTGCCAGTAGCGATACTGCCGATGCCCGCCTTTCGCAGTGCTTCCCTCAGCTGGCTATCCTCTGGAGCGCGTTTCCACCACTGCGACAGGTGGACGTAGTGCCGCACCGCTCGCTTCACCGGCACCGGCTCGTAGCCCGATCCCTCCGATAGCCCCCACATCATGCCGATATTGGAGCCCAGCATTTCCTGCCAGCGGCGGAGGTAATCAGGCGAGTTGGGACCGTAGTCCAGATAGCTCACATACTTGCGCCACATGGGGACCTGCTCCGGCACGAGAAGCCTGCCTCCCGAACGCGAGACCACCTGTGCAGAGCGTGGCGGCCGGGCGAAGACGTCGGCGTCGCAGGTGGGATTGGCGGGAACCGCCAGAGGCAGGAGTTGGAACAGCAAGATCGCCATGCCGGTCCACCACCAGCGTGAAAAGGGCAGGCGCAGAACCAGCAGGGCTAATAGCGCAACCGCAAAAGTTCGCAGGCATCCTGTTACAGCGGTTTCGTGGGCAGAAGCGATAAGAGCGGGTGAGACGGTCTCCGGTCGGCTGGCTCGAATCACGTCATGTCCTGCCTCCCATTCTATCAGACTCGCCCCCTGCCACTTCCAGACAAGCGTCAGCACAAGCAATATGAGCGGTAGCCAGAACCACTGGCGTGACAGGCGCAGGCTTCCCCAGCCCAGCCCGGCAGACACGCACAACGCAAAGTCCGTGAGGATCAGCCAGCGTGCAGGGTCATGAAACGCCTTCATGCCCGGCAAAACGTAGTAGCCGAGAAAATACAGTCCTCCCGCTGTGCCGAGCGCCAGCCAGAAAGTCATCAGGGCGACCACCAGCCAGAACCGCCCTTCGGGACGAGCGCGCCAGGCGGTGATCGCCGCCATCAGCGGCAGGATGCCGACCGTGCAGGCGACCTCCCAGTAGTTGCCTCTGCCAAGCCAGTTGCCCTGCCAGGGTGTACCGTAGAGGTCGGGCACGAAGAGCAGGGGAATCTGTTCAGGACGTAGCGCAAAACGGTCGGTCCCCCAGACGGAAAGGTTCACGCGAGGTGTTTCGCGCAATAGCTGCAGCATGGGAAGCCAGTGTATGGCGGAAAGTAACACTCCCCCAAGAGCACCGGCAACCGCAAATGTCAGGAGCCCTCGAGCTTTTTGTCCTGTATACCACCTCCACAGGAGCCATCCACCTGCCAGCAAAGACGCCATGTAGGCAACCTGTGCGTGCCCCGCCAGCCACATCAGCGCGAATACTATCGCCAGTACGGTGCTTGTTGCCGGGCTTGGGCGCTGCACCATCCGCTCCACAGCCCACATCAGCCAGCCAATCAACGCAATCGCCTGGAACATGCCCGGAAACTGAGCGCGTGGCACGAAGGCTCCGCAGAGCATCCAGGCGGTACTGCTCAACAGGGCGGGGCGGAGGTCCGTTCCCAGCGCACGCAGAAACAGCCACATGCCCACGCCGCCCAGCCACAGGTGCATCACCGCGTTCCACGCAAGATAGTGCGCCGGACTTAGCAGAGGGAGCAGAAGCGTGGATGGGTAAAACAACCACTCCTGCGGATTACCGACGAAGGGTTGCCCCCAGAGGATGTGCGGGTTCCACAGAGGCAGGATACCGCGCGTGAGCCAGTGCAGGGCAAAGCTGGTCATGGGGAGGAAGTAGAGCATAATGTCGCCCCAGTAGAGCACCTGTTGCGCCAAGGCGACCTTCCAAAAAACACATACCGCTACGAGGGCGAGCCATCCCATCGCAGCGGCATGTTGCTTGCGGTGTGACACCGCAGGTCTCCGACTATTTCGGACTGGCTATAGCAACAAGCAAGCTGACCACGAAGAAGCCAACGGCGATGTAGCGGGTGACCATCGCCAGCTGCTCATCGCGCCCCAGCTTGCCGCGAAATTGCGAGCTGACCTGTCCGCCTACCGTGCCCGATAGCCCTTCATGCCGCGTGGTTTGCATCGCGACGATGAAGATAAGGGCGATGGCAAGCAGAACCTGCAAGATAATCAGAACGGTGTACATTTACACTCTCCTGCGCGTATTTCGATGCGCCGTTGCCGTACGGGTGGATGCCAGAACACGCCGTGCGTTGAACCGTTCCTTGCGTGGTTCAGACGCCGTATCGGTTTCCGACGCCGGCTGACTATCATCTACCGTGGCGTAGGGTTCCTCGGGGCTCGGCGCGACGTTCACGTCGTCCGCTGGAATCTCGCTCTGCGCTACCGTCTGGTCCAGGTAACTGCCTCCGTAGCTGGAACTGTAGTCAGCATAGCTTCGTCGGGTGGAAGTGCTGTAGTCGGTGTCCAGCGAGAAGGTGTTCACGATGTCGTTGGACGCGCGACGGAACTCCCGAATCGCGTTGCCCAGCGAACGACCTATCTCGGGCAGCTTCTTCGGACCGAAGATAATCAGCCCGATGATCAGTATCATCATCACTTCGCCAAAGCCGAGGCTCCCGAACATCCTTCACCCCTCTTTTCCACAGCGCATCTCCATCCGTTTATTTTACCACAGTTTAGTAAAGGCAGGCTATGCTTCCACATGTATCTGTGGGGGATTCACAAAATCCTGCCACCGCTGGGCAATGCGCCCCTCGCTCGCGTTTCCTCTATGAATACATACGCGAAAACGCCATCGCAGACTCTCGCCTTTCGGCAGGGTGTACTCGCCGTTCTCCTTGCCTCCTGTGAACGCTGAAAGCCCAAAGGGGTTGACCGTCATCAGACCGTAGTCACGCACATGCCACCACGCCGGGTGACGGAAGCTGGATAGGTGTTGCATGATGGCGATGCCGACAGGATGTCCTTCCACCTGCCCGCTGTAGTCGCACCAGTGTGCACGTTTGCCCCATGTCTGCGGCTCGTTGATGCCACCTTCCGAGTTTTCGATGCGCCCGCCGCACGGCACGTCCATTGAAGATGCAACCCTCACCGAGAGGATGCCCCCCTCCTTGGTATCCCCGAAGTGCACATCACCCTCGGTTGCCGTCAGGGTGACCTCTACGTCCATCAGGTGCTCCTCGTCGGGCTGGGGGAACACCCGTACCTTCAGGTGCTGTTCCAGTATCTTGTTGCCCTGTGCATCTGTCCAGTCGCTGAGGGTCTCGAAGCCACCGCAGACGCTTCCGCTGTAAGTGCTCAGCGTTTGTCGGTGCAGGGTGTAGCCGTGCCCGGGCTCTTCGCTCCAGTTGTCCACGCCGTTCACATCGCCAAAAGCAATCCACATGGAACGATGATGCACATGGTCAGTGGTTTCACCGGGCACATCGTGGCTCATCGGATAGTGACGGGTCACGCTGACGCCGCCGGGACCCCGCACCGGGTAGAAGCAGGGACGCGCGGGATTGCCGGATTTAATGTATGCCGTGAACAGTTTGCCGTCTGTGTAGATAGCTATCCGATCCTCGCCCTCTTCGACGCTGACACGATAGGGATGCTCGCCTTCTTCCCGCTCTACCGTCGCCTGAACGGATTGACCTGCCGGGATTTCAGGGATGACGCACCACAAACCATCATCTGTGTACTGAGCTGGCAGGCGCAGGTTCCCGATGTTCAGCCAGTATGCTCCCTCCGCCCTTGGTATCCCGGTCAAAAGGAGGGGGCAGTAATAACTCGGCGTGTCCCCAGACTGAATCGTCAAGACGGTTTTCATGAGTGTTCACCTCCGTGCACGTTTTATCTGTTCGTTGGGTGGGAAAGGGTCTCCTGCCGTTACAGGCTCCGCAGAATCTGGGGCAGTTCGGTGAGCGAGCAAATGTGGGCAAGGGGAGAGCCGTCGGTGTGACCTGCACAGGGGTCGGGGTCTGTTCGCCATTCCCTGGTGTAGATGCCCCGCATTCCTGCCCGAGAGGCGCCAATCATGTCCGCGCACCAGTCGTCTCCCACATATATTGCCTGTTCTGCAGATACCCCTAACCGGTACAGGGTAACTTTGAACAGTGCTGGATGGGGCTTCACGATTCCCACCTCCGCCGAAACCATCACGGACGCAAAGTAGCGGGAGAGCTGGTGCCGATTCAGCACTCGGTGTACACACGGAGTATAGGGATAGTTGGAAAGCACAGCCAGCAGATAGCGCTCGGACAGGGTGCGCAAGAGCGAAGGAAGGTAGGGAGCAGGTTGTACTGCGCTTTCGAAGCCCACAGCGTATTGCCGCATCAGCCCATAGACCGTTTTGGGATTGGGAGGGTGACCGGTGAGACGACGCCAGAGAGTTGCCATGCGCTCGTAAAAATCGTTTTCTCGAAGATGGGGCAGGTTTCGCTCGTACTGTTCGTCGCGAATGCGCACATAGTGCTGGACGAAAGCGTCGAACGTTATATGAGGCGCATGGGGATGTACCCGCTCGTACACCGCCTGCAAAATGCGCAGAAACTCCTGCTCTCGCAGAGGCACGAGTGTGTTAACGAAATCGAAAATAACTGCCCGCACGGCGCTAGAAGACGGCAACCCTGCTTACTCCTTCGGTATCAGCTCGCGCAGCTGGCTATTCACCCGCTGCATCCCTGCGACATCTTCCACCTGGCGATAAAGTCGCTTGGCGAAATGGAAAGCGTTGATTGCCCGCACGATTTGCTCCTGCTGTTTCGCCAGCAAGCCGATGTGCTCCATGCAGATACCTGCCTTTGCCAGGAGGTTGTGCGCGACAAAGGTCTCGTACGCGCTGGCAAGGAGCTTCTGTGCGGTTTGCAGGTTGCCGATGCGTGCGAGCGCGATACCCAGTTCCAGATTCGCCTCCGCCAGCGGCAGGGTAGAGTTCCACTCGTTCCGAAGCAGGTTTTTTGCCCACCGCGCGTAGGCAATCGCCTGCGTATAGTCACCCTGTCGGTTGTAGCATCGTGCGATCTCAATATAGCACAGCGCGCGGTCAGATGAGGAAGTCGGGTCCTTTTCCAGCCGTCTGAGTGCGGAACGCAGGAAAGCGATTGCCGAGCCGTAGTCGGCGTGCGCGATACGCTCCCGCGCCATGTGTAACCTGGCAATCGCTTTGCGGTGTATCTGCTGTGGTGAAGTGCTCATTGTCGCACGTGTTTCCAGCCTGTCCACCTATATTATACCGCAAAACGTTGCTACTGCATCCTCCCCAGCGGGATATTCGCTTTCACCGTCCCCGCACGGTCGTGGCGAGCGGTGACCCTGACCTCTCCCCCCGCGGGAGCACGAACGACCCATTCCACCTTCAGCCGGTCCTCTGTCGGGTCTGCTGCCCAGCCGACAGGTGCACTGGATTTGTATGCCCGTCCCTCCAGCTGTCCCAGCTCCTCGCGCAGTTTACCGGCTTCCAGCGTTGCTCCCTCCGGCAGCTCAATTTCGCAAACCACCCCGCGAACTATCTTGTTCTCCAGCGCGGTTTTGGTCACGTAGGTGGGCAGCCAGCCGGTATTGTGCACCACGAGCCGAATACGGTAGGTGTCCTCGCCCAGCGGTGTTGCACTCGCCTCGTATATCTCCAGGCGTGGGGAAATCAGCCCCTGCCAGATTACCCAGTCGGCAAGCGGGGCAATCTCCTTTTCGAGGAACGCCGGCGGAGGATTGCGGAAGGCATACAGAGCATCCCAGCCACCCAGCTCAATTTCGCCTAACTGCGGGTGCATAAACTTATACCAATCTACGTACCCTTTGCCCTCCAGCTTCTCATCGCTCCATTTCAGCATCTTCAGGTCGTCTTCGAAGGGATGCTCACGATACCAGTCGATAAACTTGTAATCGGTAATGCCGGCTTGCCGCTGCGGGCTCCAGATTTCCACCGTCCACGCAAACACCCCCAGGTGCTCATACATCCAGTCGTCAAACACGCCCGTAATCACCTCGTTGGGGTGGTAGCGGAAATCGTGATACACCGAAATGTTGGGATAGCCGGTCAGCTCGGTTCCCTTTTGCCCGATTTTCTGGTACGTCCACAGGTCCTCAGCAGGGAACTTCTCGTCGGGCTTGTCGCTGAACGGGCGCAGTAGCACTCCACCGTAGGTATGGAAGGTCACTGCGCCGGTGATGTTCGGGTGTGAGGCGATGAACTGCGCAATCGCGCGCACTTCCGGTTCCGATGTCGGGAAGGGGCCTGCGCCACGCTGCTCTTTCTCCTGTCGCCAGTTTGCAGGGAAGTTACGGTTCAGGTCAAGCCCTTCCTTTTTGCGTTGAAGGGGTATCAGCACTCCATCGTAGTTGTCTATGACCCCCTCGGGGAGCAGACGGTAATACTGTCCGCCAGTCTCGGTGGGATCGCGCCGCACCATCAGGCGCGGTTCATCCGGCGAGATTTTCCATGCCCCGTTTGGGTCTGGAATACGCATGGTCAGCATTCGCCCATCACCGTCGATGTCTTCCTGTCGCAGTCCTTCAATAGGGTCCTCGTCATAGGGATAGGGACGAGTGCTGGAGCGAATGAGTTTGGGCTTATCTGCCAGCGCCCATTCCGCCCCATCGGGATTAACCCGTGGGCACAGATAAAAGGCGCGAGTATCCAGCGCACGAGTAATTTCATGGTTCTGCCCGTATTGGGTGCAGAGTTTGTTCAGCAGATAGAGCACCGCGCTGGAGGCAGAAACTTCCGTGGCGTGTATATTGCCGTCCACCCAGAAAGCGGGCTTTTCCGTGTCGGCGCCCGTTTCAAAGCGGGTAACGGTCAGCACCCAGATGTCACGTCCTTCGTAGCTTTTGCCTGCGCTTTCTACCCTTACCAGGTTAGGGTATCCTTTAGCAAAAGCGTGCACAATCTGCGTTAACTGCTCGTAGCGATAGAAGCGGTCAAAGGCAATCTCTGGCATGATACCCCTCCACAGCTTAGCGGGATTCCAGTGTATTGGAAGCATTCTGCGTGCGTTGTTCCAGTTCCTGCGCGATGAGCGACTGTAACCGCCTGTAAGGGAACTGGTCACCGGGGCAGTAGGTCTGGTTGACATCACGGTGCCGACGCACGTTCTGCAGCGGGATGTTATACTTGCGCATCAGCCGTACGCACAGCTTCACCAGCGAGCGGATTTGCGCCTCGGTTGGCTGTTTGGGGCTTCGTCTGCCGTTCCACCGTCCGTGGCTGTCGAAGTCGCCGACGACGCACACGCCCAGATATCGCTGGTTGTAGTAAGTAATGCCGGAATGGGCACCCGGGCAGTTCTCTGGTCGTCCTGCCTGAACCCTCCCATCCGGCAGTATCACGTAATGATAGCCTATATGATAAGTTTTTCCCTCACAAACTATATCAAAACCCCGCTGCCGATGCATCTCATCTAACTTTTTCGCGTCCACCATGCGTCCCTTCAGTCGGAAGGGAGTGGCGGAATGATGCAGCAGGATGCCTTCTGGCGTCGGCGGCCGAACAGGGATAACACGCCTGATCACCGGAGGCAGAGGGTAGCCTGAACGAAACAGATACCAGGCTACCATACATGCAATCAACACGAACAGAGCAACGATAGAAATATCCCGGACAACGCGCATGCTCTTCTTACCGCCCCTGAAAACCTGTGGATTTTGATTGTATCCTGCACAGGCGACGGAAGTCAAGCGAAGCAGGGAAACTGTCCGCCAGAGCGAATCGGTAGGCAATCAAACGCGCGAGGTGATACCCTTGTTGCTCTGGTTGCTGGTTGCGTCGCTGGCTCAGCCGTCGTTGCGGGTGGGCGTCATCGCGGATGAACTGGTAGACTACTCGACCTGGGCGAAACCATACGCCGCCGAATGGTCTGGGGAAAAAGTAACTCAGATCCTGCGCAGACTGGGAGTTGATGCGCAAATCGTGACCCGTGACCAGTTGACCACTTCGGGGCTACGCACGTTTGATGCCGTACTGATTGCTACCGACCATACCTATCCGGAACTAGGGACGTGGGGCGGTCCCGTCGCAAACGCTCTGATCGAATATGTGCGAAGCGGAGGCATCTATGTGATGCCCATCGGCGTACCGCACTATATTGCCAAGGACCTCGAAACCGGCAAGCTGGACACCAATCACTGGGAAGACTTCTTTGGGTTGCGCGCTTCAGTAGTTCACGGGGCAACTTCTCTCAAGTTAACAAGGCTTGGTGCAGAACTGGGGCTACCCGAACCGCGGGATGTCGGCGTGCCGCCGATACGTGCCCTGCAATTTGAGCACGGCGCAGTGTTGGTGTGGAGCTCGGATTACGTGCCATGTATGGTGGCGATACCATATGGAAAGGGCTGGCTGTTGCACTGGGGTGGCGGGGAAAGCATGGATGTTTCCGTGCGAGACTACTGGCTGCGTGCTGCAACCGCTGTCGTGCGAGCCGCCAGAGACGGCAGGCTGAAGGCAATGACCCTGGTGGAACAGATGCGGTTAGAAGGGCTGGAAGGTAAATCCCTGGATGATATAGATCGGGAGACATTTGCCCCGGCGCCATCGCCGCTGTCTGGCAAGCCTGTTCAGGTGAAGCTTGCGCCCGGCGCGGAGCGGGTAACGGAGTCGTCCCGGAAGGTGCTGTCACTCGACGGCACGTGGCAGATGCTCGGATTACCAAAAGGAACAGGCGATTCGCGCGCCTTGTTGCGAGGGGAAGGATGGCATGACGCCGTGCAAGCCAGTGTGCCCTGCAGTGTGCAAACCGCTCTGTTCGAAGCGGGCAGAATACCCGACCCTACCGTTGGCTTTAACGACGTCATTGCCCGCCGGGAAGTTGCCGAAAAAGAGTGGTGGTTCCGCAAAGAGTTTGAGTGGCGTCCCGGGCTGCCGACGCGACTTGTGTTTGAAGGGGTGGATTACAGCGCAACCTTTTATCTCAACGGTGTCCGTCTTGGTGAGCATGAAGGACCCTTTGGCGGACCGGAGTTCGACATCACAGGTATTGTACGCGAGCACAACACGCTGGTAGTAAGGGTTGATCCCATTCCTCCTGACTGGAAGCTGGTTTTCAAAACGAACTGCGTTTACGGATGGCACTATGTAAATTGTCCCCCTATCGGCATCTGGCAATCGGTACGCGTTGAGGAAGTACCCGCGGCAGAGATTGAGGACGTCTTTCTGGCTGGTGTCGATGCAGCGAAGGGTATTGTAGACTTTCACGCGACGATAACGTCGCGTCAAAAGTACCCTCAGGGGGTATTGCGTTTAGACATATACCCGGCGAACTTCGAAGATGAGGGATATCATTTGCATCTCCCTGTTGAGCTACCGAACGGTGGCACTACTGTGCATCTGCGCTTTCAGATTCCACATGCTCGCCCGTGGTGGCCCAACGGACTGGGAGAACCAAACCTTTATTGGTGCCATACACGGTTTATCGTAAGCGGTAAAGTACTGGACGCCCGACGCACCCGGTTTGGAGTACGCACGGTCCAGATGGCGCCCTTACCTGATGGAGCAAAACCGCACCTGTATAACTGGACGTTTGTTATCAATGGTCGCCCGACCTTTGTGAAGGGCTGTAACTGGGCAACCATAGACGCCTTTCTGCGTCTGGATGAGCATCGCTACCGCCGGTTTCTCCTGCTGGCGAAGGATGCGCACATTCAGATTATGCGAGCGTGGGGCGGGGGACTGGTTGAGACCGATACCTTCTACGACCTCTGCGACCAGCTGGGCATTATGGTATGGCAGGAGTTTCCGCTAACATGGCAAAACTTTGACGCCATCCGGCTCGCCGTAGCCGATGAAATCGCTGTGCGAAGCATCAAACGCCTGCGTAATCACCCCAGTCTGGTATTATGGTGCGGCGGCAACGAGCACAGTGGGGCAGGATGGCTGGTTGAACTACTGGGAAGGCGATGCTACGAACTTGACGGGACACGCCCCTATCATCGCACAGACCCTTACGGTGGTAGCATCCACAATTACGACGTCTACTGGGGCTTACAACCGCTGGAGCGAAATTTGAATCTCGTGGCGCCATTTATCGGCGAGTTCGGGCTGGCTTCGCCCTGCGCCGTGGAGAGCACGTTGAAATATCTGCCGGAATCGGAACACCATATCTGGCCTCCTGCCGACGACAGTGCGTTTATCCATCACACACCTACCTTCACCCCTCAGAACATGGTGCATTTGAACCGTTATGCCCAGGAGTTCAATCGCTGTAACGACCTGCCCGGTTTCATTCGTGGTAGCCAGATGGCTCAGGCGACAGGGCTTCGTGTGGTTCTGGAGAAGATGCGCACACGCTGGCCCGATTCCACCGGCGTCATTTACTACAAGCTGACTGATGTCTACCCGGGCGTGTCGTGGGCGACCGTTGACTGGTATGGTGTGCCCAAGATAGCGCACTACTTCGTTCAGCGCGCTTTCGCGCCGTTGCAGGTGGTAGCCCTGTTTGATTCGTTCCAGGTGGATGCGGGAAAGCCGCTCAAACTGCAGGTGTACTTGCTGGACGACCGCGAGGAGTGGCGGGACATGGCGCAGGTGCGTGTTCGGCTGTTTGATGCTCATCTGCAAGAGGTCGCTCCACAGGTTCTGGATGTTCGCGGAGGCACGTCTCGCGTGCGTGCGCTGGGTGAAGTGAGTCTGGAGGTGCCAGCGAGTAACGCCGTGCCCCTGCTGGTTCTGGTGGATTTGACCAGGCGTGATGAGTTGATAACACGCAACTTCTACTGGTTCAACTTTCGTCCACAGCCCGGTTGCTTGTTCAACCTGCCTCGCACCACGCTATCCGTCTCGCGGGAGGGTAGCGACATATTGGTTGAGAACACGGGCAAACTGCCTGCGGTAGGAGTCCATTTCCATGCGCCAACGTGTTCGGATAGCCTCCGGGCGTCTGAGGGCTACTTCTGGCTACAGCCCGGGGAGAGGCGACGGATACATATCTCATTCACGCCGAATGTTGACGGCAAAATAGCCACTGAGCGACGCCTGGAGGTTGGGGCATGGAACGCCGATTACATTGCCATAGACATGGGAGGTTGATATGCGCATAAATCTTACCGGGGACTGGCTGTTGAGTTACCGCCCACAGCAGAGTCAATGGGTTGCGCCGGATGAAGCGGACTTCGCAAACATGCCTGCAGTAACCGCCGTCGTGCCGGGCAACGTGGAGCTAGACCTCATGCGTGCGGGTATCCTGCCCGACCTTGCCGTTGGAAACAATATCTACCGCCTGCGCGAGTTTGAAACGTACGAGTGGTGGTACAGGAAACGCTTCACCGCGCCAGCAGTCCCGACGGGACACCGCGCACAGATAGTGTTTGAGGGGCTGGACTGCCTGGCGCACGTGTGGCTTAACGGCGTGCTGGTAGGGGAGGGTACGAACGCCCTTGTGCCCCAAAGGTTCGACGTCACGACGGCTTTGCGCGAAGGGGAAAACGAACTGGTGGTGCGGATTCGCTCGGCGGTGCTGGAAGGACGTGAGCGTGTGCCAGCCCCTCTGGAGAGCGCGCTACCGTGCGGGTTCGAGTCGCTGGCGGTGCGCAAGCCCCCCCACTGTTACGGCTGGGACATCATGCCACGCGCGGTCAGCGCAGGGATATGGCGCGTTGTGTATGTGCAGTTTCTGCCCCCCACACGCTGGCGTTCCGTCTACTGGGCGACAACGGCGATGGACCCGTCGCGCCGTTCTGCGGTGCTTTTCGTGGACTGGGATTTCATTACTGATGTACATACGATTGACGACTGGCAGGTACGGTTGCGATTGACGCGGGATGGGAAGACCGCGCACGAGAGCCTGCACCCTGTCTTCCACACGCATGGGCGGGCACGCCTGCATGTGCAGGGAGTGGACCTGTGGTATCCGCGCGGCTATGGAGACCCTGTGCTGTACGACGCAACCGTTGAACTGCTGGACGAACGGGGCAGAGTCCTGGACACGCACCATTGCCGAATCGGTATTCGCACGGTAGAGCTGAAGCGTACCGACATCACCACCCCGGAAGAGCCGGGAGAGTTCGTCTTCGTGGTGAACGGCGTGAAAGTGTTCGCGAAGGGAACGAACTGGGTGCCGCTGGACGCCTTCCACAGCCGTGACCTTCAACATCTTCATCGTGCAATAGAAATGCTGATAGACCTGAACTGCAACATGGTGCGATGCTGGGGCGGAAATGTCTATGAATCGGAAGATTTCTTTAACTTATGCGATCAACATGGTATCATGGTCTGGCAGGATTTTGCGCTTGCCTGTGCCATCTATCCCGGCGACATCATTCCTGCTATTCGCACCGAGGCAGAAGAGGTGGTACATCGCCTGCGCAATCATCCCAGCCTGGTGCTGTGGTGTGGCAACAACGAGATCGACCACACGTACCTCTGGTCGGGGCAGGGGGTTGACCCCAATACGGACCGAATCAGCCGCGAAGTGCTGGCAGAGGTAGTACGGCGGCTGGACCCGTTCCGCCCGTATTTGCCGAGCTCGCCCTTCGTCAGCGAGGAGGTCATGCGACGCGGCGGCGACCCCAACCTCTCGCCCGAACAGCACCTGTGGGGACCGCGAGATGACTTCAAGGGACCGTTCTACACGCGGTCGTTAGCGCACTTCGTCAGCGAAATCGGCTATCACGGCTGTCCTGACAGGCGCACGCTGGAGCAGTTCCTCGAGCCGGATTACCTCTGGCACTGGCAGGATAACGAGCAGTGGCTGACTCATGCCACTCGCCCCCTGCCTCGGATGACCGATTTCAACTACCGCATCCCGTTGATGGCGAGCCAGATAGCGGTGTTATTCGACACCATCCCAGACAATCTGGACGATTTCATTCTCGCCTCGCAAATCAGCCAGGCGGAGGCGCTGAAGTTTTTCATCGAGCGATGGCGCCAACGCAAGTGGCGCACAACAGGCATCTTATGGTGGAACCTGCGTGACGGCTGGCCCATCATTTCAGATGCTATCGTGGACTACTACTTCCGTAAGAAACTCGCCTATGAGTATGTCAAGCGGGTGCAAACCGATGTGTGCGCCATGCTGAGCGAGCCAGAGGGTGATAGTCATACGCTGATTGTAGTGAATGACACGCTACTTCCCGCAGATGGGGAGATAGAGGTTATCGACATCGATAGCGGAAACCAGCTGATAACCGCGGCATACCATGTGGAGCCAAACGACAGGGCGGTAATCGGTTCCGTTGCGAAGGTTCGACGTCCTGCCATGTGGCTGATTCGCTGGCGCGATGAAACGGGACGCACCTTTCTGAATCACTATCTGGTTGGTGAGCGACCGTTCAATCTGGAGCAGTATCGCCAATGGTTAAAACACCTGCAGATACCGGCGGACATCGGTTCTGTGGCAAAAATAGATACCTAATACTGGTAGGGGGTATAAGCTTTTAAGATGACGCAACGACAAAGCGACAGTCTGCCCTCAGAACTCATTGACAGGTTGCGCCGCATCGAAGGGCAGGTGCGGGGACTTCAGAAAATGATGAAGCAGGGGCGTGCGCCTTCAGAGGTTATCTATCAGATGGCGGCGGTTAAATCCGCTCTGGAGCAGGCAGCATTGCAATACCTCTGGTGGGAGGCACAGCAACGAGGCACTACTGAGGAGGCTGCCCAGGAGGTACGCACCACCCTGCAGCTCATCGCCAAAATCCTGTGATTCGGCGGATCTCGGTAACGGTGCGATGTATCTAATATCTCGCAGAGGCTTGCGCGGGCGAACGCAGGGGTTGTTGAGATTCTTCAGAACGACAAAGGGGCAAGGTTATTTGGTTCACCTGTCCATCTCCTTATCTCCTTCCCCGTCGTGGGTCCCACAGGTCGCGCAGGGCATCGCCCAGAAAGTTCAGAGACATCACCGTCAGCGAAAGCACGACCGCCGGGTATACCAGCAACAGGGGCTGGCTTCGCATCAGCTGGCGGGCATCATCAATCATACGTCCCCATGAGGGCAGTGGTGGCTGTGCGCCCAGCCCCAGAAAACTCAGCGCGCTTTCCGCCAGCACCACTCCCGCCGCGTCCACGGTTACCGCCACCAGCACGGTGGGCAGAAGGTTGGGCAGGATGTAGCGCAGGATGATGCGTGTATGGCTCAACCCGATCGCCCGCGCCGACTCCACAAACTCTCGCTCACGCAGAGACAGCGTTTGCGAACGCACCACCCTCGCCAGGCTGGGCCACCCTGTCAGCGCCAGCGCGATGAACACGTTATGCAGTCCCGGACCCAGTATCGCCACAATCAGTATCGCCAGCAGGATGTCGGGGAAGGCGAACATCATGTCGGTAAAGCGCATGATGAGGGCGTCCCACCGACCGCGGAAATAGCCTGCCAGCAGACCCAGCGTGACGCCAATGAGCACCTCCAGCAGCTCCACCTGCACCACAACCGACAGCGATACCCGCGCACCGTACACCAGGCGGCTGAACACATCGCGCCCCAGCTCGTCGGTTCCCAGCAGGTGCTTGGCGGAGGGCGGTTGGAGAACAGCGGCGGGGTCTTGCGCATCATAGCGATAGGGCGCAATCACCGGAGCCAGAATCGCCGCGGATGCCACCGCTATCAGGTAGAGCAGTGCCAGCAGGGCGATGGGATGCCCCCTCCAGTATCTCAGCGCGGCTACTCCTCCCATGGATACAGTATCACCTTCCCACAGTTACCGGTCATCTGCAGTTCCCACGCTTCCTGCACGCGGGTCAGCGGGAAACGATGGGTAATCATCCTGTCCAGCAGGTTCCCACAGGAGCGAATGACCTGCAACATGCGCGGCGTATCGGCAAGGTTCCAGTGCCAGATACCGTGCACCACCAGCCCTTTGCGCAGGAGGTCGTTGCTGATGTGTAGCGTAAACTGTCCCGCCTCCGCCACGAAGGCTATCTGACCGCGCCGACGCACGGCGTCCACCAGAAACCGCTGTGCTTCGGGCGTTCCCGCGCACTCGATGCCCTTGTCCACGCCTCTGCCGTCGGTAAGGTCCAGTACCTGCTGAAGCGCGGTGGGTTCGGTTGGGTCTATCACAGCGAAGGCGCCAAGTTCCATCGCCAGCTGCCTGCGAAAGGGATGCGGTTCAGCTACTATCACCTTTGCACCGCGAAAGACGCCGTTAATCACGCCGCCAAGCCCAACCGGACCCGCTCCCGTAATGAGCACCGTATCAAAGGCGTCAACGCCCATTCTCTGCATCGCGCCGAAGGTGGGTCCCAGTCCACAGCACGCCATACTGCCGTGCTCGGTGGAAATGTCTTCCGGCAGAGGTATCAACAGCCAGTCCTGTTTGAGCACATACTGCGCGTAGGTGGCGATGCCCGCTTCGTTACCCGTTGCGCTCAGCGGATTGATGTTGTTCTGGCAGTAGATGTAGTCCCCCGAAAGGCAGTAGCCGCACGTTCCGCAGGGATACTGAGGCATCACCACAACGCGGTCGCCCACTTTCACCCTACCCGGCTGTGCCACTTCGACCACTTCGCCTGCCGCCTCGTGTCCCAGCATGTCGGTGCGGTATCCATCCCGGTACAGCTTGTATTCCGTGCACGTCGGCGCGACGGTAATCCTGACCACCACAAAATCGCCCGCGGCGTGTGGCACCGGACGCTCCTGGATTTCTACCTGTCGTTCTCCCGTAATCACAGCCGTCTTCATCGCAGAGTTCCTCCTTCTTATCTGTTTGTTCCAAAGCGCACGCGGGGGTCCAGGCGCGTGTAGATGATGTCCACCAGCAGGTTCACCACGATGAACAGGAAGGCGAACAGCAGGGTGGTTGCCTGAATGACCGGGTAGTCCCTGCGTAGGATGGCTTCAATGGACTTGTAGCCCACGCCCGGAACGGCAAAAACCGTCTCCACGATAAACGAGCCGGTCAGCAGGTAACCGAAAGCGTTGCCCACCACCGTCACCACAGGCAGGAGGGCGTTGGGCAGGGCATGCTTCAGGATCACCATGCGTTCAGGGACGCCTTTAGCGCGGGCGGTGCGAATATAGTCCTGTTGAAGTACTTCCAGCATCGAGGTGCGGGTGAACCGCGCGATGCTTGCAGACGGGCGCGCCGCCAGCACAACGACGGGCAGAAGCAGGTACTCCGGTGCGCCCCAGCCTGCCACTGGCAACCACCCGAGGCGTACGGAAAAGAGCAGAATCAACAGCGTCGCCAGCACGAAGTTCGGTACGGAGATGCCAAGCACCACGCCGAGCATACTCAGCCGGTCGGGAAGGCGGTTGTGCCACACGGCAGACACGATGCCCGCCGGGATGCCGACCGTTACCGCCAGCAGAATCGCCAGCGTCGCCAGTGTGGCGGTGGCTGGGAATGACTCGCGCAGGATGTCGCCTACGGGTCGCCGGTTGTACAGCGAGATGCCGAAGTCGCCCTTCACTGCGTTCCACACAAAGCGTGCGTACTGTTCGTACCATGGGCGATCCAGCCCCAGCTCACGTCGAACCTGTGCTACCGCTTGCGGGTCAGAACGTTCGCCGAGAATCATGCGAATGGGGTCGCCCGGCGCAAGGAAGCCCATGATAAAGGTCAGAAAGGAAATGAGCAGGAGAGTGGGAATAGCCTGCAGAAGACGGTTCAGCACATAGCGTCCCATGCCTAAATCCATCCCTTGCGCCTGAAGATATACCACTCTACGACGCCAACCAGAACCATCAGTGCACCGGCGAAGGGGTATCCGGCTCGCCACTGCAGTTCAGGCATGTGCGCAAAGTTCATACCGTAGATACCTGCTATCAGCGCGGCGGACATCAGGATGGTGGAGATGACGGTCAGGATGCGCATGACCTCGTTCAGGCGGTTGGAGACGACGGACAGATGGGCGTCCAGCACGCCGGCGATAATATCCCGGTTCACATCCACCAGTTCGGTAATGCGCAGGGTATGGTCGTACACGTCCTGAAAGTAGGGAACCACTTCGTCGGGGATGAGTTCTACATCGCGACGGAGCAGAGCGTTAAGGATGTCGCGCAGGGGGGTGATGTGCTGCCGCAGTTCCAGCAGCCTGCGTTTCACGCGCAGAATGTCCGCTACCTGCACACTGCCGTCGCCGGCAAAGATGGCGTCCTCCAGCTCATCCGCCTTCTCTTCCAGCGTGTCCCCAACCGGGAAGTACTCGTCCACAATCGCATCCAGCAGGAAGTGCAGCAGGTGAGCGGGGGTTTTAACCGCCTTTGCGACCTGTTTCTGCCACCGCTCGAAGCAGTTCTGAAGGAGGGCTACCGGCTCGGTGTGTACGGTCACCAGAAAGTGTTCCCCGGCGAAGAAGGCAATTTCGTGATAGGTCTCTTCGCTGTCCTTTTGCTGAATGGCGTGCGCGGTCAGGAAGATGGTGTCCTCGTACTCCTGCAGGGCAGGGCGTTCGTACAGGCTGAGCGCGTCCTCCACCGCCAGCGGATGAAAGCCAAATTCGCCCGTAAGCAGACTGCCGGTAGCGGCCGCGTCATGCGCACAGAGGTCTATCCACAGCCAGCGTTCACCTCTGCGAAAGGCGTGCAGTGCCTCCGTCTGCGATAGCAGACGCGCCTCCTTTCCGGGTTCCCAGTGTATCGCCCGGAGGTCGTAGGGTTCATGCGTTGTCGTCTGCTCGGCGACTACGTTCACATCCGCCATCGTTTCAGCACCTTCAGGGCGTTCCTGTAGGTGATTTTATCATACACCTCCTGCGAGATGTCACCGCTGGCGAGCCGTTCCTTCAGGTAACGCAGGTGGGGCATTCGTCCCTCCTCATCGGCAAAGCAGACGTCGGTGCCGAAAAGCAGCTTATCCTGAAACTCGTTCAGGAAGTGCACGCCGTAATCGGGGTCGCGGGTGAGGGCGTTATAGCCGCTGTGCGCCGAGATGTCCGCGTACATATTGGGGAAGTCGCGCAGGAGCTTTTGCACCATGCCCTCTTTGCTAATCGCTCCCTTTGGGTAACCGAGCATGTCGGCAGGGGTGACGTCCGCACTGATTTGCGCCCAGAAGCCCGGACCATGCCCGATAATAACCGTCTGAGGAGCCTGCTGGAGCAGGTTCAGCAGGTGTGGGGAGCCGGGTTCGTCTATCAGTCCATACTGCCCTTCGCCGACGCCGGTGGCGTGTATCATAACCGGAAAGTTCCATTCGCCGCATTGCTGGAACAGGTTCACCACGCGGGGGTCGTCGTAGAACAGGTTCGCGCCGATTTCGCCGATGCCCACACAGCCCATCTCCACGAACCGCTCGAACAGCCACGAAAAGTCCGTTTTCGCCGTGTTGCCTCCCCAGCGCGGGTCCACGTTGCCAAAGGGGATGATGCGGTCGGGATAACACTGTGCCTCGCGAATCTGCGCCACCATGTCGGGCTGTGGCTGGAACAGTCCCGGGAACTGCAGTCCCTCCGGTGAGGCGGGCCAGGGAAGCAGTACCGCGTGGTCAATGCCCTCGTCGTCCATGCGGGCGATGAGGTCGTACACGGTTATCGGCTTGCGCCCCATGTTGCTGAGCGCGCGCAGGTCGCCGATATGCGTGTGAACGTCGATAATCACTCTTTTGGGACCTCCATTCCCAGGTGATACATGGCAAACGCCAGCACGTCTGCCTCTTCCTCGATAAGCAGGGAGGTCGGCTTGCCTGCGCCATGTCCGGCGCGGGTCTGGATGCGTATCAGCACGGGCGCCTCGCCAGCCTGCACTTCCTGCAATCGCGCGGCGAATTTGAACGAGTGCGCGGGCATCACGCGGTCATCGTGGTCGCCGGTGGTAACAAGCGTGGCGGGGTATCGCACGCCCGGCTTCAGGTTGTGATAGGGTGAATAGGCGTAAAGCACCCGGAACATCTGCGGGTCATCGCTGGTGCCGTAATCTTCCTTCCACGCCGAGCCGATGGTAAACTGGTGATAGCGAAGCATGTCCATCACTCCGACCGCGGGCAGAGCCACTCGGAACAGCTCGGGGCGCTGGCACATCACCGCGCCGACCAGCAGTCCCCCGTTAGAGCCGCCCCGTATCGCCAGCTTTTGCGGGGAGGTGTAGCGGTGGTCTATCAGGTACTCCGCCGCGGCGATGAAGTCATCAAACACGTTCTGCTTGCGCTCTTTGGTTCCCGCCTGATGCCACTCCTCGCCGAACTCTCCGCCGCCGCGCAGGTTGGGTACTGCCAGCACGCCGCCGTTTTCCATCCACACGAAGTAGCTCACCGAGAAGAAGGGGGTCAGCGAGATATTGAATCCGCCGTAGCCATAGAGCAGGGTAGGGTTTTGCCCGTCGAGCTTCAGCCCCTTGCGGTGAGTGATGAACATGGGCACGCGCGTGCCGTCCTTGCTTCGGAACCACACCTGTTTCGTCTCGTATTGCGAGGGGTCCAGCCCCTCAATCTGCGGAGCGTGGAAAACGGTGCTTTCGCCCGTGCGTACCTCATACCGGTAGATGGTATAGGGGTGCACGAACGAGGTGAATCCGTAGAAAAACTCGTCCTGACTGCGCCTGCCCACAAAGCCGCTGCACGTGCCCAGCGTTGGGAGAGGTATCTCCCGGACAAACTCGCCCTTCAGGGTGTAGATGCTCACGCGGCTGGTAGCGTTATGCAGGGTAACAACCGCCATCTGTTTGCCCATCAGTGTTACCGCCTGCAAGGTGTCTTCGCCTTCTGGCAGGATGGTCTTCCAGTGTTCTTTGTCGGGGTGGCGCAGGTCAATGGCGATGACCCTGCCGCGTGGGGCATCCAGGTCGGTGCGAAAATAGAACAACGTGCCGTCGTTGCCGAGGAACTGATAGGAAGCCTCGAAGCGGTCAATCAGGGGTTGAATCGGCGACTTCACCTCGGGCTGACTGGGACGTTGCAGGTCAATCACATAGACGAGGTTCTTCGGTCCCGCCTCGGTCACTCCGATAACGGCATAGCGCCCATCCTCGCTCACGGTGATGGAGTATCGCCATTCGGGGTGGTTCGGGTCTTCCAGTATCAGGATATCTTCGTTTTGCGAGGTTCCCAAGCGGTGATAATACACCTTCTGGTTGAGGTTGGGATGCCACATTGGGTTGGCATCTTTGGGCGGTTCGGGGTATCGGCAATAGAAGAAGCCTTTACCGTCTTTAGTCCATGCGATGCTGGAGAACTTCACCCAGCGCAGGTCGTCGGGCAGGTCTTCGCCTGTTTCCACCGAACGCACTCGGATTTCCTGCCAGTCGGAGCCAGCCTGAGATAGACCGTAGGCGAGCCACCTGCCGTTGTCGGAGACCGCTACGTTGGAAACGGACACTGTGCCATCGGGCGAGAGCAGGTTGGGGTCCAGCAAGACGCGCGGTTTGCCCGTCAGGGTAGGTTGCCAGTAAAGCACCGCCTGATTCTGCAAGCCGTCGTTTTTGAAGTAGAAATAGCGTCTGCCCCGCTTGAAGGGGATACCGTAGCGCGGGTAATTCCAGCGGCGGGTCAGGATGCGTTTCAGCGGCTCGCGGTGGGGCAGGGCGTGCAGATAGGGCAGGGTCAGTGCGTTTTGTGCCTCGATCCATGCCTTCGTTTCCGCCGACTCGGTATCCTCCAGCCAGCGATAGGGGTCAGGCACCGGAGTGCCATGGTAGTTATCCACATGGTCACTCTTTCGAGTGGAGGGGTACTTCAGAGATTGAGCTTCAACGCTTGCTACCGCCAGCAACACGACCAGTATCAACGCTATCCACTCTGTGTACATCGTCTGTCTAACTCCAGATAAAAAGTTGTCTTAACGGGACATATTATAATGGGTAGGAACGGGATTTGTAAACTGCAGGAGAACGGTTCGCCATCGGGTAGAATAGTATTATCCAGCGCACGAAGGAAAGCGACCGATGAGCGTACATCGTACCGATTTTGTGGTGATTGGAAGTGGAATTGCCGGGCTGACCTTTGCCCTGCGAGTGGCAGAGCAGGCAGAGGTGGTGGTCATCACCAAAAAGGAGCGCAGCGAGTCCAATACCAACTATGCGCAGGGCGGCATTGCCGGCGTAATGTCGCCGGAGGACACGTTCGAACTGCACATGCAGGACACCCTCAACGCCGGGGCGGGACTATGCCATGAGGATGCGGTGCGCGTGCTGGTGCAGGAGGGACCGCGCCAGATACGTCGGCTGATCGAACTGGGAGCGCGTTTTGATATGGAGCGCGATGCACAGGGCAACCCTGTGCTGGCTTTAGGACGTGAGGGAGGACATTCCCGCAATCGCATCGTGCATTATGCGGATCAGACAGGCTGGGAGATCGAGCGAACCCTGTTGGAAGCCACACGTTATCATCCACGCGTTACCATCTACGAGCACTTTTTCGCCCTGGACCTTATCATCCAGAACGGGGAGTGCGTGGGAGTGTGGGTGCTCAACACGCACTCGGACAAAGCGGAGGCGTTCCTGGCGCGGGCGGTGCTTCTGGCGACGGGCGGCTGTGGGCAGGTGTACCCGCACACCACCAATCCCCCCATTGCCACCGGCGACGGCATCGGTATGGCGTGGCGAGCGGGAGCGTGTATCGCCAATATGGAGTTCATGCAGTTCCATCCCACCACGTTGTATCACCCCGGGGCTCGCAGTTTCCTCATCTCCGAGGCGGTGCGCGGTGAGGGCGCAATCCTGCGCCTGCCCGACGGAACGCCCTTCATGGAGAAATACCACCCGATGAAAGACCTGGCTCCCCGCGATGTGGTAGCCCGCGCCATCGACGCCGAGACGAAACGACTGGGTATCCCCTGTGTGTATCTGGACATCACGCATCGTCCGGAAGAGTTCCTGCGCCAGCGATTCCCCGTTATCTACAGCCGGCTGGAGAGCGTGGGCATCGACATGGCGCGAGAGTGGATACCGGTGGTTCCCGCGGCGCATTACATGTGCGGCGGCGTACAGACCGACCTGCACGGCAGAACCTCCATCCCTCGCCTTTACGCAGCGGGTGAGGTGGCGTGTACGGGGGTGCATGGCGCGAACCGCCTCGCCAGCAACAGTTTGCTGGAAGCTCTGGTCTTTGCCGACAGGGCGGGAATCCATGCGCTCGAAGCGAGCTGGAGCGAACCCGCTATGGAATCCGTGCCTTCACCCGACAGGATTGTCGACCAGCAGGTTGAGCCATCGGAAGAAACAGACGTGCGCCGCCGTCTGCATTCGGTGATGCATCGCAAGGTGGGGATTGTGCGCAGGCTGGCATCGCTGGAAGAGGCGGCACGGGAACTGGAGCAAATCGAGCGGATGGCGCAGGCGGTGGTGTGCAGAGAGCCTCACCGGGTGGAGGCGTGGGAAGACTGGAACCTGAGCATCACAGGCAATCTGATTGTGCAGTGTGCTCTGCGTCGGCGCGAAAGCCGCGGACTGCACACGCTGGTGGACCATCCGAACCGGGACGATGAGCACTTCAGGCGGGATACAGTGTTGTGCCGGCGAGAGATAGGTTAGCCCACCTCCTGCAGGTTCCACACGAACATCTTGAGAGGCAGGTGTCTGGCGCTTCTCTGCTCACGTAAGGCGTTGAGCCCCTGTCGGATTGCCGGCACGCGGTCGGCAGATATGGCGCAGAGGATGACGCTGTTCAAACCGGGCCAGATGGGCGTGTTTTCACGTGGACCGCTTTCTCCCTTGCCGGTCGCATCATGGAGCACCGTGTAGCCCTGCGCACCCGCTTCCGTGAGTATCTCGGTAATACGTGCAGTCACACCCGCATCACACACAATCAGAACCATCTGTATCTCCGCCATCTTACTCCTCCTGTTCGCTGTAGTCTGGGAGAAGGGGATGCACCTGCGGTGCATCCCCAGGAGGTTTCAGGCTAAACGTCCTGAAGCGAGCCCGACAGGTACGCCTCGTACGCGGTGAGATCCAGCATACCGTGACCGGACAGGTTGAACAGGATAACCTTCTTTTCGCCCGATTCGCGCGCCCGAATGGCTTCATCCACCGCCGCGCGCACCGCATGGGCGGACTCTGGTGCAGGGATAATCCCTTCTGTTCGTGCGAAGGTCACGGCTGCCTCAAAGATCTTCGTCTGGGGGTAGGCGACCGCTTCGATCAGCCCCAGATGGTGCAGGTGGCTGACTGTGGGCGCCATGCCATGATAGCGCAATCCGCCAGCGTGTATTTTTGGAGGCATGAAATCATGCCCGAGGGTGTACATCCACAGCAGAGGCGTGGTCATCGCGGTGTCGCCGAAGTCGTAGCGCAGTTCGCCCTTTGTCATGGAGGGACAGGCGCTGGGTTCCACAGCGACCACCCGATACTTTTTGCCCTCTGTTATTTTCTGGCGCACGAAGGGGAACGCCAGCCCGGCGAAGTTGCTTCCGCCACCCACACAGCCGATAATCACATCGGGTTCCTCGCCTGCCATCTCCATCTGTTTGATGGCTTCCAGCCCGATGACCGTCTGGTGCATACAAACATGGTTCAGCACGCTGCCCAAAGAGTAGCGAGTGTCTTTCGAGTGCAGGGTGTCCTCTATCGCCTCGCTGATGGCGATGCCCAGGCTACCCGGACAGTCAGGGTCTTCCTTCAGCAGCTTGCGTCCGAACTCGGTGTTTTCGCTGGGGCTCGGATAGACGTTTGCACCCCACGTTTCCATCATCATTTTGCGATAGGGCTTCTGGTAGTAGCTGACCTTTACCATGTACACGGTGCACTCCAGACCGAACAGCCGGCACGCCAGCGACAGGGCAGAACCCCACTGTCCTGCGCCGGTCTCGGTTGTCAGGCGTTTGATGCCTGCCACTTTATTGTAGTACGCCTGGGCGACGGCGGTGTTCGGCTTGTGGCTGCCGGCGGGGCTGACCCCCTCGTATTTGTAGTAGATATGCGCCGGCGTCTGCAGGGCTTTTTCCAGGCGAACTGCACGCAGTAGCGGAGTAGGACGCCACAGGGCGTAGATTTCGCGCACGGGGTCGGGAATCTCCACCCATCGTTCCGGGCTGAACTCCTGCATCACCAGATTCTCCGGAAAGATGGGCAACATATCCTCCGGCTTGATTGGCTGTTGCGTCGCCGGGTGGAGAGGCGGAGGCATGGGTTCTGGTAAATCGGTCAAAATGTTATACCAGTGCGTCGGAATCTCCGACTGGTTCAAGACAAAATGCGTTGTTGTGCTCACCTGCATTCCTCCTTACTGAATTGCTCGATTTCGGTCCTCGCTTGTCCCGAAGGACGGATGCAACGAACAGGTCATCCCTTCCATCAAACGTCGCTTATGGCGGCGTCGGCTGATTGTCCTTCGGGGGCACCGTTGCCGGCACTCCTTCACCCTGAAGCAGTTGTTTCAGCTTCTGCTGCTGTTCTGGGGTCAGGATTTTGTTCACCCGTTCGTCTATCTGTTTGCGCAGTTCCGCCAGTTTTTCCTTCTTCTGCTGTTCTGACCAGCCTTTCTCGCTGGCTTCCTTTTCAATGGCTCTGATGCCCGCGCTCTGCTCGCGCAGTACCTCCAGCAGTTGCTGGCTTTGCTCTTCGGTCAGGCGCAGGGCAACCGTCAGGCGGTCTACCAGCATCGCCTCCGGGTCCAGACGACGCAGTTTCTGCATCTGCTGGGGCGTTAATATCGTCTCCAGGTTTTTCTGCAGCTTCTTGCGCAGGTCGCGCAGTTTGGTCTGCCGTTCATTTGGCGACAGCTTCTGCTGGAACAGTTCTCCATAGCTTTTGTTGTGTTCCGCAAAGAGCTGGCGCACCTTTTGTTCCTGTTCGGGGGTCAGCACCAGCAGGCGTGTCAGCATGGAGATTGGCGGCAGTGCAGGGTCGGGCGCGGCGGTGCGAGTGAATGACTGCGGCGCCTTCGTGCCGGAAGACGGTTGCGACGACTGCTGTGCCACAGACATCAAGCAAAAGCAGACTATCCCGACAACAAGCAAAGGGTGCCTGTATATCGTTTTCATCGGTCACCTCCTGCCAAAAGGGAAACTCTCGCCACAGGGCTAAGTGTATCATACAACAGGCAGGCAGACAACGGCAAGATTCAGGGGAAAATTCGGAATGCGAGTGGCATACTTTGACTGTTTTTCGGGAATCTCCGGTGATATGGCGCTGGGTGCACTGCTCTCGGCAGGAGGGCAGGAGGAGGTCCTGATGGAGGTCTTGTCCGCTCTCCCCGTGCAGAACTGGCGTTATCAGTTTGATAAAGTAACGGTCAACGGCATCGTAGCAACGGATGTCCGTATTACTTCTGGGGAGGAACAGCCTCACCGTCATCTCGCCGACGTGCTGGAGATTATCAACGGCAGTCCAGCGTCAGCACGGGCGAAAGGGTGGGCGAGCGAGGTGTTTCGTCGGCTGGCGGAGGCGGAGGCAAGCGTGCACGGAACCACGCCCGACCGGGTTCACTTCCACGAGGTGGGGGCGGTGGATGCGATTGCAGATATTCTCGGCGTGTGCGTGCTTCTGGATGTTCTGGGGGTAGACCGTGTGGAGTGTTCGCCGCTGCCGATGTCGCGCGGGCTGGTGAAGGCAGCCCATGGCGTGATACCTGTGCCTGCGCCGGCGGTGCTGGAGCTGCTGAAAGGAGTAGAGGTCGTGCCCGATGATGCGGTGCAGGGCGAGACGGTTACTCCCACCGGTGCAGCGTTAATGGTGACCTTAGCAGGTCGGTTCGGCGGCTTCCCCCGTATGAAGATAGAACGGGTGGGCTATGGAGCGGGCAAAAAGCGGTTTGAAGCGCGTCCTAACCTTTTGCGCGTGGTGATTGGCGAGGCGGTGCCCGACCTGCCCGTGCAGGACACGGTGCTGATCGAGGTGAACATCGACGACATGAACCCGGAATGGTTCCCTGTGGTACAGAAGAATCTTCTGGAAGCAGGTGCGCTGGACGTGTACCATACGCCCATCACCATGAAAAAGGGACGCCCTGCCACCCAGCTGAGCGTGCTGTGCGAGCCCGGTCGGGAGATAGGTCTGCTGGAACTGCTGTTCCGGGAGACCACCACCTTTGGCGCACGCTTCAGCCGCTGGCAGAGGCTGTGTCTGGAGCGACGATGGGAAACAGTGCAGACGCGCTACGGCGAGGTCAGGGTGAAAGTGGGCATCTGGAACGGCAGAGAGGTAACCGCCTCGCCAGAGCATGAAGACTGCGTCCGACAGGCGCAGGAGCACGGAGTGGCGATTAAAGAGGTCTATCTGGAGGCGATGCAGGCGTATCGGAATCGAAAGCAATGAAAGCGGGAGAACGGCTACAGGGTATCGTCATCCGCGCCAGTGCGGGCAACTACACGGTGTTCCATCAGGGGCACGAGGTGCTCTGCACTTTACGCGGCAATCTGAAGAAAGACCTGATTATGACCGAAAGCGCAAGCCGTGCGCCGCGCGTGGTTCAGGCGAAGCGCAAACGGCTGACCAACCCTGTGGCGGTAGGGGATACTGTATGGTTCCACTTCACCACCGCGCATCAGGGTGTGATTACCGAAGTGGAGCCGCGGCGTTCGGCGGTGGTGCGGTTCATCCCCCGCACGAAAGAAGTTCAGGTTATCGTTGCCAACATCGACCTGTTGCTGGTGGTATTCTCGGTGCTGGAGCCGCGTCTGGACCCGTGGCAGCTCGACCGTTTTCTGGTTGCCGCCTATGCCAACGGATTAACACCGATTATCGTTGCGAACAAGTGTGACCTGCCCATTGAACCGCAGACCGAGCAATGCCTGCAGGTGTATGCGCAATGCGGTTACGAGGTGATTCGGGTCAGCGCGACGCGCGGCGACAATATAGACCGCCTGCGAGAACGACTGCGTGGACAAATCGCAGCGGTGTGCGGTCCCTCAGGGGTGGGTAAAAGCAGTATCCTGAACGCCTTGCAACCCGGGCTGGGACTGAAGGTGGGACAGGTAGGAGAAACCACCCACAAAGGCAGACATACCACCACGCTGGCACAGCTGTTCCGCCTGGGCGAAGATAGCTGGATTGCCGACACGCCCGGGATGCGCAATTTTGAACTCTGGGCGGTGGACGCAGAGACGATATGGGAAGCGTTCCCGGAGATACGACCGTATCTGGGAGAGTGTCGCTTCCCCGACTGCCAGCACGACACGGAACCCGACTGCGCGGTCAAAGAGGCGGTGGCGCAGGGCATCATTGACCGCCGTCGCTACGAAAGCGCGTTGGCTATGGCGAAGCAGGCTCAGGGTGAGGACTGAAAGCCCCATCCTTCAAAGAGCTGCCTGATAGCCGGGTCGCGTGTGATTTCTACAAGCGTTTCTATGATACGGGCATCCTTCTGACGGTCGGAAAGCTCCTTCAGCCCCAGTTTACCCTCGCGGTTTCGGCGGAACAGCTCCGCCCACACCCTGTTGCCGTATCGCTGGGCGACCACCTGCATGATTTCGTTCGCTATTGCTTCACCGAGTATACGCTGTGCAGAAGGCAGTTGACGGAAATCGCTTTCCGACCACTGAAGCGGGGTAGGTGGGCTGGAATATCGCCTGCGAAACTGCAATGCGCCCGGGCGCAGAGAACGCTGATACCACACATCGGGGAAAGCGGTATCGCCTGCCAGTTTGCCCTGCTCCTCAATGTAGATGACTGCGCCGGTCTGCAGCCAATGAGGCAATCCCTCACCGACACCGTGCAGGAACACCCACTTCAGCTCGTGCGCCTCCACGCCGTCACCGCCCGATTCGTAACGCAGGTTGTAAGGTCCCACGCGCCCTGTGCAGGCGATCCACGTTTCAGAGCGCGGACCGCCCCACGTCGCCCCGCCGTAGCCGGACAGCTGCGCCGGACCCGTCAGCGAAACGAACAGGGCATCTTCCGGTTCGTAACCGCCCACGATTTGCCTCTCGCGGTCATAGATTCGCATCAACGGGGCAAGGTATTCGGGTAGCCACCGGCGATAGAAGGGTGTGTCGGGAATATGCACGGTCATCCGGCGATAGGTTGCCGATAGCCAGCGGGTGTCCATCGCGGGGTGTTTGGCGTTGATGGTGACCACCCTGTCCTGCGGTAGACGGAACTGGAGCAGGGAACCGTCGCGCGTCTGCGGCTGAGGGACCAGCGTTTGTATCTCACCAGTGCCTTCCGGCAGGTAGACAAGCACCTCCATCTCGTGCGGCGCCTTACCCAGCCCAGCCAGCGAGCGGAAATAGAAATGTTCTTTGCGTTCGGGGGCGTAGCGGGTCATCGGCACGTTGTACGCAGCGTCCAGCCACCGGAATCGCACCGTCGCCTGCTCGCCAGCAGGCTGTAACAGTAGCACCTGCGAATGACGGAGCTCCAGTCTGGAGAGGTACTCGTATACAGGCGGTAGCAGGGAGTAACGCGCGCTCTCCACGCTCAGGTTCTCAGCGGTGAAGGGCACAGGCACTGCCAGCACACTGCGAACAGCCACCTCCACCTCTGCCGAACCGTCGGTGTGCAGGCGGTACGTCCATCGCTGGCGACTGGGGGCAGGTTTCTCGCGCGAGAGCGAGGCGCTTACCGCCACATGAAATGCCCCATCCACGCCGTCCGAGGAGCCTTCGTGCGTCACGGTGAGGCGGTACTCGCCGGCGGAAAGCTGGCATTCGCCGGTGGGGAAGGGCTGAGGCTCGTCGGTTGCCCACACCGGTTGCCAGCCTGTGCCCGTGCGCCGCTCGATGCTTGCCCGCAGAGCCAGCCCACGCGAGTCCAGACAGACCTTCAGCCACCAGCCTGCCCTTTCAGGCGGCACCGTAAAGCGCAGCTCGCCTGCCTGAACGTCGCTATCGGGCGCACGGGGCTTCAGGTACACTCGCCAGATATTGGCGGTCAGGGCGTCTGCGCTGGCGTCGGGAGGCGGCGGTGGGGGTAGGTCAAACTCAAACTCGGGTCGGTTGCCGTCCAGCAGGCGGTACAGCTCGGCGATACGCGCTTTTGCCCTGCGGCGCAGAGGCAGGTCGGCACGAGAGACCTCCACCAGGCGTTTCCATGCCCGCAGTTCGGCGTCCGCTCTGCCCACTGATTCCGCCATTCGCGCCCGCAAGAGGTAGATCCGCGGGTTGTATTCGTCCAGCCGCTGAGCAAGGGCTAACCGCTCGGCGCACTCGGAGGTCTTGCCTGCCCGCCACATCCTCTCCGCTTCGTCCACCAGCCTGTCGGCTCTGTGCAGACGGGCGATTGCTGAGGCATAGCCGTCGAAGATGATCTCAGCTGGCGCCTGCGCCTGGAACGCGGACTGTGGAAGGACGGAAGAAGCCTGAAAACTCCTGCGCATCTCCGCAGTCGGATAGTAAAGCACCTGCACGCTCTCCTGCGTGGAGTCTTCCAGCAGGTAGGGCAGGCTGGTGAGCGTGCTGGAACGCCCCTCACGTCGGTCAAAGAGCACGCCGCCCAGCAGGACATCATCGCCGAGATTGCCATCACCGCCGTCACCGACCACGATGCGCAGTTCACCCTTTCCGCTGAGAGGAACCTTTAGCGTCTCCATGTGGTCGCGATGAGAGAGCAATCGGGTTCGCGCCCGCAGGGTTGAGCCTTCGTAAACGGAAACGGTGGCGGTAGGCTGTGCCACAGGATCTGCCTTGCCCGAATCACGCACGGCGCACCAGATCTCCAGCACGTAGGGCGCGGTCGCCACTTCGGGAGGCAAAGCGGACAGGGTATTGAGAGCGGGATACCGATACGTCAACAGCACCTCGCCCTCCGAAGGGTACACCGCCGGGTACGGTGCGCCGTTGAGGATGGGCAGGTTCGGCTTCGCGGGCGGCGTCACCATCTGGACCGACTCTGGTAGCCATCTGCGCAGAGAAACTGTGCCGCTCGCGGTTCGGCATCTGAGGCTCGCGAAAACGGGATGGGCAAACAGCCATGCTCCTGCAGGCAAGGATACCTTCAGCCGGACCGTGCTGTTTGGGACAATCGATGCGGGCAGAGTTTTCACCTCTCGTCCGTTCACCCACAGTCTCGCCCCATGCAGGTTCCCCTCCAGTTTCAGGAAGCGCAACCGTTGCGCGGCAGCTTGCTCCTCCTTCAGCCGCTGGCGCTGTGTCTCTTGCCACTGGGCGTACCACTCCGCGTACCTCATGCGTGAGCCGGAAATAGTGCCCAGTCCGCGGCAGTAAACGTGCCCCTGCAGTTTCAGCGGCTGTCCGACGATGTTGCGGTCTTTGCGGGTGGCAATCCACTCCTGCAGAACCTGCTCCCGCAGGTCGCTGAGCCATATCGTGGTCTGTCCCGAATCGTCCTGAATACGGGCGTCGCACCAGTTGCCCCAGTCGCCGCCGTGTCCGTCGCCCGTGTCGGCAACCTCCAGGGTGAACGTGTCCTCTTTGCGCAGGGGGATGTGGATGGTGATAGGGTGGTCGCCCGGTTTCATCACGGGGCTTTCGTACACCTTCTGTTCGCCCACAAACACGCGGAAAATCGCCGCGCCGGGGCGACCTTGTACCATGTCGTCCACGCCGATAGTCGCGCGAAAGTGCCAGCGTTCATTCGCGCGTGCGGGTGAGAACAGGAGAACAAACAGAAACAGCGCGGAGATTACCCACGCTCGCACTGAACCTCTGCTACAGCACAACCTCTGCCTCATCTTCCTCTACTCCAGAAATACCGGCTGTGTCCATGCCCGGGCGGAGCCTTCGCCAATCGCCTCCACACGCGCATACACCCGCGCTTGGCTCAACGAGAAAGTGGCTGCGCTGCCTGTAACACGCTCCAGCACCTCGCCGTTCAGGGAGATCAGACGCAATTCCTTTGCATTGGCTGAGCGCACCCGCAGGTAGCCATCTTCTACCGCAATCTCCTCCAGTATCACCCCCCTCGAGGCATAGAAACGTCCCGTTTTCAACCCCTCCAGCAGTGCCTCCCGGCTTCGTTCCCGTACGTTGACCATATTCCATGCGGAACCAATCTGAAAGATGCGGTGCGTATCCTCGTTGGCATAGCCCCACACACGCTTGCCCTGCGAGAGCAACCTATCCCAGCGGTCCAAAGCGTAAGCACTGCCCTCCAGATATTCAATCACATTATTGTAGATTTCAATGCCGTGATACCGCTCCAGTGTGGACAGTTGCGAGTCGCGCCAGTGGTCGTAGTTTTCGCCCCAGTTGGGATGGTTGAGGATAACCAGCCCGCCCGCCTGCACCGTCAGGTCTATCACGCTCTGGTAGCTGAGGTCGTGGGGCAGGGTAGAGAGCACGTTTACCCGCAGGATGTGCTGTTGTGCGCTGTGTTCCACTCCAGAAAGCACGATAATCTGGGGAAAGTGCTCTTCTGGCACGGCGGCTATCACATCGTGGTCGGAGAGAGCCACATAGTCATAGCCCCGCCTGACGCAAGCCTGTACGGTCTCTTCGGGAGGCAGTTCTCCGTCGCTCAACGCGGTATGCGTGTGCAGATTGCCTTTAAGCCAGAGGGGATAACGCTGGGCGTAGGGGTTGTCCGCAATCAGCATAGGGTCTCCTTTGTAAAACTCTCCTCCCCCAATAGCACAGATGAGGGAGGAGAGACGTTCACGACTACTTCAACCTGTTTGCCGTCTTCAGTGCCGCCAGGTCCTTCTCGGTCATCGCCTTTACCGAGCCGTCGGCGAATCCCACCAGGTATCGTTTATCCTTGTGGGGTATGGCGTCATAAATCACCGGCACCTGTTTCAGGTCCTTGTACATGCTGGCAGGTCGCCAGGTCAGGTGCGGGTTTGTCTTGTACTCCTTGCGTGTGACCGGGCAGGTCAGGACGTACTTATCGGCAGCGTAGGGTTGAAGGGCGTCACTCAGCTTCTGCGCCGTAGTTGACGGCGGGAACATGTTGTCCCACTCCTGCAGGTACATCTGCACCGCCTTCAGGGCTTTCTTCATATGGGCACTGCACTTCTGGCTCTCAGGCGACATCTGCGCCCACGCCAACGTGAAAAAGAGAATGGTTGCCACGGAGACAACCGCGATTTGTCGCCAGTTCATTGGTTGGTACCTCCTGTCTGGTGTTCCATCGGTATAGACGGACACAGGGTATCCGTTGTTTCGTACACTCATAAAGTAGTATTGGTCTTGTGGTGAGGCAAGTCCTGCTTTGCTACACTTCCCGGCGTGTTGTCAGCGAGAAAGCGAATAGACTATAATAGGTATGCTGAACAAGAGGGGGCATCGCATGGCGAAAACAGGGAGCACAAAACCATCGGGTGACCGTGTGGTACTGGTAAACCGCCGCGCCTACCACGATTACGAGATTTTAGAGACCTTCGAGGCGGGTATTGCGCTGGTGGGCACGGAGGTAAAATCTGTTCGGGCGGGCAAGGTGAACCTTCAGGACGCCTACTGCAAGGTAGAGAACGGGGAAGTATGGCTGTACAACATGCATATCAGCCCCTATTCGCACGGCAACCGCTACAATCCCGACCCGGTGCGTCCACGCAAGCTGCTTCTGCATAAGTGGGAGATTCACCGCCTGATGGGCAAGGCGGAAATGAAAGGTTTGACCATCGTGCCTCTGAAGATATACTTCAAGCGCGGCTATGCGAAGGTGGAGATAGCCATCGTGCGGGGCAAGAAGCTGTATGACAAGCGTCAAGCCATCGCGGAGCGCGACCGCCAGCGCGAGGAAGAACGCCTGATGATTAACCGACAATAAAGAGTAGAGGCTAAGCGAAAGTGGTGAGGCTGTGGTGATAGGCACACACATCGGCAAATATCGCATCGTGCGTCAGCTGGGTGTGGGCGGCATGGCGCATGTGTACGAGGCGCAGGACGAGCTCATCGGGCGAACGGTCGCGTTGAAGGTGCTGGTTCTGCCCTCCATCATCAGCGAGAGCGAGCGGCTGGATATGGTGCGCCGCTTCGAGCGCGAGGCGCGCTCGGCGGGCAAGCTGTCGCATCCCAACATTGTGACCATCTACGAGGTGGGCAGCGCGAACGGGATGCACTATATCGCGATGGAGTTCATGCACGGCAAAACCGCGCGTGAGGTGCTGAACGAAGAGGGCAAAATCCCGCCCGACCGCGTGCTGAACATCGTCAAGCAGGTAGCCAGTGCGCTGGATTACGCGCACGCGCGGGGGGTGGTGCATCGCGACGTGAAGCCGGATAATATCGCCCTGCTGGAGGACGGCATTGTCAAGCTCACTGACTTCGGTATCGCGCGTCTGGCGAACGACCTGGTGCGCACGCAGGCGGGGATCATGGTGGGTTCGCCCGCCTATATGTCCCCCGAACAGATTGTGGGCGATGAGGTGGATGGGCGTTCGGACGTTTTCTCCTTAGGTGTCACGACCTACGAACTGCTGACAGGTTCCAAGCCTTTTGAAGCCAGCACCATCACCGCAGTAATGCACAAAATCATCTACGAACAGCCTGCCCCTGCCGAGGACCTATCGCCGGCGGTGGAGCGCGTCCTGCGCAAGGCGCTGGAAAAGGAACCGGCTAAGCGATACCAGTCCGCCCGCGCGTTCGCGGAGGACCTGGGTCTGGCGATGCTGACTTCGGGAGTGCAGGGCGACACCGATATCTTCCATGCACGTCCTCAGTCCCAGCCTGAGCTGGAGAAAACGGTCATCACCCGACCAGCCGAGGATGTTCCTGTTTCCCAGCCCAGGCGGCGCTGGGGATGGGTGGCTGGGATTGTATCGGTGGTGGTAGCCATTGCCGCGGTGGGCGCGTGGATGGTGCTGAGCGGAAACGATGGGCAGTGGCGACAGTATCTGGTGGCGTGGGGGATACTGAGTGGAGGGGAACGTTCCAGCGTCTCCGCCTTCGGGGGCGCGCCGCCTGTGAGCGCGAAGCCGATTGGCGCCACGTTTGTGCTCAGCGACTTTGAGATTGCGCTTGGTGGCTGGCGAGGGGAGAAGGATACTACTGTGCTTCAGCGCGTGCGCGGAGGCGCAAGCCAGGGTGCATACTGGCTGAAGGTAATGAGCCGCTCCTTAGAGTTTGAGCCAGCGCTGGTGGTAAGGCTGGAACCTGAGACTAGCGACTGGTCGCGCTTCGGGGACACGCTTGCGCTGGACATTTTCCTGCCGATACAGGTCAGCGTTACCTGTCGCGCGACGGTCGTGCTGGTAGACACACAGGGTCGTGAGAGTCGTCTGCCCCAGCCAGTTACTCTGCGCCCCGGTCTGTGGGTGAACGTGGAATGGCGGGCAGGAGACCTCCTGCGCAACGTCAAAGAGTTACGGGTGGAGATAGAGAACCTGCCCGTGGGCGATTCTGGCTGGTTTGGCATCGATTACCTGCGGGTGTATCGCACGCAGTAGGAGGAAAGGATGGCGGAGTATTTCAACCTGCCCATGCTGGGGCAGACGATGGAAGAAGGCACTATCACGAAGTGGCTGAAGGCAGAGGGCGACTATATCCGTCGTGGCGACATCATCGCGGAAGTGATGACGGACAAAGCGAATCTGGAGGTAGACGCTACCTTCGAGGGCTATCTGCGCAAGATTCTGGTAGCGGAAGGTGAGACGGTTCCCGTCAATGCACCCATCGCGATTGTGAGCAAAACCCCCGATGAGGACATATCCGCGCTGTTGACCGCAGGCGCCGCTCCCACGCCACAGCCTGCCGAAGCGAAGGCAGAAGTCAAACAGCCCGAGCCTGTACGCGCCGTGCCTATCGCAGAGGCATCCACCGCAGCCGAAGAACGCCTGTTCATCAGCCCCCGAGCGCGTCGGCTGGCACAGGAAAAGGGCGTGCCCCTGCAGGCACTAGCGGGAAGAGGTTCCGGACCGCAGGGGCGCATTTTGGAGCGCGATGTGGAGAGCGTCTGGCAGGAGCTGTCCGCCGCCCGACCTCGCGTCACACCGCTGGCGGAGAAGGTGGCGGCAGAAGCGGGCGTGGATGTTTCGGCGGTAGCGGGCACGGGCGTTGGCGGACGGGTGACCAAAGAGGACGTGATGCGGGCGACTGTGCCGCCTGCGCCGAAACCTGCGGAGGTATCCGCCGGGGCGCAGGTGGTCAAGCTGGCTGGCTTGCGCAAGCTGGTGGCGGAGAACGTGGTGAAGGGCTTCTTCTCCGCGCCGCCGGTGACGCTGGTTGCCGAGGTGGATATGACCGCCTGCGTGGCGTTGCGTGAGCAGCTTCTGCCGGAGGTGGAGAAGGCATACGGCACTCGCCTGACCTATACCGACCTGATTGTGAAGGCAACCGCCCGCGCCCTGCGCGAGTTCCCCATGATGAACTCCACCCTGCGCGAGAACGAAATCGTGCTTCATCCCGAGGTCAATATCGGTGTGGCAGTGGCGGTGGAGGATGGCTTGCTGGTTCCCGTAGTCAAATCGGCGGACCGCAAAACGCTGGGCGAGGTATCGCAGGAGCTTCGTGAGCTGGCAGAACGCGCCCGCGCCGGCAAAAGCACCCCCGAAGACCTGTCCGGCGGTACGTTCACCATCACCAATCTCGGCGCGTATGAGGTGGAAATGTTCAACCCAGTGCTGGTGCCCGGGCAGACGGGCATTCTGGGCGTTGGGCGCATCGCCGAGAAGCCTGCAGTACGCGATGGGCAGGTGGTGGCACGGCATCTGATGAACCTCTGCCTGACGTTTGACCATCGGGTGCTGGACGGCGCGCCCGCAGCGCGTTTCCTGCAGAGAGTGAAGCAGTTGCTGGAGACACCATTGCTAATCATGGTGTAAGTAACAGCCCCTCCGCAAGCGGAGGGGCTTATATTGGGGGAGGCTGTCGATGACTTTTCGCGAGATGAACCTGCGCGTGTTTCGCGGTGAACCGTTGCCGCATGTATTCTTCCAACCCCGCCTAGAGCCATGGTATGCCTGGCACAAGCAGTTTGGCAAACTACCCCCGCGCTACCGCGACATGAGCCTGCTGGACCTGATAGATGACCTGAAGGTCTCTATGCGGTATGTGCACTACTATACCGGGATGCCCGACCCCGTTGTGCGCCGGTTTGATCCAAAAGTGCGCATTCGCCAGCACTTTGGAGACGAGGAGGGCTATGTAGCTTTTGAAACGCCCTTTGGAGATTTAACCGAGCGCTATACCCGCACGGTTGACCAGACCTGGCGCACAACACAGTTTGCGGTCAGAACCCCTGATGACCTGCGTGCCCTGCGCTGGCTCTACCAGCATACCACCTACCACTTTTCCCCTGAAAACTTCCAGCAGGGGAGCGAGTTTATGGGTGAGCGCGGCGAGCCGCAGTTCTGGGTTCCCAAAAGCCCCTATCAAGCACTGGCGCAAATCTGGATGCGACTGGAAGACCTGATTTACGCACTGGCAGATTGTCCACAGGTTGTCGAGGAGACCATGCAGGCGATTGATGAGTCCTACGATCCGTTGTACGAAGAGATTATCGCCAGTGGCATGGTGCACATTGTGAACTTCGGGGAGAACATTCACGATAGTCTGCTGTCGCCGCGCTACTTCGAGCGGTATCTCATCCCCTTCTGGGAGAAGCGCAGCGGGCAATTGCGAAAAGCTGGCATCTTCACGCATGTGCACATTGACGGCTACTTCCGCTCACTCCTGCCGTATTTGAAGCACCTTCCATTTGACGGTCTGGAGGCATTGACGCCACTGCCGCAGGGGGACGTTTCCCCTGAAGAGATGAAGGAGCATATGGGCGACAAGGTGCTTCTGGACGGCATTCCCGCCATCCTGTTCCTGCCGCCTTTCACTCGTGAGCAGGTGATGGAGATGGTCGAGAAGCTGGTCAAGCTGTTCCATCCACGCCTGGTGCTGGGCATATCAGACGAACTGCCCGAGGGCGGCGGCGAGGAACCGATTGAGCGCGTGCGCATGGTGGCGGAATGGTGTCTGGCGCACAAAGCGTAGGTTAACCTTCCGCCACCCGGCGCACAATCTCCAGAACCCAGCGGGCGGTCTTCTCGAGGTCGGAGATGCGACAGCACTCGTTGTGTGTATGCACTTTGTCCATGCCGGTACTGAGCACGACGGTGGGGATGCCTTTGGCGTTGTACACGTTGGCGTCGCTTCCGCCACCTGCCAGCTTTGCCTCGTAGGGAAGCCCCAGCGCCAGCGCACTCTCGCGGGCGATGCGAACCACCGGAGCGTCCTCTGACAGGCGGTAGGCTTCGTAATGGCGAGAGGTTTCAATTTCCGCCTGTGCGCCCATCGCCTCCGCCTCCTCGCGGAAGCAGGCTATCATGTGCTGTATCTGCGCTTCCAGCTTCTGCAGGTTGTGGCTGCGTGCTTCGGCGCGAATCTCCACCTCCGGGCACACCACATTGGTCGCCTGCCCGCCGTGGAACGTGCCGATATTGGCGGTGGTTTCCTCATCGATGCGCCCCAGCTTCATGCGGGCGATGGCACGAGAAGCTGCCACAATCGCGCTAATGCCCTGTTCAGGAGCTGCGCCGGCGTGCGCGGCGCGTCCAATCACGCGTACCGTCAGATGGTCATGTGTGGGAGCGCCAACCACCACCCTGCCGACAGGCGGACCCGTGTCCAGCACGAATCCCATCGTGGCGTTGATGCGTTCAAGGGGCAGGTGCTTTGCACCCAACAACCCGATTTCCTCCGCCACACTCAGCAAAAGCCAGATTTCGCCGTGCGGCAGGTTGTTCTCGACGATGCATTCTATCGCTTCCAGCAGGGGAGCCAGCCCCGCTTTGTCGTCCGCTCCCAGGATGGAGGTACCGTCGGTGCGAATCAGGTCGTCTTCCACGATAACCTGCACGTTCGGGTTTGGCTCCACCGTGTCGAAGTGCGCGCTGAAGAAGATTGGCGGTACACCCGGTACGTTTGCGGGCAGGCGGGCTATCACATTGTCGGCGTTGCCGCCAATCTTTTCGCCAGCATTGTCTCGCCGGACCTCCAGCCCCAGCCTGTGCAGGCGCGGAAGTACGGCATCGATCACCTCCGCCTCCTGTTTGGGCGGGCTGTTGATACGGCACAGCGCAAGAAAGTCATCCACCAGTCGTTGGGTATGAACCACAGGACACCCCCTCAGCGTGTGATGGTGATTTTGCTCAGCCCCCGAGGACGGTCGGGGTCGTAGCCGCGTGTCTCCGACAGGTGGAACGCGAACAGCTGACCGACCACGATGTACACCAGCGGGCTGATACGTTCGGCAATATCGCACGGCAGAACCACCATGCGGGTGGCTAACCGAAGGATTTCAGGGTTACATGAAACCACCACAATCTCGGCTCCGCGCTCGCGCAGTTTCGCAGTGAGCTGAAGCATGGTGGCATAGGCGTTGCCGTTCGGCGCGTACACGAAGCAGGGAAAGCCCGTATCCACCACCGCGATAGGTCCGTGCAGGAAGTCAGCGGCGGAATAGGCACGGGCAATCACGTAGCCCGTCTCCATCATCTTCAGGGCGGCTTCGTGAGCGGTACAGAAGTTATAGCCGCGCGACAGCACCATGCAGGCGGTCATATAGCGGTATCGCTCCGCAAGCAGTTCTATCTCCTCTTCCATCGCCAGCACCTGCTCCATGCCCTGCACCGCCTGCTCCAGGTCTTCACCGATGCGCGGCCTGCCCACCAGGGCATCCACCAGCAGGGCGATGTTTGCCAGTGTGGCGGTGTAGGTCTTGGTTGCGGCGACACTGCGTTCCTCGCCTGCGTGGCAAAGCAGCACATGTTCTGCCACCTGTGCCAGCTCGGAACTGGGGTCATTGGTAATCGCAGCGGTTAGCGCACCCGCCGCCCGCGCCGCAGAGACCACCTCCACCACGTCCTGTGCTTTGCCCGACTGGCTGATTCCAAGAACCAGCGCACGCGAGACGTTCAACTGTCCGCCGTACAGGGTAAAGATAGAGGGCGCAGCTGAGGCGACGGGGATGCCCGCCTCTATCTCCAGACGATACTTGGTGTAAAGCGCGGCGTTGTCCGAGGTACCACGAGCACTGATCATCGCGAACTGGACGCCTCTATCGCGGATAGCCTGCGCCAGTGCCTGCGCCGGGCGCACTCCCTTTTCCGCGACGGTGCGTATCACGTCCGGCTGTTCGTGTATTTCGCGATGCATGTGATGTTGTTCTGCCATCTTCTCTGCTCCTCCAGTCTAGAACCCGTCCCATTCCCAGTATATCGCAGGTTGTCGGGGGAAAAGCACGTTCAGCAGAGCGCGGGTTTGCGGCGGCATCGGATGCGGCAGCTCTTCTGCTCCTACCAGTCCGAAAACCAGCCCCAACAACTGCGCCTGCGTTAGTATCACCTCCGGCAGGGCGTTCGCATCTCGCACCACGCCGTCACCGGTGGCTCTCAGCCCGACCGTTCCCGATTGCAGGCGGAGGCGTACTGTTCCTTTCGCTCCCACCGTTTGCACGCGCCACGACAGTTCGGGCAGAAGCTTGTTTATCAGGGGCTGAAGGCGTATCACTCTTACCATCGGCGCGTGCTCGTACCAGACAAAACGGTGGAAAAGATTGCGCACCACGTTCATCAACACGTGGTCGCGCGGAATCTGCAGGCGAGCATGTGTGACCTGTCGCTCGGATGCCAGCCGTGCCACATGCAGTATCAGCGGAAAGACACATTCGCTGTAAGCAGGTAGCCAGCCAACCTCTATGATGGAGAGCCTGTCGCCTATCGGTGCGACGATGTAGCCCACCAGCTTGCCTGCCGCTTCCGCCACGAATACTCCATCGGGAGTGCGTTCGTCCCAGCCCGTCCATCCGCGCAGGTAGGCAGGGGAACGCACTACCGTTAGGCTGCGCCCGGCATTGCACTGCTCGTAGCAAGCGCACAGTGCCTCCAGGTCAGCGTCGGCGAGCGGGCGGATACGGTATCCTCCTTCGGGCTCAGGCAATTCCGGGCGTATTTCGGCGGACATCACCTGCACCGGCGCGCTTTCCCAGCCCAGACGGGCGTAGAAGCCGTGAATGCCTGTGAAGAGCATGGAGAAATCAAAGCCTTCGTTTTCCATGACGGTGATGGCGTCGCGCAGAAGCTGGGTGGAGTAGCCTTTCGAGCGGTAGGCGGGCACTGTGCCCACGTTGGCGATGCCCCCCAGCGTCAGCGTCACCTGTCCGACGCGCACCTCGCGCCGCACAATCTGCACGGCAGACACCATCCGCGTGCCTTCGAACGCACAGCGGGTGTACTCGGGATGAAACCAGGGGTCGCCCGTGAAGTACTTGCGGAAATATTCGCGGGGCGTGTCTTCGAAGGCGGCGTCCCACACGTCCAGACACGCCTCGAACTCATCAGGGCGAATAGCCCGAAAAGTCACCTCCATGCTTTTACTCCAGATGCATTGCTGAGCGCACGTCTTTCATGGTCTCTTGGGCGACCGCACGCGCCTTTTCCGCGCCCTCCTTCAGGATTCGCTCCAGCTCGCCAGCCTTTGCCAGCAGTTCCTGTCGCCGTTGCCGCAGGGGGTCTAAGGCGGTGTTCAGATTGCCCGCTAACTGCATCTTGCAGTCCACACAACCGCGCTGTCCAGCCCGGCACTCCGCTTCAATGGTGGCGGACTCCTCTTTACTGTATATCAGATGCAGGGCAAACACCACACATCCTTCGGGATGTCCGGGGTCGTTTTTGCGAATCTTTTGGGGGTCGGTAAACGCCCGTTTCACCTTCTGGGTCACGGTCTGGGCGTCGTCGGAGAGGTAGATGGCGTTATCGTAGGACTTGCTCATCTTGCGCCCGTCCAGCCCGGGTACTCGCGCGGCAGGAGTCAGCAGTGCCTGTGGCTCAGGGAAGACCTCGCCGTACAGGTAGTTGAACCGGCGGGCGATTTCGCGCGTGAGCTCCAGATGGGGCAGCTGGTCTTCGCCAACGGGCACGACCGCCGCTTTGTAGATGAGAATGTCCGCCGCCTGCAGGACGGGATAGCCCAGCAAGCCGTAGGATACCGATTCGATCTGCAGGTTCTCGCGCTTCTCCTTGTAGGTAGGTACCCGCTCCAGCCAGCCCAGCGGTGTAATCATGGAGAAAAGCAGATGCAGTTCCGCGTGCTCCTTCACGTGCGATTGCACGAAGATAGCGCACTTTTCGGGGTCCAGTCCGGCAGCGATATAGTCAATCGCCACCTCGCGCACGTTGTGCGGTATCTCTTCGGTGCGTTCGGCAAGCGTGGTGAGCGCGTGCCAGTCCACAATGCAGAAATAGGAGTCATACTGGTCCTGCAGTTGCACCCAGTTGCGCAGTGCGCCTTCCAGGTTACCGAGGTGCAGAACCCCCGTGGGTTGCATTCCGCTGAGAAGGCGGGGCTTAGCCATAGAGCGTCGTTACCTCCCAGGATACAGGTTAACCACACGCCATTATAACGGAAGGGGCAACCCGTGCGCAAGGGCAATCGCGCTGTTCGGTTGACAACCTGTCCCCGCCACCCGCATAATACAGGCATGAACATCCACACCCTGTATGAACACCTGCGAAACGCCGTAGAGGCAGAAATCATCGCACAGCAGGCGGACCGGGCGAACCTCAAGAGCCTGCGGGCTGTATGGGCGGAGCGTCTCCGGCAGCTGGACGAGGGGCAGGCGGTGTACCGTTTCGAGACCGCCAAACAGGTACATCCCTCCTTAGAAGACGCCCCGGTAGTGGTGGATACAGGTGACCGCGAGATACCCGGCGAGGTCGTTTTCGCCTCCGATTACGAGGTGCACGTGGTCACTGCAGACATCGGCGAGAACGTGGGAGCCTGCCAGCTGCTGATCGACCTCACCTTCATCCTGGAGCGACTGTATCATCTGCTGGAGGCACAGATACAGTCGCCGCGTCAATACGAGATGGCAACAGTGGAGGCGGTTTTCGGTCTGCGCGAGGCAATGGAGGCAGGGGAGGACGGAAGCGCAGTAGCGCTTCTGCGCTGTATGTGCGAGGAGGTAGCCTCTGCCGAACGCCCCAACGCCGAGCAACGTGTGGCGATTAACCGCTCCGTGCAGTTCCCGGTGCTGTTCGTGTGGGGACCGCCAGGCACGGGCAAGACCACCACGCTGGCGTGGATTGCAGAGGCGTGCTTGCGGCGTGGGGAGAGCGTTCTGCTGGTGTCCAACACAAACGTGGCGGTCGACCGCGCGCTGACCAAACTGCTGGATGCGGTGGGCACGGACAGCGAGTGGGTTCGCCGGGTGGCGCAGGGCGCGGTGCTTCGGCTGGGGGTATCCGAGCTTCCCGAGCTGCAACCGCTGCTGCTGAGCAACCACATCACAGCCGGCACCGGTTTGGAACCCTCCAGGGAAAAGGAGGGCGAGTACCCCTCCATGCGCCAGCGGATGCGCCTGGTGGAGCAGGCAGATCTGATTGCCTGCACGCTGGCAAAAGCAGTCACCGACCCCTTTGTGCGCGAGCGTCGGTTTGATGTGCTGTTGGTTGACGAGGGAAGCATGGCTCCCCTGCCGTACGTGGCTGCGCTGTCTGCTCTGTGCAAAAGGCGGGTGGTCGTCGGAGGGGATTTCCGCCAGCTGCCGCCCATCAGCCTGGTGGAGGACGAGGAGCAATCCCGCTGGCTTAACACCGACATCTTTCAGCAGGCGGGTATCGTAACCAAGGATGGTGAGGTGCGGGAACGTCCGAATCTGGTGGCGCTGGCTGAACAGTGGCGGATGCGTGCGCCCATCTGCGAGCTGGTGAACGAGCCGATGTATGGGGGGATGCTCCGCACGCCAGAGCGATTGCAGGGTGATGCAGAAGAGAGCCTCTTTCTGGTGGACACCGCTTCCCTGCGAGCCTGCTCCGACCGGACCAGCGGCTACTCGCACTTCAACATTGCCAGCGCACTGGTGTGCGTGGGGCTGGCACAGCAACTGCTGACCGAGAATCCTTTCGCGCGTGTTGGTATCGTAACTCCCTATAATGCGCAGGCGTCGCTGATACACGCTATGTTACTGGACTGTGACCTGGCGCATGAGGTGCGCGTGGCAACAGTGCACCGCTTTCAGGGTGAAGAACGCAGTGCTATCATCTTCGATTGCGTGGATGCGCCGCCCTTCGGCTGGGTGGGACAGTTTTTGCGCGGCTGCAGTCCGGCGGAAGAGAGCACGCGCCTGCTGAACGTTGCAATTACCCGCGCCCAGAACCAGCTGTATCTGGTGGGTGATTCGGGGTATCTCGATCGCAAACTGCCCGCCGAATCTCTGCTGAGATACGTGTTGCGACGTATTCGTGAGGAGGGGAGCGTGCTGGATGGCTCGCGCTATGTGGGGGTAGCGCTGAGCGGTAATCGTTCATGGCGTTGGGCGGGCGAAGCGGATTTCCTGCAGATGCTGCAGCAGGACCTTCGTGAGGCGATGCGCGGGCGGGGGAGCGTGACCGTTATGGCGCCTCTGCTTCAGCGCGACGATAGCACAGGCATCGTCAATCTGCTTCATGACCTGTTGCGGGCGCGGGTGGAGGTAAACATCCTGCACAGCGAGGAGACGGTTTTACAAGAGCCTATCAAAAGCTTGCAAAAGGCGGGGGCAAGGTTGAGTACGCTCCGCCTGCCGCGGGGCAGGCAGGATTATCAGGACTGGTGTGTGTTTATCGACAGGCAGGCGGTGTGGTGGGGCAGTGTGGTGATGCCTTATCGGGGGGCGGCTTTTGTGCGTGTGGCTTCCCGCGCGACGATGAACGAGCTGCAGTTTTTGCGCCGCCCACGCTCATCGGGCAATTTTTGACAACGGCACAAAGAGGCGATATAATAAAAAATGCAAGTGCGCCCCCGTAGCTCAGTGGATAGAGCGCCGGCCTCCGGAGCCGGGTGCGGAGGTTCGATTCCTCTCGGG
>JABUFA010000032.1 GCA_013314755.1 Chthonomonadia bacterium
TTTGGCGGTGTGTGGTGTTCAGTGGTGGTAGGGATTTGCGATGATGGGTGGAGGTTTGTGGTTGTTGTGTGTTTTGGCTGTTGCTTTCTTTTTGGTTGCATTCGCCAACCATCAAAGGAACGCACACGAGTTCTGGGTGCGCTTGCGTGCGGGCAGGCGTTTGTGATATAATTCCCTGTTGACGGAGGAAAGCAAGAGGCATGAAACGTACCTATCAACCGAATAATCGTCATCGGCGCAAGGTGCACGGTTTTCGCGCCCGCATGCGCACCAAAGACGGGCGTAACGTGCTGAAGCGGCGCCGTTTGAAAGGTCGTCATCGGCTAACGGTATCGGATACCTGCCGCCATTTCGGACCAGAGCACTAAGACGAGGAAAAGCCTGTGCTTCCCCGCCATGAGCGTCTTCGCCGGCGCAAGGACTTTCTTGCGTGCTATAACGAGGGCAGGGCGTACGCTCAGGCACATCTTGTCATGTATGTGCGCCCGCAGGCAAGCGGGCGCAGGTTCGGCTTTGTGGTAGGCAAAAAGGTTGGCCAGGCGGTGGTGCGCAACCGGGTGAAACGGCGATTGCGGGCGGCATGTCGGCAGTGTCTGCCCTACTTGAAGAACGGCTTTGATGCGGTGATTGTCGCCCGGAAAAACGCGAATGAGGCGGACTATCACCAGCTCCTGCAGGAGATGCAGAGCCTGTTTCAAAGTGCACGGGTCTGGCAAGCGAGTGGGGAAGGATGAATGCACCACGCCCGACATGGATGCAAAGGGTTCTGGTCGGTGTTATTCGGCTCTATCAGCGCGTCTCGCGCTTTACCCCGCCTGTGTGCCGTTTCACCCCGACCTGCTCGGAGTACACCGCCCAGGCGATACTGCAGTACGGCGTGCTGGCTGGGCTGTGGTTAGGGTTGCGGCGGGTGCTGCGCTGTCATCCCTTTTCGCCCGGCGGTTACGACCCGGTGCCTCCGCGCCAGCCGAAGAGAAGCCATCAGCACAGGGCAGGCTGAAGGAAAAGTCCGTCGAACTTTTGGCGGCTCAGGGTGTCGTTGAGATACGCAACTCGAAAAACCAGTCATACTCAGGAGAGGTCAGTTCCGTTGAGAAAGTTACCACTTGCACTATTACTTCTGCTGTCGTGGCTCGCGGTGCCAGTGCTGGCACAAACCCCGCAACCATCACCCGATGCGGTGCTCCTGCAAGCGCAACAACTGGAGGGGCAGAACAAGTTCACCGAGGCAGAACAGCGGTATCAACAGGCGATTCAGCTGGCGGGCTCCAGCCCGCTTTCCGCCGAGGCGAAGTTGCGTCTGGCGGCGCTGTACATGCGCCGGATGGAGCGTTATGACGACGCCCTCAAAATCTATGAGGAGCTGGTCAAGCAGTATCGCACAGGTGAAATCGCCGCGGAAGCCACCCTGCGCATCGGGGAGCTGTATGAACTGCGAATGCCCAAAGCGAAAGATGAAAAAGAGCGCAACAGCTTCGAGCAGAAGGCGGTGGAGGCTTACCGCCGGGTGGAGAACAATTTCCGCGGCACCGAAGTAGCGAAAGGCGAGGGCAAACGGCGGCTCGATGCCATCCTTCAGCGTATTGACGCACGTAACCGCAACCATCCCGCCTATCGGTTCTGGGATATTCTGGTCGCGCTCACGGGCAGACAGCCCTGGCTGAGCTACTGGGTGGCGATTGTGCTGTTCACGCTCATCGTGATGGCTCTGCTGACCCCGATTCGGCTGGCGTGGTTCCGCTCGATGCGCGAGATGAAGAAGCTGGAACCCGAGGTTAAACGCCTGCGCGAGCGCTACAAAGGGCAGGAGCTGAACGAAAAGATTATGGAGCTGTACAAACAGCACAAGGTGAACCCCGCTGCCGGCTGTCTGCCCATGCTCATTCAGATGCCCATCCTGATTTACCTGTACTACACCATCCGCATGTACGAGTATCAGTTCAGCAAAGGCTTCTTCCTGTGGATTAATCCGTGGATGGCGGAGAAGTTTCCGGGCATCGTGGGGGCGAACCTCGGTCAGCACGACCTGCCGCTGCTCATCCTTTACGCCATCAGCCTGTACGTCACCCAGCGGCTTACCCCTGTCAGCGACCCGGCGCAGGCGGAACAGATGAAGATGACTTCGCTGTTCATGACCATCTTCATGTTTTACATGATGTACACCTGGCACTTTCCATCGGCGTTTGTGCTGTACTGGTTCATTTCCAATGTGCTGATGACCGCCCAGCAGTTGCGCTACATGAAGCCTGAGGCAGAGCCCGCCGCGCCAGTGGAGGAGGGGACAAAAGCGCCAGAACCGGTACCCGCTGCGACACCGAGCGGTGGCAACCCGGGCAAGAACCATCACACCCGCAAGCCGCGCCGCAGAAGGTAAAACCGGGAGGGAAAGGAGGAGATGACACCGATGACCGATAACGCACCGTTACAAAGCGTGGAGGCAACAGGGCGCACCATTGAAGAAGCAAAGCAGCGTGCCCTGCAATTACTGAACGCCACCGAAGAGCAGGTGGAATGGGAGATACTGGACGAAGGCAACCGGGGCATTTTTGGGGTGCTGGGATCCACGCCCGCGCGCGTTCGGGCGGTGCTGAAGGGAGCTGTCAGACAGGCGCCCTCAGAAGAGTCGGAACGCAAGGCGATGGCGGTGGTCAACGCTGCGCTTCGTGCCAGCGGCCTGGCGGTAAAAGCCATCAAGCGCGATAGCTACGACTGCTACGTGGAGCTGGAGCTGGTCGGTAGAGATGCCCAGCGGTTCGCGGGTCCGCAGCTGGACGCCCTGCAGTACATACTCAACATCATCATCAATAAACGCTATGATAAGACCGTCCGGGTGCTTCTGGATGTGGGCGACTACCGCAAACAGCGTGCCGAGAAACTGCGGCGCATGGCGCTGGAGGTTGCCAAACAGGTGAAGGAACGCGGCGAAGAGGCGGTGCTTGACCCGCTGAACGCTATTGAACGCCGTATCATCCATCATACTCTGATGGACGACCCGGATGTGTACACCTACAGCGAAGGGGAAGAACCGGAAAGGCGCGTGGTTATCTCTCCACGCAAACAGTAACCATCCATGTTGCACATCACTGGGCGAGTGAAAGGCGTGGGCACCGACATCGTGGCGCTTCAGCGAATCGCTGAGGTGTGCGAGCGACACCCACGCTTTCCCCATCGCATCCTGACCGATGCCGAATACGCCTACTGCCAGCAGGGCAAAAAAAGCTTCCTTCAGCACCTCGCGGGGCGGTTCGCAGCGAAAGAGGCTATCATCAAGGCGCTGGGGCACAAGGTCCCCTGGCGCGATATGGAGATTCTGAACCACCCCTCTGGTCAGCCCTACGTCAACCTGTACGGCGAGGCGGCACAGCGGGCGAACGGCGGAAAGATACACGTCAGCATCGCCCATGAGCCGACCTTCGCCATCGCCGTTGCTATCTGGGAGGGTGAATGATGCCCATTCGCATTGCCGTTCTGGTCTCGGGGCACTCGCGCGGCTCCAATATGCAGGCGATTATCGATGCCTGTCGGCGCGGAGAGATAGATGGGCAGGTGGTACTGGTCATCGGCACGCGAAGCGAAGCGCCTGCCCTGCAACGCGCCCGCGAGTCGAGGGTGCACACTCGCGTCATCTCGCCACGCAATCTCAGCGAGGAGGAGTATGCCCAGCGGTTACTGCACGCGCTGGAAGAGGCAAAGGTAGACCTGGTGTGCCTTGCCGGGTATATGCGTCTGCTTCCTGCAGCGGTGGTGCAGGCGTATGCCGGCAGGGTGATGAACATCCATCCCGCACTGCTTCCCCTGTTCGGCGGCAAGGGCATGTACGGCGAGCGGGTGCATCAGGCGGTGCTGGAAACGGGCATGAAGGTATCGGGCTGCACTGTGCACTTTGTGGATGAACAGTACGACACGGGACCTATTATTGTTCAGCGGTGTGTGCCGGTGGAGGAAGAGGACACGTGGGAAACGCTGGCAGCGCGGGTGCTGGTGCAGGAGCATCAGGCGTACGTGCAGGCGGTGAAGCTGTTTGCGGAAGGGCGGCTGCGCATCGAAGGTCGCCGCGTGCGCATTCTGCCACCGAAATCGTGAGGAGGAGACAATCATGCTGGAAAAACGGGCACTGGGAAACACCGGATTGCAGGTGACGTTCATCGGCTTTGGTGCGCTGGAGATTGGGCGCGATTGGGGGCTGGGTTCTGCTGAACAGCGGCGCCGCCCTGCTGAAGAGGAGGCAGGCAGAACGCTGAACGCCGTACTGGACATGGGCATCAACCTGATAGATACCGCGCGCGCCTACCACGAAAGCGAGGCACGAATCGGCAAGTATATCTCGCACCGGCGGGCGGAATATGTGCTGTGCAGTAAGTGCGGCGAACACAGCGATGACCCGCGCACGTACTACGACTTCTCCTACCGTGCGGTGGCGGATTCCATTGACCTGAGCCTTCGTCTGCTGCGCACCGACGTGATAGATGTGATGCAGATACACTTCGGACCCGACCCGCAGAAGGTGCTGGACGAGGGCGAAACTCTGCGAGCCATGCGCGAGGCACAGCAGGCAGGCAAAGTGCGTTTTCTGGGGGCGTCGCCGGGCATGGACGTGCTGGAACGGTGCATCGAGTCGGGCGATTTTCAGGTTCTGCAGATTGGCTACAGCCTGCTGGACCAGAGCGCACATGACCTGATCCACCGAGCGCACGAGAAGGGCATCGGCGTGCTAATACGCAGTGGGCTGGCGGCGGGATGGCTGACTCCGCGTGCGCTGACCGTGCCGCCGCAGGAACGACCGCCCAGGGTGCGAAAACTGCTTGACCTGTGCCGAGGCGATGCCGACCTGCTCCATGCGCTGGCACTGCACTTCCTGCACCGGCACCCGGGCATCAGCTCGGTGCTTATCGGCACGCGACGGGCGGAGAACCTTCAGTGCAACATTGAACTCCTGCGCCAGCCGGTGGACGAGGACCTCCTGCAGGAGGCAATAGCCATCGGGCGAGGGGCAGGCTAAAGCACTCGAAGCGTGCGCCGCTTCTGACGCAGATTCTGTGCTGCGCTCATGGTCTCGATGCGATACTCGCGCATGAACGCCGACAGCTTTCGGTCTTCTGCCAGCTCCGGGCTATCCCGAAGCTCCTCCAACACCTGCCTTACCACCGATTCTGCCAGCTCTGACGGAAAACGTGTGGACAGGCGATAAAAACTGCGCTTGCCCTGCTGGTCTTCCTCTACCAGCCCTGCCTCTTTCAGGATAGCCAGGTGCTTGCTGACGGTGGACTGGCTGATGTCCAGAATCGCCATCAGCTGGCACACGCACAGAGGTGCCTCCTGCACCAGCGCAAGGATTCGCAACCGGTTGGCGTCTGCCAGTGCCCTGAACGTGGCTTCTATGTCCGATAACTTCATCAATCGCATTCCCCCCGAAAATGATACCACTTTTTCACGGCTGACACTTTGTTTTAATCAAAATATTTGATATAATTATATCGTTACTTGGAGATATGAGATAAGGTTCGTGCGGAAAGCGATTCCGGCAAACCGAAGGAGAAGGATAGATGATTGCACAGTGGATTCTGGGTGGGCTGCAGGCTCTGCAGGATTACGTGGTATATCACGTGCTGACCTGCCTGATACCTGCCTTTTTGCTGGCGGGAGGTATGGTATCGTTTGTGCCGAAGGAGGCGGTGTTGCGATACCTGGGGATTGCTACCCACCGTGTTGTCACCTACATCAGCGCCGCCTTTGCCAGTTTCTTCGTAGCAGCGTGCTCGTGCACGGTGATACCGGTTTCGGCAGGCGTCTACTTTGCCGGTGCGAGCATCGGCGCGGCGTTTATTATCCTGTGGGTGGCGCCTGCCACCAACATACTGGCGTTGACCTACACCGGGGCTATTCTGGGCGGAGATATGGCAGTGGTGCGCGTCATCAGCGCGTTCCTGATGGCGCTGGTGGTGGGTACGGTTATGACCATCGCCTTCCGCCGTGAGGAGGCACAGCGATTGGCAGAGGCGCAGCAGGCAAACCTCGGTATCGGCTCCGACCCGGGAGCGCGGGTGAAGCGGAGCGACGTGGTGCTGTTACTGCTCATCGTGCTGGACCTGCTTGCGCCCAACTACCTGATTCGCACCGGTCCCTACTGGCAGAAGGTGGTGGTGTGGGCGATAGGCATGGTAGTCGTCGCCGGTTACGCATGGCGCACCAAGACGCGGGAGGAGATACGCCACTGGCTGGGTGAGACGTGGTGGTTTGTGCGCATCATCCTGCCTCTGCTTCTGGTGGGCGTGTTCATCGTGGGCGTCATCGGCGCGTTGCTTCCCGAGTCGCTGGTGCAGCGGCTGGTGGGCGGCAACAGCCTGCGAGCATCGTTCATCGCCACCCTGGTGGGCGCCATCAGCTACTTCGCCACCATGACCGAGGCGCCGTTCGTGCATAAACTGATGCAGCTGGGCATGGGCAAAGGTCCTGCCCTGGCGCTGCTGCTGACGGGACCGGGTTTGAGCCTGCCCAACTGGATTGCCATTGCACGGGTGTTCGGCGTGCGCAAGTCAGTGGTATACGTGCTGACGCTGGTCGTCCTGGGCACTCTGGTGGGATGGATAGCCGGAAACTTCGTCTGGAAATAACACGGCAAGGAGGTAGGAGAGATGAAAATTGAGGTTCTGGGTTCGGGTTGTCCCCGCTGTCACACGCTGGAAAAACATGCAAAGGAAGCGGTGAAGCAGCTGGGCATCAATGCGGAAGTAGAGCACATCACGGACCTCCAGCACTCCATCAAGCGAATGCAGGAGGTTCGGGCGCTGTCTACGCCGGCGCTGGTTGTGGACGGCAAGCTGGTTCTGCAGGGCAAAGTGCCTGCCGTGCCCGAACTGGTCGGGATGCTGGCATCGCTTGCAAGCCAGGAAGGCTAACGAACGCAGGAAAAAGGCACTCTGGGCGTGAATTAAAAGGGCGGAGGATTTGCCGACATGCCCAGAGTGCGAGTACTGGTAACGCTCAAACCCACCTTGCTGGATGCGCAGGGCAGGACGGTGCAGGAAGCCCTGCACGCGCTCGGCTACACCAATGTCAATCAGGTGCGCATCGGCAAGGTGATTGAGCTGGATATTACCGATGAGGGACAGCCGGTAGAGGCGCAGGTCAAAGAGATGTGCGACCGTCTGCTGGCGAACCCAGTAACCGAACTGTACGCCATCGAGGTGCTGGAATGAAGTTCGGCGTGGTGGTGTTCCCCGGTTCCAACTGCGACGCCGACGCCTACTACGCTATCCGCGACGTGCTCCAACAGCCGGTGGAGTATATCTGGCATCAGGAGGAGCACCTGCACGGTGTGGATTGCGTGATTCTGCCCGGCGGCTTCTCGTATGGCGATTATCTGCGCTGTGGAGCCATCGCCCGCTTCTCGCCGGTGATGCAGGCGGTGGAAGAATTCGCGAGGCAGGGCGGATTGGTGCTCGGCATCTGCAACGGCTTCCAGATATTGTGCGAGGCGCACCTTCTGCCGGGCGCACTGGTGCGTAACGAGGGACTGCGTTTCATCTGCAAGCATGTGTATCTGCGCGTGGAGAACGAAAACACCCCCTTTACCAACCGCTGCAGGCGAGGGGAGGTACTGCGTATTCCCATCGCGCATGGCGAGGGGCGCTATGTGTGTGACCGCGAGACCCTGCAGGAACTGCAGGCGAACGAGCAGATTATCTTTCGCTACTGCGACAGCGCGGGCGCGATAACCCACGAAAGCAACCCCAACGGCTCGGTGGCAAACATCGCAGGTATCGCCAACGAACGGTTCAATGTGCTGGGCATGATGCCCCATCCGGAACGCGCCTGCGAAGCGATTTTAGGCTCCGAGGATGGGCTGAAGATATTTCAATCACTCGTACACACCGCGCTGACGGTGGCGCGATAGAGGAGGCAGGAGAGGATGGCAAATTTCAAAGAGGGCGACCGGGTACAGATTGTGACACGCGAGCAGACCAACGGCGACATCAAGGAGCGCAGCTACTATCCGTACATGGGCGGGCTGAAGGGCACCATCTACCGCCTGTACAGCGATGGGCGCGCCGCGGTGCAGATTGACCTCGACAGCCTGCCCGAATCGATACGCACGCGCCACACCGAAGCGCAGGAACGCATGAAAAACCGCTGGATTGAGGGGCTTTCTGAGGAGGCTCGCTCGCGTCTGACGCCCGAGGAGCGTGAGTTCCACCTGAACTACGTCCTGCTGGTGCGCGTGGAAGACCTTCAGCCCGAGGGCAAGCGCACCCGCTCGGCATCCGCCGCAAAGGGCGAACCGTCCGCCCCAGCACAGAAGGCACAAGACACCGCCGCGCCTTCTGCCAAAAAACAAACCACTGGCGCAGAACCTGAAGCAAGGGCACGCTCTGCTGCCGCCGCAGCTGTCGAACCCGAACTCCCCAAACGCAAAACGCTCAGGGACCTGGAAAAGGCGGAGGAGGAGTTCCTGAAAAGCCGCGCCCGGAAAAGGGGATAGCCGATGCAGGAACCTGTGGTATCAGATACTCAGTTGAAACTCTGGAATATCGACACGTGCCAGACGGAGGCTTCCGAAGAGGGCACACAGCCGATACTGTTCCGCAACTCGGTTCCTGAAATCAGCTCCACGACCGCAGCCACTTTTGGTATCTACAGGTATCCGGCGAAGTTCATTCCGCAGGTTATCGCCTACGTCATCAAGCAGTATGCAACTCCCGGCATGACCCTTTTTGACCCCTTCGCTGGCTATGGTACGGTGGGCGTGGTCTCGCGGGTGTACGGGTATGATTATGAGCTATGGGACCTGAATCCGCTGATGAAGGTCATTCACGATACGGCGACCGCGGAGATTCCCCGTCTAGACGTGGATACAGTCCTACGACAGATGCGTGACAGCACCGAAGTCTTCACCCCCCGCTGGTCTCATCTGGATTACTGGCACCCTGCGCCGTTTATTCCGCTGCTGCAGCGAGCGTGGGGTTTTGTCCATTCGCAACCTGAAGAGGTGAAAACCCTTCTCATCATTCCGCTGATGAAGGTCACCCGCTTTTTCTCGCATGACGACGAAAAGGTGCACAAGCTGTATCGCTCCCGCAGGGCGAGGGCAAAGATAGAGGCGCTGCTTCAGGATGATTGGGAAGCCACTTTCTGGGTAATGCTTCGGCGGGAGGTGTTCAAGCTGGTCGCCGGGCTTCATGAGTATCACCAGATGTCGCCGCACAGGGTGAACGCCCATATCCGCGCTGGCATCGACACCCTGCATACCTGTCTGGATCGCGAAGTGGGTATGATGATCACCTCCCCTCCGTATCTGCAGGCGCAGGAGTATATCCGCTCTACCAAGCTGGAGCTGTTCTGGCTGGGCTATTCGGAAGAGGATATCCGGTGGCTGAGCAGCCGGGAAATCCCCTACAGGCGCGTGGAACCGATACCGATATACTCCGAACTGTTCCACAAGCACCGTGCCATGATTGAGGAACCGCATCTGCTTGCGCTTTTTGATGCGTACTTCCATGCCATCATGGGGTGCTTTACCCGGTTAGCAGAACGCATCACAGACTACCTGTGCATCTTTGTTGGACCAGCTAAAGTGCGCACCGTGCCGATACCAATTGACGAGATCATCCGAGAGCACTTTCAGCATCTGGGGTGGAGCCATGTGGTGACCTATGTGGACCAAATCGTCTCCCGTGTCATGTTCAGGTCACAGGTCAACCCGGCTTCAGGCTTGGAGGAGAGCCGCATGAAAACGGAGCATATGCTTGTGCTCAGGAGGTATTGAAAAATGGATCAGACACAAGACAGCATTTTCCTGCAGAAGCAGCATCTGAGCACATCCAGCAGGTTTTACACTACTATCCAGCCCGCTCTTCCTGAAATTGCGCCGCTTTTGGGCGGCTATGCTTCGGCAATTAGCGAGTCAGACCTAAGTAATCTCCTGTTATCGGCATGTCGCGCCAACGACCTCGGGATTGTTCAGCAAAGTGGGAGGCGGCGCTTCACAACACTCTCTTCTTTGAAGCAGTGGGTGACTTCAAGATTGCTTCCGTGTACGGTGATGGTGCATCTCGATGACCCCGACGTGCTACGCTTGCTTGTGTTCAGCATCGAGATGACGGAGCAAATGTTTCTGGGGGGAACAAGAGCGACCATCAGCGCGAAAGGGTTTCGGGAACGGCAAAGACGCTATGAGGAGATCCTCGTTGAGCACTTCATTGGGCGGTTAGGAGAGGTGCTTCTGAAAAAGTTTCTGGAAACCCATTTTCCCGGCGTTCAGGTCGAGCTCGACTGGAATATATCCCCAGAACGCCATCTGTATCGTAGCGATATCGTGAACGCTTCGCATCAAATTAGCATCAAGACCACCACAGCTCTTGCTGGTATATGGGCGGAGGCAGACATCTCTGCGGAATATGGGGTTATGGTGAAATGTATCGTGCCGCGTGCCACGATTATACAGTTCTTCATCGAAGCTTGTGGCTATAGCCGGTTGATGGACTTCGTTGCCAGTCATATCCCAGCAAGCGATGCTCGTTTTCACGACCTGATTGCAAACATTCGGCAGCGGATACAGCAGTTTCAGTGTGGACATGCGGTGAGCACTTTCGTCGGTTTCGTACTGGGCTATTTCAAAACAAGCAACGACACGCTGCGCGAGATAGGGGAAGAACTGGAATATATGGGGCCCGTACGTGACAAGCGTCACTTCTGTGAGGTGAAGAATCTTTTGTGGGAGCGGCATGATTGGGAACGTTTCTTGGTAGATAACGGGCTGTGGAAGTAGGACGCTTCGTTCTGGTAGAGATTCCGGCAGTGTGATATAATTTACTCAGAGGCTACCGTACTCGCGCGGGTTCGGTGGCGAATCATTCACTTTACTGGAGGTGTGCCATGTCGGACGAGGTAATGGAAACCAGCAAGCCGGTGGGACTGCCGCGTTTGAACGAACCTGCCCCGGATTTTGAAGCCGTTACCACGCACGGCGTCATTCGGTTGTCAGATTATCGCGGACGCTGGCTGATTCTCTTCTCGCATCCTGCGGATTTCACCCCTGTCTGCACCACCGAGTTTATCGCTTTCGCAGAGATTTACCCGGAACTGCAAAAACGGGGTGTGGACCTGCTGGGACTGAGCATCGACAGCGTGTACTCCCATATCGCATGGATACGCAACATCAAAGAGAAGACGGGCGTGGAAATCCCGTTCCCCATTATCGCGGATCTGAACAAAGAGGTCCCCACGCTTTACGGCATGATCATGCCCGGCGAGAGCAAGACCGAGACTTCGCGCTGTGTGTTCGTGATTGACCCCAACGGGATACTGCGCGCGATGATTTACTACCCGCTGACAACGGGGCGCAACATGCAGGAGATCCTGCGCCTGATTGACGCCCTGCAAACCAGCGATGCCCACAAGGTAGCCACCCCTGCCAACTGGAAACCGGGCGACAAGGTGATTGTGCCGCCGCCCACCACGGTGGAAATGGCGGAAGAGCGCGTCAAAGCGGGCTACGAGTGCATCGACTGGTATCTGTGCAAGAAGGAGCTGTAGCCATGGCTTGCATCAGCCCAGAAGGCACGCTGACCGAGTCGGCGCGAAAGATGCTGGAGGCGGTACAGACCCCTGCGACGCCGGAAGAGGTGGCACAAAGCACAGGGTTACCCCTGTTTCGCGTGCGAAGCGGTCTGCGTGAACTGGTGCAGGCGGGACTGGTTGCCGAAACAGAGGGGCGATACCAGATAACGGAAGCGGGTCAGCAGAAGATGTAACCTCCCTCAACTCTGCCCCTTTCCCAGAATATCGGGAGAGGGGCTTTTGTGCCTTATGAGCGCACCTCAATCTGCCAGTCCACAATATCTAAATCGGGGTCGTTGCCGTTCACCACGTCGCCGGCGGGTTCCATGTTCGTATCGGCGTTGCGCAGGATGCGGTCGGCGTCGGTCATCAACGTCAGGTAAGTGTTGGGGAACTGGCGCGAGTCGCCCAGCGCGTCCCATAGTTTCAAAGAGGTATCGCTGGGGTCTTTGGGCGTTCGGTCGGTAGCGATAATGTTGATTTGCACAACCCGGATGTCCGCCGGGTCCTGTCCGTCTAAGGCGATGCTGGCGAAGTCCACAACCACCCGCATGCTCTTGCGGTCGGGGCTGATGGATGCCTCTAAGGGCGCACCCAGAGGCTGAAACACCTGCAGACGGTCGGGGTCCAGCACCCGGTACAGCACGAAACCGTTGAAGGGCAGGGCGCCGTTGTACTCCACGAAACGCTGGAAAGAGCCTGTCGCAAACCCATTGCCGCCCCACGGGGGAGCAACAGGTGGGACGGGACCATTTGCCCCCACAAAATCGCTGTCGTTATCGATTAACATGAAGTAGTGGTAGTCCGGGCGGATTTGACCCGCCACCCGAAACTCAATAACCAACCGTTTGCTGGTGGGTAGCCCTGTTTCCGGGAAGCGGGCACAACCGCCGGACGCCAGCAGTAAAGCCAGCACCACCCCATATTGCACGCAACCACGCCAGTGCATCGCTTCCTCTCTGGTCCAAAAAGCGTCACCACCCGATTCACCATACGCCTGTGTTTCGCCTGCCTGTGATTTTTGCGGGATTGTGCCTGCCATCTTTGTGATTTTTTGTTCAACATGCTGATTTTTTCACGTTATCCGCTTGACAAAATAGGCATGGCTTCTTATAATGGAGGTACTTAAGCGAATAATCATCTGGAAGGAGGCAGTCTCCCATGAAACGCATGGCGTTTACGCTCATCGAGCTGCTCGTAGTTATCGCGATTATCGCGATACTGGCAGCCATTCTGTTCCCGGTGTTCGCGCGTGCCCGTGAGAAGGCTCGGCAGACCAGCTGCCTCAGCAACATGCGTCAGCTAGGACTGGCGATGCTGCAGTATGCCAATGACTACGACGGCTACATTTACCACCTGAACGGGCGCGGGTTCAACTTCCCCGGATGCACTGTGTGTAACAACACAGGATGTTCCTCCGGTCCGGTGTATGATCCCGAAATTGCGGCCGACCCGGACCTTGGACCCCGCAAGTACATCGCCGCCCTGCTGCCGTACATCAAGAACACCGACATTTTCTACTGCCCATCCGATGCGTACAAGAAACAGCACATCTGCCGAAGCACTTATGCCGGTGTGGGACCCCAGAACGATAACCAGTATGACCACTACTACACCAGCTATCGTTTCTGGAACACGGCAGGATGCATGGGCATCGGCGGCTCCTTCGAACAGCCCGGGCAGGTGCGGATTGACCAGGAGGCATGGTTCCCGCCCATTGGGGAGGGCTGGGGCAGTCCTCAGTGTTCCAACCCCAACATGAAGCCTCTGCAGCCGGGCCGCATCCAGATGTTCCGCGAGGACGTGCCTCTGCACCTGACGCCGCAGAGTGGGCAGTTCGGTGCGATTTACGCGGTGAACATCTGCTTCCGCGATGGGCACGCCAAGATGTATTTCCGCGAGCCGAACCGCGTCTATCCTGATGAATAATTGCGAGTCATTTTGCTCCCTGGGGCACTGCCCCAGGGAGCTTTTGTCGGCGGGGGAGAGAAGGCGGTCCATCCTGTGTTTTTTGTGTACAAAAACTGAGGTTGAACACTATGCCACCGAAAGCACGCACCTACCCACTGGAGGTATCTGAGCCCGAGCACCAGCGCATCAAAGACCCTGTTACCGGCGCGGACCTGCTGTTTATCACCACTCATCCGGCACGCGATTTAAACCTCTACTTTCACGAACGCTCTTTCCTCGCCGACGAGTGGATGGTGCTTTTTACTTCCGAGCGCGAGCGCGGGGGACTGATGGGTTATCTGTTTGCCACTGGCGAGCTGGTGCGCATCCACACGCCAGAGGGCAGGGTCGGTGGGGCGACTGCCGCGAAGTCGCGCAACAGTGTGTTTGTCCTGCGGGGCAGACAGGTGCTGGAACTGGCGCTAAGGATTCAGACCAGCCAGAATCCGTTCAAAGCCCCTTCGCAGGTGTTCGCAACCGAGCGGGTTATCTGCACCCTGCCAGAAGCGCTCAGTCCCGCTACAGCGCTGAACGAGAATGCTAATGGAAGCCTGCTGAGCCTCGGCGTGAACTTCGCAGGGGGCGGTGTGGGCATCATCACCATCGACGTGCGAAGAGGCAGGGTGCGCGAGGTCTGCCGGATGGAATCCTTTGGCGGGCATGTGCAGTGGAGCCGCACCTCGCCCTACCTGCTCAGCTTTGCAGGACGGACGAACCGGTTGATGGTAGTAGACATCCGTAATGGCAAGCCTCGTGCAATCTATCATGAAGCGCCGGGCGAGCTGGTAACGCACGAACACTGGTGGGTCAAAGACCAGATTCTTTTCTGCGGCGGACACCGCGACGGCGAATCGCACGTGAAGGTCATCAACCCTTTCACCGGCGAGGTGCGCATCATCGGCGCGGGGGCATGGTGGGAAGGGGGAACGCCGGCGCAGTACGCAAAGGTGAACTGGTGGCACCCTGCGGGAGATGAGAACGGCAGGTGGGTCGCTGCGGACAACTGGCACGGCGACATTGCACTCTTTGACGCCAGAACCACCCGCATGTACCTGCTGACCACAGGACACCGCACCTACGGCGGCGGCGACCATCCGCATGTGGGCTGGGACAGGCGAAGCAGACGGGTCGTGTTCACCTCGCATAAGCTGGGCAGTGTGAACGTCTGCGTGGCGACGATACCCGAAGGCTGGTAACTATCCCGAATCAGCCCATCACTTCTGGCGCTGCCCAGTCACTCTGGTTGCCATATCGGTCCACCATACTCACGAAGGCGGTGTTTGCTCCAGCAGGGAGGGTGTACCCGGTGCTCTGCGGGGGCAGGCACAGCATCTTCCATTCCCCGTTCAGGCGGTAAGCCACCACCCATTGTGCGTCGGGATATCTTGTCCGAACCTGCCAGCTGAGCTCCAGCGAGCCATCGTTCAGCCGGGTTGCACGCACATCAGGGGCAGGCGGTTTAGGGCCACTCAGCCACGGTGATGCGGGTACCAGCGCGGGCTGGGCGTGCAGTTCTCTGATGAGCCGGCAGATACCGCCTCTGTCCTGCATGAACGCTCGTGCGCTGAAGTGGATATTGCCTGCCGCGCCGCGCTGGGCACGAGTCAGGCGTATCTGCTCGGCAATCTCCCGCGCCTCCCAGGCGGTGTTACTGCCATCTGCTACCTTGCTGGTGAAATTCCCGGCGACGATATGCCTGCCCTGCGTGTTCTGCTCCACCCACCAGCGCAGTAACACGGGGAAGCTGAGGTTGGGATGGTCGATTTGAAAATAGAGCTGGGGCACAAAGTAATCGCACCAGCCTTCCATCAGCCACTTGCGAGAGTCGGCGTACAGCTCCTGGTAGGCGTCGAAGCCGCGCGCCTGCGGTGGGTAGCCCGGTCTCCACAACCCGAAGGGGCTGATGCCGAATTTCACCCAGCGTTTGGTGCGCTTGATTTCGTGGTAGACCCTCTCCACAAACTGGTCTACGTTACGCCTGCGCCAGTCTGCCCGGCTCAGCTTGCCTCCCGAGCGCACATAGCGCTGCCAGCTCGGTTCGTCAGGGAAGTCTATCAGGTTGCCCTTCTCGTCGCGTTCCTTGTACGGATAGAAATAGTCGTCGATGTGCACTCCGTCCACGTCGTAGTTCTTCACCACTTCGAGCATAACGGAAAGAGAGTGCTTCACTACGTCCGGTTCGCCCGGGTCCAGCCAGAGGTAGCGCCCGTACTGCTTGACCAGTTCGGGGCGTTGCTTGCTGATATGTTTCGGGTGTATCTCGGATTTCTCCGAAGGATGCCGGGCGCGGTAGGGGTTGAACCAGGCATGGAGCTCCATCCCGCGTTTGTGGCTTTCTGCCACCGCGAAGGCGAGCGGGTCATAGTAAGGCTCTGGCGGTTTGCCCATGGCGCCGCTGAGCACTTCGGACCAAGGCTCGATTTTGGAATCATACAACACCGCGCACGCCGGACGCACCTGCAGAACAATCACGTTGAACTTCAGCTCTGCCGCGCGGTCCAGAATGGCAAGCAGTTCTGCCTTCTGCACGTCGGCAGGTAGCCCGGGTCTGGAGGGCCAATCAATGTTGGCAACGGTAGCCACCCAGATTCCACGATATTCGCGTTCTATCGGAGGCGGAGTTTGTGCTCGGCGCATTCGCTTCTCCTCGCTGGTTTTTTTCTTCACCAGAAGTATAACACGGTGTCAGGCAGGATACTAAAGCGGGTCAGAAACTCCTTCTGCACCCTCGTCAGTATGCCGTGCGATACCGGCGGTTTTACGAGCATGGAAATAGCTCTCCCACAGCTGGTGTAGCGTTGGCGGCAGGTTCAGCTCCGGCAGGAGCCGCTCGATCTCATCCCAGTCGAGACGAGCGACATCCTCCGCCCGACCGTACATCAGCACCTGGCGGATGTACCACCGTCGCTGCCACTCGTCGGACAGGTCAATATGCTCGGTACTCCAGACGATATAGCGGGGCAACCTGTCCATCATACCACCTGCCCATCTCCATGCTCATTATAAGGGGGCGAGTTGCCCGGCGTCAAGGCTCTCTGCTGGAGCATGGCTTCAGCACTCCACAGCTGAACAGCAGGAAATTGGTCACCGCAGAGGCAATTGGACAGATACAGCAACTTTGTGGGAGAAGCAGGTGATGTGGAACGAGAAACGTGCGGTGCTTATTTCTGCCGGGTTATCCTCCTTTTTAACCCCGTTTATGGGGAGTGCGCTCAACGTGGCTATTCCCGCTATTGGCAGGGAGATGCACGCGACGGCGGTAGTGGTCAGCTGGGTTATTTCCGCCTATCTGCTCTCTTCGGCGGTGTTCCTTCTGCCCTTTGGGCGGCTCGCCGACATGCTCGGCAGGAAGAGGCTGTTTCTGGCTGGGGTGATGCTGTTTGGCGTCACCTCGGTATTGTGTGCCGTCAGCCCATCTGCCGGTGCGCTGATCCTGTCGCGCGTTGTGCAGGGCATCGGGGGAGCCATGATTTTCAGCACGGCGGTTTCGCTCATCACCTCTGCTCTGCCGCCCGGCGAACGCGGCAGGGCGCTGGGCTACAACACAGCGATGGTGTATACCGGGCTGTCGGTGGGACCGGTTGTCGGGGGACTGCTGACTCAGCAGGCGAGCTGGCGGATGATATTTGTCGTGGTCGCTGTGCTGGCACTGCTGACGTGGCTGTATGCCCGGCGTATCCGAAGTGAATGGGCTCCCGCGCAGGGCGAGCGGTTCGACACGACCGGGGCTGTGCTCTACTGCCTGGCGCTGAGCCTGCTGATGAGCGCGGTAACTCTCAGGAGCGCAGGTCTCGTGCTGGGCGCTGTGGCTGTGGCGCTGGTGGTTGCTTTTGGGGCGGTGGAATCCCGGCAGGAGCATCCTCTCCTGGACCTGCAGATGTTCCGCGAAAGCACGGTTTTTACCTTTTCCACCCTCGCCGCGCTGTTGAACTACGGCGCTACCTTTAGCGTCGGCTACCTGCTGTCGCTCTATCTGCAGACGGTGCGCGGTTTCTCGCCACAGTCCACAGGGCTTCTTCTGCTGATACAGCCGGTGGTGCAGGCGGTATTTTCGCCGCTGGCGGGAGCGTTATCTGACCGGGTGGAGCCGCGGGTGGTGGCGTCGGCGGGGATGCTGTTAACCGCGCTGTGTCTGCTGGCGTATGCGTTCATGCCCTATCAGATACCGCTGGAATGGCTGGCGGGCTTGCTGGCGCTGTCGGGGCTGGGGTTTGCGCTGTTTTCCTCGCCCAACGTGAACGCCATCATGAGCGCGGTGCAGAGCCAACGCTATGGAGTGGCTTCCTCGGTGGTCAGCACGGCGAGAATGCTGGGACAGAGCCTGAGCATGGCGATGATTCTGCTCATCTTCGCGGTGACAATGCACGGTCTGCCCCTATCGCCAGAGCACGGTGGTCTGCTGTTCAGCAGTATGCGCATCGCGTTTGGAGTGTCTACCGTGCTCTGCCTGCTGGGCGTGTTTGCATCGCTGGCTCGGGGCAGGATGCACTCGCCTCAGTGATGGTGTTCGTGCGCGTGCAGGTGTGAATGAACGGTATCGCCATGCGCGTGCAGGTGCTCGTGGAGCAGTCCTGCCTGGACCAGCGTGTGGGTGTCGCTCAGAACCTGCTCAACCGGCATATCCGCCAGCAGGGTATGCTCTTCGGAGAGGATGAGCGCTCGGTCGGCAATCTCCGGCAGGAGGTGCAGGTTGTGCGTGCTGACGATCAGCGTTTTGCCTGCGTCGTGCAGGAGCTTCAGTGTGTTCACCAGCCAGCTCTGCATACGTGGATCCAGTCCCGCGATGGGTTCGTCCATCAGCAACACTTCGGGATTCATGCTCAGCACGCAGGCGATAGCCACTTTGCGCTTTTCGCCGCCGCTCAGGCGGAACGGGGCGCGCTCCGCCAGATGGGCAATCCCTAACAGGTTCAGCGTATCCATCACGCGAGCACGCACCTGCTCCTCTGGCAAACCCAGCTGGCGCGGCGCAAAGGCGACCTCCTCCCACACGGTAGGGTTGAACAGCTGGGCGTCGGCATCCTGGAACACGAACCCCACCCGCTGGCGAAAGTTACGCCCGAATTGAGGGTGTTGCAGGTTACGTTCGGTCAGTGGTGTACCCGCGAAGCGCACCTCGCCCTGCGTCGGTTCCAGCAAGCCGTCCAGCAGGCGCAGCAGGGTGGATTTTCCACTCCCGTTCACACCCAGCACCGCCACACGGTCGCCACGCCATATCTGGAAAGAGATGCCGTCCAGCGCCAGCGCACCGTCGGGATAGACGAAGCGAACATCCTGACAGTCGTAAAGCAGTTCTTTAGCCGACATGCCATCCTCCCACCCAGTAAGCGCCCGCTATCCATAGCAGAGCAAGCACCAGCCACAGCGAATCGCGCCATTGCCAGCCGCGCGCGTATGCCCCCCGCAAGTCGCCGTCAAAACCACGCGAACGCATCGCCTGATACACCTCCTCATGCAGCGCAAGGCTCTTAGCGAACAGCACGGCAGTGCCCGCACCGGCGTATCCTCTGGCTTGCTGTGCGCTCAGTGCACCCACCTGGCGACTGCGCCGAGCCACAACCATCTCCGCCAGCGTGTCTATCAGTGTGAACAGGTAGCGGTAGGTCAGTATCAAACCCGTTGTGAGCCATCGGGGCAGGCGCAGAGTGCGCAGGCTGTGCAGGAGCTGATGCCAGCGGGTGGTCAGGCTCCAGAGCAGGGTGACATACACCGCCGCGCCGATTCGCAGCAGAAGCATTACCGCCGAGCGAACGCCCGCATCGCTGACCGCCAGCGAATCCCAGCCAAACGGCTCCCATACCACCTGTCCGGGCGTCACCGCTTGCAGGCTCAACGGAAGTCCTATCGCCAGACCGAACAAGGCGATGGTCAACGTGGCACGCCAAAGGAAGCTACGGAGGGGCAGGCGCGACACCACTACCAGAATCAGGCTACCTGCCAGAATCGCCAGCGGCACCGTCCAAGTTCGCGCCAGCGAGACCACCACCAATGCACCCAGTGCCGTCAGCGTTTTCGCCAGCGGATGCAGGCTCTGCAGATAGCCCGGCTGACGTGCCCATTCCTCTGCGGCTATCGCGTTTGCCACCGCTTCACGCAGCTGTAGCAGGGTACGGTCAAGCCATCGTCCGCGCGATGAACCTTCAGCCGCCTGGCTCATCGGCTGGGGCTGTGCGAGCCATCCGGGGAGCGTTTCCATCGGTTTGCCTGCCGCAGGTGTTTCCGCCGGGACTGGAGCGGGCTTGCGCACCAGCGCACGCGCGATCAGTGCCGTGAGCGTTGCCCCCACGAAGGCGGACAGGATGTATGCTACCACCTCCCAGCCTCTACCTTCGCGACCGGGCAGGGCGTAGTCGGGCAGAATGGGTTTCAATAGCCCCTCACCGAACCGCATGATTCCCGCGGGCACGTAGCCTATCAGTCCCTTAAGGGTCTCCTCGTCCCATTCGCCCCACGCGGAGCCGGTGGCAATCAGTCCCAGCGGGGTGAGTAATAATATCACCAGGAATGCCATCCATAGCCGCAACGGCTTGTCCACACGCATCAGATGATGCCTGCTGACCAGCTCGGGGAAGTTGCGCCACAGGTAAGCCAGCGCGGTCACTGTAATCACCGCCTCCACCGGCGCCGCCACCAGCAGGTGGATATGCACCATCGCGGGAACCGATACGTTCACACCGAAGGGGAAGTACAGCGCACGTCCCTGCGCATCATGGGCAATCAGCGGCTGGATGCCCAGCATCGCGCCGGTGCTGGCTGCGGACGCTACTGAGCTTGCGAACGCTCCTGCTCCCGCCGCCAGCAGAGCACGTCCGTCTCCTATGTCAGCGTTACCTGCCAGCAGGCGGTACACCCCGTAGCCCACAAACGCGCCGACCAGCCCCATGTTGAACGAGTTCGCGCCCAGCGCCAGCACCCCGCCGTCGCCGAAGAACAGCGCCTGTATCCCCAGTGTCAACGTTACCGCCAGCAGCGCCGCCCACGGACCCAGCAGGATAGCCAGCAGAGTTGCCCCCACCGCGTGGGCGGTCGTCCCACCCACGGCAGGCACGTTGAACATCTGGATGGCGAAACAGAAGGCAGCGCCCAGTGACAGCAGGGGAACCTGGCGGGCGGATAGCGTTCTGGCGGTGCGCCGTGCCGCATAAGCCCACAGGGGAATCATCGCCCCTGCGGTCAAGGTGTGGGTTGCTGGGCTGAGATAGGCGTCCGGGATATGCATTGGCTGTTATCTCCGCAATCGCGTCGTGTTACGATTTTTTCAAAAGGTATTCATCACCGATTATGGCATATCTCGCTTCTCGAAAGCAAGCGGACGACCCTGAGAATCCTTGCGACAGATTATAGCCTCCGCAGGAGGCTTCGTGTTGAGTAGCCCGCAACTTCCAGTTGCAGGGTGGCATCCCTCCCATTTTGATGTCAACCTTGCGATTAGAAATCGCAGGCAACACATGGCGAAACCTGCTGAAGCAGGTTAGCCTCCGCAGGAGACTTCGTTCTGGGTAGCCCGCAATCCAGTTGCAGGGTGGCCTCCGATTGTTTTGTGATCTATCTGGTCAGGTCTTGAACTCGCAGGGCTACCCCACCGTTTGCGCCACCAAATCGGGTAGCACCGCGTCTATTGTCTCATCCGTGTCGCCAACCTGCACCCCTCGCCACAAGTACCAGTGCTCTTCATGCGTCACCGAATCGCCCGGCTCCAGCGTGACCAGCCCGCCCAGGCTCTCCACCTCCAGCATCCGGCTGTTGGTGAAAAACTCGCAGTTACAGCCGAAGTCGGGATAGTTGGCGTGGGGGTCGTAAGGGAAGCGTTTCAGGAACACGCGGTCGCCGTTCACGTACGCCGCCCAGCCGAGCGTGTTCAGTGCCCCGAACTTCTGCGGTCGCTGGGCGTTCACGTCCTGGCGCAGCTGAATGTATCGCTCGCCCCATCGCCAGCGCGGGTCGCTCATATTCGTATAGCCCCACAGCACCAGCGGACGCACCGGCAGGAGAAAATCGGGATGCGGGCGATACGGTTCCTGTGGCACGATAACCCTTCCGCCCGGTGCCATCACCGTCAGCGCCCAGGGTGCCAGGGTCACAGGCCACACATTGTGGTTCGTGATACGATGGATGACGTGCACGTGGTTACGCTGGGGGTTCAGCCAGATGCGAAGCGACTTCTGGATGCCCGTGCGCTCTTCCACAGGGGCGGTGACGCGAAGCCCTTCGCCCTCCTGCGCCCACTCCACGGGCAGGTTATCGGGGTGTTTGGTGCGTTCCACCACTTCGGGCGCAATCCACAGCCGGTGCCCCCCATAAGCCACGTACTCGGTGTCGCCCGTGCGCCCCATCTGTTCGGGGTATTCCACGAACTCGTTGACGCCGCCGATGAAGCCGAAGCGAATGATGCGCGGTCCCACCTCGGCGGTGATAATCAGCTCCACTTCGTTATTTGCCAGGCGCAGGCACTTCTGCCAGCCGCCGTAGGGAACGATTTCGGGTTTCATACTCCTACCTCACGGGTTTGGGATGGTGTGTCGTTCTTATACGACGGAGGGAAGGGGTTGTCCTTTGCGATATTGAAACCTCTCTCCCAACCTCTCCCCGACGCCGAACAGCCCCTCCTAACCTCCCCGCAGGCGGGGAGGAACTGCTGTCCCCCTGCTTGCGGGGGAACTACAGGGGGGGCTGACAACTCAAACGGCTCGGCAGGAGCCTCACCCTCCAGGGCTGAAACCCCTCTCCCAACCTCTCCCCGACGCGGGGAGAGGCGAGGCTCCCCTTCCCTTGCAGGGAAGGGGCTGGGGGTTAGGTGTTCTCCAGACAGCCCCTCCTAACCTCCCCGCAGGCGGGGAGGAACTGCTGTCCCCCTGCTTGCGGGGGAACTACAGGGGGGCTGACGACCCCTGAAACAGCCCAAAAACCCAAAAAAATACTGTGAAACAGCCCCATACCCGATGGAATAACCCCTATGAAATCACTTTCAGGAGGTGTTTCCGAGAATGTTCAACCTGATCCGAAAGGCACGCGCCGAGCGAGGCTTCACCCTCGTGGAGATTATGATCGTGGTGCTGATTATCGGCATCCTGCTCGCCATCGCTGTGCCCAACTTCGTGAACGCGCGTGATAGCAGCCGCGCGAAGGCATGCGTCGCCAACCTGAAGCAGATCCAGGCGGCAAAGGAGCAGTGGGCGATGGATACCAACCAGCCCCCAACTGCAACTCCTACTCAGGAAGATCTGTCGCCAACCTACATAAAAGTGTGGCCCAGCTGTCCGGCCGGAGGCAACTACGACAACATTGGCAGCTTAAGCGAGAACCCAACCTGCAGTAGCCAACTACCAGGTCATTCACTGTAACGTTCTTGACTGTGAGATGTTCCGAGCCGATGGGTGTGTTCACCCTGCCGTCCATCGGCTCCGCTTTAAGAATCGGAGGTGATAGCCCATGTCCACCACACACAGCCGAGCCTTTACGCTGGTAGAAATCATGATTGTGGTGCTCATCATCGGCATCCTGCTGGCGATTGCTGTGCCCAACTACGTGCAGGCGCGCGAGACCAGCCGGCGTAAGTCGTGCGTGGGCACCCTCCTGCGCATAGACATCGCCAAACAGCAGTGGGCGATGGACAACAATAAGGAGCCGACCGAAACGCCCACATGGAACGACATCGTGGGACCAACCGGCTACATCAAGGGCAACCCGGCAACGTTTCCCACCAGCACCTGTCCCTCTGGCGGCACGTACACGATGAATAACGTCAGCACCCCGCCGCAGTGCTCGATGGAAGCGACTGCGGGGCATAAGCTGTGGTAAGGAGGCACGCCATGCGTGGGCGACGTCGGGCTTTTACGTTGATGGAGGTGGTGCTGTCCATCTTCCTGCTGGCGGTGGTGGCGGTGATTTTCGGCGCGCTGTTCCCCATCGGTCAGCGGTTGAGCGGCGGCGCGAAGTGGCGAGCGCAGGCACTGATGCTGGCGGAACGGCGCATGGAAGCGGTGAAACTGTTGGGCTACGGCAACCTGACCTACGATGGGCTTCGCGCCTACGGGTTGATAGATGCCTCTCCCAACACGTCGCCCTTCTCGTTCACCAACACCGATGACGCCAGCAACGAGAGCCCGGCGAAGATGCTTCCACAGGGCACGGGGCAGATTGTGGTGGAGGATGTGGCATGGGATGTGAAACGGGTGATTGTGCGGGTTGGCTGGCGCGATGCCAATGGGCGCACGCAGACGGTGGAGCTGCGCACACTGGTCACCAACCTGTAGGGGAGGAGGTACGGACATGCTGAGACAGCCACAGAATAAAGGCATGACGCTGATTGAGCTGCTGGTGGCATCATCAGTAACGGTGATACTGCTGCTGGCGCTGTTGCCGTTGATGAGCAGTTCCGTGCGCGCGTGGCACCGTACCTCTCACGATGTGGCAACCACGATGGACGTCACGCTTGCTATGCGTCGAATCGCCAGCGAGCTGCGCTACGCCAAGTCCGTACTTATCACTGAAGGTGGTCAAAAGATACAGTATATCCTGCCCGATAATACCTCTGCCTATTTCAAACTGAGCGGAAACGAGCTCACGTGGTCTTGGGGGCAAGAGCCCCTGCTTCGAGGAGTGGTTACCAGCGACCCTGAGTATGGTGGAACCTATCCGATATTTCAGCTCGCTTTCGGCGGTGGCACCAGCCGCGCGGTGCTGGTGCGGCTCTGTGTCCGGGTGAATACACCAGCAGGTATCCGCACGCACCGCGCCCAGCAACTGGTTGTTCTGCGCAACCAGTAGAGAGGAGGGAACGAACCGATGCGAACGCGCTATCGTAAGTATTATCAACGAGCGACTGCCCTGGTGACCTCCCTGACGGTGCTGTTCCTGTCGTTCGGACTGGGCACCGCGCTTTTGGGATTCAGTACCAGCGGTCTGCGCCACGTTGTTCGCGAGGAGCAAGCCCTGCGCTCGATGTACGCTGCCGAGGCGGGGCTGGAATACAAGAAAATGCAGATATGGAAACAGTTTAAGGTAGAGCAAAAGTTCGACAGCTTCGTGCCGCTGGAGCTGGCGTCGCCGACCAACCCGATGGCAACGGTGGGGGGCGACCTGGGCGACGGTCTGCGCTACTCCTGCGGTATCGTGGGTCAGCGTATCAACAGCAACTTCAGCCGCGAGCTCACCTTCCGTTCGGTGGGCTGGATAGACCGCGATAACGATGGGCAGCTGGATGACGGCGAACCCCGCACCGTGCTGGAGCAGACGATGGAGTTCACCTTAGAGCGGTCTGCGGTGTTCGACTACGCCTACTTCGCCAATAACTACGGGTGGATGTATGGTTTCGGCGCGAACGACCTGATAGTCAACGGCGACATGCGCGCCAACGGCAACTTTGACTTCAGCGGCGGTGCGCCCACCATCAACGGAAGTGTCTACGCCGCGGCGAACAACAAACTCATCCCACCTGCAGCGGGTATTGTAAACATCACGCCCACCCAGTGGACGAACAGCTACTACAACAGCCTGAACAACCCACGCGCCCGACAGGCGTATGACCCCACCCGACACGGCGCAAAGGGTTCTGAGGAGTATGAACGCTGGCGCGACCTGATTTACGACCAGACGGGCAGTATCGTGAACGGCAGAGTATCGGGTGCGGTGGTGGCAGACGCACGCGGTACCAAGACCTACAGCGGGCAGATTCTGGACCCCAACCCGAACAAAGAACTGCCTCTGCCGGACCTGGACGACATCAATCGCTACATCGCACTGTCGCAAAACTACGTGGACCAGAGGCAAACCTTCGCCGACGGCACGCCCAACCCCAATTATGGTCAGGAAGCGTACGTAGAAGTTTGGAGCAGTAGATTAAACCAATATGTGCGTATCAGCACGGATGGTGTGGTCAACGGTTCCGCGGTGCTGATTGGCACGAGCGATAAACCCATCCGCATCCACGGTCCGGTCACCTTCACCGGCGACGTGGTGATTAAGGGATACGTCTCCGGACAGGGCACACTGTACGCGGGGCGTAACGTGCACATCGTCGGCAGTGTGCGCTACACTAACCCGCCGGACTTCCGAGGTACGAACCCCACCGCTATTGACCAGCAGAATGAAAAGAGAGACATACTGGCTCTGGCGGCGCGCGGAAGCGTGATTATGGGCAACGTGAAGAACTTCGGCTACTATCCGCTGTACTACATGAAACCGCCTTTCACCAAGCCGCGCTACGATGAGTACGGCAACCTGATACCCGCCTTCGATGCCACGCAGACCGATAGCTACGGCAGAAAGCGCTACCAGTCGCTGTACAGTGACGACTACATCAGCTCCATCAGCGAGAATATCAACCAGATCGACGCGGTGCTTTTCACCAACTTTGTGGGAGGCGGTAACATCGCGACGGGTGGCGGCGGATGTACCATCAACGGCTCCATCATCTGCAAGGACGAGGCGATGGTGCTGTACAGCCTGCCTCTGCGCATAAACTATGATAACCGCATCCGCGACCGCGGACCGGGCACACAGCCGTTGATCGATATCGACCTGCCCCGCGCCCCCAAAATGATACCCAAGCTGTGGCAGGTGCTTTCAGGAGGTGCAGGATAATGAGAGGGATACGAATACTGGTGGCTTGCGCCTGGCTGGCTGTTCTGACACTGCCTGCGCTGTCGATAGGGTTCGACCCGCGCGGCGCTCAGGAAGCGGCAGGACTCAGCCGCGAGTTCGACGATGCAACACGCCTCCGGCAACTGCAGGAGGCGCCCAAGCTGCCTCCCCCGCCGCTGGTTACCGTGCCCAAGCCTTCGCCTCCGCCCGAAATGAAGGCAGACGAAAGCAATGACCCATCCGCTCTGTTACAGGTAAGCCAGCTCTCTGGCGAGCAGGCGAAACAGGTACTACAGCAGGCGGAACGGCAGCTTCAGCGCGAGAAACAGAGGGGATTCTGGCACACCGCCTGGCGGTTCACCCTGTGGAGCGCGGTTGGCATGGCGATGAGCTGGGCAGTGTGGAACTGGATGGTGCGTAGAGCCTCCAGCGGGGTAAAGGTGAAGTAAAAAAACGGGCGTGCTTCCGATGCACGCCCCAACATTCTTAATTGATGCTGCTCGTGGTCCCTCTTGCTAGTACGGATACATCAGAGCTTAAACGTTTCATTAATATTAGACGCACAAGAACGGTAAAAGGTTCATTTTCGTTGCTGTTTTTCACTTTGGGTGAGAGTAGGGTATACTGAACTCAGAAAAACACGTGACAGGTGGGCGAATACCTTGATACCGCTTGGTGACGAAAACCCAACACGCTCCTTTCCGATAGTGACCGTTGCACTGATTGTGATCAACGTGCTGGTCTTCCTGTACGACAAGCTGATTGGCTTCGGCGCACCGGAAGCGTTGATGCACTACGCACTGATACCCTGCACCATCTCCGGGCAGTGTTCCTACGAGGTGCCGCCTGTTTCACCGCACTGGCTGACCATTTTCACCTCCATGTTCCTGCACGCGGGCTTCTTGCATCTGGGCGGAAACATGTTGTACCTGTGGATTTTCGGCAATAACGTGGAGGACGCTCTGGGACATTTTCGGTATCTGATGCTGTATCTGTTCTGGGGGGCGATGGCGGCTCTGGCGCATGTTGCCATCAGCGCGTATTCCACCATTCCTACTGTCGGGGCGAGCGGCGCGATTGCAGGCGTGATGGGAGCTTACTTTGTGCTGTTCCCAACCGCTCGTGTTCGCGTGCTGGTGATATTCTTCTTTATCATCGACATCATTGCCGTGCCGGCTTTCATCCTGCTGGGGTTGTGGTTCCTGATGCAGTTTCAGTTTCAACCCGGCGTGGCAACGATGGCGCACGCTGGCGGGTTTGTCGCGGGAGCGGTAACCATCTATCTGATGGGCAGGGACAGGATTCTGCGCCGCCTGCGTCGCCCGCGCTACTATTACTACCGCTCTCTGCCCCCCGATTACTGAGACCACCCTACCGCTGGAGGGCGAGGATCCTACCGAGCTGTTTCTCCCCTCGCCTTGTGGGAGAGGGGACAGGGGTGAGGGCTTTCCCGCCTGCGGGGAGGTTAGGAGGGGCTGTCCTGCTTCTCGGAGGGGCAACCACAGGGGGTTGCCCCTACAAACAGCTTACCAGCCTGCCAAGCCATTTGAGTTGTTAGCCCCCCTATGGTCCCCCCGCAAGCAGGGGGACGCTCGAGTCCCTCCCCGCCTGCGGGAGGTTAGGTGGGGCTGTCTGAAGAACACCTAACCCCCAGCCCCTTCCCTGCGAGAGAAGGGGGAGATTCGCCTCTCCCCGCGTCGGGGAGAGGTCAGGAGAGGGGTTTTCAACCCTGGAGGGCGAGGCTCCCGCCAAGCCGTTGTGTGCCCTCTCCTCGTGGGAGAGGGGCAGGGTGAGGGCTTTCGCGGGCAGGTCAGGAGGGGCTGTCCTGCCTTGGTTGTCTGTCGTACAAGGTATCCGCGACCCTTTTGACGAAATGGGCAACGCATCATCAACAGCAATGGGACGGTAGGTGAAGCATGTTTCATCGCGTGGGCTGGTTACTGGTGGCATTGGGGGCGGTGGTATCCCTGCTGGCGTTTGGGCTGCGCTGGCGTGCCGAGTCGCTGAACAGGCGCGCGGGCATAGCTCTGGACGGCGAGCAGTTACTTCAAATCAGTGCCGATAGCGGTATAGCTTTTGCCCAAATACTCAAACAGATAAAACAGGCAGGGGCAACGGCGGTGGCTTTGAACGAACAGACGGTTGCCGACCTGTTTAACTCCGGACAGCTCAGCTGGGAGCTCTATCCGAAGTTCCCTGCGCCCATTGTGCGAGCGGCGTCGGTACAGGTGGTAGAGCGGCTGCGCCGGGCTTCCGGAGGGATGCAGTCCACGCCTGCACTGTGGCGTACGGTATACACCCCTTCGCGCAAGAAACTGCTGGACACCCTGCGGGCAAACCCCGGCGTACTCGTGTATGCCTATACGGATACAGGTGGAGCAGTTGGCTTTTCTGTACCGGTTTCAGCTTCTGTTTTTGAACAGATAACTGTTGGCGTCGATCCCGCCCTGGCGAGGCAGGTTTCTGGAGCAGGGCTATCGGTGGTCGCCAGGGTAGGTAACAGCCCTGCCTGCACTCCTCGGCGCGTTCAGTACGCGCTGGCAGAGGCAAAACGAGTGGGCGCCAAGGTTATTGTGTTCAGCGGGGACGAGGTACTGGGGTTCCGCGCACTTCTGCCCCTCACGGCGGAAACCATGCGCCGACATGGGTTGCTGTATGGTTCGGTGGAGTTCGGCAAGCAGAAGGGTGACCAGCAGCTGACGCGCCTGTTACTCGACCGTGTGGTGCGCGTGCACAGCGTCACCTCTGCAGAGATGGCAACGCTGGGCGCAGGCGACCTGATAGAACGGTACACTCGTGCCGTGCGCGAGCGCAATATCCGCCTGTGCTATGTGCGCCTGCCCAGCGGGATGGACGAACAGCCGCTGAAGGGGGCAGGGCGTTTCATTGCGCAGTTACGTCAGTCTCTTCAGGAGGCAGGTTATCGCGTGGGCGAGCCGCATCCCTTCACCGAGCCAGCCGTGCCCGCGTGGGTATGGCTGATTGCTGGCGGTTCCGCGCTGGTGTCGGGGGTGCTGGTGCTGGAGAGGCTTTTCGCCCTGCGTCCGTCGGCGTGGCTGGCGCTGGGAGCTTTCGTGGTGGGCATCGCCGTTGTCTACGTGGGCGGCGAAACCGGACGCAAACTGTGCGCTCTCGCTGCAGCGATAGCCTTTCCATCGCTGGGATTTCTATTGGCGAATGTGCTCCGGCAGGCGCGTCAGCCCGTGGGGTATGCGCTGATGGTGTTTGCGGGGTTAACGCTGTTCAGCCTGGTCGGCGGCTTGCATGTGGTGGCTCTGCTGGCATCTCTACCTTTTATGGTGAAGGCGAACCAGTTCGCGGGAATCAAAGTAGCGCACCTTCTGCCGGTGCTGATTGTGGGCTTCGGGTATGCGCTGGACACGGTCAACGCTACCTCCTTCGCGGACGCCCGCCAGCGGATAAGCCAGCGGTGGAAGCAGATTACCGGCCATCCAGTAACGGTGGGACTGGCGGGGGCGGTGCTGGCGGCGCTGGTGTTGCTGGCGCTGGTGCTGTTGCGCACGGGCAATGAGCCCGGCGTTGGCGTTTCCGACCTCGAGATGAAGATGCGCGTTTTGCTGGAGCGGTATCTGCTGGCGCGTCCACGCACCAAAGAGTTTCTGGTGGGGCATCCGGCGTTACTGCTCGCGCTGGCGCTTTCGGCGGCGGGTATCGGGCGGGCGGCATGGATACCGCTTCTGCTGGTCGGCGTTCTGGGGCAGGCGTCGGTGGTCAATACTCTGTGCCATATCCATACCCCTCTGGCGCTCTCTCTGCCGAGGATATTGCTGGGCTGGGTTCTGGGTGCTATAATAGGAACGCTGGCATTTGTGGTGATGCGTCAGGGGGCGCGGCTGGTGCGACAATGAGCCGTCAGGGCGCAGTGGTGTGCGGATATTACGGGTTCGCGAACGCGGGCGATGAGGCGGTTCTGGCGGGACTGGTGCATGGCTTGCGAAGAGCAGGTTACTCTGAGCACTTAACCGTGCTGAGCGCGAACCCAGCGTACACCGAGCGCGAGCATGGCGTGCAGGCTATCCTACGCACCAGCCTGCAGGTTATCTGGCGGGCGATGCGTCGCGCCCGATTGTTCGTGCTGGGCGGTGGAAGTTTACTTCAGGATGTCACCAGCGCGCGTTCTGTCGTCTATTACTTAGGGATGCATGTGCTGGCAAGGCGTGCCGGCTGTCGCATCGCGTGGATCGGGCAGGGCATTGGTCCGCTTCGGCGCGGCTGGGCACGGCGATGGGTTGCCCGGACGGCTGAAGGTGCGGAGACGATAGTGGTGCGAGACCCTGCGTCCGCCGACCTGCTGAGGACGATGGGTGTGTCACGAGTGCAGGTGGGAGCAGACCTGTCGTTCCTTCTGCCGGAAGCCGATATAGAGTATGGATGGCAAGTTTTGCAAGGGGCTGGAGTTTGTAGAGACGATGCACTGATTGCCCTGGCGCCGCGCCGCTGGGCTGGCGCGGGAGCAGACGTGGACGCACTGCTGGCAGACCTGATGCAATATGCCCGGCAGGAGTGGGGCGCCCGGGCGTTACTGCTGGCGATGCAGCCGTCACGGGATGATGAAATCGTGCGGAAAATCGCCGCCGAGGTGCCAGAAGCGATAGTGCCAGCACAGCCGCTTTCGGTGCGGGACATTCAGAGTGTGCTCGCCTGCTGTCAGGTGGTGATTGGGGTACGCTTGCATGCACTGATGCTGGCGGCGGCGTCAGGCATACCTGCGCTTGCGCTCAGCTACGATCCCAAAGTGCGCGCATTCTGGGAGCAGGTGGCGCCAGAGTATGTTGTGGAACCACAGGCGATGAGCGCACAGACGTTGCGGGAACGTTTGAACAGTATCTGGGAAGAACGGCAGGCGCTGCGCAAGCGGGTGGGCGAGTTTGCAGAAGGTCAACGGCATCTGGCAGAGCGCAATATCTCGGCACTGTTCGCGCTGGTGAGGTGAGATGAATAAACTGATGCGACCGCTCCTGTGGCTGGGGCTTTTCTGGGTATGGGTATCGGCGGGCTGTATTGCCCAGCCGCTGGAGGAGCCTGTGCCTATCTCGGTGGACGACCTGCGCGATGCACTTCGCCCTTCGCTGTTCAACAAGCGTATCAAGCCCAGTTCGGTACAGGAGCTGTTGCGCGACCAAAGCCAGCAGGAAGATGCATCCAGTCGCCCCGCCCGCCAGCCCGAACAGCCTGCCAACCGCCCCACGCCCACACGGGAGGAGCCGCAGCGGTCATCCATCACCGTTCAGCGCAAGCCGGTGCAGGAGTCGCGCCGCCCCAAAGACCCCTTCCGCGCCATTGCCGAAGAGTTCAACCGCAAGATTCAGCTCAGCGGCAGTAAAAAGATAGGCTTTCATATCACCCGGGTGAGCGGTGACCGCAACGCCTACAGCGATTCCTACTACTTCGGGCAGGGCGGTAGACCGGTCACCGACTTCACCGAGCTCTCCATCATCGGCACGAAGGTTTTTGACCTGTTCAACTTCAACTGGCGGCTGACCAACACCCCCTTCGGCACGCCGCAGGACAGGCGTTTCTCTATCAACTATGAGCGCAACGGCACGCGCATTGACCTCGGCGACATCACCGCTGCGCTGGGGGGCAACGAGCTGGTCTCGTTCAACAAGACCCTGCGCGGGGTGCATGTGAGCACACGCCTCAGCCGTTCCCTGCCACTGAAAATTAGCGGAATCTACAGCCAGACGCGCGCTACCGCCCGCACCACCGTCATCTACGGCAACGACAGCGGCGGACCCTACTACCTGAACGCCAGCCAGATATTGGACGGCTCGGAGCGGGTGCGCGTGGACGGGCGCGAGATGGTGCGTGGACGGGATTATGAAATTGACTACTTCAGCGGATTGCTCAACTTTAAAGAAGGCATCATCATTCCACGCACCTCCACCATTCTGGTCAGCTTCGAATCCGAAGGCTACAACGAACCCTCCGGCAGGCTGACGGGATGGCGTGTGGAGGCTCCGCTCGGTGCGCTGAACCTGGGAGTGATTGTCCTGCGTCAGGATACCCGCTCGTCCACCGGTCTGCGCACCAAGACCGAGCGCTTCTACGGCTATGGTAATCCGCTCTCTCCTTACGAACTGCAGTACCCGGTGGAGCCGGGCAGTGCGGTGATAGCCACTGTAGACGGCGTGCCCCAACAGCAAGGCACGAAGCGCGGCGAAGGCGACTTCTTTGTGGACCCCGATATTCCCTACCGGGTGTACTTCAACCGCGCCGTTCCGTCCACCAGCATCATCAGCATCACCTACGTGCCGCGCCTGACGGGCAACGCTACCCTGGGGTCGCGCCGGGTGATGGGCTACGACCTCAACTGGCAGCTGGGCAAACTGGGCAGTATCGGCTTCTATGCAGCGCGGAGCAGTGCCGAACGCGGGGCAAGCACGCAGGAAGGGCAGGGCAGGATGCTCAACGCCACCCTGAATCTGGGCAGCTTCCGCTGGACCACCCTCTGGCGCGATATTGACCCCGATTTCGTCACCGTCGAGAGCGTTGGCTTTCGCCGGCAGGAGAAGGGCTACAGCCACAGCATCGAGTATCTGGGCAGTCAGCAGTTCAACGCCCGTCTGACCATTGACCGCATGCAGGTTCCTGACTATCTTGGTAGTTATCTCAGCGGTTCACAAAGCACCAGCAGAGCTTCCGTGAGCAATACCTCGTTCGATGCCACTCTGAACCTGCCGAAGGCGCCGCAAATACGGTTCTCCTGGCTGAAGCAGAACAACGCCTCTGGAAACTACGGCTCCAGCCAAAACGACAGCCGTACCCTCAGCATAAGCCATAAGCTGGGCAGCGTGTCGCTCAGTCTGGACCTGCTCAGCACCCGCGCCAGCAGCGTGAGTACGTTTATCACCGGTGGCAACCCTACCACCAACACCTACAGCAGCTCCAGCGACACCCTGCGCCTGACCTGGAACTGGAACCAGAGCGAGCGGCTGGCGTTCAACGGCGTGCTGGCACGTGGGCGCACCCGCTCGGCAAGCGGCAGTAACAATGCCCAGGATGTCAGCATCGGTGTGCGGTGGCTTCCCTTCAAAACGCTGACGGTCAACTATCAGTATGCGGTGCGCGATTCGGGAACCATCTCCGGCACGGGAGGCTTCATCGGAGGCAACCTGGGCGGCGCGTTCGTAGGACCCGGAGGTTATCAGTCGGGCTGGGGCGTCGGCTATGGCGCAGGGGGCAACTACAGTGGCGGATACTATAACCCCATCACCAGCGGGCTGACTTACTCCAGCATCGGCGTGAAGAACCGTTCGCACAACCTGACACTGAGCTATATGCCCAACGATAACCTTTCAGTAGACCTGAACATCATCCAGCAGTTAAGCGCAGGCGATAACCTGACCAACACCGATATGCAGGGGCTGAACTTTGGCGTAAACTACCGCCTTTCCGAAAAGACCAGTATCGGGCTGAACTACACGCGCCAGAACGTGGACTATGTAGGAGCCACCGACGGTGCCAAGACCGACATCCTCTACTTTAGCCTGCGCACTGAGCTGACGCGCAAGCTGATATTGAACCTGCAGGCTCAGCGCATGTCGTCCTTCAGCCTGTTCAGCGTGGGCGGCAGCGGGCAGAGGCAGGACCAGAAGATGCTGGCGTATTCGGTGCGTCTGGAGTATCCGTTCGCGCCGCGCCAGAGTGCGTTTCTGGAGCACCGCTTCTCCGATGTGCAGGGCTTCTTCGGTAGTATAGACCGCGACAGTGCGCTGGGCTACGAGTACGAGATTAACCGCTATCTGGCATTTACGCTCAGCATCCGCCTGCAGGAACGCTCGAACCGCGACGCACAGTACGCCAGCTACAACTACAAAGCCTTCACCCTCGACGCCGACATCAGCGCACGGTTTTGAATCTGTTAGCGATTCATAGACTGACAAATTCATGCGTGATTATGGCATTTTACATTTTATATTGCAAAAACGCCAACATTGTGGTATAATATGCGCAAGTTGTGTCGTGAGGGAGGTTGCACCCGTCCTTCGGGACGGGTGAGGATTGAAACGCTTCTGGATGCCAGCACCCGTGATTACCTCCACGGTTGCACCCGTCCTTCGGGACGGGTGAGGATTGAAACATGGCGGGGCTGGTCCCCGCAGTTGCAGGGCTCCTGGTTGCACCCGTCCTTCGGGACGGGTGAGGATTGAAACTCAAGACGCGCATTAACGGCAACGTGCTCTTCGCGGTTGCACCCGTCCTTCGGGACGGGTGAGGATTGAAACCCACATGCCCCAGATTGAACAGCCTCATGATTTCTGGTTGCACCCGTCCTTCGGGACGGGTGAGGATTGAAACACGCAAGACTGGCGGAGGAGGCAGGCTCGGTCTCGTTGCACCCGTCCTTCGGGACGGGTGAGGATTGAAACAACCGCTGGCGATGGAAGACGACGCAGAACCTGATAGTTGCACCCGTCCTTCGGGACGGGTGAGGATTGAAACGGCTTCCCCAATACGTGGGAAATTGCTCCGCCCACGTTGCACCCGTCCTTCGGGACGGGTGAGGATTGAAACCGGAACCCGATTCTGTAGGGGCACACGGCCGTGTGCCCCTACCAACGTGTGCCCCTACCACCGTGTGCCAACACTGCCACGTGCCGCTACCACCATTTGCCTTGCCGCTCGTTGTATAATGGATGCCGGGGAGCCAGCCATGCGTTCGTTGACCATTCAGGAGATACGCTGTAAGCACCTGCTGCACCGAACCAGCGCGTCCTTCGCAGAGGTCACCATCAACCCCTATATCGGATGCGGGTTCGGTTGTTCCTACTGCTACGTGCCCATCCTCCGGGCGAAGCGTGGACAGCCGGGGGCACAGACCTGGGGACAGTGGGTGCAGGTGAAAATCAACGCGCCGGATGTGGTGCGTCGCGAGATGCTGGATGTTTCCCGCGATACCCACATCCTGATTGGCAGTGCAACGGACGCCTGGCAGCCGATAGAAAAGCGTTATCGGGTGTCGCGCGGGGTGCTGTATGAACTCAGCTTCTACCCCAACCGCGTCACCATCCTCACCCGTTCGCCCCTGCTGATTCGCGACATTGACCTGCTGAAGCGGTTCGAACGCCTCTCAGTGCATATCTCCGTGCCGACAGTGGACGAGAAGGTTCGGCGGGTGTTCGAACCGCATGCGCCGTCAGTGGCGGGACGGATAGAGCTCACACGCAGACTGCTGAAGGCAGGCATCCGAACCACCTGGGCGTGGTGTCCGTTTCTGCCGGGCGTGGAGAACACTCCCGAACACATCCGGCAGTACGTGCGCGTGGCGGCTCAGGCAGGGGTGACCGAAATCTGGGTGGGCAGAATCAACTACTGGAGCTCACTGGCGGAGCGCTATCGGTCGCTGCTGAACAGGTATCGCCTGCAGACCGGGTGGGTGCCGCACCTGCTATTGCGCGAGCAGACCGAGCAGATGGTGCGCGAAGAGTGCGAAAAGGTGGGCATTCTGTGCAGGATATAGCATGTGCCCCTCTCCAGCGCGGAGAGGGGCGGGGGAAACGGGTGCGCCTCTTAGAAGCTCTCAGCGGGAACAGCCAGCATCGTATCGGTCACCAGCAGACCGGTTTCTGCCACGGCGCGCAGGAAGCGGTTGGCGGTCGCCTGGTCCGGCGCAGACCACACGGCAACCAGGTCGTACTGCCCATAGGTAATCACCGCCGCCTTAATCTGGATGCCATGCTGCGAGGCGAGGCTGTTCAACTGCGACAGCCCACTGCCAAACAGGTCCTTTGCCCGACCGGGCACCGCTTTCGCGAGCGTCACAAACTGCATGGCGAACACCTCCCTTGTTGGAGCGTTTGTATCATGCTTCAGGGGCGAACCCCTTTTAGCCCGAGCCTGTCAGCACCTGAACCGCCTGCTTCAACGTGCGCTTTGCCAGGTCACTGATGCGGTTCTCGGCGAACCCAAACACCGCGCTTGCCAGCCTGTCCTGCAACGGCTCCACCCATTTTGCGGGCAGTGCCTTCGCCCCGAACGCTGCGCCCCAGATACTGCCCGCCGTCGCGCCGTTGCAGTCGGTATCCATGCCCTGCATCACCGCAATGGTGATGACGTTCTCGAAGTCGGGCCAGCCCCACAGCAGGGCGTTCAGCACAATGGCATCGTTGTTCACCGTGTGCACCGGATGATACTTGCCATAGTATCGATTCAGCAGGCGGTCAAAAGCCTCCTGCCAGCTTGCACATTCCTTTCGCCACTGCAGGCAATCGCGGATCATCTCCGCTTCGCGACTGCGGGCAGGGATTTCGGCGGCGCCAGCCCGAATAATCTGCACCACGTCCTGCGTGGCGAAGGCAGCGGCAATCATCGCCGCGGTGAACATCTCGCCGTAAATGCCGTTCTTCACATGCGACAGCGCTGCGTCCCGGTAGGCGAACTCCGCCGCCTTTTCGGGCATGCCGGGAGCCACGTAGCCCCAGAAGTCGCCCCGGATACGCGCCCCAATCCACTCGCGATAGGGGTTCAGATATATGGGAACCTGCTCTGAGGGCAGTTCGTTGACCAGATTGATATACGCCTGCCGTTCGGCGGTGTAGGTCTGATAGGCGGGCAGCAGATGAAGCCAAGCATTGCCTACATCGCGCGTGCTGAAGTTCGCACCGTGTCTTTCAAAAAGGTACAGCGCCAGCACCGTGTAATCGGTATCGTCGTCGCGCTCGCCGCCGGAGATATGTCCCTTCGTGCACCAGGTGTAGGGCTGTGGCACGCCTTCGGGTGGGGTGCGCGTTTCAGCGGGCAGGTAGTCGGTCATCGGATAGGCGTTTGCTCCTTCCAGATACCGCCGGATGCGCTCGTGGCTCCAGCCCTCCACCGGCTTGCCCAGCATACATCCTGCCACGCGCCCCAGCCACGCGCCGTACAGCCGGTCCAGCAGGTCTTCCTCGCAAATCACCATCTTGAAGCGACGCACGCCCTCATCACGCTCGGCGCGGATGCCCGGCAGGTCGCTCGGCTCACGGTAGGGGAAGTCCTCGCGGATGGGCAGTGCCATCAGCTCATGGTAAAGGCTCCACAGGGCGTCGGCATCGATTGCCTCCTGCCAGCGGTCGAGGTAGCCGGTGGTATCCGCGCCCTCCTCGCCACGCTGAACGATTTCGTCACGGACAAGGTGTCGCAGGGTCTCCAGTGATGGCATGGTCTGTGTTCTCTCCGAGCCATTGGGTTGTTGATAAATGCTTCGCGGGAGGCACACGGTTTTCCTTTCTCCCGGTGAGCCGACCCCTCTCCCGGCGGGGAGAGGTGAATGCCAAAAGAAGCCCTCACCCTGACCCTCTCCCACAAGGAGAGGGCAAAACGGCTCGCCAGGAGCCTCGCCCTCCACTTATCCCTCTTCTGCCTCGCGCAGTAGCTTCAAATCCTCCGGCGTCAGCTGCACCTTCTGCCAAAGGTCGGGGCGGCGTTCTCGCGTGCGCAGGAGGCGTTGCAGGCGTCGCCAGCGGGCAATCTGCGCGTGATGCCCCGACAGCAGAACGTCCGGCACGCGATAGCCGCGATACTCGGCGGGGCGGGTGTACTGCGGGGGAGCGAGCAATCCGTCCACAAAGCTATCCTGCTGAAGCGACTCGGGGTTGCCCAGCACACCCGGCACCAGCCGAGCCACCGCGTCGGCTATCACCAGCGCGGGCAGTTCCCCGCCGGTCAATACGTAATCGCCGATGGACACCTCATCGGTCGCCAGATACTGACACACGCGCTCGTCGATGCCCTCGTAGTGCCCGCAAAGTAGGATCAGATGGGGAACCTGCGCGAACTCCACCGCCATGCGCTGGTTGAACAGCCTGCCCTGTGGGGTGGTGACCACGATGCGAGCGGGAACCCAGCCAGCCTGTTCTCGAAGCGCTTCTACCGCCTCAAAGAAGGGTTCCGGCTTCATCACCATACCTGCGCCGCCGCCGAAGGGGGCGTCATCGGTGGTGCGGTGGCGGTCATGGGTAAACTGGCGCAGGTCGACCGTATGGATTTGCAGCACACCTGCCTGCTGCCCGCGCGCCAGCATACTGCACCGCACCACTGGCTCAACCATCTCGGGGAAGATGGTAACGATGTCGATGCGCATCGGTCTATTCGACCTCGGGGAGCAGACCGGGGATGGGATGGATGACCACCCGACGTGCTGCGAGGTCAATCTCGCGCACGAACTCGGAGACGGCAGGGATGAGGATTTCGCCCACGCGGTAGAGGTCGTTCGCCGGGTTGAGGATAACCTCTTCAATCTGTCCCAGATACTCTCCCGTGTCGGTGAACACATCCAGCCCGATGAGGTCGTCGATGTAGTAGGTGTCTTCGGGCAGGGGCATTCGGTCTTCAATCGGAACCTGCAAGTAGCCTCCGCGCAGGCGGTCGGCGGCTTCCACGGTGGTTATCTCCGCGAAGCGCACCAGATAGCCCCCTTTGAAGGGGCGGGATTCCACCACGCTGAGGGTGATACGCGGCATATCGGGCAGGGAGAGTGAGAGGCGCGCCCCCCTGGCAAACCGCTCAGGGAAGTCGGTCAGGGAGTACACGCACACCTCTCCCTGCAATCCGTGTGGTTTTGAGATGTAGCCAACGGTACGCCAGCTATCGCGTTCTGCTTTTCTCATGGCGAATCACTCCCCCTTGCCGGGAGCAAGCAGAACTACCTCCCCCCCTGCACAATAAAACCTGCCTGTACCCTTTGCCTGTCGCACCGTGTGGCGTTAACGAGACTTTACGCAATAATCTCCAGATAGATTTTGCGCTTGTTCTTCATGGCGGCGGCTTTGGCGATGGTGCGCAGGGCGTTGGCAATGCGCCCCTGTTTGCCAATCACCTTGCCGACGTCATTGGGTGCGACGTGCACTTCGTAAGTGGTCGCCACCTCACCCGGAACCTCGGTAATGCGAACCTGGTCGGGCTCGTCCACGAGTTCCTTCACCAGATACTCTACCAGTTCTTTCACCTCAGCCACTCCTTTAGCCCTCTCTGTAAATAGAGTTTTTGGTGAGTTAAGCAATTTTACGATTCGGCTGACACGGTAGAGCTTCCTGCTGGCTGTGCCTTGCGCTGTTGCCATGCTTCCAGCACGCCGGCTCGGCGCAGGATGTCCTTTGCCGTGTCGGTCGGTTGCGCTCCGTGTTCCAGCCAGTACAGTGCCTTCTCCACGTCTACCTGTACGGTAGCGGGATCGGTCAACGGATTGTAGTAACCGATGGTTTCGATGAACCGTCCATCTCGCGGCGCCGTGCTCGGTGCCACTACGAGACGATAGAACGGGCGTTTCTTCGCCCCCATGCGCTTGAGTCGGATCCTGACCGCCAAACCACCACCCTCCTTTCCGTTGTGTTTTATCCGAAGAAAGGCAGGCGAACCTTGCGTTTGCCTTTGCCTCCTCCGGACTGCAGGGCGTTTAGCTCTCGGATCATGCGGCGCATCTCCTCGAACTGTGACAGCAGCTCGTTGACCTCGTGCACCGTGGTGCCACTACCCCGCGCAATCCGCCGCTTGCGACTGGCGTTGATGATGTGCGGGTTCGCACGCTCCTCCGGTGTCATCGACAGGATAATCGCCTCCACATGCTTTAACTCTTTCGGGTCTATCTGAACGTCTTTAAACTGCGCTCCAAACCCTGGTATCATCTTTAACAGCTGGTCCAGCGGTCCCATCTTCTGCATCTGGCGCATCTGCACCAGAAAGTCGTTCAGGTCAAACTGATTGTGGCGCAGTTTCTGCTGGAGCTCCTCTACCTGCTTCTGGTCGAAGGTCTGCTGTGCCTTTTCAATCAGCGTCAGCACATCGCCCATCCCCAGGATGCGCCCCGCCATGCGGTCGGGGTGGAACACGTCCAGCGCGTCGGGCTTCTCGCCGATGCCCACGAACTTGATGGGCTTGCCCACCACCGCCCGGATGGAGATGGCAGCGCCGCCGCGCGTGTCGCCGTCCAGCTTGGTCAGGATGAAGCCGTCCACTTCCAGCTGGCGGTGAAACTCTTCGGCAACGCGCACCGCGTCCTGCCCGGTCATAGCATCCAGCACCAGCAGGATTTCGTCGGGATGGGTGGCTTCCTTAACGCGCCGAACCTCCTCCATCATCTCGTTGTCAATGTGCAGTCTTCCCGCCGTGTCCAGGATGACCACATCATTGCCCTGCTGGATAGCAGTCTGCAGCGCCTCGTGAGCGATGCGTACCGCGTCCCGGCTCCCATCTATTGCGAAGACCGGTATCTGCAGGTTCTGCCCCAGCACCTTCAGCTGCTGGACCGCCGCCGGACGATGCACATCCGCCGCCACCAGCATCGGGCGCCTGCCCTGCTTGCGCAGCCACAGCCCCAGCTTGGCAGCGGTAGTGGTCTTGCCTGACCCCTGCAATCCGCACAGCAGGATGACCGTCGGCGGTTTGGGCGCAAAGCGGATGCCCTCTGCGCCATCACCAAGCAGGTTGATCAGCTCCTCGTGCACGATTTTGATGACCTGCTGGGTAGCGGTGAGGCTCTCCAGCACCTCCTGTCCGACGGCACGCTCGCGCACCCGCGAAATGAAATCCTTAACCACCTTGAAGTGCACATCCGCTTCCAGAAGGGCGATGCGCACTTCGCGCAGGGCTTCGTTGACGTCCTGCTCGGTGACCTTGCCCTGATTGCTCAGTCGCCGAAAAACCTTCTGCAGTTTTTCCGTCAGGCTCTCAAACAATGTCCGCTTCCACCGATTATAAATCCGCTATAGTATACACCGACGTGCAAAAGTTGTCAAACGATACCCGTACAAAATGCAGGGAGCGGTCTCCCACTCCCGCTTTCAGGGGGGAACAGTTATCCCTGTTTCCTCTTCCCCCGCTGGTGGGGACAAGACCGCTCCCTGTGCTAATGCGTTACGTGCCGGTGTTGTCGCCGTCGCCGCTGCTCTCCTGTGCCTCCGACTCCTCTGCGCTGCGCGATCGTCGTCGGAACGGGCGACGCAGCACAATCTGTTTGTAGTCCAGCCCCGCTGCCTGCAGCGCTTTGTCCCATGACTCGAAGCGTCGTCGCGCCGCGGTGATGAGCGGGATGTCTATCTCTTCTATGTGCTTTGCGTTCAGGGGCACGCCCTGCTCATACAGCTCGCGCACTCGCTTGATGATGGTCTCTTCGTCCCAGTGGTGATAGCGACGTACCTCCTGGTAGTCGATGCCTGCGGCTTCAATTGCCTTGCGCCACGAGCCGAAATGCTTGGGTTTGGTCGCTGCTGCAGCCAGCTGCGGGTCCAGATTGGTGCTCACATTGCGCCACGAGAGGTCTTCGCCCTGCTCATACAGCTCCCGGATGCGCTCGATGATGCGCTGGCGGTTCCAGCTGCGATACTTGCGCACGCTGTCGTAGTCCACGCCCGCCGCTTTCACCGCGTCGCGCCAGCTGCCGTAGTAGCGCATCGCAGCACGCATCAGCGATAGATGGTGAATAACCACGTTCGAGTAGGAAAGGTCTTCCCCTTGCTCTGCCAGCTGCCGAATCTCCTCGGCAATGCTCTCTTTGGTCCATCTCGTGGATGTCATCCCAACGATTAACCCCCCATGTTGTGTTTTACTATGGTTTAGCGAACCGAAAAAGAAGCGACGTTTCGGAGGAAACGCCGCCTCGCGACGACCCCCACCGGGCATCCCGCTGAGGGACGCTCCAGTGGTTACACTTTCACTCATTACAATACAACATCTTGCATCATTTTGCAAGAGGAACGAGGATTTTTTTTCGCTGAAAATGCCGGGTGGAAACCGATTGCGCTGTGCAAAATCTTCGCGGAAGTTACGCAGGTGGGAAACCGCTTACCGGGATGCGGGGTAGAGTGACGTGGGATGTCACCCTGAATATCATGAGTGCCTCGTTGTGTATGCCACCCTGAGCAGGGTGAATGGTTTCAAAAACGAGATGCTTCGCCGGCACTTGGAACGAACAGGAGGAGCCTCATGAATAGTAATCCACCTTTCAAAACCACTACTTTTACCGCAATTTCCCGCACATATCGGTAAAAGGCAGGGTTTTGGTACGCTTCTTGCATATTAAGGATAATGAACAGTTTCACCCGGAACACAAGATTTCCGAGAGGAGGAGTATGTCATGCGTGCATTGCGCTGGTTAGCCACTGCTATAGCAGTATTCGTCGTTTTACAGCCCGTGTGCGCTCAGACGTATAGCGTCGGCGGGTACACGTGGGATGTTGTCAACGGTGTCAGGCGCGTTCTGCCAGTTGACCCGCCGGGCATAAGCGGGTTTAACTTTTACGACTCGGAGTTTCTGAAGGATACCGACTTCGACCGCACCAAAACCCTGGGGTGGCTGATGAGTGGCACCAGCCCTTCAGGCAACCCCCGCTTTGTGGAGCTGGGAAACTCCATCACGCGCAAAATCATCCTGGTGGACTGGGAGGGAATGCGTCTGCCCAACGCGCCCGGTGAAGACCTGGTGGTGTACGAGGTCGGCTCGGTGGGTGCTCCCGAGGGCTTTATGATTGCCGTGCGCAAGAAGGGTTCCACCGAGTTCAGCCCATGGCGCTACGAGTTCGCCAACACCTTCACCGCAGGCTATCTGGTATTTGCGACCGCGTTTAATCTGGATGATTTCGGGCTGGCAGAGGGCGAAAGCATCGACGCCATCCTGATTGCCAATCTGATAGAGGCAGACCGAGTAGACAGCCCCAGCGGACAGGGCAATGTCATCCTGGGAGGCGGAAGCGGTTTCGTTCCCGTGCAGGGACCGCTGTCTGATACTCCTAATCAGCCCTACCAGGTAACTCGGTTCGACGCGGACATTGTGTATGTGGGCGTGCTCCACGACATCCTGCCTCCTGGCTTTTCGATAAGCGGCACCGTAACGCTCGGCGACTTCGTCGGCGACGTCACGCAGATACCTGTTGACGTGGAACTGCGACAGGGTGGCAGCGTGGTGCGCTCCGAGAGCGTGAATCTGGACAGCACGGGAGGCTACGTGCTGACCGACGTGGAGCCCGGAGATTACGACATCGCCTTCAAAGCCAGCCACTGGCTGAGGGTGGTCACCCAGGTGACGGTATCCAGTACGGACGTTTCCGGCGTGGACGTAGTGCTAACCAACGGCGATATCGATGGGGACAACGAAGTGACCCTGTTCGACTTCGGTGCACTGGTTGCCGCCTTTGGCAGTATGCCGGGTGACAGCAACTGGAACCCCAGCGCCGACCTGGACGGCGACGAGGAGGTCACCCTGTTCGACTTCGGTGTGCTGGTACGCAACTTCGGTGCTATCGGCGACGAGTAAATAGGACGACAGTACGAGGACATGGGTGCGTGTTGTGCTCATGTCCTTGTGTTTTTTGAGGCTCCCCCGAAAAACTACTAGATTTCTTGCGTGCAACTCGCGGTGTCTGTTACAGCAAGGGTTGGTTTGAAGGGTAGAAGGCTCGCCAACACGAAAAATATCTCCAGAACCACTCGGCATCCCACAGGAGGTAAGCCATGCCACAACTGCTCCTGCGTCTACCAGAAGT
>JABUFA010000033.1 GCA_013314755.1 Chthonomonadia bacterium
AATCAAACCTGCGGGAATGGGTTAGGCTCCGCGGGAGGCTTTGTCTTGGGTAACCTGCAACTTCCTGTTGCTTGGATGCCTCTACCCGATTGTCCGCCCTTTGTCTTAACTTAAGTCCTGACCTCAGTTTTATCCTCTTGGCGAGCGACCATCAGTTATGCTATCATGAGAGAGGAACGGATTGAGGAGGAGAGGATGAAATCGGCAACTAAATACCTCTGGTTCAATACCGCCAAACGGCGCGAATATATCAACATCACGGACGAAGTGGAGCAGTTCGTGCGGGAGAGCGGCATTCAGGAGGGCTTTGTGCTGGTCAGCGCGATGCATATCACCGCGGGCGTATATGTCAACGACGCCGAGAGCGGATTGATTGCCGACATTGACGAGTGGCTGGAGAAACTTGCTCCTTATCGCCCGGATTACCGTCATCACCGCACGGGAGAGGACAACGGCGACGCGCATCTCAAAAGCCTGCTCATCCACCATGAAGTTATCGTGCCCATCACGAACGGCAGGTTGGACCTCGGTCCGTGGCAGCAGATATACTACGCAGAGTTTGACGGACAGCGACGGAAACGAGTAATATTAAAGGCGATAGGAGAATAGAGCCGGTCTCTACCCTGGTGGGGAGGTGTCCTCACCACGGGCAAGGGAGGCTTGCCTGTATCGGACAGCCGAGGGGCTGTCATAGCAACGATGGGGTAGGAGGTTTTTGAGAATGTACCGTAACCTCTGCACCGTGCTCGCGGAGGTCGCCGACAGGCAACCCCAGCATCTGGCACTGGTGCGTATCCTCAAAGCGCAGACCTATCCCCTCACCTACGGGGAGTATCTGCGCCGGGTGATCCACCTCAGTGCAGGTCTGGAGGCAACGGGCGTCTCGTTCGGGGATCGCGTGCTCCTGCTTTCGGAAAACCGTCCCGAGTGGGCAATTGCCGACTATGCCCTGCTCTCGCTCGGAGCGATTGTTGTGCCCGTTTACCCGTCTCTGCCCGCTGGACAGATAGAGTATCTCGCGCGGGACAGCGGTGCCCGGGTGATTATCGTCTCCGATGAGAAGCAGTATCGGAAGGCGGTGGAGGTCAGCCGTGCGGTGCCGCAACTGGAAACGATTGTGGTGATGGATCCGCCTGCGCAGCTCGCCAGCAACGCCATCAGCTTCGCCGATATCGAACGGCGCGGCGCAGAAGACGCTGAGACGGAAAACCGATTCCGCGAACGCATCGCGCAGATACCGCCCGACCATGTTGCTACCTTTATCTATACCAGCGGCACCACGGGCGAACCCAAGGGCGCCATGCTCACGCACGGAAACCTGCTATCCAACGTGGAAGCCAGCCTGCAGATTATCGACGCCGGACCGGACGATGTGTTTCTCTCCTTCCTGCCCCTCAGCCACGTCTTCGAGCGAATGGGCGGACACTTCACCGCCGTCGCCTGCGGCGCGACCGTATACTACTGCGAGACGCTGTTCACCATCGCGCGCGACATGCAGATTGCCCGCCCGACGGTGATGCTGGCAGTGCCGCGCCTGTTCCAGAGCATGCGCGACCGTATTATGGAAACAGTGACCAAACAGCCTCCCCTCCGACGGCGAATTTTCCACTGGGCTTTCCGCAACGCCTCCAAAGCGGCGCAGGCGGTGCGCGGCGAACGACGCTGGACACCCTGGCTCCGCTTCAAGCACCGCCTCGCCGACCGGCTGGTTCTGCAGAAGATACGCGCCCTCACCGGGGGGAGATTGCGCTTCTTCGTCTCTGGCGGCGCGGCGCTGGGCAGAAGCACCGCCGAGTTTTTCCACGCCTTTGGCATCCTGATTCTGGAAGGCTATGGGCTGACCGAGACCTCGCCGGTGGTGGCGGTCAACCGCCCGCATGACTACCGCTTCGGCACGGTGGGCAAACCCATCCCGGGTGTTCAGGTGCGCATCGCCGAAGACGGCGAGATACTGGTGCGCGGACCCAACGTAATGCAGGGCTATTACAACAAACCCGCCGAAACCGCTGAAGTGATTGATCCCGATGGCTGGTTCCATACAGGCGACCTGGGCAGTATAGACTCCGACGGTTTCCTGAGCATCACGGGGCGCAAGAAGGACATCATCGTGCTGGCGAACGGCAAGAACGTCTCACCCGTGCCGATTGAAGAGCAGCTGAAAACCAGCCCGTACATTTCCGAAGCGGTGCTGTTCGGTGATGAGCAGGACGTTATCACCGCGCTGATTGTGCCGCAGTTCGAGCGTCTGCGCGAGTGGGCGAACCTGCAGGGCTTGACCTTCGGGAACGACGCCGATCTAGTTGCCCTACCCGAAGTCAAACAGTTCATCAAGCAGGAGATAGAGAGGCTCTCGACAAACCTCGCCGAGTTTGAAAAGGTGCGCCGCTTCACCCTGCTGGACCATCCCTTCAGCATTGAGACGGGCGAGCTGACTCCCACGCTGAAGGTGCGCAGGCACTTCATCAAACAGCGTTACGCGAAGGAGCTGGAGGCGATGGCGCGATAACACGCAGGGCGCCCGGCAGAATGCCGACAGACAGAGGTGTCTCGCCAGCAGGTTCTCCGTCACACTGCGCAGGCTGTGTGGGGAACGCTTCGACGCGCACCGTCGTTGCCCGCTCATAACGCAGGTATGGGCACTTCCCTGCCCTTCCGGTCATGACGTCCACCAGCACACGCCAGATAGCTCTGCGCCACGTCCTGACCGCAGACATCCACACCACGTCCAGCATCCCGTCGTCCATCCGGGCGTGCGGCGCGATGGTGGTGAACCAGCCGTAACGGGAGGTGTTGGTAACTACCAGTATCACCGCCTCTTCCTCCAGCTCCCTGTCCGGCAGGGCGAGGCGATACCGCGCCGGCTGATAACGCCTGAGCTCCTGCAACCCCGTCCACAGGAAAGCGTACACGCCCAAGCGCTTCTTCAGCGGCTCCGGCACATGGCGCACCACATGCGCATCAAAGCCCGCACTGACCATCAGCGCGAACGGTCGCCCCCGAAGCGTTCCGACGTCTACCTGCCGGACCTGACCTGCACGCATCGCAGAGACACAGCCATCCAGCGCACGCCGCCCCAGAGGATAACCCAGCTCTCGCGCCAGCACATTGCTGGTGCCAAGAGGACACAACGCCAGCGCAGTCGGCGATCCCACCAGTGCGGGGAGCACCGTATGCACTGTGCCATCGCCGCCCGCCACCACCAGCACCTCACCGCCCGACTGGCAAAATTGTGTGGCAAGGTAAAGCGCATCCTCCGGCGTGGGCGCGACCTCCACCTGCCAGTCAACGGACAGAGGCTCAAACGCTCGTCGCCAGTCCACACGCCCCGCCCTGCCCCCGCCCGCGAACGGATTGACCAGTACCAGCACCTGCCTGCGTTCCATCTGTGCCATCCCGCCGCAAATCGCACGCTATATGCAGGATTCCAGCCCGCGATGTGCAACCCTTTTACAAATAGCATATTTCTGGACAGGAGTGTATCCAATGCGCTTGGGAGCACCGATTTTTGCCAGATGGGAAACCCCGGACGAGTGGGCAAACCTTGCCCGAAAGGCAGGCTACACTGCGGTGTACTGCCCAGTAGACCATCGCGCCGACCCGGAAACCGTTCGCGCCTATGCCGAATCTGCCCGCAAAGCCGACCTAATCATCGCCGAGGTTGGAGCGTGGAGCAACCCGCTCGCCCCCGATGAGCGAACCCGCAAAGAGGCTATCACCTATTGCCAGAAGCAGCTGGCTCTCGCCGACGAGATTGGCGCGCTGTGCTGTGTGAACATCGCCGGCTCGCGAGGCGAGCAGTGGGACGGTCCACATCCTGATAACTTCACACCCGAAACCTTCGACCTGATTGTCGAGACGGTGCGCCAGATTATCGACGCCGTCCAGCCCAAACGCACCTTCTACACGCTGGAGACCATGCCCTGGATGTATCCCGATTCGCCAGACAGTTATGTACAACTGATTCATGCCATTGACCGTCCCGCCTTCGCCGTTCACCTGGACCCCGTGAACCTCATCTGCAGTCCCCAGCGTTACTATGCGAACGGTGCGCTCATCCGTGAATGTTTCCAGAAACTCGGTGCACACATCAAGAGCTGTCACGCCAAAGACATCGTTCTGGAGCCTCGCCTGACCACGCACCTGAACGAGTGCGCCCCTGGCACTGGCGGATTGGACTACCGCACCTACCTGCTGGAGCTCAGCAAACTGCCTGAGGACGTGCCGCTGATGTTGGAACACATGAGCACGGAGCAGGAGTACATCGACGCTATGCGCTACATTCAAACTGTCGCACAGGAGGTGGGCGTACGATTCTATTCAGCCTGAGCCATGGCGAAGCATCTCGTTTTTGAGACCCTTCGCTCCGTTCAGAGTGACATACCTTCACTGCGTTCAGGGTGACAAATATAGCCGGACCCCTTCGCTGTGCTCTTGCTGACAAGGGGCAGCTACAGGCTCCAGCAGGATACACTCCGCTACAGGTAGAAAATAGTAAACAAAGCACAAGACAGACGGAAAGGGGAAGGAGAACGATGGAACTGGTGAAGCCTCGTGTGGTGCCTCCGCTGGATGAGTCGTTCCGTCCGGCTGTGCTGGCGAACCGTGCTTTCCGCGAGAAGGTCAAAGCCTCCGGGCAGGGCGTGCCGATGGTGATTGCCGTCGAACGCGCCGATGGAACCCGCTCGGTCTACCGTACCGAGGTATTTGCGCCCGGCTCGCCGGATTTCGAACAGAACTTCCAGTATGTAGAGCGCATCGTCAAGTTTCTGCTGTGGCAGAAAGGCGGCTTCCGAGTCTATCTTGGTGGTCCCTCGCAGATTGGTGAATACATCCAGCAGGTCTACTCTCCGCAGGGTGAACGTGCGTTTGATTACGACTTCATGGGCGAGACCGTCTACGAACGTCCCTTTGAAGTGGTCATCACCGATGCGGACAAGGTTCCCCCGGCGAACGAGACGGCGAAGTCGCTGGGCAGGCATTTAGACGGCTGCCGAATTGGTCTGGACCTGGGCGCCAGCGACCGCAAGGTGTCGGCAGTTATAGAAGGCAAAGACATCTTCAGTGAAGAGGTGGTGTGGGACCCCCGTCCGCAGACTGACCCCAATTACCACTATCACGAGATTATGTCTGCCCTGCACCGTGCCGCGGCACGAATGCCCCGTGTGGATGCGATTGGCGTCAGCTCGGCGGGCGTGTGGATTAACAACCGCGTGATGGTGGCATCGCTGTTCCGCGGCGTGCCCAGAGATGTGTTCAACGCAAAGGCGAAAGACATCTTTCTGCGCGTGCAGAAGGAGTGGGGCGTGCCGCTGGAAGTCGCCAACGACGGCGAAGTGACCGCGCTGGCAGGTTCCATGAGCCTGGGGGTAAACGCTATTCTTGGTGTGGCGATGGGCTCCAGCGAGGCGGCGGGATATGTTACCCCGGAGGGCAACATCACGAACTGGCTGAACGAGCTGGCTTTCGCACCGGTGGACTACGCCCCCGATGCACCGGTAGACGAGTGGTCAGGTGACAGAGGCGTGGGCGCGCTCTATTTCTCCCAGCAGGCGATTTTCCGTCTGGCTCCGGTAGCAGGTATCTCCCTGGACGAAAGCCTGGGGCTGGCGGAGCGACTGAAGAGCTTCCAGGACCTTCATGCCGCTGGCGATCCACGCACGCGCCCTGTGTACGAGACCATTGGCGTGTATCTGGGCTATGGCATCGCCCACTATGCCGATTTCTATGACCTCCAGCACGTGCTGGTGCTGGGGCGTGTGACCTCCGGTGAAGGTGGGCACATCATTCTGGACAAAGCGCGAGAAGTTCTGCAGACGGAGTTCCCCGAGCTGTCTGCAAAGATACAGATTAATCTGCCGGACGAGAAAGCGCGGCGCGTGGGGCAGTCCATCGCCGCGGCAAGCTTGCCGGAAATCAAGAAGGAGGGTTAGACAGATGCAGTTGAACAACCCAGGTGCGGAGATTTTCGTGCCCGATGGTACTCCTGTCGAGCAGGCACTGGCGCGAACCACACACCTCGCGGTCGGCGCACATCAGGACGACCTGGAAATTATGGCATATCGCGGCATCCTGGAGTGCTTCCAGCGCGAGGACAAGTGGTTCTGTGGGGTCAACGTGACCAACGGCGCGGGAAGCCCACGGGATGATTTGTATAAAGACTACACCGACGAAATGATGCAGGTGGTGCGTCGCAAGGAGCAGAAAAAGGCAGCGATAGTGGGCGAATACACCGCGCAGATTTTTCTGGACTACTCCAGCGCTGCCACCAAAGATGGCAAGAACGAGGCAGTCAAGGAGGACCTGAAGAAAGTCTTTCTCGCCACCCGACCACAGATTGTGTACACGCACAACCTGGCAGATAAGCACGACACCCACGTGGCGGTGACCCTGCGCGTCATTGCTGCCCTGCGCGAACTGCCCGACGACGCGAAGCCTCAGCAGGTGCTGGGCTGTGAGGTGTGGCGCGACCTGGACTGGATGGCAGACAGCGACAAGGTGCAGATGGACGTATCGCCACACGAGAATCTCGCGGCGTCACTGCTGGGAGTGTTCGACTCGCAGATTTGCGGTGGCAAACGGTACGACCTTGCCACGATGGGGCGACGTCGGGCACATGCTACCTATGCCGAGTCGCATGGCGTGGACATCTCCACCAGCCTGATTTACGCCATGGACCTGACGCCGTTGATTAAGGACCCCTCCTTAGACATCGCAGAGTACGTGCAGGGGTTCATTGACCGCTTTGCGCAGGATGTGCAGGCGCGCATCGCAAAGGTGAGATAAGTTTTCTCGGTTGCCCCTCTCCCGCGCTGTCGGGGGAGGGGAATCGCTACAAACGGCGGATGTAACAGGAGGTAGCCATGAGCGTAGCTGAATACGAGGGGTATGCAGGTATTGACATCGGCGGACAGTCTATCAAGGTGGGCACGATTCGCAACGGGGAGCTGGTCACGCGAGACATCGAGACTCCGCCGGACTATGCCGTTGCCCGCGAACTGATGCTTTCAGCGGTAACCGAGCTGGTTGGCGGCAAGCCGAAGGGACTGGGCATCGGCACGCCTGGACCGATAGACTGGCGCACGGGGTTCCTGCAATGGACTCCGAATATACCGTGGAAGAACGTCTCGTATCCCGAACTGGGCGAAGCACTGGGTTGTTCGGTGTATGTGGACAACGATGCCAACGTCGCCGGGCTGGCGGAGGCGGTGCTGGGTGCTGGTAAGGACTACCGCATTGTGGCGGGCTTTACGCTGGGCACGGGCATCGGCTATTTCGTGGTGATGGATGGTCTTATCTATCACGGCAAGCTGGACGTGGAAGGTGGTCACCAGGTGCTGAATCCCGAGGGACCGCTGTGTGGATGCGGCGCGCGGGGGTGTCTGGAGGCTTATGCATCCGCCACCGCGATTGAGGCACGCACGGGTAAGGAGCCAGAGGACATCGACGACCCCGAGTTCTGGGCGGAGATTGCGGGATACCTTGCCTGGGGCATTACCAACGTCACGACGCTGGTCTGTCCCGAGGTGTTTGTGCTGGCTGGAGGGATGATTAAGCGTGGGGAGACGCTGTTTGCTCCTCTGCGCGAGAAGCTGGCGCAGATGCTGAAGATTGTGCCGCCGCCTCCGGTCAAGCCGGCAGAGCTGGGACACCGTGCGGGCGTGTACGGCGCAATTGTACTGGCGAAACGGGGGCATCGTGTGGAATGAAACGCTTTCGCATGAAGAAGCAAAAGATAGTCAAGCCCGACGGGCGCTGGATGTACATGTATACCTTTGAAGAGGTGCAGGAACAACATCCGGCGGAGAAAACGGAACAGCCGGCGCCACAGACGTCCTCGCAAAGCGACGCTCGCTGAATCAAGCCTGCAGGCGCATGGGCTGGCGGCGACCATAGGTCAATGTGCGCCAGAGCCACTCTGCGGGACCGAAGCGGTAACGCTGTGTCCACCAGACGCTGAACATCGCCTGCAGGCTGAATATCCCCACCGCCAATACCGCACCTGCAGCTGCCCCCACTTTTCCATAAAGACCGAGTCCGTAGTTGTAAAAGATGAGCGTGCACACGATGGATTGAAGCAGGTAATTCGTGAGCGCCAGTCGCCCCACCGACGCCAGCCATTGCAGACGCTTCTGTAGCTCCTCGGAACGCAACATCAGGGCAAACAGCGCAATGTATCCCACGCTCAGCACTGGACCGAACGCCATAAACAACCACATCGCCGCGAATAGAGCCGTCAGGTTCTCTCTCACACCGCCAGCCGTTACCGTGTAGGCGTAAAGGGCGTTGGTCGCCAGCCCCACGGGCACGAGCGCCAGAGCCAGCTTGCCCCACAGCTGCCTGCTGTTTTCCAGATTGTGGAGCAGGCCGGTCCGAGCAACATACATACCCAGCAGGAATATCGAGGCGATGTTGAGCAAGAACGCCATGTATCCAAATACCACAATCTGCAACCACTCTACCACGCGGTAGCGTAGAGCATCCAGATAGCTGCCCTGCGCGTAGGCACGCTTTGCGCTTTCTGAGATTTGCTGGAACGCTTCCGCGAGCATTTGATTTGCAGGCTGGAGAGACTTCTGCATCTCTGCATCCATACTCAGTGCCCAGAAAACACCCGCGGGCGCACCACAGCATACCAGCTGCAGGCTCCACAGCACAATGGCAAGCGTCAACAGGGTCTTGGGCTGGGCGGAATAGAACAGCAGGAGCACCAAACCCGCTAATGCATACATGGCGAGAATGTCGCCGCTCCATATCAGCACGGCATGGGTGACGCCTATGACCAACAGCGCCAACAACCGCCGAGCGAGGAAGCGTTTGGGGCGGATTCCTCGTGCTTCGACGCGCATACCTTGCAGAGCCATTCCCATCCCGAAAAGAAAGACGAAGATGGGATAGAACTTGCCCTCCACCAGCAGGCTGACCAGAGCATCTACCCAGCGGTCAAGAGTCGAACCACTCGCGGGCATAAAGGGCATAGTTGAGGATTTGAAATTGGAGATGTTTACCAGCAGGATGCCCAGCAGGGCAAACCCGCGCAGAATGTCTACGTGCACCAGACGTTCCGACGCCTCAGCTGGTGCAGGCTCCACAGCAGGAGGAACCGGTGTGGGCGGTGCTCCCTCGTCTTCCATGTTGCACCATCACCTCGCAATTATCTTCTCACACGAAGCATCTTCTTTGTCATGCTGAACGGAGTGAAGCATCTCATAGTTTAGAAAGGATCGAGATTCTTCGCCCGCTCAGAATGACAAGGATACATATTTTTGATGACAATAAAAACCATATTCAACGTTGACGAAGTATCCCTCCCCGCCCGCGGGATACCCATTCCTGAGCATCTTCTCCGTTCAGCAGGTCGGGCGCAATGCCCCGAACGGACACCCAGTCGTAGCGTGGTTGCGCTTCCGCGAGGTCATGGGCAATCATCTCCACCAGCTTCAATCGCTGTTCGGGAGAGAGGGGCTTGATGTACTGTTCGTAAACCTCTTGCAGGATATCGGTCGCCATGCGGATTCACCTCCGCCACTATTATACAAAGGGGCAGGCGGTGTGCCTGCCCGCTATTCGTTACAACGACCAGCCCTTGCGGTATTCCCGGCGGATGTACTTTTCGGCTTCGGCGCAGTTCGTGACCTTCATGCGTCGGGCGTCGTAGTATATCTTGTGCCCTACGCGGAAAGCCACGTTGCCCAGAAGGACCATCTCGGTCAGCGCCGCCGCATACTCGAAGTTGCTCCACGCCTTACTTCCCGTCTTAATGGCGTCGATCCATTCCTGATGATGTCCTCTGGGCGCACGGGGGATGGTGGGCTGTGGCGGCTGGTAATCGGCGAACTTCTCACGAGGAAGCAGTATCGGCTCGCCACCGTGCGGTACCCATGCTTTGCCCTTTTCACCGATGAACAGGGTGGCGTTGGGATGGACGTCAATACCTTCTGCCAGCTCTTTGGGGGGCAGTTTGCCACCGTCGTACCAGTAGAGGGTTACGGGCGGTTTGCCCTTGCGAGCGGGGAACTCGTAGCGGACGATGCTCCACTTGGGTCCTGTCTCGCGGTGATGTGGTTCGCCTTCTGCCTCTACGCTGATGGGTGCGCCCAGCTCCAGCGCCCAGAATGCGGTGTCCAGGATGTGACAGCCCATATCTCCCAGTGCGCCGGTGCCGAAATCCCACCAGCCGCGCCAGTTGAAGGGGTGATATGCGGGATGGTACGGTCGTTCCGGCGCGGGACCGAGCCAGAGGTCCCAGTGCAGGTTGCGCGGTACAGGTGGGGTGTCGGCTGGGCGGTCAATGCCCTGGGGCCAGATGGGGCGGTCGGTACTGGCATGCACTTCACGGATGGCGCCAATGGCGCCCGACTGGAGTATCTCCACCGCGCGGCGCAATCCATCGCTGGCGTGCCCGTTATTGCCCATCTGCGTGACCACGCGATAACGCTTCGCCGCCTCCGCCAGCTTGCGCGCCTCGTACACCGAGTGAGTCAGCGGTTTCTCGCAGTAGACGTGCTTGCCCAGCTGCATCGCAGCCATCGCGGCGACGGCGTGCGTGTGGTCGGGCGTGCTAATCACCACTGCGTCAATCTCCCGATGTCGCTCGTCCAGCATCTGGCGGAAGTCCACGTACCGATAGGCGCGTGGGAAGCGTTTAGCCGCCTCGCCCAGCGGGTTTTCGTCCACGTCACACAGCGCCACGATGTTCTCATGCGCCACGCCGTCAATGTTTCCCCAGCCTCGCCCTCCGCAGGCGATGATGCCGATGTTCAGCTTTTCGTTCTGGGCGTAGGTAGGGGTCCAGCTGTGCGCGACCAGCCACAACCCCATGCCATACTGTGCGCTCCTTTTGATAAATTCCCGGCGTGTGGTCTTCTCCATCACAGTCACCCTCCTTATGACGGCAGTTTGCCCAAAATGCGCACGACCGAACCGGCTGGAGCGGTGATGTAGAGGCGGTCACCCTCCACGCGCACCGGCTGAGGAGCGGAAGGCTTCACCCGCTCGGGCTGTTCGAAGGTATTGTGCGCGTGAATGTCGTCGGCACTCAGCACGACCGCTTCCGCTTCCTGCACCGTTGCGCCCATGACCAGCACCTCCACTTCCGCCGGCTGTTCGGGGTGCGTGTTGCAGAACGTGATACATAAGGTGTTCTCGCGCACCGAAGCGGAACCCTCTATGACCTGCAGGCTGAATGGCTCTCTTTGCAGATACTGCTGGCGGCAGAAGTCGCGAACTGCGCCTCCATCGGACAGGGTATCCGACAGCGTCTCGAAGCGCACCGCCTGGGCGCCTTTATGCGGGGCATACATGTGCCAGACGTGGTAAGTTGGCGTCTTGATACACCTGTCTTCCTGTACCAGCAGGAGCGACTGCAGGACGTTAATCAGCTGTGCCAGGTTGCCCATAAAAATCTGGTGGCAGTGGCGATGGAAGATGTCTAACGTCAGCGCAGCGACCAGGGCGTCGCGGATGGTGTTCTGCTGATACAGTCCCCAGCCGGGCTTGTCGGGTTCCGCTGGATGCCATGCGCCCCATTCGTCGATAATGAGGTTAATCTTTTGCTCGGGGTCCAGCTCGTCCATCACCGTGCGGTGTCCGATGATAATGCCTTCGATGGCTTTTGCCCGGCACAGCAACTCCGTCCACTGCTCGGTGGTGTATTGCGTGGCGGTGCCGGCGGTGCCGCAGTAGTAGTGCGCTGCCAGCGAGTTCACCAGATGCCTTCGGCTCCACCCCTTGCGCTTCAGGGCGTTGAGAAACTTCCATGTCCAGTCCCAATCGCTGCCCGCCGCACCGCAGGCGATAGCGTGTATCGGCGTATCCGAGTAGTTGAACAGGAAGGTGCGGTAACGACAGAACAGCTCGGCGTAGTACTCGGGGTGCATGTTGCCTCCACAGCCCCAGTTTTCGTTGCCCACGCCCCAGAAGCGCACTCGGAAAGGTTCATCCGCACCGTTTGCCCTGCGCTCGTTCGCCAGCGCGGAGTCGCCCGCGAAGTTGCAGTATTCCACCCAGTCGCGCAGTTCCGCCGGTGTGCCAGAACCAACATTGCCCACGATATACGGCTCGGCGCCGATTAGCCGGCAGAAGGTGATAAACTCGTGTGTGCCGAAGTGGTTGGGTTCTGGCGCCATACCCCAGTGGTAGTTCACACGCAGGGGGCGTTTGTTGCGCGGACCAATGCCGTCGCGCCAGTGGTAAGCATCCGCAAAACAACCACCAGGCCAGCGCAGTACCGGTATGCCCAGCGGGTGCAGGGCATCTACCACATCCCGGCGGATGCCGCCAATGTTGGGGATGGGTGAATCCTCCCCAACCCAGATACCCGGATAGATACACTCACCCAGATGCTCGGCAAACTCGCCGTGCAGGTAAGGACTGATTGTACCAATCGTCTCGTTGAGTAGAACTGCTATCCGTTGTCGCGACATCTTCTCTCCCTCAGCAAGGCTTTTGAAGTGTACTTTCGGCAAGGGCAAGGAGATTCCTATTTCGTATGGGCGCGCTCGACGTAGTTAAGGCATTTTTCCATTGTTAGGCAGGCATTCGCCTATGGTTCAGCGAACAATTACCTTAAACGATTGATAGCATGGAACAGGAGGGGGGAACAATGGCACTTGAGGAGCAGCTCGACGCAATATGGCAATCTTTGCGCCGAATGGAACGTGATGCCCAGCGCTGGGTGGAGCGATTACAGGCGGAGATAGATTTCGCACGCCGGCTGGCAGAGGCAAACCCGTCCAATCGGGCAGAGTGGGAAGATTTGATCCTGCGCGCCGGGCAGACGTTCGCGCAGGCTGTGGCAGAGGGGAAACCGGTAGCTGATGCAGTCAAAGCGGCGGAGGAGATACTGCGCCCCATCGAACCCGTCGCCAAGCAGTACACCATCCACTGCGTGGGACACGCGCATATCGATATGAACTGGATGTGGAACTGGGCGGAGACCGTAGCCACCACGAACGATACCTTTACGACCGTGAATCGCCTGTTTGGGGAGTTTCCGCAGTTTCGCTTTTCGCAGGATCAGACGTCCGTCTACCAGATTATGAAGGACTATCTGCCCGAGCTGTGGCAGGCGGTGAAAGAGCATATACGCGCCGGCAGGTGGGAGGTGACCGCCAGCCACTGGGTGGAAGCGGATAAGAACATGGCTTCGGGTGAAATACTGTGCCGGCATTTGCTGTACACCAAACGGTTCCTCCAGCGGGAGTTCGGTCTGCCCTATGATGCCGTTCGGATTGATTATGAACCCGATACTTTCGGACATGCGCACACTGTGCCGACTATCCTGACGCGAGCCGGCATCCGCTACTACTACTTCTGCCGAACGGGCAAGGGACCGTTCCTGTTCTGGTGGCAGGGCAGGGATGGCTCGCGCGTGCTGGCGTTTGACGACCGTCGGGAGTGGTATCTGGGACCGATTACTCCCCGTATCGCCCAGCATGTGCTGGAGTTCGAGAAGCAGACGGGCTTGAAAGACATGCTGTTTGTGTATGGGGTCGGGGACCACGGTGGTGGACCGACCCGGCGCGACCTGCGTCTGGCACATGAGATGATGGAGTGGCCCATCTTTCCCCGAATAAAGTTCAGCACCTATCATGAGTTCTTCGCCATCGCCGAGCGCGAGGCAAAGGACCTGCCCGTGATAGATAGCGATCTGAACTTCATCTTTGAAGGATGCTACTCGTCGCAGAGTAACATCAAGTATGCCAACCGGCGAAGCGAGAACACGCTGATAGAGGCGGAAATCTGCGCCCTGCTCGCGAAGGGCATTACCGGTCAGGCGTATCCCACAGAGCAACTGCAAATCGCCTGGCGACACGCGATGTTCAACCAATTCCACGACATCCTGCCCGGGTCAGGGGTGCATGCTACCTATGAGCACGCACAGGGGCTATTCCAGGAGATCCTGGCACATACGTCCATGATAAAGACCCGCAGCCTGCGTGCGGTAGCATCCAGGGTGAACACCAGAGCACTGGCGCCACAGGACGCCACACCAGCTGATTACGGCGATGGGTTGGGTGCAGGACAGGGAGACCTGCCCGCAGATGGCGTTCTCAGTCGCTACGGAGCAGGCGGTATCGGCGCCGACCCCTTTGTGGTGTTCAACCCGTCGCCCTGGACGCGCAGTGAGGTGGTAACCGCTCGCATCTGGGACCGCGATATCGAGACGCCCTTCGTGGCGGTGCAGGATGACAGCGGCAACGTGGTGCAGGCGCAGGTGCTGAACAGAGGGCAATACTGGGCGCACAACTTCATCGAGCTGGCTTTCCCGGCGCATGAGGTGCCGCCGCTGGGCTATCGCACCTACAGCGTGCATCGAGCGGTTGGCGCAAAGGCGGGAACGGGCTGCACCAGCGATGGCAAGGGCACGATTGAGAACGAGTATCTGCGCGTGACGGTGGAACAGCAGTCGGGTGCGATTATCAGCCTGGTAGACAAGCGTACGGGCGCCGAGCTCGTTCCGCCCGGCGAGCGCATCGGCTTGCTGGAGTACCTCTTGGAGGCGCCGCACGGCATGACCGCGTGGGTGCTGGGACAGATTAAGCAATACGTTCCATTTACGGAAGGAGCCACCCTCTCGTTCCCGCACAGGGGACCCTATATCGCCAGCGTGCAGGCGCATCATCGGTTCAACGATAGCCGCTTTACCGTCACCGTCAGCCTGCTGGCAGGCGTGCCACGGGTAGAGTTTACGGTGGATGTGGACTGGCTGGAGCGCGGTTCGCCCGAGGTGGGCGTACCTGCCCTGCGGATGCAGTTCCCGCTGGCGATTGACGAGCCGAAGTGCAGGATGGAGTGCCCGAATGGCTGGGTGGAGCGACCGACCCTTGGTTATGCGGAGCCGTCGGAGACGTTTGTGCATGTTGGCGGACCGGGAGTCGCCATGTATCCGATGGACATGCCCGCCCAGCGGTGGGTAGAGCTATCGGGCGTGCACCCCGATACGGGCAAGCCAGCAGGCGCGGTGCTGGTAAATGACCGGGTGTATGCGCACAGCGTCTGCGATAACACGCTGGGGGTGACTCTCCTGCGCAGTTCCTATGACCCTGATCCTCTGCCAGAGATGGGACGTCGCACCTTCCGCTTTGCGCTGGTGCCTTTTGGCGAGGGGTGGTCACCCGCATCCTCCGCCCGCGTGGGTTACGACTTCAACCTGCCCTTCAACGTGGTCAGCACGGACGTGCATGAAGGCAGTCTGCCGTTGTCGCAGGCTTTTGCCGAGGTGCTGACGCCCAATGTGATGCTGAGCGGGCTGAAGAAGGCGGAGGACTCGGACGCGCTCATCATCCGTCTCTACGAGGTGGATGGCAAGCCGACGACGGCGGAGGTGCGTCTGAGCGATGTGCTTGCCCGCCCGAATTCGCCGGCGGTGGAGACGGACATTCTGGAACAGCCTCTGACCACGAGCACTGCCCGGATGAACGGTGACGTGTTGAGCGTGCAGATACCTGCCTTCGGAATCGCCACAGTAAAGGTGGGATAAGCAAGAAGGAGGGGGCTTCAAAGCCCCCTCCGTGCCCGCAGCGATGGACGCTCTTCACCGTCTGGATACCTCTCTCTTCTTTCTGGCTAATGGGGCACATCATCCCCTGCTGGATGCGCTCATGCTGTTTGTGACCGACATCAAGCGCACGGGGATTCTTCTGCTTGCAGTGTGGATAGGGCTGATGTGGAAAGGTGGTGCGAAGGGCAGGACGGTTGCACTCCTGCTAATACCGCTGATTCTAATCACCGACCAGCTGAGCAGTCATGTATTGAAGGACGTCTTTGACCGGGTGCGCCCGTGCGAGGCGTTACAGGGAGTACGGGCGATAGACGGCTGTCGGCACAGCCTGTCGTTTCCCTCCTCTCACGCGGTAAACACGTTTGCAGCGGCGACCCTGTTCAGCCTCTTCTACCGCCGATGGGTGCCGTGGGTGGCGTTTGGGCTGGCTGGACTTGTCTCGTATTCGCGCATCTATCTGGGGCTTCACTACCCATCCGATGTGCTGGGCGGCGCCGTGATTGGGATTGCCTGCGCGCTGGCGGTGGTGGGGCTGTATCGCAGGATACGCCAAAGGGTGGGAACCTCCGCTTAGCCGTCATGCTGAGCGGATCGAAGGGTCTCAAAAACGCCCCCTCACTTCGTTCATCATGACAACAAAGGTGCTCAGCATGACAGGGACGCCGCTAAGACGCCCCGATCACGCTGAGCGAAGCAAAGGCGAAATCAATAAACCTTCCCGCCCATCTCTTCGCGCAAACGGGCGATGAAAGCGTCCAGCGTGGTTGCGCCCTGGTCACCGGCACTGCGCTTGCGCACGGACACTGTGCCGTTTTGCATATCGCGGTCGCCCACCACCAGCATGTAGGGGATTTTCTGCAGTTCCGCCTCGCGCACCTTGAAGCCGGTCTTCTCGTTGCGGGAGTCCACCTCCACACGGAAGCCCTGCTCCTCCAGCCTCTGGCGAATCTGCTGGGCGTATGGCACATGCCGGTCGGCAATCGGCAGGACGATGACCTGCACGGGCGCCAGCCACAGCGGGAACGCGCCAGCGTAATGCTCGATCAGGATGCCAATCAGCCGCTCCAGCGAGCCGAACGGTGCACGGTGTATCATTACCGGGCGATGCGGCTGACCATCGGGACCGATATACTCGAGGTCAAACCGTTCGGGCAGGGTATAATCCACCTGCACCGTGCCCAGCTGCCACATCCTGCCGAGGCAGTCTTTGGCGAGGAAGTCCAGCTTGGGTCCGTAGAAAGCGGCTTCCCCTTCTGCGACGGTGTACTGGATGCCCATGTGCTCCACCGCCTGCAAGATAGCCCGCTGTGCCTGCTCCCATGCCTCATCGCTACCCACGTACTTGTCGCTCTTGGGGTCGCGCAAGCCCACACGCGCGTGGTACTCCTCCAGACCCAGCCTCTCGAAAACGTAGAGCACCAGCTCCACCACGTTCTTGAACTCATCTTCCAGCTGGTCGGGGGTGACGAAGATGTGCGAATCGTCCACCGTGAAGCCGCGCACGCGCGTCAATCCGCCCAGTTCACCGCTCTGTTCGTAGCGGTATACCGTGCCGAACTCCGCCAGCCTCAGAGGCAGGTCGCGGTAACTGCGCGTCTCCGATTTGTAAATCTGGATGTGGTGCGGGCAGTTCATCGGTTTGAGCATGTACTCCTCATTCTCCACCTGGATGGGATGGAACATGCTCTCCTGATACTTATACCAGTGCCCGCTGGTCTTGTACAGGTCGAGTTTCCCGATGTGCGGCGTGACCACCGGCAGATAACCGCGCTTCAGCTGCTCCTTTTTCAGGAAGGTTTCCAGCGTGTCGCGCAGGATGGCTCCTTTGGGAAGCCACAGGGGCAGACCACTGCCCACCTCCGGGCTGATGAGGAAGATTCCCAGCTCCCTGCCCAGTTTGCGATGGTCGCGTCGCTTCGCCTCCTCCATGCGCTGCAGGTAATCCTGCAGTTCCTCTTCGGTGAACCATGCGGTACCGTAGAGCCGGGTCAGCATCTTATTACGGGCGTCGCCGCGCCAGTATGCCCCCGCGATGGAGAGCAGTTTGAAGTGTTGGATCTGGCTAGTGCGCTCCACGTGGGGTCCGCGGCACAGGTCGATGAAGTCGCCCTGCCGGTAGAAACTGATGGTCTCTTCTTCCGGGATTTCTTCGATAATCTCCACTTTGTAGTCCTGTCCCAGTTCGCGCACCAGTTTGAGCGCCTCGATGCGTGGCAGTTCGATGCGCTCGATGGGCAGGTCGCGCTGGGCAATCTCGCGCATCCGCTCCTCAATGCGGGGCAGGTCTTCGCCCGTTATCGGCTGTGGGGGGTCTACATCGTAATAGAAGCCGTCTTCAATGGGCGGACCGATTGCCAGTTTCGTGCCCGGGAAGAGTTCACATACCGCCTGAGCCATCAGATGCGCCGTACTGTGGCGCAACGTTTCCAGGTCCGTCATCGTTTGAGCCATCTGCAGTGCTCCTTGCAGGTGAAGTCAACGCCTTTACGAACGGCGCTGCAGGAGAATTATACCATATACGCCTCGCATGAAAAATCCGCCCACTGCGAGACATCAGTTGACGTCTCCGTCTCTCCAGTGATATACTCCTCATGCAAGCAAATGGTCGGAGATGGCTATGAGGATTTCTCTGCAGTCAGCGGTCAGGTGTCCGGTATGCCAAGAGGACGTTGAGGGCAATCTAGGAAAGCACATCCAGCAGGTACACGGTGAGCAGGCGTATACCAGAGCAGTACTGGACGCCAGGCAGGCTGGCATGTCAGATGCCGAAATTGGAGCGCGTTTCGGGATCACGCTCAAACAGCTGGAGCGGCTCGTGTTACAAGCGCACGGCATTAACGTTTCCCCACTCCCCCAGCAGGCGCAAGTCAAATCGTGGTTTCCCAAAGATTTTAAGCCAGAGACAACGACGGTCTGGAGCTACAAACAGCGAGGTAATTGGGCAACACACAACGGCAGGTATCGCGGGAACTGGTCCCCCTATATTCCGCGCAACCTGATCCTGCGATACAGCCAGCCCGGCGAGGTCGTGCTGGATCCCTTCGTGGGAGGAGGTACCACGGCGGTAGAAGCCAAACTGCTGGGGCGCAAATGCATAGCGGTAGACGTCAACCCGGCGTGCGTGGAGTTAACCCGACAGAGCCTGCGGTTTAATCCGCCCAAAACGCTTTTCAGTGAACTTCCCCTCTACGAGCCAATGGTTCAGGTCGGGGATGCCAGGAACCTTGAGAGCATCGCCAGCGATAGCATTGACCTCATCTGTGCACATCCCCCCTATGCTGGCATTATTGAGTACAGCCCGCAGATAGAGGGCGACTTATCGCAGCTTGGGGTAGACGAGTACGTGCACCAGATGCAGATGGTAGCGGAGGAGTGTTACAGAGTGCTGAAACCGGGGCGATACTGCGCCGTGCTTATCGGTGATACCAGAAAGCACAAGCACGTAGTGCCGATCGGCTTTCGCGTGATTGATGCCTTCCTGCGCGCCGGGTTTCGCCTGAAGGAACTGGTCATCAAGAGACAGCACAACTGCAAAACCACAGGGTTCTGGAGAGAGAGGAGTATCCAGCACAACTTTCTTCTGTTAGCACACGAGTATCTGCCCGTCTTCGAAAAACCTGCGGATGTTGATCTTGCCGGGGAGGCGCAAACACTATTCGGTTTCTCGCGGGTCCAATCCCTCGATTCAGCGCCTGCCACAGAAGACATGGAGACTACCACTGTATGGGTGCTGCCATCTGAGGGATTCGAGAGGCACATCGCTTCCAACGTAACGAGCCGGTATGGTACGGACATTCTGTTTGTACAAGCCGAACTGCGCAATATCGCCGCAAACCGAATAACAGGTGTGGACAACTCTGTGCGGGACATTGCGGAAACTGTAGATGCATGGCTATCTCGTCCTGAACACGGAAAATTCGTTGTCATCCAAACAAAAGATGTCCGAACGGGCAGATATCTGTTACCCATGGGCAAGATACTGACCGATGCATTCCAGCACGATAAACGCCTGTGGCTCAAGGAGATCGTCATTGCGGTACCTGATAATCCAGCGCTACCTGCTGACGAATCACCAGATAATCTGGCTATTGTCCACAAGTACATTCTGGTTTACGAGGTGAGAGATGATGAGAAAGATTATCGCATTCGTTAAAGCTATCCATTACCACATCTACTGCTCGTACAGACTCTGGCAATTTAGACGTAAACTCGTAGATGACGTTATTTACACCACAGAAAGAAATGTCAGAATATGCGTTTACCCTGGCAAGAAAACGCAATCTCCCTTCGATTTTATTGTCAGATATACGGAGTCCGGCAAACGCGAGCGCACACCCAAACATGTTCACCTGATTGTAGAGATGTATGTGAAACACGCTTTCAATCCGGAGCTAACCATGAAGCTGCGAGACCATATACTGACCATGCTCGATAACATCCATCCTGTCAATACGTTCCCGCCCCAACTGCAATATTTCCGCCCCGAGCACATAGAGGATTTCCGAGAACTGGATCATGTGGGCGAGTTTACTGTAGAGTTCTTGCTCGTCGTTAGTGAATTGATAGGAATACAGGAGAAGACAAACTACCCGAAAGGCTCGCTTACCCAAAGCCTGTACGCAGACTTCGGCGTTAAAGACCGCTTTTCAGTGATACAAAAAGCTGTATGGAGAGGATGAGATGAGTTTGGACAAGATTTAACATTGTGCTTCGCTCTGCCTTCTCTGTTCTGTCACGGTTGAACCCACACTGTAAACGGTGCGGCCATCTACCATGTCCGCGCACCTGTCGAGCCGGACCCAGATGGTTCACTGTAAGGCTTACCTCCGCTTAAGGCGTATTCCCCCTTGCACGTGTCCTGCGACTCTGGTAAACTATATCTGCCACATGCAAGGGGGCCCGTAGCTCAAAGGCAGAGCGGCCGGCTCATAACTGGTTGGTTGCAGGTTCGAGTCCTGCCGGGCCCACCAGTTTACCCAAACGCCCTCTGCCACACGGCATCGTACGCCTGCTTTGCCTTCGCCACCGCGTCGTCGGGCGACATCTGCTTCAGCTCCTCATTGAACACCTCAATCGCGATGCCGCCGTCGTAACCCACCTTCTTCAGCGCACGCAGGAAGCCCACCAGGTCGATAATCCCCTCGCCCGGAAGCAGTCGCTGGGAATCGATCTGCTCCTTTGGTGGCTTGTTGGGCGCATCGTTGATATGCACGTGCACAATCTGCTCCTTGCTCAGCCGCTCCAGGTCCTCCACCGTGCCCTCCATGCAGAACCAGTGGAAGCTATCCACCAGCAATCCCAGGTTGGGCGCACCAATCTCCGCCTCAAAGTCCAGCAGCTGGTGCATGGTGTGTATCCACTCGTATTTGCCCGTGCGTGCGGTGGCAGGACCGACCCACTCTAGCCCCAGCGCGATATCAAAATCCGCCAGCACCCGCGCGATTTCGCGGAAACGCTCCGCCATGCGCACCGAATACGCCGCGGGGAACTCGTTGATGCTGGGCGGAAGCCACGTAGCCGTACGTTTACAGCCAATCGCCTGCGCCGCCCGTGCCAGCCGCGGAAGATCCCGCAAGCCCTCCTTGAGTGTCTCGTGGTCCTTACGCCATTCCACCGGTAACCCAAAGCACACCGGCTCTATTCCTGACTCCGCAAATATCGCGCGGGCGGCGTTGACCCCATCGCGCTGGATGATGTCCGCTATCTCGCCGGCGCTGAACTCCACCGCCTGATAGCCATGACGCTTCGCCCGTGCCACAAACTCATGGATGTTTCCGTATCCGCCAATGGTTGGATTCAAACAGAGCTTCATCAGGTAACCTCCTTCATATCGTCGGTTGTGTGTTCATGAAACGCTCGATCTCTTCCGCGGGATGCACTCCGGCGCACGCACCCACCGCCCCTGCGTTCAGCGCAGCCGCCGCCGAGCCGAAGCGTATCGCCCACTCCAGCTCGCGCCCAAGCACATATCGCCCGTAAATCAGCCCGGCGCGAAACACATCGCCGGAACCAGTGGTATCCACGATGGCAGGCGCGCGATACGCCGGTAGATGCACCACCTGTTGACGTTCGCGCTCGGCCAGCACACATCCTTTCGCCCCCGCGGTGAGGATAACCGTACAGCCGTATCGCTCGCGGTATTGATCAGCCACGCGCCGGAGGTAATCTATGCTATCATCGCGCCCCACCCACTCGTAGGAGGTCAGCAGGATATCCGCCGCCCGCGCCGCTCGCTCGGAACCGTGCAGGTCCATCGCCACCACGGGCACGCCTGCCCTCGCCGCCTGCTCACATGCGCGCACCGAAGCCTCGCCGGGATTGGCGTCGGCGGTCAACACCTTTACCTCCCTCAGCACCTCGCTCGGCACGGCGTCGCTGGAAATGTGCGCAAAGCCCATGCCGAACATGGTGCGGTGACCGTCGGGAGTGACGTAAACGTCGCAGGTGGGCGTCTGCACATCCTTGCGCCTGCGCAGGAAACGCAGGTCTAACGAAGGATACCCCTTCAGCATCTGCAGGAGATGCTCGGCAAGTTCGTCTTCCCCAATCGCGTTGGGAACCAGCGCAACCCGTACGTTCCACGTCGCCAGCGCAAGGGCGGTGTTCAGCGCCTCGCCGCCGGGCATCCATCGCTCTTCCAGAACCTCCACGTAACCGCCCGGCGGGGGCAGCTGCGCAACTTTTCGGATGCGGTCTACACAGGTCGTGCCGTAAACGCACACATCGTAGCTCATCGCGTCCCTTATCTCCTCTTCATGGTCAGGTTACAGAAAAAGCCGCAGGGCGACACGCCTTGCGGCTGTGCAGAGAGAGCACATCGGTCACCGCTTTGCCTCGCGCAGGCGGAAGAGCTCGTAAGCGACCATAGCGGGCGGCGCGCCGATGTTGTTGGCGATGCGGTCAATGACCCGGGCGAGGTTGCGTTCGGTCAGGTCATCTACCTCATCGTTCTTCGGGTACAGCTCGTCCATCGCCTCCAGCACCATCTGCAGAGCCTTCTGCAGGTAGATTGCCTTCCCCTGCGGCAGCTGGCGATAGGGCTGTTCGGAATAGGCGCGCACGATGCGGTCGTAGAGCGTATCCCACGACTGCTCTATCTCCTCCTGCTTGCGTCGCTGGGCGTATTCCTGCTCGCGGCTGGCTGCGGCAAGCGCCTCACGCTGTTTGGTGCGCTCCCAGTCGGCAAGAGTTGTGCCCTCGATAATACGCAGCTGCACCTCTTCGCCCGCCAGTTCCGAAAGAATCACCTCAATCGTGCGCCGATAGCCCGGGTTGCGCAGATGCCCGGACAGACTGAACCGCTGGGAAGGCAACCCCACCACAAACTCGCCGTTCTCTATGGTGATGGGCACTACGTGGTCAAGCGCCTCCCACATGCTGGGCAGGACAATCTTGTCCTTCATGCGGTCGACGCCCTGCGCCCATATCTCCCGAACCGACAATGCCATCTCCTGTTCTCCTTACCTGTTAATGCTGACAGGTACATTATAGGCACGAAGAGGCGTGTGGTCAAGGCAGGGCGACCACCGGGCTTTGACAACACCGTCTCCCTTCGGTATAATACATGCGACACAACAGGAGGGAGGCATGAACCACACAACAAAAGGCACGGTCGTGGTTATCGGCTCGGGCCCGATTCGGATTGGACAGGGGATCGAGTTTGACTACTGCACGGTACACTGCGTCTGGGCATTACAGGAGGCAGGCTACCGTGCAGTTGTTGTAAACAACAACCCCGAAACGGTATCTACCGACTTCGACACGTCTGACTGCCTTTACTTCGAGCCGCTAACGCTGGAAGACGTGCTCAACGTCATCGAGCGCGAAAACGCCGACGGGGTTATCGTGCAGTTCGGCGGACAGACCGCCATCAACCTGGCGTTGCCCCTTCGGCGGGCGGGAGTAAAGATATTCGGCACGTCGGCGGAATCCATAGAGATTGCCGAGGACCGCGACAAGTTTGAACGCATCCTGCGTGAACTGGGCATTCCCAAACCGCCCGGGCGTGCGGTGGTGTCGGTAGAACAGGCGATACAGGTGGCGGACGAGATTGGCTATCCGGTGCTGGTGCGTCCCTCTTTTGTGCTGGGTGGCCGTGCGATGGAGATAGTGTACAGCGAAGCGGAACTGCGCGACTATATGCACTACGCAGTGGACGTTTCGCCCAAAGCGCCCATCCTGGTGGACAAGTATATCGTGGGCAAAGAGGCAGAGGTGGACGTCATCGCCGATGGTGTGGACTGCCTGGTGCCCGGAATCATGGAGCATATCGAGCGAGCAGGCGTGCACTCCGGCGACAGCATGGCAGTGTACCCTCCGCAAACGCTTTCCGAACACGTACAACAACAGATTGTGGATACCGCGATAGCTCTGGCGCGTGCGCTGGACGTACACGGCATTATGAACATCCAGTTCGTGGTGGAGAATGAAACGGCGTACGTGCTGGAAGCGAACCCCCGCGCCAGCCGAACCGTGCCCTATCTCTCCAAAATCACCAACATCCCCATGGTTCAGCTGGCGACGCGCGTGACGATGGGCGAAACCCTGCGCGAACTGGGCTACCAATCCGGTCTGGCGGAACCCACCCCACTCATCGCCGTCAAAGCACCGGTCTTCTCCTTCCTGAAGCTGACCCAGGTAGACCCCATACTCGGTCCCGAGATGAAGTCCACCGGCGAGGTAATGGGTGTGGACACCGACTACTCCCGCGCTCTGTATAAGGCAATGGTCGCCGCGGGCATCCACTGTCCAGCACGAGGCAACCTGCTGGTGACCATTGCCGACCCGGACAAGGCTGAGGCGCTGCCCATTGTGGAGGAGTTCATCGGTCTTGGCTTCAGGGTGTTTGCCACGCGCGGCACCGCTCGCTTCCTGCAGGAGCACGGTCTGGAGGCAACGCCAGTGTACAAAATCAGCGAGGGCGGCTCACCCAACCTGCTGGATCTTATCCGGGGTAAGAAGGTGGACCTGCTCATCAACACGCTTACCCGCGACCGCCAGATCGAGCGCGAGGGGCTGATTATCCGCCGCGCCAGTGTGGAGCAGGGCATCCCCTGCCTGACCTCGCTGGACACCGCTCGCGCTCTGCTGAAAGCGCTGGAGTCTCTGCATCGTGGCGACGAGTTCAGCGTGCGCACCGTTGACGAATACGCCTACGGCATGGAGCTGACGCCCGCATAGCCCGTTTTGCTCTCCCGACAGGTTTGTGGTATCATGCAAACATCCAGCAAGAAGAGGTGAAAGGGGTATCGAGGCGTGGCAAAGGAGCGCGTGGTTGCACTTCTGGAACAGGCTTTGCAAAAGGCGAAAGAGGCAGGCGACCTGCCCATAACCCAGATGCCCGAAATCACGGTGGAACCGCCGCGCGTGAAGGAGTTCGGCGATTTCGCCAGCAACGTGGCGATGCTTCTCACGCGCGAGTTGAAGAAACCACCACAGCAGATTGCTGCCACCATCGTGAAACATCTGCCCGAAGACCCGCTGGTTTCAAAGGTGGAGGTGGCGGGCAATGGCTTCATCAACTTTACCCTGCATCCCGACTGGCTGTATGATGTGCTGCGCGACATCCAGCAAAAGGGCGACGCCTACGGCAGGTGGAACGTCGGGCAGGGCAAGCGCGTGAACGTGGAGTTCGTGAGTGCAAACCCCAACGGTCCCATCACCGTAGCGCACGGGCGTGGGGGCGCCATCGGCGATGTGCTGGCGAACCTGCTGGAAGCCGTTGGGTATCAGGTGACGAGAGAGTTCTACGTGAACGACGCCACGAACTCCCTGCAGATGCAGCATTTTGCCCGCTCCTTAGTGGTGCGCTACCGGCAACTCTTAGGCGAGGACGTGGAACTGCCGGAGGACGGCTACGCAGGCGAGTATCTGGTGGACATCGCGCGCGACCTGCTGGAGAAGGAAGGAAAACACCTCGCCGAGGGTGATGAGGATACAGTCATTGAGCGGTTCCGCGCGTATGCCGAAGACGCCATGAAACGCCAGCAACAGCAGGACCTCGCCGACTTCGGCATTGTGTTCGACGTGTGGTTCAGCGAAAACAGCCTGCATACGGGCGGTCAGGTGGCACAGGCGATTGAGGAGCTGAAGGCGCGAGGCTACGCTTACGAACACGACGGGGCGCTGTGGCTTCGCTCCACCGCTTTCGGAGATGACAAGGACCGCGTGCTGGTGCGCAACAACGGTCAACCCACCTACATCGCCGCCGATGCCGCCTACCACAAGAACAAGTTCGAGCGCGGATTTGACTACCTGATAGACATCTGGGGTCCCGACCATCACGGCTACGTGGCGCGAACGAAGGCGGCAGTGGCGGCGCTGGGCTACCCGGTGGAGAACTTCGAGGTGCTCATCTACCAGATTGTGCGCCTGTTCAAGGGCGGCGACCTGGTGCGCATGTCCAAGCGGGCAGGCAACGTGGTCACCCTGCGCGATGTGCTCGAAGAAGTGGGCAAAGACGCCGCGCGCTTCTTCTTCCTGATGCGCTCGCACGATAGCCCGCTGGACTTCGACCTGGAGCTGGCGAAGAAGGAGAGCAGTGAGAACCCCGTGTACTACGTGCAGTACGCACACGCCCGTATCTGCAGTATCCTCCGGGTAGCTGGGGAGCAGGGCTGGACAGTGCCCGCAGCAGCCGAAACCGACCTGTCGGTGCTGAGAGAGGAGCAGGAGCTGGCTCTGATGAAGAAGCTGGACGAGTTCCCCGAAGAGGTGCTGACCTCTGCCACCGAGCGGGCGCCCCACCGGCTGACGCGCTACAGCATGGAGGTCGCCGACGCCTTCCACAAGTTCTATGACACCTGTCGGGTGGTGAGCGATGACCGGTCGCTAACTCAGGCGCGGCTGGTGCTGGTAGACGCCACACGCATTGTGCTCAAGAACGTGCTGGGGCTACTGGGGGTGACCGCTCCTGAGCGGATGTGAGGAGGGGGATTGTCTCGCCCTCGTTACTCTGTCCTTGCGACTGGAAGTCGCAGGCTACATGTGGATTTGCTTTCGCAGAAATATGGAGTGCTGAAGCCATGCTTCAGCACTCCTTTCCGCTTCTCTATCCCGTCCTTGCGATTGGAAATCGCAGGCTACACAAGACAAAACCTGCTGACGCAGGTTACAACGTCCGCAGCTGTAACTGCTCCGTTATGGTAGATTCAAAATGTTGCGCACAAGCCGGCGCACTTCCCCTGCTATATGCAGTGCGTCATCTGCTATCTGTTCATCAGCATCTGCGCCGGGATAGCGTGCTGCAATGCCAAATGTGCTCAGGTAGGCAAGATCTGCTCGGAGTGGCTCCAGCGAAGCGAATAGACCGGCGCCGCTCTGCATCAAATAGACAAGATCGTGTGTTTTGCCGAAAGGAATGTTGTGCTCCTCAAGCACAGCCTTCATATATTTTTCAGCGCATTGCTGAGCATGAAAACATATCCCGTCCCATACTGGAGAAGGTGCTTCCCGCTCTCTCTGAGCAATAGCCCAGTCGCCTTCCGCTTTGGCTATCCACTCAAGCGTTCTCTGCTTCATAGAGAAGGATACCTCTGCGGAGAATGTCACACTCAAACTGGTTACCCTGCTCGAGGGCGTGCTCCAGTTGATGAGGCGTCAACACCAGTATGTCCAGCGGAAAAGAATGGCTCACCGACGCAGCGATGCGCGCCGCCATCCGCAGAGGAGGCAGGTCGGTATCTAAGACAACAAGAAGGTCTGCATCACTATCTGGCGTCGGTTCACCCCACACACGTGAACCAAAGAGAATAACCTTTTCGGGGTGGAACTGCCGAACAATCTGTTCCACCACTTCCTCAAGGGCTGGATGTATAGCTGTCGTCTTCACGTTGAGAGCACCCTCACGATAACCCGTCCGGCTTATTGTAGCACGTATTCTCCTGTTTCTCAACAGGAGCTGGAACCCAGCAGAGGCATGACGTCCACATACACAAACCCATCCCGCTCCACCACCTCACCTGTCTGGATGGGGATGGGCGATGAGAAGCAGGGCGCGGCATAGCAGAAGGTGTGAAACTCGCCATTTTCGCCGCAGGGGTCGGCAGAGGTAGGCAGTCGGCGCAGGAGACGCTCGTCATACTCCTGCCCCGCCAGCGATGCGGGTATCTGGCGTGTGTCCACGCAGGTCAGCACCGCTCGCAAGCCGCCCGCAATCATCTCTTTGGCAAGCGCATGGGTGTCTGCGCCCCACAGGGGGAAAACAGGCGCGATGCCTGTGCCCGCCAGCTGCCTCTCGCGGTAAGCGCGGACGTCCTGAAGATACAGGTCACCGAAAGCGAAATGGGTGACGCCAGCTTCCTTCGCGCGGGCAATCAGGTCGCGCATGGCAGATTCGTAGGTCTCGTTCGGGCAGGGATAGGGAATGGGCACCTGCCAGATGGGCAGTCCTGCCGCCTTCGCCTGTGCTTCCAGCAGTTCGGTGCGCACCCCGTGCATAGAGACGCGGTTGAAAGCGGTATTGACCGTGCTCACCAGCCCCACAATCTCGTAGCGACCCTCCTGCCGGAGCACGTGCAGTGTCCACGCACTATCTTTGCCTGTGGACCACGAAAGCAATAATCTGGGCTTCATTCGCAACCTCCGCGCCCCTGTATCCACCGCTTCAATGCCTCACCATATTGACCTGCCAGCCCCAGAGCCACCTGCGCCTCCAGATAGCCCTGCGGGATGCCGATGTCCAGCGCCTCGCCCTGAATCTCACAGGCGTAATACTCGCCCTCCTCTACCAGCATCTGCTGGGCGGTGGTGAGCTGGTATTCGCCCTTCATGGTGCGCCCTTCGGTGATGGTGCGTTCCAGACAGTCGAAGATGCGTGGGGTGAACACGTTGATGCCGAAGAAGCAGTAGTAAATCCCTTCAGGCAGGCTTTTCATGCACAGCCGCAGGCGCGCTTCCTCTACGCTCGGCTTTTCAATCATGGTATGCACATGCAGGGTATGGGAAAGGTGGGTTAACGGTTCGCCGGACAGCGTGCCGTACAGGGAAACGCGCTCCTCTGGCGTCCGACGCACCGCTGAGAGCGTGCCTCCCGTGTGCTGATATATCGCCAGCACCTGCTGGGTGCAGTTCTGCGCGGTGTGCGAAAGCAACACATGGTCGCCCAGGTACATCACAAACGGCTCATCGCCCACAAACTCTTTTGCCAGATACACCGCGTGCCCAAGCCCCAGCGGTTGCCTCTGCACGATGGTGACAATGCGCTCGCCCAGCGATTGTAGCCGTTCCGCCTGCTCGTAAAGCAGCTGTTTGTCGCTTTCCCAGCTGGCTTCCTCGTCGGTGATTGCACCGAAGTACGCGCGTACTCCCGCCTCCGATTCGGGGTTGACCACGATACCTATCTGCTCAATGCCTGCCTCTACTGCCTCTTCCACCAGCAGTTGCAGGGCAGGTTTGGTGATACCGTCGCGGTCTACCAGCGGAAGCATCTCCTTTTGCAGGGTGCGCGTGGCGGGAAACTGGCGCGTGCCCCTTCCCGCGGCGGTAATCACGGCTTTGCGAATAGTCCTCATCTCCTAACCTTCCCATAAAAGCTGTTGAAGCACTGGCTCAATCAGCCGACGCAGGTCAGCGTTTGCATAACCGACCCACGCGACGGGTTCCCGAATGTCCAGCGGGGTTTGCAGGGGGTTGCCTCGCTCATCGGTGATGATGGCTCCCGCTTCAAGGGCAATCAGCTCGGTGCAGATATCGTATGGGTGTGCACACAGGGGAGGTTGCGCATAGCCCAGCCGCTGAAACGCCACAGGACGAAGGTCGGCGACAAAACGGTCATGTCCGACGGTCAGCTCGTATATCTGCCCGCCGGTGCTCAGGTACTGGTCGGCGAAAACGAGCGGGTTGCCGCCAGCGTCCGTACTGCCCAGCCTGCGATACAATTGCTCCTCCAGCCCCGCTAACCAGCCTTTGCCATCGGGAAAGAAGTTGGCGATACAGGCGAAGCCGTAGCGCAGGTCGGTGCTCCGGGATGGTATGGGGCGGAAGGGGGTGATTGTGCCGTCCAGCAGATTCACGCGCTCTCCATACGTCCCCTGTCCCCCGACTGCCCAAAGGGTATCGGCAAGATGCTGGCGGGTGGTGGGCAGTTCGGTCTGCACCGCGATTTGGATGTCGGCAAGCGTGGTCTGTCGCCCGCGGTTGGGAGCAATGCCCGTCAGACACCACGCGCTGCGCTTGTCGTACATAATCATGCGCGTGCCGTCGATGGGGTCGGCGATGAGGATAAACTGCGCATCGGCAGGGTCTGTGCCCTCGGGCAGGACGAGCCAGCCATCCTCGGCGATGCCCTCCGCTACCAGCACAAACGGCACTTCCTGCGCCCATTCCCTGCAGAACTGAAGCAGGAGCTCTTCCACGCGCAGGTCGATGCGGAATTGCGTATCACCGTCGGTGCTCTCCGTCGCCTGCGCCAGCCACTCGGAAGAATGGTGCAAGAGCTGGGCGCGCACCTCCGCGCGGATATGCTCGTGGAGGGTACGCACCCGGCTTATCAGATGGTCGGACGGAAGGGGAAGCACTTACTCGCTGGCACCCTCCGATTGCATGCTCAGATAGTTGGCAAGCCCCATGTGTTCAATCTGGTCAAGCTGTGCCTCTGCCCAGTCGATGTGTCCTTCTTCCATGGCGAGTATCTTCCTGAGCAGGTCTGCCGTCCCTTCGTCCTTGACCTCCTGAGCCAGAGCGATGCCCCTGTTGTACGCCTCTACCGCACTTGCTTCCGAGGTGGTGACACTCTTAATCATGTCGGGCACAGTGGCACCTATCAGCAGCTCGTTCAGTTTGATGGTGGGCTTGCCCTCCAGAAAGAGGATGCGCTGGATCAGCCATTCCGCATGGTGCATCTCGTCGATGGAGATTTTATGGAACGCCTTGTGCAGTTTATCGTAGCCCCAGTTCTCGCACATCTCGGCTTCCACGATGTACTGGTTGATGGCGGTGAGTTCATCGGCAAGGAGCTGGTTCAGCACATCGAGGATTTGCGGGTTGCCCTTCATGGTTCACCTCCTGTTGGGATACTACTACTCGGATTCGTGTTGGAAGCGATTTTCTCCTGCCAGATACTGCTCGGCGTTTTGAAGTCGCTCCGGCGTGCCCACGTCGTTCCAGTAGCCTTCAAAGCGTACCGCACGCACCGCGTCGGGTGATTGGTGGAGAAGGCTCTGGATGGCGTCGGTCAGCTCATATTCCCCACGTGGAGAGGGCGAAAGAGTTTGAAGCACCGGGACGATGGCTGGCGAAAAGATATGTACGCCGGCGAGGTTCCAGTTGGTATCGGCGTTGCGCGGCTTCTCCTGCAGTCGGAGCACCCGGTCCCCGTCCAGCCATACGCCGCCACCTTCCGACACATCAGGGAGCCAGTTGACGCCCAGCAGGGCAGAGATTCCAGGGCGATAGGCTTCCAGCAGTTTCCGATAGTTCGCCGGGTCGGTCAGGATGTCTCCAAAGCTCATCAGGAAGGGTTCAGGTGGCATCTGGGTTATTCCTGCAAGCACCGCGCCGCCGGTGCCCGGCTGGTCATCTGGCTGGTAGGCGTAGCGGATTTGCACCCGCAGGTCACTGCCATCGCCAAAGTGCTGGATGATGGTCTCCGCCCGATAGCGCACCACCATCACAAAGTTTCGGATGGGTGTGGAATCGCGGATGCGCAGGAGGATATACTCCAGCAGGGGTCTCCTGGCGACGGGCACCATCGGCTTGGGCACGTGCTGGGTAAGCGCCGCCAGTCGCGTTCCTCGCCCCGCCGCCAGCAGAACACACCAGCGCACGGCGTCGCTCATGACACCGATACTCCCGTATCAACCCGCACGCGCCACGCCTCTCCGCCCGCGCTCTTGAAGGCTTCGACCACCTCTTCCTCGTGTCCGGGCGCGTAGGCGAACAGACAGCCTCCCCCACCTGAGCCGTTCACCTTGCCTCCCAGCGCACCTGCCCGCAGGGCAGATTCCAGCATCTTTTCGATCTTCGGTGTGGAGACGCCGACGCCATCGCGCAGCTGGGTGTGGTGCGCCAGCAGGAGGTCGCCCAGAGCCTGCGGCGTCCATGAGTCGTTTTTGAGCATCTGGTAGGCGCGGCGGGTCAGGTCGCGGTTAATCAGGTTGGCGCGCACGCGGCGGGCGTTGCGTTCGGGAATGCGCTTGAGAGCCTCTTCCGCTTCCTCTAAAGGCGTGGTATGCAGGTCAAAATGGGGCATTATCTCCTTGAGCCTCTGCACGCCTTCCGTCACGTCGCGCCGTGAGGCGGCAAGCACCTCCACCGTGGCTTTGGGCTGAAGCGAGTCCGCCAGCACCAGTCCCGTCAGCGCAACGGGGAGTCGTTCGGCGTGGAAAGGCGGCTGGGTGTCGATGAAGAGCACTCCACCGAGCGCGGCGCAGAAGTGGTCCATCATGCCGCCCGGCTCGTGAAACTCCAGCACCTCGGTCTGGTGTCCCCAGCGTGCCAGCGTTTCCGCGTCCGGGGTTAGCGGCGGCTCGGCAAGCTGACACAGCAGACGCAGCCACATAATCACCATTGCCGACGAGCTGGCAACGCCCGCCTGCATGGGGATGTTGCCGGTGATGCGGATGTTTGCGCCCGTCGTGAAGTTTGCCCCCTGCCGGCGCAGGACGTTAACGCCCGCCCGCAGATAGTCGCGCGGCTGCTGGTAAACCTGCTCCTGCGACGGGTCGATGGTCATCTGCTCGCCGATGTCGGGCATATCCAGCCGCCAAAGTGCGTCAGATTGGCTCAGGTTGACTTCCGCTCGAATGCGCCGGTTGATGGCGGCGGCGATGACAGGCAATCCAAGGTAGTCCTGATGCTCTCCAAAAAGACAGATTCGTCCGGGTGCGGATACACTGAAGGTTTGTGCTTTCATGCCTTTTAGTATAGGCAAAGAGGGGGCGTAAGTCAAGCGGTTGGAGCTGGAGGTCAGGGCATCTTCCGACGACCAAAAACCGCAGGAAATATGCGGGCTATCGCCTCCGCAAATATGGAATGCTGAAGCCAAGCTTCAGCATTCCAAAATAGCCCGCAGCTTCTAGTTGCGGGAGTGTCTCTAAAGATTGTCCGCCTCCTATCCCAACCGGGTGCTGACCTTTGTGCAGAAATATCGACAATCTGCAAAAGATGAGATACAATTAGGATAGATTTGCTTCTTCCCCCTCGTTTGCCTTCTCATCCAGAGCGTGGGGGAAGGTGCAAAAGCTTCTACAGCACGGAGGTATAGTCTTTGGAGACTATCACTGTGGAACGCATACGCGAAGTCGTGGCAAGTTTGCCTGAACCCCTTCAGGAGCAGGTGCTGGAGTACGTGCGCCAGCTGAGTCAAAGTACGGCACTGCGAGGTATTCCACTCAAAGACTTGCAGGAAAGGGTAGAACCGCTCACCGATGAAGAGGCTGAAGCCATCCTGCACGCCATCGAGTTGGGCTGCGAGCAGGTAAACCCCGATGAATGGTAAGTATTTGGTGGACACGAGCGTGCTTGTGGATCTGCTTCGGGGAACCCGGGCGGTTGCTCTTCCCGACCAAAGCGAGTTGATTGTTTGCGTCATTGCGGTCGGGGAACTCTACTACGGAGCGCTCATTGCAAATCGCTCGGGTCACAGAGTGCAGCAGTTAATGCAGTTTCTGTCGCGCTACTCTATCCTGCACACCAGCGACGGTGTATCAGCTGCCTATGCGGAACTCAAATGCGCTCTTAAGGAACGCGGAACACCGATACCTGAAAACGATGTGTGGATCGCTGCGTTTGCAAAGACCTACCAGCTGCCGTTGCTGACGCGCGACTCCCACTTCCAGCACATCGCCGCGCTGGGCGTAGAGGTCATTTATGTTTGAGGATATTGTTTTGTGGTTTGCAGTTGGGCAGGCGAGTCAGGGTTGCTGAAGCAAGCTTCAGCACTCCAAAGAGGTCAGCCTCCGCAGGAGGCTTCGCTGTGAGTAGCCCGCAACTTCCAGTTGCAGGGATGCCTCCCGGCACAGTTTAGCCTCTGCAGACATGCCCTGCTGAAGCAAGATTCAGCGGTCCAAAGCCTCCCTACTCCAGCCTGCCGTACTCCTCCACCGCCTCGAAGAAAGCCAGAATGTTCTCCCAGGGCACGTCAGGCTCGATGACGTGCGTCGGTGCCAGCACCAGACCGGGCGCGAAACGCTCGATCATCTCTTTCACGGCACGCTTCACGTCCTCCGGCTTGCCGAAGGGCATCACCGTCTGCGTGCCGACCGTTCCCCAGAAGGCGAGCCGGTCGCCGAACTCGCGCTTGACCCAGTCCATATCCAGGCACTCCGGCTGGACGGGGTTCAGCACGGTGACACCCACCTCAATCAGGTCCTCGATGATGTCGGCGATGTTGCCGTCGCTGTGATACCATACTGGGATGTCGGGGCGCACGGCACGTGCGGCGGCAATCTCGCGGGCAAGGCGAGGTTTCAGAAAACGTCGCCATATCTCGGGGCGCATCATCAGCCTGTCCTGCATGCCCACGTCGTCGCCGAACTGCACCATATCCACGCCCGCTTCGGCAAGGCGGCGCGCCTTGAAGCAGTTATCCTGCGTAATCTTCTCCAGCACCCACTCCACAAACTCGGGGTTCTCGATGAAATCGCGGAAGATGCGCTCGAAACCGATGATCTGCCACGCGGTTTCAAAGATGTGCCCCGCAAAACCGGTCACGAAATAGCCCCGCTCATGCCACTGCCTGACCTCCTCCTCCAGATGCTCATGGCGGTACGAGGGGGTGAAGTCGGGCCAGGGGTACTCTTCCAGCTCGCGGATGGTGGTTGCGTGTTCCAGCGGGAACACGTAGCGGGAAAAGTGGTAAAACGTGCCCGGAATATGCGCGGTGCCGTACTCACTGCTGATGCGACTGCCCGGTGGCAGCTTCTCCAGGTAGGGAGTGAAATCGGGCAGATCGCGCGGCGGGCGGAAACCCACGTAACGGATTTCCATGCCAAAGTATTCCGCCGGGTCGGTATGACCGGTCTCTTTCACAAAGCGGTCGTAGGCGGCGGGAGTAAACCCCATCTCTTTGGGGACCCTGTCGGGCTTTTGCCGGCGTACCGCCCGCAGAACGCGCTCTCTTGGCGTCAGCGACATGTTTTCTCCTCTTTGCGCAAACAAGATGTTTGAACAGCAGTTCTATCGGTCAGCAGACAATTCCTGCGCGCTCAAGGGTTCCTCGCCAGCGTTTCCAGTATCCGGTTCAGCACCCCTTGCTGCTTCCACTCCAGAAAACGGCGGTGACAGGTCTGGTAGGAAGGATATTCACTCGGAAGGTTCTTCCATGGTTCGCCAGTGCGTAACACCCACAGGATACCGTTAAGCACCTGTCGGTCGTCTTGTCGGCGTCTGCCTCGCCTGTTCTGTCGGGGTATTAACGCCTCGACCAGTTGCCATTGCCTATCCGTCATGTCCAATTGGGGTGACCTCCCACCGCGTCTCGGCGTGTAATCAGAATATACCACATTTTTGAGATAGATTCTACGCTTTTTCTAAAATAATTGCTCAGTATGTATAAAAACAGAGCAAGTGGAACGCTTTGTGCACTATATCAGATTACCGCTAATGGAGGTGATTCGTCATGGGTTTCCCGCGGTTCGCAGTCGCGCTAAGCTGTCTTTTTGTCGTGGTGACGATGGTTCCTGTGTTCGCCGGTATCAATGATACCTGGGACTGGAAGGACGGCAAGCGCAATTTGAAAGTGTACGTCAATGCCGCCGACGCCAACAAGGAGTTCGGTGGCAAGAAGCTCAAGGACATCGTGAAGGAGGCGATGGACAACTGGAACAGTGTCAAAGGCGACACCGGCTGGGAGTTTGAGGAGGGCACGGCCGACTCCCATGACATTGAAATCAAGACCGGCGGCTCAGGTGGTGGAGGCGCGCATACCACCTTTGACAACATCGACAAAGACCGCAGGGTCAGCAAACGCACAGTAGTGATGGACCCCAACTTCAAGAAAGGGTGGGGCTTCAACGACGATGCCAAGAAAAACCCTGTTAGCACGATGAAGCATGAGCTGAGCCATACACTGCGCCTGACCCACCAGGGCGGGACACGCAGTAAGACGGGCAAAATCAAAGACCCGCAGGGCAGCGACACCAAAGACGATGACGTCACAACTATCTCTGCCGATGACAAAAATGAGGCGAAGAAGTCCTCCACCGCGCCTATCCGCAAGGCGGAAGCACAGGTTGGTCCGGGCAAAGACGCTCATCTGGAGGTGCTGGGGTTCCCCGATGAGTTACCGTTCATACCGAATACCCTGAACGCTACGATAGACATTCCCGACAACCTGTTTACGGCGGATAACACTCTCGTTTTCAGCGCAACGGAGTTTCACTCCATGCCCGAGCCGCTGAACGTTCCTGCAGGGGTGGAACGGATGGTCAAAGGGGTGCATATCAGCACCGATCAGACACCCTCTCTCTCCTTCTTTGACGTGTTTGTGGAGCTGAACATCCCCTACGAGGACGGACTGGAAGGGGAAGGCTGGCTCATCGACATCAACGACCCCAAGTGGACGCCGATTATCGAACCAACCCTGCGTCCGTTCTACTTTGACCCGTTGCAGGGCTGGCTCGAACTCGGCAACCTGGGCAGTTTCACCCTTGATACGGTGAACGATGTGATGAGCCTGCGCATCTCTCCACAACTGCTGGCGAATTACGCCGGTCCGGGTTCAGGGCAGAGAGGGCTATTCCTGTCGATGTCGGGTACTCCTGTGCCCGAGCCTTCCACACTGGTTCTGTTCACGATGGGAATACTGGCTTCGGCGCGAGCACTGCGTCGGCGTCGACATTGATGCGCGGGGCGGGGTACTCCCCGCCCTTTCAAAACTGTGAGGCGACGTATCGGGCGAGCGCGATAAAATTGCGGGCGGCGTGCTCGCCGTATGTACCGGAAGCTGTGCCGCTCAGCACAAAGCCGTCGGGACCCGCCTCCTCGATCAGCCTCCTGCCAATGGCGAGTATCTGCTCGGTGCCGAGCTGGTTGATGACTTCCATATCGTCCATGTTGCCCACGATACACACCCGGCCGCGCAGAATCTCCTTCGCTTTCGGCATGTCACAGTCACCCCAGGGTGGTGCTTCCAGCGGGTCCAGTGCGTCCACCCCGATGTCCACAATCGCGTGCAGATAGCGCATGATGGGTCCATGATTGTGAAAATAGGCAATCGCACCGTAGTGGTGTATCAGCGCGACCAGCTCCTTATCATATCGGCGCACCAGCCTGTCGTAAGCGACGGGACCCAGCTGAGTGGAAACATATTCGCCACCTACGATGCGGAACGCATCCACCCCTGCCCGGCAGACCCGCTCCACAAACGCCAGCAACCGCTCATTGCCCACGCGCACCATCTGTTCCATCAGGTCGGGCGCATCCGCCCACAGCAGGCAAAAATCCTGCGGAGACAGCCATTCTGCAGGAAAGCATACTGCGTCGGGCAGTTCGAACAGCACCACGCCTTCCTCGCCCAGCCATTCCCTGGTGGTGAAAAAGTGGCGCAGAGCATCCTGCACGGCATCTTCGGTGGGTGGCTCGTACGGCGCGGAAAGCAGTTTCTGCACGTCGTCGGCTCCCTTGCAGGGAAACTCCGTGCAGGCAGAGGTAATCGGTGTGCGCGTGACGACCCGGGTCAGGTTGCCGCCGGGGGTGTGATAGATGGTGCGCGTGATGTTGCCAGCGGTTTCGGTTTCGCGAGGCAGGGCGGAGCCGATGAAACAGTCACAAGCCCATCCTGCATACACCATGATGTCCGTTTCGCGCACGAGTTCAGCGGCGAGGTCGCTGTCGCGCGGGATGCGCCCGAAGTGCTGAGGAGATACAGGGATACGGTCAGGCGTACCCCGTTGAAAAGCACAGAGTAACCGCTGCCTGGATGTCATCTGCCCCTCTGCCGGTCGAGAGATGCATCCCCTCTCCCACCGAATGCGGGAGAGGGGTCAGATAGCAAGCAGGGCGAGCACTATGCCACGTTCAGCAGCTCTTTGCACTTATCGACGGCGGTAGCTGCGTCGGGGGCGTAAGCATCGGCGCCAATCTGGTTTGCCCACTCCTGAGTGACCGGTGCGCCGCCCACGATAATCTTCACCTTCGGGCGCAGTCCTTCGGCGTCGAACGCCTTGATGACTTCAGGGATATAGGTCATGGTGGTGGTAAGCAGAGCGGACATGCCCACAATCTGAGCGTTGTGCTCTTTGGCTGCGGCAATGAACTTGTCGGCAGTCACATCCACACCCAGGTCCACCACGCGGAAGCCTGCCCCTTCCACCATCATGGCAACCAGGTTCTTGCCGATGTCGTGCAGGTCGCCGCGCACCGTGCCGATAACCATCGTGCCGATGGGCTGGACGTCGGTGGCGACCAGCAGAGGGCGCAGTATCTCCATCGACGCCTTCATGGCACGCGCCGCCACCAGAATCTCGGGCACAAAATACTCGCCGTTTTTGAACTTTTCACCGGCGACGGACATTCCGGCAATCAGCCCCTCGTCCAGAATCTGTTTGGGGGTGACGCCGGCACCCACCAGCTTCTGCGTCAGCTCTACGGCGTCGTTGCGTTTGCCTTCCAGAATCGCCTGAGCCAGAGCTTTGAGTTCCTCCTGCATCGTGTTCCTCCTGTGTGCGTTAATGGCGCAACTTCTTTCTATTCTTTGTTCGTAATGGCTGGCGTTCCAGCATCTTCGGTGATTCTATAAAACAAATTTTGCCCTGTCAAGCCGAACTCCTGCAAGGCTCGAAGATTTTGAAAAGGTTGCGAGGATATGCTTCCTCTCAGCAGCACCACCGGCTTGAAGGTCAGTCTTTGCCTGCGATATAATCGCGGACAGAAACGCATCTCACAGGAGGTTTGGAGTGAAAGACCCTCGTTTCGAGCAGCTGGCGAAAGTGCTGGTGCATCACAGTACGCGCGTACAGCCGGGCGACCGGGTGCTGGTGGAAGCCACCGACGTGCCCGAAGAGTTCCTCTGTGTGCTGATAGCGGAAATCACTCAGGCAGGGGGCATTCCGCTGGTGGATACCAAACACTCAAAGGTCATGCGCACCCTGCAACTGCACGCTACCGAAGAGCAACTGCAAACCATTGCCGACGTAGAACGATATCGCATGGAAAAGGTGCAATGCTATATCGGAGTGAGAGGCACGCACAACAGTGCGCAGATGTCGGACGTGCCCATAGAAAAGGTGGAGATGGTGCAGAGGCTGTGGTGGAAGCCGGTGCACAGCGACCTGCGTGTGCCCAAAACGCGCTGGGTGGTCCTGCGCTGGCCCAACGATAGCATGGCACAGCAGGCGAACATGAGCACCGAAGCGTTCGAGGACTATTACTTCCGCGTCTGCACGCTGGACTATGGCAGGATGGAGCAGGCGGTCCAACCGCTGGTGGAGATGATGAGCCATACGGACGAGGTGCGCATCGTCGGACCAGGTACAGACCTGAAGTTCTCTATCAGGGATATTCCCGTAGTGCCCTGTTACGGTCTGCGCAACATTCCCGACGGCGAATGCTTCACCGCGCCCGTGCGTGACTCGGTAGAGGGCGAAATCACCTTCAATGTGCCGTCGCTCTTCCATGGCAAGACCTTTGAGAACATCCGACTGGTGTTCCAGAAGGGCAAAATCGTGGACGCTTCCGCAGGTAAGATGACGGATGAACTCAACCACATTTTGGATTTCGACGAAGGCGCACGCTATGTGGGCGAGTTCTCGCTGGGGTTCAACCCGCACATCCTGCATCCGATGAAGGATACGCTGTTCGATGAGAAAATCGCCGGTTCCCTGCACTTCACACCCGGCAACGCCTACACCACGGCGGACAACGGCAATCGCTCGCAGATACACTGGGACCTGGTACTTATTCAACGTGCCGACTACGGCGGCGGTGAGATATACTTTGACGGGCGTTTAGTGCGCAAGGACGGACTGTTCGTGGTGCCTGAGTTAGAGGGCTTGAATCCGGACAGGCTGGCATAAAGCATCGCAGTCCCCTCCCCTGCCCCTTTTGCTTCGAGAAGGGCGGAAGGGACAGGGGTCTACCGTTGCTGTAAGCGCAGCGGCTTGCCGTCCGGTGTGGTGAGGCGCACGGTCAACTGCCAGCCGTCGGAGCCGTTGAGCACCTTGCACAGAATGCGGTTCCAGCCCGGTTGCAGGGTAGCGGTTGCGGTGTCTTCGTCTACCGTCAGCCCACGGTCGCCGATGAACTCATGCACTTTCCTGCCGTTGACCCAGCAGGTCACGTCATCGTCGCTGCCGATTTTAAGGGTGACGGTTTGCTCGGTGTCGCTGTACACCTCAGCAAGGGCGTACGCGCCTGTATTCTCCCGTGGTCCGACAACCGTCCAGAAATCCAGCACGCCCTGCGGGTCGTCCAGTTCAACGCGCTTCCACCCTATCCCGTTCACGCTGGCTTGCAGGTCTATCGGCGCTTCGGGGTTCACCAGCTCGCGTGCGCGCATCGCGTCGCGCTCCGCCAGCGGACCGATGACCCACCAGTTCACGATTAGCCCCTGCTGTATAGCGATGTCTCTGGGGCGAATATCCATTCCCAGCGAGCGCAGCACGCCCACCAGTCGAAGTACATTTTCGCGGTCTCGTGCCTTTTCCAGCGCGGTGCGTGCTAGTACGGTAGCCTGGTCGGTTCTTCCCGCTTTCTGCAGAGCCAGCACCACGTCGGGTGCCACCTCTATCGCCGCCCCCTGAACCGCGGTATCTCCATTGGTCAGCGCGGACATCAGTGCAGTGGCGGTCTCAGGATGGCGCAGTCGTCCCATGGCTCTGAGCGCGGCGATTTTCACCTGCGGGTCGTTCTCGCTGAAGGCTTTGAAGAGAGATGGTAACACCACCTGAGGTGAGCCAGACTGATAGCCCAGCAGGTCAATCAGGCGCAGTCGCCCCTCACCGCGGGCTTTTTGCAGTTGCACCACCAGCGCCTCGGCGATGCCCGGAATCCTGACCTCCTGCAGAAGCGAGTAAGCGGTGCTGGAGATGGCGGGATTGGGGTGCGCCAGCGCGTTGAGCAGGGTATTCGCGGTGTTCGCACCTCCCGTCGTTGCCAGCCCAACCAGTCCCGCACTTCGCAGGGCAGGAGTCCTGCCGTTCGTGTAAAGCCACTGGAAGAGGGCGGCGGCTTGCCCCGCCGCCGCAGAGCGGCGGAGCCGCTCCGCGATACGTGCCAGCGAGTGCTGAGCCGCCTCTTTCTCTCGCTCGCTGCCCTTCTGGGCGATTTGCTGAAGCGCCTTCTGAATCTCCGGTGTGGGGAAATCGCCCGCTACGGTGATTGCCGTCATGCGCACTTCCGGCTGGGTGCTTTTCAGCGCATTCAGCACCAGCTTGGCGGAACGGGTCTGCTTGCGTGCGCCTATCGCCATCAGCAGCGCGCTCTTCCACTGTGGTTCGGTCGCCTGCGCAAAAGCCTTCTCCAGTGCAGCGGTGGCTTCGTTGCCCGGAATGTGCTGAAGTGCCATGCGCGCCGGCTCACGCAGGGTCTTATCTCCCAGCAGTTTCTGGAGGGTCGGCACCGACTGCGAACTGCCCACCACCGTGATCAGCCGAAGCAGGAACCGCTGAAGCGACTCGGGAGCGGGCTTCTGCAGGCGAGCAAGCAATGCCTTCTCCGCCGCCTTCTGCTCTGCCGAGGCACCCGGTCGGGTGCAGTGGTACACCACTCTCTCCAGCGCGTTGCGTGCTGCCATTGCAGTGCCCGCGTCATCCTGCGCCTGCGCGGTCTCTATGGTGGACAGCAAAACAGGTATTGCCTGAGCGCCGAACCGCGCCATACTGTCTATCGCCTGGCGGCGGGTGTTGGCATCGGACGACTTCAGGTTCTGAATCGTCTGCTCCATGTTCTGGCACGCACTGGGCAGAGCCAGCACCGCCAGCGCTACCACGGTCAGCAATGTCTTTTTCATCGTTGCCTGCACCTCCTACCTCAAGTACCACGGCGCCCGGTAGGGGCGACTGAGCCAGCGGTTGGCTTCGGGGTCGTCCACGAACTGCTCCTTGACCGGGTCCCAGCGCAGTTTCCTGCCCAGCCGCATGGCGATGTTGCCGATGTGTGCCACCGTCACCGAACGATGCCCAATCTCCACGTCGCAGATGGGTTTCTTGCGCGTGCGGATGCAGTCCAGCCAGTTCTGGTGATGGCTGAGACTGCGGGTGAGCATCACATCGTTGGGACCCCAGGTAATTTGCTGAAGCTCTTTGGGGCTGGTATCAATGCCGCCGCGCCAGACGTGCACGTAGCCGTCGGTGCCCTCAAAGCGCACGCCTCGCTCGGGGGCGGTGCAAATCATGTGCACCCCGTTGGCATACTCGTAGTGAATCTCGAAGTCCACGTAGGTCTCACACAGCCCTTTGACGGGAAGCACACCCCTGCCCTCCACGCTCACGGGACCGCTGAGGTCTGTGCCCAGCCCCCACTGCGCGATGTCGAAATGATGATGTCCCCAGTCGGTGACCTCCCCGCCGGAGTAGTCCCAGAACCAGCGGAAGTTCCACAGGAAGCGCGCGTAGTTGAAAGGCACCCACGGCGCAGGTCCCAAATACAGGTTCCAGTCCAGATCAGGGGGCGGTTCCAGGTCGGGCTGGGGGTCCATGTCCGGTCCGTGCGGCAGGTTCACCCGAACGGTGTGCACCTTACCGATTTTGCCGTTGCGCACCAGCATACAGGCGAGCCAGAAGTAGTAATCTGACCTTTGCTGGCTGCCGACCTGAAACACGCGATTGTACCGCCGCACCGCTCGCACGAGCGCCTTTCCCTCGTCCACAAACAGGGTTAGCGGCTTTTCGCAGTACACGTCCTTGCCCGATTCGCATGCCATGATGCTGATGAGCGCGTGCCAGTGGTCTGGCGTGGCAATGACCACCGCATCAATGTCCTTGCGGTCTAACAGATGGCGGAAGTCGGTGTAGGCAGCACAGTCCTTGTTGCCATAGCGGTCGTCCACCGCCTTCTTGGAGCGGTCGCGATGGGGCGCGTACACGTCGCACACCGCCAGCACCTGCACCTGCCCGTTGCCCAGAAAGGCATTGAGATGTCCGGTGCCCATGCCTCCCAGCCCAATGAAACCGAGCGTGATACGGTCACTGGGAGCGGGTCGCTGGGCAGAGCCAAACACGGAAGCCGGCACCACGGCGGGCATGGCAACGGCAGCTGCGCCAGCTACCGCGCCTTTAAGAAACTGCCTTCGCGTCACACGTTTGCCTGTACTCATACCGGTCACCCTTTCCTGCGGCAAATTGCACTATCTGTTGTGAACTTCTGGGCGCGGAAGAGGGAATCCTGCACTATGGCTACCTCTCGTTGTATAAAGCGGCTGAGACAGCCCTACCCGACCTCTGTCCCCCTGCTTGCGGGGGGACGACAGGGGGGCTGGCACCTCAAACGGCTCGGCAGGAGCCTCGCCCCTCAGTGCATGATGCATCCGTCCAACTTGGAGCGCGAGCCTCCCGGTGAGCCGTCAACTCCCCTGAGCGGAAAGATTTTTCCGAAAAATTGCCTGACAACCCCGTAAAACCCCTTGACAACTCCAAAGAACCTGTGTTATCTTTAAATCAAACCTGCAAC
>JABUFA010000034.1 GCA_013314755.1 Chthonomonadia bacterium
ACTTCTGGTAGACGCAGGAGCAGTTGTGGCATGGCTTACCTCCTGTGGGATGCCGAGTGGTTCTGGAGATATTTTTCGTGTTGGCGAGCCTTCTACCCTTCAAACCAACCCTTGCTGTAACAGACACGCTTACTTCAGCTCCTTGTTGTAGGCAATGAGCAGGCTGATACGCCGGTTCGAATAGTGATACGGATCGTCGGGCACGCGCAGTTTGTTATCGGCATAGCCGCGCACCTCATAAATCTGCCCTTTGCGCACGCCGCCTGCTTCCAGTACCCGCCGTGCGCTGTTCGCCCGGTTGACCGAAAGCTCCCAGTTGGTCATCCCCCCTCGCGAAAACGGGCGACTGTCCGTGTGCCCCTCGATGATAATCCGATTAGGCAGTTTGGCAAGGTATTTGGCGATTTGGAGAAGCAGCTGGCGCGCCTTCGGATTAATCTCCGCGCTGCCCGTTAGAAAGAACACCGACTGCGAGCTCTCCAGCAGTTCTATGCGAAGCCCTTCGTCCACCACCTGTATCTGCACATAGGGTTTCAGGTGCTTGAACTCCGGCATGCCCGCTACCACCTTCTCCAGTTCCTGCTTTGCCAGCTCCATCCTCTGCTTCTCGCTCACCTCGGCGATTTTGGAAGGCTCTTTTTCGCCTGCTTTGGCGGCTCCACCATCTGGGGAAATGCTGAACGCAAGCTTCCCCTCGTTGACCGCCTTCATAAAGCCCACCGGGTCCTTGAAGTAAGCGGCTATCGCTTCCTTGATGTTCTGGCTCAAGCCGACAATCCACATTACCAGAAAGAAAGCCATCATGGCGGTCACGAAGTCGGCGTAAGCCACCTTCCACGCGCCGCCGTGATGGCCGTGCTCACCGTGTTTCTTCTTTACGATGCGGATGTCGCCGCCCTTATTGCTCTCAGCCATGCACGTCCTCCTATGCCGCTGCCGCCTGGCGTCCGGTGCCCTTCACGCTCTCTTCCATCTCGCGGAAGCTGGGACGATAGGCGGGGGGTATCTGCCGACGCGCAAACTCCACACAGGTAATGGGCGACTCGCCGCGTGCAAACGACAGCAATGCATGGCGAATGCACTGCATGTACTCTTCTTCCGCCTGCACGCGACCTTCCACCGCCTGCGATAGCGGCTGGAAAACGCCATACGCCAGAAGCACGCCCATGAACGTACCCACCAGCGCAGCAGCCACCTTGTGCCCGATTTGCTCTGGCGGACCGTTAATCGCCTGCATGGTAATAACCACGCCCAGCACCGCCGCCACGATTCCGAAACCGGGCATCGCGTCGCCTGTCTTGGAAAGTATGTGCGCGGGCTTCATGGCTTCTTCTTTATGGGTTTCCAGGTCAATCTCCGTCAGGTCGGACAGCTCGTAGTGCCCAACCGCACCGGTCAGGATGACCTTGACAGTATCGCACAGGAACTCCATCGCATGATGGTTTGCCATGATGCTCGGATACTGGGCGAACAGCTCGCTGGACTCGGGGTTTTCCACGTGGCGCTCGAGGGCAAGCAGTCCTTCCTTTCGCGCCAGTGTGAACATGGCAAACAGCATCTGCAGGAGCTCCATGTAGCTATCCTTGCTGACCGGCGGCGGTTTCAAAAGCCCCATCACCGCTTTAATCAACGCTTGGACGCCGCTGATGCCGTTACCCACAATTACTCCACCGAACGCCGCGCCGCCGATGATAATCACTTCGGAAATCTGGATAAGCACTCCAATCTGCCCACCGTGCATGATGTAACCAGCCAGAATGGAGCCAAACACTACCGCCAGTCCGATGAGCACGAACATGCGATTGTTGACCTCCTGTGTGAAGCGTGAGCAAGGTCTTCTATAAAAGTGTCGGCTAAAAGGGGGAGAATGTGCAGGGGAAAAGAGGGCGGCTGAGGTTCAGCCGCCCCGTTCTACGTCACGCTTATCGTCCTGCGGGTGCAGGTTGCTCCATGCCTTCCGCGGACGGACCACCCTTCATCAAGCCAGCTTTTCCGCCCGGCGCGATGTCCAGGTGTCCTATCGCCTTACCCTGCCGTGGTGCAATAAACGACTTGTAGGCAGAAAAGACTGCCAGCACAATAGCGACCACGGCGATGATAACCCAGATCGCCGTCTTGCTGGATGATGGTTTGGACATAGCTCTTCTCCTTGTTTTACGGCTTGAACGCCTCGTTCCAGTGGATGTAGTTGAACATGCGGTTGTTAACCGCTGTCTGGTCCCATGGCCAGTACATCAGCTGTCTGCGTCGCATGGGCTTGGCATGACCATCTGCCCAGCCAATGGTCATTACTTGATTATGGTTCCCCAAAGAGAATTGTGCATCCCCGGTACCGCACCAGTTTACTGTGAAGTAGTTCGGTGCGTCGGGCCAGTTGGGGTCGGCGATGTTGCGGTTATCCCAGCGCCAGTAGGACATGTGCCTCCCGTAGCTCACCATTGTCCACAGCTCATACATCAGAACCGTTTGCGCGGGGCGGCCCACCTCAGCGGTCGTTTTGGAATCAGCGCTCGCATAGTAGGCGCATAATCCGAACGTCGCTGTGTTCTCGTACGTGCCAGGCTGGAAGTGGGTGAACGAGTAGCTGATAGGATACCACCACCCATTGGGCCCCGTACAGTCGTCGCGGCGCACGTTGTCGCTGGGGCACTTCCACACACCTGTGTTTTTCACGTATGGGTTCAGCATGTCTTCTGCCCCAATGGCCTGGTCGGGTCCGTTGGGGTCATTGTTCCAGCACTTGCTGGGGCAACCACCAGTGCACGCCCCCGGGTTGGTGTAACAGGTAGGATTGAGTACCAGCAGGCGATGGAACTTCTCGTCATAGTCCTGCGTGTACATCAAAGCGCCCAGAAGCAACTGCTTTACATTGGAGATGCAGTTTGCCTGTCGCGCCTTCTCACGCGCCTGGGCGAATACTGGGAACAGGATGGCTGCCAGTATCGCGATAATCGCGATGACCACCAGCAGCTCGATTAACGTAAATGCACGGCGAGACATCTTCATCAGGCTCCTTTCCTGTTGTGTGTAGCTTGTGATGATATTATAGAACGGTATACCACAGGTGTCAACGCTTTTGCCCCAGCGGCGGCAAAAATATGGAGGATCGCACAGCTCGCCGATGGCGGCAATGACCGAATCATCAGGGATCATTCTGGACGCTACTTCCTGTCATGCTGAGCGTTCGCGAAGCATCTCGTTTTTGAGACCCTTCACTCCGTTCAGGGTGACACATTCAGCGAGACCATTTGCCCCGCCCAGCGCAACAAAAGTATCATTTTGAGCGCAGTGAAGCATCTCTGAGACTCTTCACTTTGCTCAGATTCACATAAAAAAGAACATAATGACGAAATATCATATTAAGACAAGGCTGTTTCCAATTTCGTCAACGCCTCACGCGCCGCTGCCTGCTCGGCTTCTTTCTTGCTCTTGCCTGTGCCGCTGCCCAGAACACGCTCACCCAGGCGCACCTGCACATAGAAGGTTTTATCGTGGTCTGCGCCGGTCTCGGAAATCACCTCATATTCGGGTGTCTGACGCAGTAGCGCGTGTGTCCTTTCCTGCAGGCGCGACTTGTAGTCGTGTACTCGCGCGGAATCCGGCGCCCGGTGAATGATGTCACCGAGCACGCGCAGAACAAACCGCCGCGCTTCGTCCAGCCCGCCCTGCAGATACACGGCGGCGATAACCGCCTCGAGGGCATCGGCTAGGATGCTGGTACGCTGGCGTCCTCCCTGCGCCTCCTCGCCCGTGCTCAGGCGGAGCATCTGGTCAATGCCCAGCCCTTTCGCCACCTGTGCCAGCGTGCGCCGGCTGACCACCAGTGCACGGGCACGGGAAAGCTCGCCCTCCGTGTGATGGGGAAAGAGATGATACAACGCCTCACTGACAATCAGCCCAAGCACCACATCTCCCAGAAACTCCAGCCGCTCGTTGCTCGCAGGCGCCCCTTCTGCCAGCGCCGAGCGATGGGTTAACGCCTGTTCAATCAGCGGGATGCAGGCTTCGTCAATCTGGAGTTTCTGACACCATTCTCGCAGAGACATCTCAGAAGCGTTCAAACCGTTCCACGTTCACCACGAAAACGATGGCTCCACCGACCAGCACCTTCACCGGGTTGGGCACGAAAGTGCCTACCGGCGCGGCGTCCGGCGGCAGTACGTTAACGTACTGCTCGCGCGTCTTGCAACTCTCGCCAATGAGGCGAAGCACCTGCTCCAGGTCCTGGTCCTCCACCCCGATGAAGAGCGTCACGTTGCCCTCGCGCAGGAAGCCACCCGTGCTGGCTACCTTGGTGAACTTGAATCCGTTGCGAAGCAGTGCATCCGAAATCTTGTTTTTGTCGCGGTCGTGCACGACAGCGATAACCAGTTTCATGATTGTTCCCTCCTGCCCTGCAGGTATGTGTATTATACAGGAACAGGCGCGAGCGGTTCAAATCGGCGGTACTCAGAGCAGGGAACGAACATCCTGCCAGATAACTTCCTGCAGCGCCTGCAGGGGGCGCGTCGCATCCAGCACGAGGAAGCGACGGGGATTCTGCTCTGCCTCTGTCAGGAACCCTTCTCGCACTCGCTGGTGGAAGGCTAACTCCTCGGCACCGATGCGGTTCAGCTCCTGCTGACGGCTCAAACCGACCTCCACCGGCAGGTCCAGCAGGTAGGTGCGCACCGGCTCCAGCCCGCCGGTTGCAAAGCGGTTCAGCTGGCGCACCCACGCGATGTCCAGCCCTCGTCCATAGCCCTGATAGATGAGCGTGGAATCGGCGTAGCGGTCACAGATGACCGTTTTGCCCTCGGCGAGCGCGTTGCGGATATGGCGGGTGTGGATGGCGCGGTCAGCGATGAACAGCAGGAGCTCCTCTTCGCTTCGGAGGTCGCTGTGTTCCAGAAGCACCTCGCGCAGGCGCGGCTCCCACGGCTCCCACGTCAGCCAGCAGTCAATCCGTTCTTGCTGAAGGCGTTGTGCCAGCCAGCGGGCAAGAGTGCTCTTGCCCGCTCCTTCAATGCCCTCGAAGGTGATAAAGGCGGAGTTCATCGCTCACGGGGGTGAGATGCGCACGCGACGGTTCGGCTCCACCCCCACGCTCTCGGAAACCAGCCGGTACTTTTCCACCAGCTGATGCTGGAGGCGGCGGATGTAGCTGTTCTGAGGAGACAGGTCCACCGGCATGGAGGTGCGCAGTACCTCCTGAATCGCCTCTTCGGTCTCCAGCAGCGCCGCTTCGGTGGGGTCTACTGCCGGCTCCGAGTCCTCCCAGCCCTCCGGCGGGCGCATCGCGAATATATCCTGCACGCTACCGGCAATCTGCGCGTAGGTGTTGCTCTTCACCACGTACACGGGCAAGCCCTTGTTCGCGGCTTCCTTCATGCGCGTCGGCTCCTTGCGGGCGTTGGCTTTGAGCGCAATCACCACGTCCGCCTGCTGGACGTCGCGCACGATGTAGGCAGGCACACGCAGTTCCCGGATAGCGCGCTCCAGCCGATTACGGCTGACACCATAGGGGAAGATGCGCACCGTTGAAGGCAGCTGCCGCCGCTCCTTGGGAGCGCTGGAGCGAACGGTCAACACGCCGGTCTCTCGCGCAGGCTCGGGGGCATCTCCCGTCTGCACCACCTGAATGGTGCCATCCGGCAGGCGCACGCGCACCTCGGGGCGTGGCGTTTCACCGCGCAGGAGGCGGTCTACCGTGCTCGCCACGTCGTGGTGAATGGCCAGCTTGTCCTTCTCTATCATTTCGATAACGATGTCGAAGGTGGGCGGAGCCTTGCGCTCCAGAACGGTCTTCTGCGTACCGCGCCGGCGTGCCTCCTCGTCCGACAGGGTGACCGCCTGAATCCCTCCCACCAGGTCGCACAGGGTGGGGTTCATCAGCAGGTTCTCCAGGGAGTTGCCGTGAGCGGTGCCGATGAGCTGCACGCCGCGCTCGGCGATGGTGCGCGCTGCGAACGCCTCCGCCTCCGTGCCGATTTCGTCAATCACGATCACTTCGGGCATGTGGTTCTCCACCGCCTCAATCATGACGGCGTGCTGAAGTTCCGGCGAAGCCACCTGCATGCGGCGCGCCATGCCGATAGCGGGATGTGGAATGTCGCCGTCGCCGGCAATCTCGTTGGAGGTGTCCACGATGACCACGCGCTTGTTGAACTCATCCGCCAGCACGCGCGCGATTTCGCGAAGCTTGGTGGTCTTGCCGATGCCCGGACGCCCCAGCATCAGCACACTCTTGCCCCGCTCGATAACGTCCTGAATGATGTCAATCGTGCCGAAAACCGCCCTGCCCACGCGACACGTCAAGCCAATGATTCGCCCCTGACGGTTGCGGATGGCGGAGATACGGTGCAGAGTACGCTCGATGCCTGCGCGGTTGTCCTTGCCGAACGCGCCCACGCGCTGAACCACATAGTCGATGTCGGCTTCGGTGACCTCCATGTTGCTCAACTGCAGGGTACGGTCGGGGAAGCGTGCCTGCGGCTCCCGCCCGAGGTCTAAAATGACCTCCAGTAAGTCCTCCAGGCTCGGCTCCTGCTCCAGAGCACGGCGCACCTGCAGAGGCAACACGGCTAACAGTTCGTCCAGATTGTCGGTGACGCGCAACTGCGTTTTCGGGCGCTGAATAATCTGCCCGCCTGTTGCGGAAGCGAAACTGCTCATGCGGTTAGTAGAGATTCTTGATCCCTCCTGCCGATTGCGGCATGTTGCAAATTACTTCTCTATTGTTATGATACCGAATCGCAACGGCTTAAGGCAAGCGGTTTGAGGGCGAAGCTTTAACGTTTTTTTGAAGCGCCCAGCCCAGCGCATAGACCACCGTCCCAACCACCAGCCCCGGATACATGGGCTGGATGAAGGAGGGGTCCTGCAGGCGTCCGCTCACCGCACCATATACCATCCACCCCAGCGACGTGCCAAATCCGAGCACCATCGTTGCCAGCACGAAGGGCGCAGGAGCGCGATACCTGGTGGTATAACTGCCCACCAGCGGCAACAGCAAGCCCGGAATGAACAGCGAACCAATCAGATACCACAGGTTGACCACCGACTGCACCTTCCACGCCAGCACAATGGCGATGACGCCTACCAGGGTAATTCCCCAGCGCGTGTAGCGCATCGCCTCCGCCTCGTCACCGCCGCGCCATCGCCACACCAGGTCGCGCCCAAAAGTGACCGCCGACAGGAAGGTGTAGCTGACCACCGTGGACATCACCGTTGCGAACATGCCCACAAAGAAGATGCCCTTTGCCACAGGAGGCAACACCCGCTCCGCCAGCACGGGATAGGCAAACTTGGGGTCCGCCAGCCCATCGCCGAGCACGGCGCGTGCGTAAAGCCCGGCGGTGGTGGTCATCAGGTCAAAAACGAACCAGCAACACACGCTCACCACAATCCCCCACCGCGCCACCTGAGGCGAGCGTGCCGCATAACATCGCTGGTGAAAGCCGGGGTCAATCAGCGTCCACAGCGCGATGAAAAACCAGACGATAATGTACTGAAGGCTGTTTCCACCGTGCCACGTCAGATGCAAAGGAGGCAGATTCTCTCGCAAAAAATCCAGCCCGCCATACCTGCTGACCAGAAACGGCACGATAATCGCGAAGCCGCCGAACATCATCAGAAACTCCAGAATGTTGACGCGGACATCGGCATGGAGCCCGCCCCTGTACAGGTAAATGGTGCTCAGTATCGTGCCAACCACCAGCCATATCAGCAGATTCCCCCCGAACAGCAACTGAAACAGAACGCCCAGTATCAGCGTGTAGGGAGCGGGCGTGGTCATGCAAAAGGTCAACAGCGAACCGAACAGCCCGCAGGCTCGCCCGTAAATGCTGTACAGGCGGTCGGGAATGGTGAACAGCTCTGCCTCACGCACCCGCGGCGCCAGCAGCCAGGCAAACAGCAGGGCGAAGACATAGTACGGCAGACCGAAAACCACCCAGTTGGAGACGCCGTACGAGTAGCTGAACTCCCCCACCCCAAGGATTCCGCCGTACCATGTGGCAACCAGCGTGGCAACGAAAGCGGGTAGGGTCACCGTTCGCCCTGCCACCAGATAGCCCACCGTATCCCCTTCCCGCACCCCGCGCCGAGCCGTGTACCCCACCCACAGCACGGCAACCAGAAAGACGACCAGAACGACGACATCCCCTGCGGAAAAGTGCACCAGCGTTTGCACCAGCCAGCTTCTCCTTTGTCAAATCAAGTTACCACTCGAACCGCTCGCCCGCCCTTAGAAGCCGAATCACTACCAGATAGCCCGATTGCCACTCTACCACCACGGGCGAGCTTTCCACCACGTTGCTAACGCCCCGCGTGCCGATGCTCAGCGTTTCACCCGCCAGAGCCCACTTCAGCCCCTGCGTGCGAACGCTTTCTGCTTCAGCCAGCGGCAACAGCGAAACCGTCGCCCCAACAGGCGCGTGAAATTCTACCCGACAGTTGCCGAAATAGCTGACCGATCCGTCTTCCACAAAGCGGATGAACGCCCGGTCGGTATATCGTACCGCCCCCAGCACGTTGCCCAGCACATGGTCCAGACGGTCACCTGTTGTGCCAAGCACCACGATTTGCGGGTTCTGCCAGCGCGATACCGCGAAGCGCAGCGCCTTCTCCAGGTCCGTGTCGTCCTGTCCGGGGTCATGTACCACGCTTTCGGCAGGCAGGGATTGCAGAAGCTCAGCGGGAACCGAGTCGAAATCGCCCACCACATAGTCCACACGCAAACCTGCCCCACGAAGGCACACTGCGCCCGCGTCGGCGCCAATCAGCACATCTGCCCCCTGAACCACCGAATCGAGCAGGTCCCGCCGCGGCACCTGCCCGTTGAGCATAATCACAATGCGCATCTTGCGGTTACCCCCTCTAAGTATTACGTGAAGAACCCTGCTGGATTCCTGTCTGGGCGGCGGAACACGGGGCAGAAGGTCGGCAGGCAGAGACTGGGAAGTTTGTCCACCCGAACACTAGACATTTTAATTGTCATCATGAATGCTATTACTGTCATGCTGAATGAAGTGAAGCATCTCGTTTTTGAGACCCTTCACTGCGTTCAGGGTGACAAGTATGACGAGACCCTTCGCTTCGCCCAGGGTGACGTCGGAGCAGAACGACACGTGAGGTAACCATTAAAGGGACAAGCCGTTTTGCTCAGATGGTCCTTCTTATCGCAACTGCCATTGTGCTACCTCAAATGCACAAATAGCGATTTTTTACGAGACCAACACCAAGGCTTGCACTTTTTTTTTCGATAGTACACTCTTGGTACATAAGCCCTCAAGGAGGGACACTGACGTGAGAATCGTTCTGATGGTATTGCTGGCATGTACGCTAATGGCTACGGGCCCAGCTTCGGCACAGTCTTACCTGCCCGAAATGTCGGGAGGATGCGAACTCAACCTTGTCGAAGTTACCAGTGGTACCCTTTTCCACTACGTCCTGAAACAGAAGGACAAAGATACGCTAGCGAATGGACAGCAGGTACGAGACGACACATGCCTTATCAGGCCAGTGAAAATCAACAGCATGATATTCTATTCGTGGGGGCGAACGCGCACAGACGACGATGGAACCATTCACTGGACAGTGGTTGGAACCGCAAAAACCGTAACTCAAGAAACCATTGTCCAAGATGAGTGGCAGCTATACAACAACCGCAGTGATCCGCTTCGCGATCCAGCCCTTCCCGCCGTTCAGTTCGTAAAGATAAAGCCTCCACAAACTCAGCCGCCGGGCGGGGAACCTCCAGGAGGGAGTCAGTAGATTTTAGAGGTAAAAAAGATGCTACAAAACGTCAGGAAAGTGTTGTTGATCCTGTCTGCTCTTTACTGGTTTATCGGCACACGTGCCCTAGCCCAGCAGAGCAGCACCAGCCCTGCTTCTGCTCCCGTCACTTTTGCCTCCGCCTGTGAGCACGTAATACAGCGTTACCCCGTCAATATTGTCGCGGACGTATACCTGACGGGAGACACGGCCGTAACCGAACGGCAGACGCGCAACCTGTCCGCACAGCAGGCGGTCGAGCAACTTGCCCGAACTTATGAGCGAGAAGTTGTAAGGGTAGGCAGCACATACGTGCTCCGCGCGAAGAAGAGGGCATTCCGCCGCCACCAGGACGCTGTAGCACAAACGCATTATGGCGCGAAGTGGGCGACCGAAGGCGCGCTGAGCATCAATACGACAGGTGGGCAGATTACCATCAGAGCGGCTGTCGTGCCTCTGTCGCGCTTTGCCCGCTCGCTGTCTGAGAAAACGGGCTGGAGCCTTCATATTGAAAATGATTTGCAGGACCTGCGGATTATTGCGCGTTGGCAGAATGCCTCAATTGCAGAGGTTATCGAGGCACTGGCGCTCTTGCTCCGTACGGAGAAGCACGTCTGGCTCTCTCGCTCCGACGAGCAGAAACGTAAAGAGCAGGAAGAGTTTCGGGAATCTGCAGGGAACCTGACACCCTCCGAACAGGCTTCACAGAAGCTTCTACCAAAACTGATGGAGCTGCTTACCCCCGAAGAAAGGGCGCGCTGGATGGAGGGAGAAATGGTGGAGTTGCCGCTCTCTCGCCTCCCCTCCGAGATATTTGCCGAAGCGTACGACTACGCCACAAGGGAGTTTCAGCGTTTTTATGAACGAGCTCCCGAAGAGATACGTCCTCCAGTAGACCTGATCAGCAACCACGCCAGCGTCTTCCTAATACTGCCTCCCCCTGGGCAGAACGCTATCAGCATTCGCATCAACGATAACAAAAACGGGCGCTCTTACATTTTTTAGCGGAACAAGCCGGGCAGGTGGACATCTTTCTAGATGCGCTTAGTCCTGCCCAGTGATTTTTTCCCGCAACAGGGCGCAAATCCCCTTGGATACTTGACTTTTTTGTAAGGATTGAGGTTTAATATACGCGGAGTGTGAACCGATGAAAATCACGGCACAAGAAGAATACGGTCTGCGCTGCATTATGCACCTTGCGCGCGTGCCCTTCGGCGAGACGGTGAACGTACGCCAGATTGCCGAATGCGAAGGGCTGTCTACCGCCTATGTGGAGAAACTGCTCTACCTGCTGAACCGGGCGGGGCTGACGGAGAGCGTGCGCGGGGCGCAGGGCGGCTATCGGCTCGCCTACCCCGCGGAGCAAATCAGCCTGAGGCAGGTGCTGGAAGCACTGGGCGGCGTTCTGACCGCCGATAACCTGTGTAACCAGTTTTCGGGCGACCGCGAAATCTGCGTGCATCATGGCGGGTGCGAACTGCACTCGGTGTGGAGCTTCGTCGCCGATTACCTGGCGGTCGTTTTCAACCGCATTACGCTGAAGCACCTCGCCGATGGGGAGGCGCGGCCGCTGGTGCCGTCCTTTTTCTCGCGCAGTGAGCAGACCATCCCGCTGGCTGGACATCAGCCTGTTCAAACCGCTCAGACTAACTCGGAGGAGAGATAACGAACATGAGCCATCCGCTTCTGGAAATACGCGACCTGCACGTTGCGGTCGACGGTAAGCCAATCCTGAAAGGTGTGAACCTGACCATCAATCGGGGCGAGATTCACGCGCTGATGGGGCGCAACGGCTCCGGCAAGAGCACCCTCGCCGCTACCCTGATGGGGCATCCTCGTTACGAGGTCACCAGGGGAGAGGTTCTGTTTGAGGGGCAGAACCTGCTGGAGATGGAAGTCGACGAACGTGCACGCGCCGGTGTATTTCTTGCCTTCCAGTATCCCGTTGCCATCCCGGGCGTCAGCGTGGCAAACTTCCTGCGCAGTGCGCTTAAATCGCTGCGTGAGGAAGAGATGAGCGCACGCGAGTTCCGCAACGCCCTGAAAGAAGAGTTCAAGGCACTGCACATGCCCGACAGCTTCGCCAGCCGCTACGTGAACGAGGGCTTTTCGGGCGGTGAGAAGAAGCGGCTCGAAATCGTGCAGATGGGCATGATTAAACCCAAGCTGGCAATACTGGACGAAACCGATTCGGGACTGGATATTGACGGCGTGCGTATCGTTTCCGAAAACGTGAACCGCATCGCCGGTCAGGATACAGGCGTTCTGCTGATTACGCACTACCAGCGTATCCTGCGCTACATTCGCCCGCACTTCGTGCACGTGATGGTGGGCGGACGGATTATCCGCTCTGGCGACGAGAGCCTCGCCCACGAGCTGGAACAGCGCGGTTACGACTGGCTGTTGCAGGAAGCGGGAGCAGAGGAAAAAGAGCTACAGGAGGTGGGTTAAATGTCTAGCCCTCAGTCTCTGCTGGACGTCGGCACCGAATACCAGTACGGTTTTCGGGATGAGATAGAGTACGTTTACCGCGCGGAGAAGGGTCTGAGCCGCCGCGTGGTGGAGATGATTTCGCACATGAAGGGCGAGCCAGACTGGATGCGCGAGTTCCGCCTGCGCGCCCTCGAGATATTCCTGAAGAAACCCATGCCCACCTGGGGCAACACCAGGCTTCTCAGCGAGATAAACTTCGACGAGATCTACTACTACATCAAGCCTGCCGACAAGCAGGGCAGGACGTGGGACGAAGTGCCCGAGCAGATTAAGAACACCTTCGAGAAGCTGGGCATCCCCGAGGCGGAGCGCAAGTTCCTGGCGGGCGTGTCTGCGCAGTACGAGTCGGAGGTGGTGTACCACAGCATCCGGGAGGACCTGGAGCGACAGGGCGTTATTTTCATGGACATGGACTCGGGATTGCGCGAATATCCCGACCTGGTGCGCCGGTGGTTCGGTAAGGTGATTCCGCCCGCCGATAACAAGTTCGCCGCGCTCAACTCGGCGGTGTGGTCGGGTGGGTCGTTCATTTACGTGCCGCCGGGCGTGCATGTGGAGATCCCTCTGCAGGCGTACTTCCGCATCAACGCCGAAAACATGGGGCAATTCGAGCGTACGCTCATCATCGCCGACGAGGGCAGCAAGGTGCACTACATTGAGGGATGCACCGCGCCCATCTACTCCACCGACTCTCTGCACTCGGCGGTCGTGGAGCTGGTTGCCCTGAAAGGCGCGCACATCCGCTACACCACCGTGCAGAACTGGTCTAAGAACGTGTACAATCTCGTCACCAAGCGCGCCGTCGCCTACGAGGACGCCACGGTGGAGTGGGTGGACGGCAACCTCGGCTCGAAGCTCACGATGAAGTACCCGAGCGTGTATATGGTGGGCAAGGGCGCGAGGGGAGACATCCTGTCGGTGGCTTTTGCCGGACCGGGACAGCACCAGGACGCCGGCGCAAAGGTCATCCACGCCGCGCCGTACACCACCTCCACAGTGGTCTCCAAGTCCATCAGCAAGGGTGGCGGACGCACCACGTATCGCGGGCTGGTGCAGGTGGACGAAGGCGCGGTCGGCGTGAAGTGCAACGTGCGCTGTGATGCGCTCCTGCTGGACGAGTTCTCGCGCTCCGACACCTACCCCACCATGAACGTGAAAGAGGACGACGTGCGCATCGAGCACGAAGCCACCGTCAGCAAGGTGGGCGAGGAGCAGCTGTTCTACCTGATGAGCCGAGGCTTGAGCGAGCAGGAAGCGACCACCATGATTATCAACGGCTTCTTCGAGCCGTTCGCGAAAGAGCTCCCGCTGGAGTACGCGGTGGAGTTGAACCGTTTGATTGCGCTGGAGATGGAGGGCTCGGTAGGATAAATGGCAAGCACATTGATGAACCCCAGCCCCACCGGGCTGGAACTGATAGATACCCTCAGCCGCCATCTGGCGGAACCGGAATGGGCAGGCGCGCTGCGCAGGGAGGCATGGCATCGATTCATGCAGGCACCCATGCCCTCGCGCACTCACGAGCACTGGCGGCGCACCGATGTCAGCCACCTGAATCTGGAAGACATCACGCCTGCCCTCCCCCGGTCCACCCCTGCCCTGCCCCGTTGGCTAGAGGAGACCATTCGCAAAGGGGCAAAGCGCATCGGGGGCACGCTGGCTTTCGTGGACGGGAGCCTGGTTTACAGCCATACGGGAGATAGCCTGCGCAAGCACGGCGTCATCTTCACCGACTGGCAACACGCTATTCAACAGCATCCCGACGCCATCCGGCAGGTGGCAGAACAGCTGGATTACGACCCTGCCGACGAGAAGTTCACGGCGATGGCTCGCGCCTACGCAACCAGCGGCACGGTGCTGATTGTGCCAAGGGGAGTGGCAGTCACTCTGCCCCTGCAAACCTTCTTTGCCGCCAGCGGGGACGGACCGGTGTTTCCGCGAACGCTGGTTGTGCTCGAAGAGGGCAGTCGCGTTACCTTGCTGGATGGGTTGCTCTCGCCTGACCTGCCAGCGCGAGCGTTCGGAAGCGGAGTAGCGGACCTCGTGCTGGGCGAGGGCGCGGAATTGACCTATGTGCTGTTCCAGCAGTGGGGACAGGGCATGGAGTATTTCCACCATCAGCGGGCGGTGCTGGGGCGCGATTCGCACCTGACCACCATCACCGTCGCGCTGGGCGCGTCGTTGAGCAAAGCCACCATCGAGTCGGTGCTCTGTTCGCCCGGCGCGGTGAGCGATATGCTCGGTGTGGTGTTCGGCGACGACAACCAGCACTTTGATCACCACACGGTGCAGTTGCACACCGTAGGCAACACTACCAGCGACCTGCTGTTCAAGGTGGCGCTGGATGGACAGTCATACTCTGCCTACAGCGGGTTGATACGCATTGAGCCGGGCGCCCAGAAGGCAAACGCCTACCAGCGCAACGAGAATCTGGTGCTGAGCAAGCAGGCACACGCTGAGACCCTGCCTAATCTGGAGATTGAGGCGAACGATGTGCGTTGTACACACGGGGCAACCGTCGCGCCGGTGGACATCGAGCAGATGTTCTACCTGATGAGTCGGGGACTGGCGCCTCGCGATGCCAGTCGACTGGTTGTGGAAGGGTTCCTTCAGCCGGTGTTGGACCGTATCAGCGCGAAAAGCCTGCGTGAGATGGTCAGCGCGAAAGTAGACGCGAAGATAGCTAGCAGGAGGGCGTGAAAATGGCGATGCGTGTGCGCGTGGCAGATAGCGGAGACGTGCCGGTGGGCAAGGCAGTGGTGGTACATGCGGGCGGCAGGCGGCTGGCGCTCTGCCGCCCCATCGAAGACGAATGGTATGCGATAGACGACATGTGCACGCACGACGGCGGTCCGCTGGGCGAGGGCGAGCTGAGCGGTTACGAAATCGAGTGTCCTCGCCACGGTGCCCTCTTCGACGTGCGCACCGGCGAAGCCCTTACCCTTCCCGCAACCCGACCGGTCAACGCCTACAAGGTGTACGTCGAGGGTAACGAGGTGTTCGTAGAACTGCCGGAATGAATCCAAAAGGGGGCATAGACCATGTCCGTTCAGATAGCAGCAACCTACGATGTGCAGACCATCCGAGCAGACTTTCCTATTCTGAAGCGGAGGGTGGATGGTAATCCTCTGGTCTATCTGGACAATGCCGCCACCTCGCAGAAGCCGCGCCAGGTTATTGATGCCTTGGTGCAGTATTACGAACAGTCCAATGCCAACGTGCATCGGGGTCTGCACACGCTGGCAGAAGAGGCGACCGAAGCGTACGAAACTGCCCGCGCAAAGGTAGCGCACTTCATCGGCGCGGAACCAGAGAGCCTTGTCTTCACACGCAACACTACCGAGGCAATCAATCTGGTTGCCTACGCCTGGGGGCTGGCAAATCTTAGAGAGGGCGACCTGATAGTGCTCTCCGAGATGGAGCACCACTCCAATATCGTGCCCTGGCAGCTGGTCGCCCAGAGGACCGGAGCGAAACTGCATTACGTGCCCTTCACCTCAGAGGGCGAACTGGACATGGAAGCCCTCGAAAGCCTGCTTCGGCAGGAACCCAAACTGGTGGCAATTACGCACGTCTCCAATGTACTGGGCACGGTCAACCCCGTGCAGGAGATAACGCGCAAGGCACACGCCGTGGGCGCGAAGGTGCTGGTAGACGGTGCTCAGGCGGTACCCCATAAACTGGTAAACGTCACCCAGATAGATTGCGACTTCTACGCCTTTTCGGGACACAAAATGCTGGCGCCTACGGGAATCGGTGCGCTGTACGCCCGACAGGAGCTGCTGGAGCAGATGCCGCCGTTTATGGGCGGTGGCAGTATGATCCGCAAGGTCACCCATGAGTTCAGCACGTGGGCGGATGTGCCTACCAAGTTCGAAGCAGGCACGCCAAACATCGCCGACGCGGTGGCGTTCGGGGTGGCGGTAGATTACCTGCAGAGAGTGGGCATGGAAGCCATCCAGCAGCACGAACAGTCTCTGACCGAAGAGGCTTTGCGCCTGCTGGAGGCAGAGGAGGATATCGTTATCTATGGACCCCGCGACGCCCGAAAGCGGTGTGGTCTGGTCTCGTTTAACTTCAAGCATGTACACCCGCACGACGTGGCGCAGATCCTGGATAAGCGCGGTATCGCCATTCGTGCCGGGCACCACTGCTGTCAGATCATAATGCGCCGCTTGGATGTTACCGCTACCGCTCGCGCCAGCTTTTACCTGTATAATACGTTAGAGGAGGTGCGAGCCTTCTGGAAAGCCTTAGACGACGTGAGAAAGGTGTTCGGCAAGTATGGTGGACGATGAACTGTATCGTGAGATTATTCTGGAACACTATCATCATCCGCGCTACAAGGGTGCTCTGCCCGATGCCAACCTGACCGCCGAGGGGATAAACCCCCTGTGCGGCGATGAACTCACCCTGTACCTGAAAACTGACGGCGACCGGATTGTAGAGGCAAGTTTTGAGGGGCGCGGCTGTTCTATCAGTCAGGCGTCGGCGTCCATGCTGACGGAAGCCTTGCGCGGACTGACCATCGAGGAAGCCAGGCAACTGATGGAGCGCGTGAAGGCGATGCTCACCGGCGCACCGCACGAACCTTTTGATGAGGATGAAGACCTGAGCGCACTGGAGGGCGTGAGAAACTATCCCGTGCGCATCAAGTGCGCTCTGCTGGCATGGACAACGCTGGAAGAGATGCTGGAGGCAAAGTAAATGGCATTGACCGCCGAACAGGAGAACCAGATTCGCGAACGCCTGATGACCGTCTACGACCCGGAGCTGGGCATTGACATTATCAACCTGGGGCTGGTATACGGCATTGATATGGACGATGAGGGCAATGTGCTGATCACCATGACCCTGACCAGTCCGGGCTGTCCCATTGGTCCCCTGCTGGAGGAGATGATTCGCGACCGCCTTTCGGAACTGCCGTTTGTCAAGCAGACCTACGTGCAGCTGGTGTGGCAGCCGCGCTGGGACCCGCGTGTTCACTGCAGTGAAGAGGCAAAAATGGAGCTGGGAATCTGGGAGTAGAGGTGAGGACAATGGCAGAGGCAACCGGCACCGCCTGTCCCGTACAGTTCACCGAGTCCGCCATCAAGCGACTGCGGGCAGTACTGGCTAAACAGGGCAACAACCCCGACCTGCGCATCCGCGTCGGTGTGCGTGGTGGTGGCTGTTCCGGACTGTCCTACGTGCTGGACGTGGACGCGAAAGTAACCGACCGCGACGACCTGTATGAGGTAGACGGCTTGCCCGTGGTAATCGACCGCAAGAGTCGGCGGTTTCTGGAGGGTACAGTGATTGACTACTCGTTCCAGAACCTGCTGGCAGGATTCGTGTTCCACAACCCCAACGCCGAACGTTCCTGTGGTTGCGGTAGCTCCTTCACTCCAAAGATAACAGGATAGAGGACCCAACAGCAGGTTGACGAAATCCCCTGCGTTGTGTTACTCTATTTATGCCGAATCGAACCGCTCTCTTTCAGCGTATATCTATCTGCATCTGTATAGAGAGCGCGGAGAGGTGGCCGAGTGGTTGAAGGCACCGGTCTTGAAAACCGGCAGGCGATGAGCCTCGTGGGTTCGAATCCCACCCTCTCCGCCACCAGTTGCTGTCTTGTTCGCTCTGGAGGACTGGTTCGCACGTGAAAAAGCGTACCCTGAAATGGTTTTTTTGGCTGTTATGGATTGCCGGCGGGCTGTACTTTGCCAATAAGAGCGCAAGCTACTATCGCCAGGCGAAAGCACTGCCGGAGAGCGTGCTGAGCGCAATTCCGGAGATGGCTCCTCATCGCGCGGGGGACCGGGTTCTTGTGTTTGCCCCACACCCCGACGATGAGGCGATTGGCTGTGCCGGAGTTATCCAGCAGGCGGTGCAGGCTGGCGCACAGGTCTGGGTGGTATACATGACCAACGGCGACGGCTTTCGCCTCGCCGTGGAACGTCAATACCGCCAGTCCAAACCCACCCCCGAACAGTACATCCAGTTCGGTGAGATGCGCCAGCAGGAAGCACGCCGTGCCATGCGCATCCTCGGGCTGGCAGACTGGCGGGTGACCTTTTTGGGCTACCCCGACCGGGGACTGGAGGCGCTTTGGCGGTCGAACTGGACGCCATGGAACGCCATGAACTCCTACTATACCTCTACCAGCACCAACCCGTATCGGGATAGCCTGCGACCCAATGCATCCTACTGTGGGCAAAACGTCCTGCGGGATGTGGAAACCATCCTGCGTCAGACCGTTCCCACTCACGTGTACGTGACCCATCCCGCCGATGACCACCCCGACCATTCCACCACTGCCCTGTTCGTGCAGACAGCGCTCGCACATCTGCGCATGCAAAGGCTGGGTTTTGCCCAGCGAGTGGTGCTTCGGTATTATATGGTGCACTGCGGCGACTGGCCCCAACCCCAGGGACTGCGCCCGCAGGCATACCTGACACCCCCTTCAGCCTTCTTCCATATCGGGCTGCACTGGAAAAAGCTGACCCTGACACCACAGCAACAGATGCTGAAACTGAAGGCGATACAGGCTCACGCTTCTCAGGTGCGCATGATGTCTCGTTTTCTGCACAGCTTCGTCAGGCAGAACGAACTGTTTATCGAACAACCGGTGGTGCGTACCCTCTCGCCGAGCCAACCGCTGGTCTGGGAAGAACCGGACGCCGAAGATTTTCTGCGCGAGCTCCAGCCCGCGGGTGACTTCAGTGCCGGAATCGTGCGCACTGAAAACGGGCACATCGTCCTGCAGCTGTACACGCGCGCCCAGCCTCTTCCGGGCTTTGCTTACCTCTGCACTGCACACGTGCTTCACCCCGACGGCAGTGTCCATTCATTCACCCTGCGCGCCAAGCCGGGCAGGTCCAGCGCCTCAGCATGGACGGATGTGGACGGCGTCATCTTCCGCCTGCCTGCCGTTCCGAGTGGCTCCATCGTTACCCTGCACGCCCAGTCGCGCTTTGCTGGACTTCCGGTCGATAAGACCATCGGTCAGGTGCTGCAGACCCAGTAACAGAGCGCAAAGGCGCCGGGTTTAGCCGGCGCCTCGCGGGAGGAGAGGAGGAGGATGGTTGGACGTTAAGTCTTCCCTCACGGCGACTGCAACGGGTTAAACTGGCTTACGCTCCATGGACTTACCACTGCCAGCCTGACCCACCGCACGTGACCATCTGCAAACACCACGTTGTTTCCATCGTTATGGCGCGGACGCTGCCACTGCACCCGCTCGTGATATGCCGATTCCCAGTTCGGATGTCGCTCGGCGAGCTGCCCGGGGCTGACATACATCATGTAACTGGCAGTCGCGCCGTTCAGGTTATTCGCATCCGCCCGATTGTTGGGCGTATCGTAAGCCAGAAACGTGTTCGCTGGCAGGGTGATGCTGTCCAGCATCAATCCGCTGTATCCGTAAGCCGCGCCCATCAGGCGAGGAAAGCCCAACAGCGTATTATATGCGTAACTGGGCACCGGCTGGGTATTCTCAGGGCATACCCAGATGCGCATATCGGTAATATACGGTCGCAGTGCCGTCATCCATGCCCGTCCTTCGGGGGCAACGGGCGCATAGGGCATCGCCGCAGGGAGACTGCCTTCCCAGTCCTGGGCATACATCACGAACGCCTGTCCAATCTGGCGCAGATTGCTGACACAGGCGCTACCGCGTGCCGCCGCACGTGCACGCCCAAACACGGGCATCAACACGGACGACAGTATCGCCACCACGGCGATAACCACGAGCAACTCGACCATCGTAAAGCCTTTTCGCGTTCTCATGACACTCACTCCTTATTTCACAGTGTTTGTCCTTGCGGGGCACCGTCTCTTGCGGTAGCCTCCTTTTTGCCTTGCACCACTATTAAATAGCAAAAAGCGTGCCAAAGCGGTGATAAAATTACCTGATTTTGCCCTCGAAAGCGGGAAAATGATGCCCTGCTCCCGAAAACATTACGGGTAAGAACGACGGGGAGGGACACGATGCGCGTCATTGCCGAAGAAACCATTGCGACCTGCGAACCGCCCAATAACGGCTCAGGCCCCCTGTGGTGCTATGGTGCACCGCTGATTGTGCGCACAGGAAATGAAGTCTATGCCAGCATCATGGAGACGGGAGCCAACGTGCCACCCCTGTGCAACACACGCCCCCGGCTCTATCGCAAACGAAAGGGCGAGGCATGGCAGATGGTATGGGCGCCTTCCGCCTTTCGCGAGCGCGAACCCTGTCCCCTCGTGACCACTCAACAGGGTAATCTGTTCCTCTCGCTGAATACCTCGCTCATGCCCCCAGGCACGCAGTACGGCAAATGCGAGCCGCACCTGCTGGAGTTCGCCCGCAATGCGCCGTCTGCCCCTCGAAAGCAGGTTCCCCCCTATCCGCGCACCGCCACGTTCACCGACCATTCCTACCGGGGCATCGCGGCAGACGGTGCACGCAATGAGATTCTGCTTCTGCACATCGACGCCCACACCAGCGAATACCACTACGCACTGCTGAAGAGCGATGGGCAATGGGACGCGCCCGGCGTCATCTCCTTCCCTATCCGCGCCTGCTATCCGCAGGTGCTCCTGCGCAACCGTTCTGCTTACGCACTGGCTATCGGCGACATTGTGGAACCGGTGGAAGAATGGCGGGGCTACAAACGCGAGAGAACCCAGCGCGAATGGGACTACGTTTTCCGCCGACTGTTTTTCACCTGGACGCCCAATGTGCTCTCGGAGCCGTTCAGCCCACCGCTGGAGATAGATAACGTGGACGACACCGGCGGGCATATCGTCAACCTGGACCTGTGGCTGGACAGGCGGGGTACGGCGCACGTTCTATACCGTCGAGAGCAGACCACCCCGCTGTTGCGCGAGAAGTACTTCCCGAACCTGCCCCTGCAGGCATCGCTGGAGTATTGCAGGGTGCAAAATGGACGTGTGGTAGACAGGCAAACGCTGATGCGCGGTGGTGAAGGTCTGTCCTCACCGCGTCCGCAGTACGCCCGCTTCCACTCACCCGACGGAAGACGCCTGCTGGCGGTCTGTGCGTTCACATCTCCCGAAGGCACATGGCAGAACGCGATACTGCCTCTACTCCCCAAAATCGGCGAGATGGAACCAATCCCGCTGCGCGAACCTTTCACCACCTTCTTCACCGCCTGTGAGCGAGGCGGAAGCCGCCCCTCACCGACGATTGACCTGTTCGGCATCGCGCAGGACGGCAGGGTGTTACGCTACGCCTGTGTGCAGATATAGCGGCTTCCTATCGTCTGGCTTCGCGAAGAATATCTGCCTCATCAAACACGGCGTGATAAATGACCGTGCGTTCTTGTGCGCTGAACACCAGGTGGATTTTGCCGTCTTGTGCCTGTATCGCGCTGGGATAAGCAAAGGCGTCGTTTCCCTCAAAAAGGTTGCGCCGGTAGGGATAGCTCTTATCTCCATCCACTGAAATCGCCGCGGTTAGGGGAGTGCGCTCGGAGGTGGAGTCATTGTAAATCAGCAGAAGATGCCCGTTGCGCAGGCGCAGAAACTCCACCGCTGAGTTCGGGTTCTTGAATTTCGTCTCCCTGCCATCGCTCCAGGTGCGCCCTCCGTCTCGCGATTCCGCCCGCACAATGCGCCTGTCCTTCACGTCCTCGTAACTGCCCCCGGCGCGGCAGTAGCATACCAGATGGTCATCCGACAGCGCAGCCACCGCAGGCTGAAGGTTGCCCAGCCTCGAACGAATTCGGTTCGTTTCCGTCCAGGTGTGCTTTTTAGCGTCGTAGATGAAGAACAGCGAGCAGGTCTCCGGCGAGACCATCTCAGGGTCATCTCCCACCTCGTAGTACGCCGGAAGCAGGATATTGCCGTTGGGCAGGGCAAGCGGGTGGTTGCGCACCATCATGCCCAGCGTCAGGCTAACAAGCATCGGGTCGGACCACGTCTTTGCGCCGTCGGTGGAAATCTTCGCCAGAATGATGGACGTGGACCACGTGGCACCGGTGCGCACCACATAGAAAAGCCACACTTTCCCATCGGGAGCCTGCCAGATAACAGGGTTGCCCTCGGGCTGGTTGGGGGCGTCGGCGATAGGAATCGGCTTCGTCCACGCCTTGCGTCCCCGGGGCAGGCGTGCGCCGTAGATAGCGGTGTCGTCGGAATACTCGTCTGAGCCGGCGTAAAACACCAGGTAGAGGTCACCGTTGGCAAGCTGGGTGATGGACGGCGCATGTTTGTAACGCCCACCCGGATGCTCTGGACCGAACACACGTTGAACAGGAACATTTGCAATCATGGCGTAATTCTCCATTGAGAGAGTGGTGATTCGACATTCGGAAACAGCATGAATATTCCTGCCGACAAGGGTCTGGAGGGTTCCATGGTGCGCCACAGTGTGGTCATCGTACTTTCCCTTGCAACGATTGGGGCAATACTTGCAGGCATCATCTGGTGGAATCAGCAGAGCGAGAAAACGGTGACCTATCGGATGCGCGATATGCTATCCCGTTACCTGCCAGCGGATTGTTTGCAGGATTCGCGCCTCGTCAAGCGTGTTACGCTCGACGCCTCTGGCTTACCTGTCGCGGAGGTGCTCCAGCTGGTCAGCGCGAGTTCGGGCATTCCGCTCTCTCCTGCCCGCGACGTGGGATCACTTCGAGTGTGTGTGCATGTGCGTGAGATGCCACTAATTGAGCTGATGGCATCGCTTGCTGGCGTGCTCGAACTTCGGTGGCAACCTTCAGAAGGAGGAGGCTACCAGCTCTATCAGCCAGCAGAACTACGCGAAGAACTTCACGTGCAAGCACAGCAAAGGACGCAAAAGGCACTGAGAACACTCAGGCATGCCATCGCGGTGGTGAAAGCGGGACGGACAGACGAGCCAGACCACCTGATGCCTGCTACGACCAATCTACGGTCATCTTACATTCTGGCAGTAGTATCCTCCCTGTCGGCAACGGAGATGAACCGCCTTGTGGCGGGAGAGCCTTTGTGGATACCCGGAGAGCGGCTGCCTGAAGAGGCAAAAAAGCCTGTGCTTCAGGAGCAAGGCGGCACCAGTGAGAGAGTGTTCGCGGAGCTGAGCGTAAGCCCGCTTAGCCGTGCGGTATCGGTCATGGTGTACACCGACAATGGAGGTCTTGGTACTGTTATTGACCTGCTGCCCGAGCTCAGCCAGCCGCGCCCGGACCGTGGTACGCGCGACATGGAAGATTACTCGCTTCTCTTTCGTGAGGGCGAACCGCCCCCTGTAGAAAAGGTGGAGAGGTTCAATCGAGCCGAGAAGCTTACGGTCACTGAGGCGATTGCTCGAATCGCTCGGCAGCTGGGGCTCAATGTGGTGGCAGAATACTACCCTCTGACCATGCACCGCTACGTTATAGCCACTCGTGACCCAAGGAATCTGGTAGCCCGGCTGAGCGAGCCTGTTCTCTACTCCGCGCAACATGTCGACCACACTCTGTGGCTCACCGCTCACTGTCGTGCTGAGCACCGACATCTGGACATACCTCCAGAGACCCTTGAACGATGGTTTGAAGGCTCACACGAGTTCGGCTTGACAATGGACATCGCGCTGGAGATTGCCCGATTGCCGTTGGTGAAACAGGACGCGCTGAAAAACTACGCCATCTCCCGTTACTCGAAGGATACGAAAGTGAGGGTAAAGGATAAAGGGCTGGAGCTGTATGATACGCCGCCGTACTCCGAACCTGCAAAGCGTGAAGTGTACACTCAACTTCAGGATCTTACCAACCTCAGTATCAATTCCAAGGTCGCCTCGAGAAACTTTACCTCCCCGGTAGTCCGCTTGCTCGCAAGATTACCAGAAGCCCGGCTGAAGCGCGTGCTTGACGGAGAGCCTCTGCCCCTGCGTGCTCTTCCGCCTGAATTTGCCCCTGTGCTCGAAGAGCTGTTCTACTGCCAGCCTTCCCATCTGCGAAACCTCTGGTTCCGAAGCAAGACTCCGTGCTGGCTGGAGATACAGCGCACGATAGGCACCATGTGGGCGACGGAGGCGCAGGGAGTACTGTGGAAATACACATCACCGTCCTCGCAAACTCCTGACGGGAACGCGGTAAACTATCGCGTGCGCGTGGAAAAGGTGCGGGTGCGACTGCGAACGCCAGCCGAGACCTTTGAGATACCGGGTTGGGAATGGTATCGCTTCAAACGGGTGTAAGTAGGGGGCACACATGCCCTGTGTGCCCCGAAAAACGCTCTTACTTCTCCGCGAACGCCGCGTCGAAAGCGATGCGCGATGGCTCGAAGTCCATCCGCTTCACGAAGGCGCAGGCTTCCTTCGCGCCATGTTCGCGGTCCATGCCGCTGTCCTCCCACTCCACCGACAGCGGTCCCTGATAGTTCACCTCGTTCAGCGCGCGGATGATGCCCTCAAAGTCAATGCACCCACGCCCTAACGAGCGGAAGTCCCAGTAGCGCTCGGGATGCCCGAAGTTCAGATGTCCACCGAACACACCCGACAGGCGCGGCGTGGACGACCAGTACACATCCTTCATGTGCACATGGAAGATGCGCTCACGGAAGGTGCGAATGAACGCCACATAGTCCACGCCCTGATAGCCCAGGTGGCTCGGGTCGTAGTTGAAGCCAAAGCGCCTGTGCCCGCCGACGGCTTCAATCGCCCTCTGCGCGGTGACGATATCAAAGGCAATCTCGGTTGGGTGCACTTCCAGCCCGAAGTACACATCCTCCTGCTCAAACACGTCCAGAATGGGCTTCCACCGCGCGGCGAAATCGGCAAAACCTTTGTCCACCAGGTCTGGCGGGTTTGGCGGGAACGAGTACAGGTAGGGCCAGATGGAACTGCCCGTGAAGCCGTTGACCACCACTCGTTTCAGCTGCGCCTTCACCTCTGGCGGGGCGGCGTTGAAGAACTTTCGCGCGGCGCGAGCGGTGTTCTTCATCTCCTCCGCCGCACGCTCCTTGACACCTTCGGGCTTGCCATCGCCCCACACGTAGGGCGGCAGAATCGCCTTGTGACGCTCGTCAATATTGTCGCACACTGCCTGTCCCACCAGATGGTTGCTGATGGCGAAGCACTTCAGCCCGTACTTGCTCAGTATCTCCCAGCGCGATTCGACGTAACCGTCCTGCGACAGCGCCTTGTCCACCTCAAAGTGGTCGCCCCAGCAGGCAAGCTCCAGTCCGTCGTAGCCGAACTCTTTCGCTTTCTGCGCCATCACTTCCAGCGGCAAATCCGCCCACTGTCCCGTGAACAGCGTGACTGGTCGCGCCATTGCATATCCCTCCTTTGCATGGTGTTCATCTTCTGGATTCGCGGTCAGGTACGGACTTCCTGCCCGCCTAACGCTTCGGCAGCATATCCACCAGTACCGCTTTCGCCTCGTCAATCACTATCTTTCCGCCCTCGCGGCGAAGCACGCCCTTCACCGTCACCACGTCGCCCTTCAGGAACGGCAGGGGCAGTTCGCCAGGCACTCGCACGGTCACCTCTCCAATCCGAAAGTCGCCGGTCGTGCCCGGCATCCCCTCGGTGACCGGCTGTTCGGTCAGCAGAACCGTCGTACCGTCCGCCAGCCTTTGCAATTGCTCCAGTCGTCTGACCACCGTCGCACTGCCGTTCCCCACCAGCAGATTGCGCGTGGTTACCCTGCCCGCCTCTACCTTCGCTTTCAGGGTATACTTGTCCCCTGTTCGCGTGCTGATGTGCAGGGAATACTCGCCGGGCGGCAGGTAAGCGAAGCCGAAGAAGCCTGTGCCGTCCACGTATTGTTCTCTTTCGATTCCCCTCCCCTTGAGCACCACCAGCGTGTGGTCGGCAGGGTTCAGCGTATCGGCATACAGTATCGTGCCCTTGATGTGTCCGGCTATCGGCTTCTCTTTCCACACCGCCGGGGGCACGGGAACCCACTGCCCAAAGACCTTACCCAGCGTCTCGTAGAAAGCAGGATTATGCTTCTGCTCTTTGCCGCTGGCGTCGGTGTTCGTAGTGGCATAGGAATAGAAGCAGATACCACGCGCCCGGTTGCCCCGCTCGGTTGGCTTCCACACCCGCTCTATCTGTTTCAGCGTGTCCTCAATCGGGTTTAGGAAGTTGCCCAGCCCGATGCCTGCGTAGCGCTCGTACTGATGGTCTTTCACAAACCGCATCCAGTTGTCCAGCCAGCGGGCGTACTTCTGCTCGTTGAAATAGCACATCGGCAGGTTCCAGTCCAGTATCCCCTCCTCCATCCAGCCGCGCCAGTCCTGATACACGCGCGAGTAGGCAGCGGAACGTGTCCACAGGTCATCCGTCTGCGGTCCGTTGCCCCACGTGATGGTCGCCGCCGAAACCAGTACCTTCGGGTTGACCGTCATCGCGTAGAGATAGGTTTTGCGTACCAGCGCGGTCACCTGGTCGCGCCGCCACTGCTTGAACTTCGCGCTCTTGAAGAAGGGAAAGCCGCCTGGCATCCCCCGTCGCTCGTTATACCGCTGAACGCTGACCGGGTTATAGCCCCACTGCTCACCTCCGTAACGCACGAAGTCAAAATGAATGCCGTCTACGTCGTAGTGCCGAATGACGTCCAGATACACCCGAAACGTCCAGTCTGCCGCGCCCGGATGACCAGGGTCAATCTTGGTGGCTTCGCCGTCGTAATCCTCGCCCATGTCACTCAGCGACAGATATTCGGGAAATCGGCTTTGAAGGGAGCGCGGATGCCGGTTCCTGCCCACCGCACAGGTGTTCAGCCATGTATGCACCTGAATATATGGCTTCTCGGTATGCGCTTTCTGGATCAGGTAAGCCAGCGGGTCAAACCCCTCGGCGATGTCCGAGGCGCGCGGCTCGTAGTGTGAGTTATAGTAGGCGTCCGCGCTTTTGCGAACCTGCACCACCACCGCGTTCAGCCCAGCCTGCCTGACCCGTGCCAGCAAGGTGTCTACCTGCTCCGGCGTTTTGATGCCCTCGTTGAATCCATCTACCCAGATGGCGCGCAGTTGCGGCTCGGCTGACGGAGTGGCAAACGCAGGTAACAGCAGAAGAAAGACCGACAAAAGATAACGCATCTTCACCTCCCCTGTGTCTATGTCATGTAAAAATGCCGTTGGTAGCACAGGTGGTCCGCAGCGCCGAACGGGCGCTTCATATACTGCTTCGCCAGCTTGTGCACCCGAACACCAAGCCAATCATAACGGTCCCTCTCGCTTAACGCCCTTTTGTAACATTCTATCGCCTCGTTACGGCTTCCTTCCATATCGTAGCAGAAACCGCACACCAGCCACGCCAGCGAGTGTGATACCACATCTTCAGGGGATTGAGATTGCAATACCTCCTGCAATTGCTGGCGACACTCCTGCCAGTTACCCAACAAGAAATGGATGTAGGCTCTGCCTTTCGTATCCAAGCACGCCTCGCCATAGAGGGAGACGTAAGTCTGTTCCTCTTCTATGGCTTTCAACAGCAGTTTGTTACCGTAAGCAGTTTGCACCCGCCAGTAATGTCGAACTCGTGGTAGGTCGTCGGTAAAAGTCTCCTGAATCCCCAGCAGATAACTGTGCCATTCCATCGTCGCTTCATAAAGCGTCTTCCCAAAGTGCCGTGTGAACTCCCGATCCATGTCGCCATACGATGTATCCGACGCAAATCGCCGGAAAGTTTCCCAGCCGAACTGTTTCAGCAGAAAATTCGTGAAGCTGCCAGATAATAAATAGTGCTGCAATGCGGAGCCAAAATGACGAAAGGTTGTTTCGTCCAGCAAATAAGGGCTGGACCGTCCACCCTTCCAGAAGCAAAGCCAGCGCGTGAAGGTCAACAGGCTTCCCCCTGTATGTGCCCGCTATCGCCTCCGCCAAACCTTCCTCCACGCAAGCGGGACTGTTTATCTTCCATGTTGTCCAGCCGCGCCTCAGGTGAACGAGCTCGTGCCTGGCAGTCTCCTGAAGGTCCGAAAGGTCTTCATCCGAAGGAACCCGTAGTACCACAGTGCCCGGCAGGGAAGATGCAGTGTTGTACGAAGCAAACTTAGAGTCACTCAGAGCCGGCACTACGATGTACGGTCTGAGCCAGGGTTTACCCAGCTGGGAGATCACGTGTTGAAAGGCGTCATCAAAAACGTCCGCAAGATGTTTAGCGTCCACCAGGTGGGAGATTCCCCGCGCTACCAGCACTGTGACGAACCTACCTTGATACCTCTTCGCTAACAGCATGGCTTTCAGCATTACCAGCAGGTAATCCCTCAGCCAATAGAGCCAGATAAGCACAAGAATCAGCAACAGGTGGTACAGCCCACCAAAGGCGGCGAAAAGCGCGTAAATAAGAACCGCTGCCAGTGCCAGATATCTTATCAACCACCATATTAGGTGAACCGCCTGCCATACCAGCAGAAGCAAAATCCGCAACAGCATGTCCTACACCGACTCTGCCTCCTCCTTCGCTATCTGAACCCAGCGCACCACCCGCTGAGGGTCGTTGCGAATGGTGTGGCAGTCCTTCATGATAATCTCCACGCGGCAGTCGTTCTTCCGAAGCGAGCGCAACCCCTCGCGCAGGGTTTGCCGAACTCGCTGTTCGTCGAATTCGCCCTCTGCCAGCACGCCCGGATGCGGCTTCCACGAGAAGATGTAGCAGTTCCCCAATCGTTCCGCCATCGCCTCCACGTTGACCCATGGCGACATGGATACCCGGCGCAACCGCGGAAAACGCTCCACCACGTGCCAGCGGCTGTCCAGCGGCTCGCAACAGCCATAGCAGTTCAGCCCGAAACGCTCCAGCAGGGAGTACTGATACGGGAAGATGAACTCTTCAAACATCTCAGGCGAGATGCCCACGGTCTCCTGGCTTTCGGCGAACCCCCACATGTCTATGGGGCGCACATGACCGTTGAAATCGGGCTGGGGCAGTTCATGCGTCCACCCGAAGCCGCCCGAACCGACGTACGTGCCGTCGTTGTTCAGGTAAAGCAAGCTGTTTCGCTCCAGAAAATCCAGCCGCGCCATGTGCCCATCGCGCAGAAAAGCCATCAGCCTGTGCACACCATCCGGGTTGTCCACCATGTCGTACATCGCCTGCTCCAGCCCACGCAGCATGACCAGCGTCTGCGTCATGCCGAACGACCACCACCAGCTGGTTTTGAGTCGCACCGTCAGAATGTCACCGAACGTCTCCTGCGCTACCTGCAGAACCGCCTCGGTCGCCTCGTAGTCCACCGTAATCTGCGGGAAGCGCAGCTTGTCCATATCGTCGTAGCTTTTCAACGGTGCCTCCCACCGCCACGCTCCGCCCTTCTCGCCGCCGATGCGGGTCTCACGCAAACCCCAGTCGGTTTCCGTATACACGTGCCCCACGTTGAAGTAAGGCTCTATCACCCTGTCGTCGCGCATCTGCGTGCCCCAGAAAATCTCGCGACGCAGATGCCACTCCCACCCCCTGGCAAGTCCACCTTCGCACCTAAACTGGTCGGGAGTGAGGATTTCGTTCCAGCCGTTTTCGGGGTCGCAGAAGACAAGAGGGCGTGTTGGCTCCAGCGCGTTGTGGCGATACCACAGGTCGCGCTTTTCCTCCTCTATCGGGCGCGCAGACAGCTCGGCAACCTGCTTCGCCAGCTCACGCAGGATTCGGCGGTCGTTCTGGCTGATGAAGAATCTCGTTCTGGTGGTGGTCTGTTCTGACATGATTGTTCTCTACCTCCGTCGGCGCAACGCCAGCAATGCGACACCGCCCAGCAACACCAGCCCCGATGCCGGCTCGGGTACCGGCTGTGCCAGTATCACGCTCCAGTAGCGCACCCCGCCGATGTCTTCACGGGTGACCCACACCAGCTCGCCCCGGTCGTTCAGCGCAATGCGGAAACTGCGTGTGGTTCCGCTGTTGTTGGTCAGGGGTATCAGCGTGCCGTCCGCCAGCAGGTGCACATCGTATTTCTGGAACAGGATAGCCTGCTCGTATGCCACCCAGCCGAGGTTGTTGATGTCGGGGAAGCTGCTGGCGGCGTTGCCCGTGTTGTTCGTCAGCGGGACGACCCCCGTCGCCTCCGACCACATTTCAATGTTCCAGTTACTGCCGTTATGGTGCATCCACACCACCTGACCGTTATCATTGAGGTCGGGCGAGGAGTAGTCGTCGCCGACGGTGTTCCCGGTCAGGTCGCGGTATGCCCGCATGTCGTCCACATGCGCCAGATAGATTTGCGGGTTCATCTCGCTGTCCACCGCGTTCCAAACCACTTCGCCCCGATTGTTGATGCGCGGGTTCTGGCTGTCGAAGTCCGCCCAGCTGGTCAAGTTCACGGGAGCGCTGTCGCCGGGCTTCCACAGGTAGATGTCCTGATAGCCCGTCATGTTATTCGTCCCGGTGGTCACAACCCAGCCCGAGTCGTTGATGTCGGGCGCACCAAAGCCCACCGAGCCGTCACTGCGGGTAATGTTGGTGATGATGCCGCTCTCCCACAGCACCACGTCGGACACGGAGCCATCATCGTAGCGCCAGACAATCTGGTTGCGGTTGTTGAGGCGGGGATAGGTGTTCAGTCGCCACTGTTCGCCCGCGCTGAGGCGGCGCACCTGCGTGCCGTCGTACAGCCACACATCCGAGCGCGTGAAGTCGCCCTCCGACCACACAATCCAGCCGTTGTTGTTGATGTGCACCGACTGTACCGAGTTCGTGTGGCGGTAGATGACCTGAGTGCGAAATATCGGCTGGGAGGTTGCCCGCAAACACGCCAGCAACAGCCCCGCCGCCACTGCACACGCCAGAATACGCACTGCGTATCTCCTCCTTTCTTGATGATTCCAAGTAGCAGGCTACACCCACCTGATGCCGATGTCCGTCCGGTAGTGCATGTACTCAAAGCGAATACATCGCACCGCGTCGTAGGCTCGTCCTCGCGCCTGAGCCAGCGTATCGCCCAGCGCAGTGACGCCCAGCACACGCCCTCCGGCAGTGACAATCCTGTCCCCCTCTTTGCGCGTGCCGGCATGGAACACCACACACTCGGGCACCTGAGACGCCTCGTCCAGCCCCTCAATCGGGAAGCCCGTCTCGTACTTGCCCGGATAGCCTCCAGAGGCAATTACCACACATACCGCGTAGCGGGGCTTCCACTGCAGAGTAATCTCGTCCAGACGACACTCCACCGCCGCCTGCATCACTTCCACAAGGTCGTTCTCCAGCAGGGGCAAAACCGCCTGCGTCTCCGGGTCGCCAAACCGCACGTTAAACTCCAGCGTCTTCACACCTTCCTGCGTGACCATCGTGCCCGCGTAAAGCACCCCTCGGAAGGGAATGCCCGCATCACGAGTGGCGCGGATGGCGGGATGGATAATCTGCTCCATCGCCTGCCTCTGCAGTTCGGGCGTCACCAGGCGCAGCGGACAGATACTGCCCATACCACCCGTGTTTGCGCCCCGGTCGTTATCCAGAGCGCGTTTGTAGTCCTGCACCGGCGGCATCGGCAGAGCGGTGGCGCCATCGGTAAACGCCATCAGCGAGGCTTCCTCCCCGCTCAACACCTCTTCAACCACCACCCGTGCCCCAGCCTCTCCCAGCACGCGCTCCTCCATCAGCGAACGGATGACCTCCAGCGCTTCGTCCATCTGGTGCACCACAAAGACGCCTTTTCCCGCCGCCTCGCCGTCTGCCTTAATCACCAGCCCCGGCGCCCCTTCACGAAAACGCTGGTGCACATACATCGCCGCTGCCTGGGGGTCGCTGAAGGCAGAGAAGTCGGCAGTTGGAATGTGATAGCGGCGCATGACCTCTTTCGCGTAAACCTTGCTTCCTTCCAGACGCGCTGGCTCTTTGCTGGGACCGAACACCGCCAGCCCGCGTCTCTCAAAGACGTCCACCACACCGGCAATCAGCGGCGACTCGGGACCGACCACCGTCAGGTCCACATGATTGCGCTCGGCAAAATCCGCAAGCCTTTCGATGTCGGTTGCTTTCAACGCAACGCACTCCGCCAGTTCGGCGATGCCGGCGTTGCCCGGCGCCGCGTAGATTTTACTCACCTTCGGGCTCTGCGCGATTTTCCACACCAGAGCGTGCTCGCGCCCGCCCCCACCTATCACCAGTATTTTCACTCTTTACTCCTCCCGGTAACGCTCCAGCGGGACAAACCGGGCGTAGTCGGGCTTGAACCCCACACGCACCGTGCCCGTTGGACCGTTTCGCTGTTTGGCGATAATGATTTCGGCTTCCTCTACCCGCCCCTCCTCGCGAGGCATCGTGCCCGCGTCAACGTCCTCGGAAGACACCGCCTCCTTCATCGCGTAGTACTCCGGGCGATAGATGAAAGCCACCACGTCTGCCTCCGCCTCAATGGAGCCGCTTTCGCGCAGGTCCGAGAGCATGGGACGCTTGTTCTCGCGGTGCTCCACCGCGCGGGAGAGCTGCGACAGGGCGATAATCGGTACCCGAAGCTCCCGCGCCAGCCCCTTCAGCGCGCGAGCGATGTCGGAAATCTCCTGCGTGCGGTTCTCGGAGCGGCGGTGACTGCGCATCAGCTGCAGATAGTCCACAATCACCAGGTCCAGCCCATGCTCGGCTCGCAGACGCCGACACTTTGCCCGCATCTCCAGCGCGGAAACGTCGGGCGTGTCGTCGATGAAAATCTTCGCCTCCCACAGGTCCTGTATCGCGCGGGATATCTTGTTCCAGGCAGTTTCGGGCAGCATCCCCAACCGCAAACGATGGGCGTTCACCTCCGCCTGTGAGCAAATCATGCGCTGAACCAGCTGCTCTTTGGACATCTCCAGACTGAAGATAGCCACCGTCTTCTTCTCGTGAAGGGCAACATGCTCGCCGATGTTCAAACAGAGGCTGGTCTTGCCCATACTCGGTCGCGCGGCGATGATAATGAGGTCGGACGGCTGTAAGCCTGCGGTTACGTAGTCCAGCTCGCGAAAGCCGGTGCTCAGCCCCGTGACGAGCTTGCGCTCGTGATAGAAGGCTTCAAAGCGGTCAAACGCCTCGCCCAGCAGGGGACGGATGCTTTCAAAGCCCTTGCCAATGCGCCGCTGAGCCACCCGATAGATGGCGCTTTCCGCCCGGTCGGTGACATCGGCGATGGTCAGCGGCTCCTCCTCGTCCGTGGCCGCCGCCATGTGGATAATCTCCTGAGCCGCCTCTATCAGCCGCCGCCGGATGGCGTACTCTTCCACGATGCTGGCATAGTAGTCCACGTTCGCCGCGCTGGGCACGCTGTCGATGAGAGTGGTCAGATATGCAACGCCGCCCACGTCCTCCAGCTTGCCCCGCCGCTGAAGCTCCTCGCTGACCGTCACCAGGTCCGCCGGCTCGTTACGGCTGGAAAGCGTGACCAGCACGTCGAAAATGACCCTGTGCGCCTCCCGATAGAAATCCTCGGGCGCGAGGAACTCGCTGACGCGCTCGATGGCGGTGCCATCGATCATCATCGAGCCAAGTGTGGCTATCTCTGCATCCAGATTGTGCGGCAGGGTGCGCAGGAGCTCGCTCATGCGTACTTCCTGTCCACCCTGGCGGTCCGAATTCCTTCTCATGGAATCACACCACGCTTCACGCAGAGGTCTCCTGCGGTACCACTTCCACCTTCAGCGTCAGATGGACATCGTGGTGCAGATGCAGAGCGACTTCGTAATCGCCCAGCGACTTAATCGGTTCCAGCAGGGCGATTTTGCGTTTATCCACCTTCACATGATACTGCTGAGCAATCGCGTCGGCAATGTGCTGAGCGGTTACCGCGCCGAACAGTTTGGTCGTGTTCTTGCCGGCGTGCGCCTTCACCGTTACCGTCTTGCCTCTCAGCATCTCCGCTACCTGTTTTGCCTCCTGTGCCGCCTTTTCGGCGCGTTGTGCCTCCTGGCGCTGGCGCAGTTCCACGTTCTTCAACGTGCCCTTATTTGCCTCTATCGCCAGCCCACGCGGAAAAAGGTAGTTGCGTGCATAACCCTCTGACACGCTGACCACCTCGCCGTGCTTGCCCAACGAGGGTACATCGCGGGTCAGTATCACCTTCATTGCCATCTCCAGTTTCCTCCTCCTGTATATTAGCGCACTAACTGCAATCCCAGCACCGGCTCGTTGCGGCTGAACAGGCTATCTATCCCCACCCAGAGGCTCCAGTCGTTGCCCAGATACAGCTTCGCCTTCGCGTTCAGCTGCGGGTCGTTCGGATTAAACAGGTCACCGCGAATCTGCAGGTTGGGCTTTACCTGCCAGCTCAACCCAACGCCCGGCTTGGAAGCATATAATCCATAGCGTAAATCCAGATTCGGCGCAAGACCAAACCCGTACTGCAGAATAATCTTGTTGCTCTCCGTCACGTCATATACGCCCAGGTCCACAAAGCGGTCGTCGCGGTAGGGAAAGGTCAGCGTGATGTCGGTACGAAACATGCTTTCCCTCACCATCCCGTACACGTCCAGCGCTACCCCCACCGGTCTCAGGGAGAGGCGCGGTGGCTGTATCAGCCGCTCCACGAAGCGGTTCACTTTTTCGGTCGCCTGTTTCGCTTCGGTGAGCGTTGCCCGGGCTTCTGCGACCGTCGCACGAATATTCTCGCGCAGCTCCTCGTCGCCTGTGTACTTGCCGATGTCCTCCGCAATACGGTTCATCTTGACGCTGAGCGCATTCAGCTCGCGGGCTACGCCGCGCAGGTCCTGCTGGAGCTGCTCATCGCTGACGAAACGGTCAAAGCTTTCGGTAGCATGTTGTGCCGTGCGCACCAGCTCGCGCGACTGTTCCAGCAAGCCCTGCAGGTCTTCCACCACCTGCGGAAGCATCCGCGTGGAGCGACGAGTATCCTGTACCACCGCGTCAAACGACCGTCCTGCGCTGGCAAGCAGTTTCTGCGCCTGGTCCACCACCGCCGTCAGCCGCGCCGACGCCTGCTCCACGTTCCTTAGCGTCTGCTTGATGCTCGCCTGCATCTCTGCGTCCCGGTACATATCAATCAACGCACTGGCGGAGCGCACCAGCTTCTGCACCTCCTGCAGTGCTTCCTGAGCGACCGGCGCGAGGTCGCTGAGGCCCGGCTCTTTGGTGCCGCGGATTTCGGTGCCCTCTCCCGCGCTTGTGGACGACCTGCCCGGGATCAGCGCAATCAGCTTATCCACCCCCGCGATGCCGGGCGACATCACCACCGCCGTCGAGTCCTCGGGGATGACCACATCCTTGCGCACAGCCATCCGCACGCGAGCTCGAAGGTCTGGCGTCAGCCATACTTTTTCCACCTCGCCGACCTCCACACCGGCGAGGTACACCCGCGCCTGCTCTCGGATGCCCAGCGCGTCGGGAAACACCGCCTCTATATGGTACACCTGCCGCGCCGCCAGCGCACCGCGCAGGTAGATGACCGTCACCACTATCCAGATAGTGGACAGGATGATGGTTGAACCGACCAGCAACACCGCCTTGCGCGAGGTAATCATCGGTCATGCTCCTGTATCACTGCCGTTTGACCATCCCGTATGATACCACCGGCTTGCAGGAAGCGGCGCACCACCGGATTGGTATCCGCGCGCAACTCCTCCGGCGAGCCGCACGCAACAATCTGCCCTTCGTGAAGCATGGCAACCCTGTCTGCGATGTGAAACACGCTGATAATATCGTGCGAAACCACCAGCGAGGTCACCTTCAGGCGCCGGGTGGTATCCACAATCAGCCTGTCAATGGTTTCCGCCATGATGGGGTCCAACCCTGCCGTCGGCTCATCGTAAAGCACGATTCGGGGGTTCATCGCCAGCGCACGCGCCAGCCCTACCCGCTTCTGCATCCCTCCCGACAGCTGCGCGGGATACAGCTTCTCCGTGCCAGCCATACCAACCATTTCCAGCCGCTGACGCACGATTTTCGCCACTTCCTCCTCCCGACGTGTGATGTGCCGGCGCACCCCGAACGCCACATTATCGTAAACCGTCAGCGAATCGAACAGCGCCGCATACTGGAACACCAGCCCAACCTGCTTGCGAACAGGGGTCAACGCTGTCTCCGACAACCGCGAGATTTCCACATCACCTATCCATATCTCTCCACGCTGGGGCTTAATCAGCCCGCCCACCAGCTTCAACAGCGTCGTTTTCCCACAACCCGAAGGTCCCATGATGGCGAATATCTCGCCGGCACGCACCTCCAGAGAAACCCCTTTGAGCACCCACCGTGAGTCCACCTCATACCACACATCTACCACACGCACTGCGCTTTGTGCGCCCGATTGCTCCGTCATCGCCCACCAAAAAGCAGATATGCCAGCACAAAGTTCGTCACGTAAATCAGCAACACGGTCACCACCACGCTGTTTGTGGTCGCCTGTCCCACGCCGACCGCGCCCCCTTCCGTCCTCAATCCTGCCCGACAACCTACCAGCGCCACAATCGCCCCGAACACCACCGTCTTCAGCAGTCCCGCGAACACATCATAGGTGTCTACCAGGTCGCGAATGCCCATCAGGTAAGAGGTGGGGGAAACCCCTAGAGGCACCGCCACCGCATATCCCCCAAACACACCTGTCACGAAAGCCAGCAGGCCCAGCATCGGCAGCATGACAAGACAGGCAATCAGGCGCGGCACCACCAGATACTGCACTGGCGGCACCGCCAGCGCACGCAGGGCATCCACCTGCTCGGTTACCTTCATACTGCCAATCTCGGCGGCAATCGCCGAGGCGGAACGCGCCGCCACCACCACCCCGGTCACCACCGGTCCCAGCTCTCGCGCCATTGCCAGCGCGACCGCCCCTCCGGCAAGCGAGCCTACCCCGAACTCCAGCATCAGCTTCGCCGAGTACAGCGCGAGCACCGCGCCCGTAAACCCGCTGGTAATCACCACCATCGGCACCGCCTGCGCCCCGATTAAGGCCATCTGCACCACCGTCTCGCGAACTTCCCACCGCCCGCGAAGCACAAAACCTATCGCCTGCGCCAGCAAAATGCCGATATCGCCTACAAACAGCACCAGCTGGGTGGCTTGCTCGGCGAGACCATACACAGGATGACGTAACGGCGCTCGTGTTTGCATCTCTACCCCGTCGCGCTAACAGTATAGTCTCTTCTGCTCTCGCTTGTCAACACGCGAGCCCTTACCTTACCCCACCAAACAGGTTGACATCTTCACAAAAGTGTTGTATTCTGTGAGTAGACTTCTACCTCCCGTGAAAGGAGCAAGAAGATGAAACGCTTTGCTTTGCAAACTAAACGGGAGGGGGGACTGACCACCCTCGCCATCTTCACCGTGCTCGGCGCAAGCCTGCTGTGTCCCTCTAACGCCTTCGCCTCGGTTAGAATGTACGCGCTGTGGTATCCCTATACAAACTCTGGACAGGGCGCAGCGGTTGCTCACTCGGGAGCCACCATCGGCGGGCAGTTTGCCGTGCGGGTGGTGGTGCAACCCGAACAGGGCGAAGGCACCATCGTCAGCGCCAGCATCATCCAGCAGTCCATCAGAGAACTGACCAATGTCCATCCGGTCACCTCTGGGCAGCTGGCGGAGTTTCAACGCGTTGACCCCAATCCGCAATACGGTGACCCCACTGGCAATGTGGTGGTGCTGGAAAGCCCCTTTATAAACCTCGCAGGGCACAACGGCACTTATCAGATTGATGTGACGGTGAGTTACGTAGTAGCGACGGGTAATCCTCCACCCAATAACTGGCGGACAATCAATCCGCCACCTGTAAGCATGACGTTGACCATGAACAATCTGGTGCTGGTGGACAGCCGGTCGGAACCGTATTTTGTGTGGAAGCCGCTGGAGGTGGCTCCTCCACCCCAACCACGAAACGTTCTGATAGAGGACCCTGTTCCCATCGGGCCCACGGTTCCTTTTTCGGTTCAGATACAGCACGCGCAGAGCGGGGTATGCACGTTACGTTTGGAGATATTCACCAGTGAGAACAACCAGACCCCGATACTGGTGAAGGAGTTTACGAACGTGCCTCGTCCGGGTGTGTGGCAGTGGGAGTGGGATGGGAAGCTGGCGGATGGGACCACGGCTCCTCGTGGGATATATCTGTACCGGCTCTCTGCGGAGGCGTATGTGCCCACCCTGCCAGACAGAGACAGCAATCGGTCGGCGTTTCTTGAGTCGCTGCGGGCGTACGACGAGAACAACGAGCCGATTTTATACGCCGAGTACTGGGGTTATGATGATAAGAGCACCCCGGAAGACGAAAGTGACGATGAGCACCTGTATTTTGTGCGCTGGTATGTGTTGAGGGACAGCCTGAACACGAACGCCAGCAGTGGACGCATCTGGCTGTTCAACCCCGATTTGAACCCGGTGTACAGCTGGGACATGACGGCGTTGCGGTGTCTGGAGCATAACGAAGCGACAGACGGTTTGCGGGCAGACAGCACTGGCATCAAGCATGGAGTCATCGTGCCGGTGCCCGTTAGTGTCATGCCGCTGGGAGGTGATTATCGCTTCCTGTTGCAGGTGAAAGACGACCACGTAGCGTATGAGAAAGCGCATCGGTTGAAACCTGCACTGGAATTGAATGCGAAGACACCTCGCGAGGCGCTGCATATCTGGCTTGATGGCAGGACGGATGGAGACATTCGGAGCAGGGTGAATTGGGACAAGGTTGCCGAAGCTTTCTTCTGGCTTGCTGGACTGCCTGCAAGAGTACACCGAGAAGACACGGCAGGCAACAGGGAAGAGCGCTACTTTGGAGCACCTTTTTTCAAGGTCGACTACCATGCTCTGAGCGATACCCAAAAACGCAACAGCAGCAAGCGCACGGTCATTGTTCAGACCAGAACCAGCGGACAGACAACCCATCCTGGTGCGACCCAAGAAGGAAAGCTATCCCCCGAAAACCCAGCAGTTTCTGTTATAAGCACCTGGTCAGTAGAGAACTTCAAGCCAGAAGGAGGTGATCTGCGTTGGGGATACACGAATGCTGTTATCCATGAAATAACCCATGTTGTGATGGATGACGATACCCACTGCAGTTCCGCATCGAGTTGCGTTTGGCGTGAACGGATTCGACCCTACTTCTACTTCGGATGGGGCAACCTGCTTCAGTTTGTCAAGCCGGACGGAGTAAGATGGCAGTATTGGTCACCATGGCATTCCTTAGATGAGATTGTCACTATGCAGCGGAATCTCGGTGTACCGCCGTACAGACCATAGAGACCATCAAACAGAAAGTAAGGTGTCTTCTATGCAGAAGCAAGTCGAGCGCATCCGGAGTCCTCGATATCAACGCCATTGGAGGCTGACTGGCAAAGAGTTCCTACTGGAACTGGAATTTCTTGATGGAAGTAAGCCTCACGGTATCTATGCGTTGGACCCCTTCGCCGATCGTCCTCAGCCACAGATCCTTATCCCCGGCGGACAGCGCCCCGTCTGGAGCTTGGCAAGAGACTACTTCGCCTACCTGTATGGGGGTTGGCTTCGTGTTGTCCGTCGGGAGAACTCACTAGACGCGCTCTACGCGGAGGCATCGTTCGAAACGGGGACTCACGAACCTATCGTGCAATGGACACCGGGCGAAGGCTTTATCATCGTAGACAGGAACCCCAGTTACGGCTCCATCGCCTGCCCCGTGGAAACGACCCTGTCTGTCTACGGCAAAGATATGAAAGATATCTACCAAGGCGCTGTGATGGGACGTTACTTTATTCCCCTGCGAAGGCCTGGGGCGCTCGGCGGCGGGGAAAGAGAATGGTATCCTGACCTACTCACAGCCAACAATCTCACCTGCTCCCCAGACGGTCGCCACTTCGCGGCAGAAGTTTATCCTACGCCCCTTGACCTCTGCCGGAGTCAGAGCCGGATCTACATCTATGAAAGGGACTACTACAGTGGAAAAGGAGAAGCATGGTATTATCAGGGGTTGGTGTTGAGCAAACCCGGTCGGCGGTTGACCCGGCTGAATGGCCCTACCTGCGAACTGAACCCATTATGGAATCCTTCGGACGAACAATGGATTGCCTTCACAGTAGTGGACTTCAAAGAAGCATACATTGCTCCTGCGGTTGTGCACCCTGACGGGAGTGATCTGAAGTTTCTGGTTTCCCACGAGCACCCGGATGGCTCAATCGCGTTTGATACCAGCAGGTGGACGGAGATAGGTTTGAGTAGCATACCTGCTCAAAAGGTCCGTCGGCGTGCGATGATCGCGATGAGTGGTGGTTGGGGGCGTCCGCACATACAGGCAATACAGTGGTCACCGGACGGGCGTTATCTCCTGCTTAACGAATGGCGCCGGTATGGATTTCTCAGCGTGGTCAAACGGGAAGGCAACCGCTGGCTGGCTAGGAGCGCTTGGGGCGAGACCTACCTGAGGCTTGTGCAATGGTCATCTCACCCCGGCTGGTTGGTGAGAGTTCCCGAGATCGTTCCGCGTGGATATGATGCTTTACTGCTGTCGGAATACCCGGCGATGATAAAGATGAGCCATGTGGAAACAGAAGAACACCGCACGATAAACCTGGGGTATGGGGTGGTTGTTCACTGGCTTAGTGCGTGAACGAGGCTTGACCCCAGCAAGGAACAAGGCCGGTGTCTTAACTAGATGCACCGATATCTGAGGCTGGACCCTGTTCCCCCGTGAAAGGAAGTGAAAACATGTCCAAGTTTGTACCAGAAAGACGGTATGGCTGGAGGCTGACCGGCGACGAAATCCTACTGGATTTGACAGCAGAAGATGGCAAACGGGGCATCTACGCGCTCAACCCGTTTGAGACGGAGCCAAAACCCAAACTGCTTATCCGTGGCGGGATGCGTCCCGTCTGGAACCACCGGAGGACGCTTTTCGCCTACTACCGCACTTGGTCCTGCGGAATGACACCCATCTGGTGGTAGCGACGTTTGACAGGGGGACATGGTTTATCAAGATCGGGTGGTATTGGCTTTCGAACGCTCTGCCCCCACGCCCAGCTCTTGGTCCCGACAGAGGGGGGCAGTGCCTTGTCGCTGGGTGCAGTTTCGGTGTCTCGGTGAACATTGATGACCTGGCACGCTCACGTTTCCGAAACCCGCAACGTGTGTTGCTAGAGGATTTTGTCATCAACTGGATTGACTGGTAGAGGGTAGCGAATGGTTTCGAGCTGCCCCCGCCCACATCGCGCGATGTCAAACACCTCTCAAACCTGAGGTCAGGACGCGAGTTAGGACATACCATCAGAAAGGTCGTATCATTTTACTGAAAATCCTTGATACTCAGGAGGTGCTTGATGAACAACCACACGCTGGATACCTATGCTTTCTTCCAATACCTG
>JABUFA010000035.1 GCA_013314755.1 Chthonomonadia bacterium
GTTGATAGCAGGTTTAGTGAACTTGGAGGTGCTGGTTCGTGGTGGACGGTTGAAGGGTTAGCCAGATGGTAGAAAGAATAAAGGGGCTAAAGGGTGTGGTTTTACCGCTATCACGCAAGAAGTTTATCGTGTTCGCCTCCTTCTGGCACATCTCTATATCTATAGACGCTTGGGAAGCCCCCTCTGCATCACTATTTCAGCCACACCGGCGGCGCCCTGCCTGCTAGATGATACGCCCTCCCCCTGCCCCGCGTCAACAGGAAATTACCCATCTTTTGCGGAAGTGAAAAGGGCATCCCTTACACAGGAGGTTGAACCTATGGCGACATCCGACACCCGCAAGGTGATTGTGCTTATCGGTGATGGGATGGCAGACCGACCCCATCCCGCTTTAGGCGGCAAGACCCCTATCGAAGCCGCGCATACCCCGAACATGGACCGCCTCGCCGCCGAGGGCGAAACGGGCTTGATGGACCTGATTGCGCCCGGCGTGCGTGTGGGCAGTGATACCGGACACCTCGCCCTGCTGGGATACGACCCCTATGCCGTATACACTGGGCGCGGCCCCTTCGAGGCGCTGGGCGTGGGCATGGAAGTGCGCGGGGGCGATATCGCCTTCCGCTGTAACTTCAGCACGGTGGACGAGAACATGGTGGTGCTGGACCGACGGGCAGGGCGCATCACCGAGGGAACCGACCAGCTCGCCGCACAGGTGAACGGCATCTTCATCGAGGACGTGCAGGTGTTCTTTAAGGAGTCGGTAGCGCACCGCGGCGCGCTGATACTGCGCGGACCCGGGCTCTCACCCAAAATCACCGATGCCGACCCGCACGCCGAAGGCGAGAAGGTGCACGAGGTGCAGGCGACCGACCCCGACGATGCCGCCGCGCGACGCACCGCCCGAATCGTCAATCAGTTCGTGCGCCTCAGCTACGAGAAGCTGAAAGACCATCCGGTGAACCGGGAGCGAATCGCGCAGGGGCTTCCGCCCGCCAACATCATCCTGCCCCGCGGCGCAGGCGTCGCACCCAGCATCCCCGACTTCAACACCTACCACAAACTGCTCGGCGCGTGCGTGGCGGAAACGGGACTGATCAAAGGCATCGCCCGCTTCGTAGGGCTGAAGGTGCTGGAGGTTCCCGAAGCGACGGGCGGGCTGGATAGCGACGTGATGGCAATGGGGCGCAAGGTGGTGGAAGCCCTGCAGGAGCATACCTTCGTGCTGTGCAACGTGAAGGGTCCCGACGTGGCGGCGCATGACCACAACCCGCAGGCGAAGGTGGACATCATCCAGCGCATCGATGCCATGCTGGGATGGATCCTCACGCAGATTGACCCCGCATCCACCTTTATCGTGGTCTCGGCGGACCACACCACCGCCTGCAGCTTCGGCGACCACACGGGCGAGCCGGTGCCCATCGTCATCTGGGGTCCCGAAGTGCGCACGGACGAGGTCACGCAGTTCGGCGAGCGGGCGTGCGCGAAAGGTGGGCTGGGGCGCATTCGGGGCAAAGACCTCGTGCCCATGCTGACCAGCATGATGAACGTGCAGGAGAAGTTCGGTGCCTGAGTTGCCGTCTGTGGCCGTACTGGGGGCAGGAAGCTGGGGCACTGCCCTGGCTATCCTGCTGGCGAAGAAAGGGGCGCAGGTAGCGTTGTGGGCACGCGATGCCGACCTGGCGAAGCGATTGCGTCGGGAGGGGCAGAACCCGCGCTACCTGCCCGGTTTCCCCCTGCCTCCTTCTGTGCACCCGACAGACAGCCTTGCCGAAGCCGTGCGCGAGGCGGAGGTGCTGGTGTTTGCAGTGCCCGCGGGCGCCCTGCGCGAGGTCGCCGAACTGGTGCGCCACCACCTGCCCTCGCCGCGTTTGGTCATCTCCGCCGCCAAGGGACTGGAAGCGGACGGCAGTCGCCCCTCGCAGGTGCTTCAGTCCGTGCTGGACGACAGGCTCGCCAATGTGGTGGTGCTGTCGGGACCGAACCTCGCGCTGGAGCTGGCTCGCGAAATCCCGACCGCCACGGTGGTGGCTTCATCCTCGCCCGACGCTGCCAAACAGGCGCAGACGCTGTTTATGTGCCCCTCCTTTCGCGTGTATACCAATCGCGACGTGACGGGTGTGGAGCTGGGCGGGGCACTGAAGAACGTGCTGGCTATCGGCGCGGGCATCAGCGACGGCATGGGCTTCGGCGATAACTCGAAGGCGGCGCTGGTCACGCGCGGGCTGGCGGAGATAGTGCGGCTGGGCGTTGCGCTGGGCGCGGAGGAACGTACCTTCATGGGGCTGTCGGGTGTGGGCGACCTGTTTGCCACCGCCGTCAGCCACCTCAGCAGAAACTGGCGCGTGGGCTATGGACTGGCGCAGGGCAAGCCGCTGGAGCAAATCCTCAGCGAGCTCGGACAGGTAGCGGAGGGTGTGCCCACTACCTTTGCCGTGTGCACTCTCGCGGGGCGACTGGGTATTGAAATGCCCATCGCACAGACCATTCGCGCCGTGCTGGAAGCACGCATCAGCCCCCAGCAAGCCATCCGCGAACTGATGCTTCGCACCCCCAAGGAGGAGTAAGAAAGGGCAACCCTTGCGGTTGCCCTCTCCGATGCGTATGCGCCGTGTCTATGCGTGCGCGACCTCTTCCAGTTTGCCCGTCTCCACGTGATAAATCAGCCCGTGCACCGGAATATCCTTGGCGATAAAGGGGCATTCACGCACGCGCTGAACCTGCTTGCGGACGCTCTCGTGAAGGTCTGAGAAGGCATGTAGCGCCAAATTACTCGCGTCCGCTCCGTAGTTCTGTTGAAGCTGCTCACGCACCTCGTCATCGCGGAAGGTAAGCATTCCGCAATCGGTGTGGGCGATAATCACGATTTCGCGCGTGCCCAGCAGGTTGGTGGAAATGACCAGCGAGCGGATGGCATCGTCTGTTGCCAGCGCGCCCGCGTTGCGGATGACGTGCACCTCCCCAATGTTGAAGCCCAGAAACTCATTGGGAATCAGTCGGGCATCCATGCAGGTCAGCACCACCGCCTTGCGAGCAGGCGGCAGGGGCAGATGACCATACTGAAAACCCTCTGCATAGCGGGCATTCGCCTGCAGTGCCTCCTCATAGAAGGACATCGGGAACGACCTCCTTTACCGAAAGTTGATTTTAACGATTGGTATAGTATAGTATACCATGTTCCCGCTGCCCGTTTGTGTAGAGCCGAGTTGGGTTTCATCCGGAGCGCCTCTTACACCGCCGTTTCCGACATGAAGTGATAGCCGCTCTCTCCATGCAGCGCCACGTCCAGCCCTACCACCTCTTCATCTTCCTTCACTCGCAAGCCCATCAGCAGGTCCAGCACCTTCAGGATAATGGCGGTGACGACGGCGGCGTACAACCATGTGGCACCGATGGCGAGCAGTTGTGTGGCGAACAGCCCAAAACCTCCATAGATCAGCCCGTTGGCGCCTGCCGGGTTCACCAGCTTGCTGGCGAACACTCCGGTCAGCAGGGCGCCCATGGTGCCGCCCACCCCGTGGATGCCGAAGGCGTCCAGAGAATCATCGTAACGCAGACGTGGCTTGGCGATAACGGCGCCATAGCACACTGCCCCTGCTATCAGTCCGATAATCAGCGCGGATTGCGGGCTGACGAACCCGGCGGCGGGGGTGACCGCGACCAGTCCCGCCACACAGCCCGACACCGCTCCCAGTGCGCTGGGTTTGCGCCGATGAAGCCACTCCACCACAATCCACGACAGCGTGGCGGATGCGGAAGCGATATGGGTGGCAACGAAAGCCGACGACGCCAGCCCGCCTGACGCCAGCGCACTGCCCGCGTTGAAGCCGAACCAGCCAAACCACAGCAGCCCCGCTCCCAGCACGGTCAGAGTGAGGTTGTTGGGAAGCATCGGCTCGCGAAGATAGCCCAAACGCGGGCGCAGCATCAGCGCAGCAATCAAGCCCGACACGCCGCTGCTGATATGCACCACCGTGCCCCCGGCGAAATCCAGCGCGCCCAGATTGCGCAGCCAGCCACCGACTGCCCACACCCAGTGCGCCACCGGTGCGTACACCAGCGTCAGCCACAGCACCACGAAAACCACAAAGGTAGAGAACTTCATGCGTTCCGCGATGGCGCCGCTGATCAGAGCAGGCGTAATGATGGCGAACATCATCTGGAACGCCATGAACACCATGTGCGGAATGGTAGGCGCGTAGTCCGCGTTCGGTTCCTGTCCCACACCACTGAGAAACATCCATACCGGCTTGCCAATGAACCCACCGATGCTGGGACCGAACGCCAGCCCGTAGCCGACAATCGCCCAGTGCACCGTAGCCACCGCCAGAATGGTGAAGCTGTGCATGATGGTGCTCAGCACGTTTTTCTGGCGCACCATGCCCCCGTAAAACAGCGCCAGTCCGGGCGTCATCAGCATCACCAGGGCACAGGAGACCAGCATCCATGCGGTATCTCCGGCGTTGATGGATGCTTCCGTACCCTGAGCCAGTGCAGGAACCGCTGCCAGAAGCATGGCAGCCCCGGCGATAGCGAATCGCTTGAGTAACATGCGTCAATCCCTCCGTGTGCAAGATTGGAGATGTTGCGTTCGGGATATGACCGCTTCATTGGGGAACGTGCGCCGGAACATGGCGCAGGGTACGTCTTCATTGATGCTGAGGGTGGCAACAACGTCCATCGCGCGGGCAAGCACCAGCGGTTGCCCATATAATCTTATTATAGCAAAATAACACGATGGTTTGTCAAGGGCAGTTGCTAAAACCCCTTGACTTTTACTGTTTATCCATACGCTGTCTCCCCGGGTGAAGGTGAACGCTGTGCCCTATGCGGTTCGGGCAGGTGTGGCATTGCCTGCTGGGGCAGCGGGCGGCGACCTTTCGGGGACATATCCGAACCCGATGGTGGCAGGTTTGCAGGGTCGTGCTGTTGCCAGCACTGCTCCTGGTGCAGGTCAGGTGTTGAAATGGGATGGCAATGCGTGGTCTCCGGGCGTCGACCTGCACGACGCCTTCTGGCAGGCTTCCGGCAGCAGCATCTTCTACAACGGCGGGAATGTGGGCATTGGCACCAGCGCTCCGTCGGTGCGCCTGTCGCTGGGCGATGGCAACGCCAACACGAAGCTGGCGCTGTGGCAGGTTAGCACGGCTGCCGATGTGATGGGCTTTGGCGCTGGACCCTCGCAATTTCGGCTTCACCTGCACAATTCCAGCAACCGCTTCTCGTTTCTGGACGCGCCAAACGGGAACGAGATAGTGACCATTCTGGGCAGTGGGAACGTTGGAATAGGCACGGCCAGCCCACAAGCACGTCTGCATGTCAACGGCGATATTCGCCTGGCAGATGACCATAGCATCTTTGGTCTGGATCAGCTGGTCGGTTTCAACGACCTGCGCTTCTATGGCGACGCGACAGGTGGTCCCGATGTGTATATCTCCGCTTCAGGAAATGTTGGCATCAGCACAGTAAATCCACAAGCGCAGCTGCACGTTGTGGGCAATGCCTTCTTCTCCAACAACTTCACCACGTTGCAGATTCTGCCTGGTAACCTGTTTGGTCAGGGGTATGAAGGTGGTGCCACCCTGGAGATTCCGGGCGATGGCGTGCTGGGCGTATGGGACAGCCTGAGCGTTCTGGGCAATCTGCACGTCGGAGGCAACAAGTTCACGCTCGGAGGAGCGACTGACCCAACTTGGAGACGGGTGGAGTTGGGAGCCTTTCAGTTTCCAAACTCCGGGTTGTTCACCGGATATCTCCAGCTCTATGGAGCACAAGGTAGAATAAAGACGCTTTTGACGTGGGCGGGAATCAATGGAGACAACGGTTACATTGCCGTTTGCGATTCTTCTGAATCGACCCGTGCAGGACTCTATGTTAGCTCGAACGGCAGGGGCGTTTTGTTCGCTGACGAAAAGAGCTTTCGCGTTCCTGACCCTGACGACCCCACGCGCGACATCTGGTACGGCTGTATCGAAGGTCCTGAACTCGCGATGTATGTGCGTGGCACGGCACGACTGGTCAACGGACGCGCCCGTATCGAACTGCCCGACCACTTCCGCAAACTCGCCGATGAGCAGGGCATGACCGTGCAACTGACCCCGCGCTCTGCCGAATCGCGCGGGTTAGCCGCCGTGCGTGTCAGTCTGGACGGGATTGAAGTGGTGGAACTCCTGAACGGGCGCGGCAATTACGAGTTTGACTGGCGCGTGGAAGCCGTGCGCAAAGACCACCGCGACTTTCGGGTGTATCGTCCCTGGGATGAAGCTTTGCCCGGCGCTACCGATCCTGCGCAGGCGTGGGATGCGCGTTTGCGGTCCATCCAAGCACGGCAAGCCAGGCAGAGGGAGGTCAGGCGGTAAGCCCTGCCGGCAGGGTTCGCCAGCCGCGTGAACAGAAGAAAAATAACGGGCACAGGAAGTTTACCCGCGAGGCGCGAACTTCTGTCCGTCGGGAGGGAAGAAGATGCGCTATCTCGGATGGGTGCTGGTGATGCTGTGCGCGTGTGCTGGCGGCGTATCCGCGAGGCAACTCGTGGGAATCCTGCAATTTGGTGACACCGATCCGCCTTCCGCCCTTCAGCAGGCGATTCGCCAGGCAGTCCCGGGGGTGCAGGTGGTCGTGGTGCGGGCGGAAGACTTCGCCGACGGTCGCACGCCCCAGGGGCTGTCTCTGCTTGTGGTGCCGGAGGCGCACCGGCTCCCCGCTATAGTGGGCAGACCTTTACAAGAGTGGATTCGGTCGCGTCGGGGCGTACTGTTCATCAGCAATTCGGTTCCTCTGCAGAAGTGGCTCTATCAGGCGGGCTCGCGCTGGGTGGAGCGACAGCAGGCACTGCTGGAGCTGGCAGGCTGGCGACCGCTCTGGCACGAACAACTTCCACCCGATACCGCTTGGGAGCGGTCTACCGACTCCCCGCAAATTGCCAGCACGTGGTCCCAGGTAAACACGCCACACGGCGCAGGCTGGAAGCTGTCGGTGGCGAAGCTGGTCAGCTGGTGTACCTACAATATCTCCCTCTCACGACCCTTCCGCCCTAACGAAACGCTGATGACCTTCTGGGCGAAAGGCGATGCGAACACCCGATTCCTGTCGGTAGAGTGGCAGGAGCGAGACGGCTCGCGCTGGTATGCGACCGTGCCACTGTCCACAGAGTGGCAGAGGTTTGTGCTGTCGCCCACCGATTTCGCCTACTGGCACGACAACCCCTCTAAAGGGCGCGGCGGACAGGGGGACTACTTCCGTCCTTTAGATGCCGTGCGTCTCTCCATCGGGCTGGCGCAAAGTTTTGCCCCCTACCCACCAGACACGCCGCTGGAGGCAACCATCGCCGACATCCGCGTGGGCAGGGTCGCTCAGTCTCTGCCCGAAGCGCCCTCCTTCCAGATGGAAGGAATCGCGCCGGGCTACAAGTTTTATACCGATTCGCACGGTCAGATCTGCGTTCCGGTGCGTTATCGGAGCGCAGGTATCAGCGGCGAGGCTCCGGGCAGGCGCATCGTGACGCCGCTGGGTGAACGCGCGTGCCTGTTCCTCAGCACACAGGGCGAAACCGCCGGCACACTCTGGGCATGGATGCCTGCTTCCGAGGCGAACGCCAGCAACCTTGCCCCTATGCTTCGTCCGATGCTGCGCGGGTGGCACATTGTGCGCGCCGGTACCGCACAGTTCGGATACTGGGTGGCTGAGCGAGTGCAGTACGGTGCAGAGGTGGCAAACTGGGGCGAACGACCTGTAAATCTTCGTCTGACCGCCTACCTGACCTGCATCGGGCAGCCCTCCATCAGCCGAACCCTCACCGTACGCCTGCAGGCTGGCGAGCGACGCCGGGTGCTTTTCCCCGAAAGCGAACTGCCCGAAGGCGAATGGCGCATCCGAATCACCGCCACCGCAGAGGATGGAACCACTGACCAGATAGGGCACTCCTTCCACGTGGTGGGCAAACCGCTTCAGATGCCGTTGATTCGGGTGCAGGACGGGCACTTCTATCAGGGGGATAAACCCTTCTACGCGCATGGCGTTAACTTCTGGCCCCTGTGGATTGCCGGGCAGGAACGCAACGAGTACTGGCAGCACTGGCTGAACCCTGCGCAGTACGACCCCGAAGAGGTGGAGCGTGCCCTGCGCATCGCCCGAACGGTGGGGTTTAATGTGCTGTCGGTGCAGTATACACACCTCTCGCAGGCGCCGCAGGTGGTGGACTTTCTCGCCCGTGCGCAGAAGCATGGGATGTACATCAACCTGTTCATCACCGCCGCGCATCCGTTCGGCTTTGACCGGGAGATGCTGAAACAGCTGATAGACGCCGCACGCCTGCCGCAGTGGGATAACCTCTTCGCTTACGACATCGCCTGGGAGCCACGCTGGGGCACACGCGCCGAGCGCAAAAGGCACGACCCCGCCTGGCGCGAGTGGATTCTGGAACAATACGGCTCCATCACGAACGCCGAGCGTGACTGGGGCTACCCCGCGCCTCGTGAAAATGGAGAGGTAGTTGGTCCCAGCGATGAGCAGATACTCAACGACGGCGAGTGGCGACGCATGGTAGCCGCCTACCGCCGGTTCCTTGACGACCACGTGAACCGCGCCTACTGGCGCGTGGTGCGATTCATCCGGGAGATGGACGGGCGCCATCTCATCGGCGTGCGGACCGGCTACGGCGGCAACGGTAATCCCTGGGCGGACAATCAGATGCCTTACGACCTGCTGGCGGGTGCGCCGTTCATGGATTTCGTCTCCCCCGAGGGCTATTCGCTGAGCGAAAGCTGGGAGAACTTCCGCTCGGGTGGGTTCATCACCGCATACGCACGCTGGGCAGGCAACGGCAAGCCCGTCTTCTGGGCGGAGTTCGGCGCGTCAATTTATCCACAGACCACCCCTGAACGCATCGTCTACCAGCGCAACGTGTACGAGTGGATGTACCGCATGATTGAGGAATCCCGCGCCGACGGCAGCGCAGGCTGGTGGTTCCCCGGCGGACTGCGTGTGGACGAGAACAGCGATTACGGCATTATTCACCCCGACGGCACTCTGCGCCCGTCCGCAAAGGTGGCTCAGGAGTGGGCAAAACGCCTCGCGCAGATACCCCAACAGCCTGACGAGCGGGAGGTGTATACCATTACCATCGACCGCGACCTGCATCCGCGCGGCTTTTCGCAGGTGTGGGCGCGTCATCGGCAGGAGTACCTGCAGGCGGTAGAGGCGGGCAAGCGTGTGGAACTGCGCACCGAAGGAACAGCCACCACCAGCGAAACCGTTCCGCTGATTGCCGTGGGCAACGTGCCCTGTAACGGCAGTAACCCACCCAAATACCTGAACGCACAGATACTGCGCATCGAAGCGGTGCGGGCTGGAGGCAACGCAAGCGAAGTAGAGCCGGATGCTCCCGTACCCGACGATACAGTGAGCCTGCGAGTGACCGTGATGAACACCGGCGATGCCGAGTGGTTGCCTCCGGGCAAGCGGGCAGTGCTCCTGCAAACCTCATGGGGGAAGTCGGTGACGGTAGAGCAGTCTGTGCCACGCTACGGACGGGTATCGCTGGATGTTCCGTTCTCAGTCGGTAGCGATAGCCCCGCTCGTTTGCGCATGGTACTTCGCACCGAGGATGGCAGGGTTCTGGGATTTGGTGAAGAGAGGCTCTTGAAAAATGTATACAAATAGTGGTATAATTATTATGCTATGTCCCGATGGCGTGCTGCGACACCGGCATCGCTTTGCTGTTGCGGGGCGTCGAGGTGGTGGATGCCTCGCTGGGGCGGACTATTCAATTTCATTCAGGAGGAAACGGCAACGATGGCTTTCAACTTCAAGCGTTACTTGATTAAAGTACAGGGCGGGCGTTACTACCTGCCCGTGGCGGCGCGACTGGTATGGTTCCGCGAGGAGCATCCCGACTGGCGAGTAGAGACCGAGCCGTTAGAGCTGGATGTGGAGCGCGGAATCGCCGTCTTTCGCGCGCGGGTGATTGACGAGCACGGCAACGTGCTGGCTACCGGCACCAAGATGGAGACGCGCGAAGGCTTTGCGGACTTCATTGAGAAGGCGGAGACGGGCGCCATCGGTCGTGCGCTGGCGGTGGCTGGCTTTGGCACGCAGTTCGCACCCGAGCTTTCAGAAGGGGGCGTAGCGCATCCGGTGGATACCCCGGTGGGCGCGTTGCGTGAGCGGGAAAAGCCCCGCGACCTGCGCTGTTCGGACTGCGGCGCGCCGATTACGGAAGGCGTTTACAAGCTGTCGGAAGACCGCTTCGGTCGCCCGCTGTGCGCCAACTGCCAGAAGAAGCACGCGCCGCTATCTCAGCAGAAGCAGTAAAGATGCACGAGGGGCAACCACGCCAGGTTGCCCCTGCACATATCACACCCCCCAGGCAAAGGCATCAGCCCAGCTGCTCCTTCAACCACGCGAACGCACTGGCTTGCATCTGCAGGTCAAACTTGTGCCCGCCCGGGTAGAACTCGCCCACGTAGTTGCCCGGCTTGCCCACACTGCGGTAATGCTCGGCGATACGCTGGTGGGCGGCGCGCATCCCCTCCTGAGTGAACAGTCCATCTTCCAGGTCGTACTGCACCATCAGCGGGGAAGGCGCACGGCAGGCGGCAAGGTCAGACCAGTCGCCGTAGCGTGCCCAACCCCAAGGCAGAACCATCCAGGTATGCGTGATGACGTTGTGGTCCAGCAGGTGCTCGAAGGTGCTCATCATGCCTACAATCACCGCTGCGCGGATGCGGTCACACGTTGCCTGCAGAAGGGCGGAGCGACACCCACCTCCCGACAATCCCACACAGCCGATGGCGTCCCGGCGAACATCCGGGCGCGAAGCGAGGTAGTTGACCGCCACTCTGTCCTCGTAACTGACCACCCCCGCCAGCGTTGTGCCCAGCAGGTGGCAGTATTTTTCAACCGTATGCTCGTGGAACGCTGAGACGCTGTTGAACAGCGCAATCTCGTCGGGAGTGTGCTCGTTCTTCCACTGCGAATACACGGCGGTGCCGGCGTTCCTGTCCCATTCAGGAATGTCTTCGAGAGGGAACTTACGGCTTCCCCACAGAAACGTGTCGGGAACCAGCACCACAAACCCCTCCCGTGCCAGCGCGTTGGCAAAGGCGCGCCCGCCATAGTACTGCTCGCGGAAGAGCTTCAGCACAGGTGGGGTCTCGTCTGGTCCGTCGGCAATCTTCTCCTTGCCGTAGTACTTGAAACCGCCGTGGTCATGCAGAGCCACCACGCCGGGCAGAGGGCTTTTTGCACCTTCCGGCTTCAACACCCATGCATGAGTGCGCGGACCGTAACCCACCGACCACGAGACCTCCTCGCCCTCTATGCCGTCGCGCGTCCAGCGCCGCTCCACCTTTACCAAACGGGGACGTTCACTGGCGAAGTGGAAGCCAAGCGTCTCCTTCACGCGCTGCTGAGTCTCCTTGCCTGGCGGAGCGACAGGATACAGTCGGTGTGCCTTACGGGCGGCGTCCACCCAGTCGCTGTAAATACCCAGATGCTGATAAGTCCTTGCCATCACAGACCTCCGCTTCAATGCTGATAGATACCTTCGCGCCTTCCAGCATCGCTCCTGCTTAACCTGTTCTTAACGTCAGGCTGTTGCAAAACGCAGGCGTTTCATCATATCATATGGGCAAAAGCGGATGTGGGAGGAGACAAAATGCGGATGCGATTTCGAGCGTTCACGCTAATTGAACTGCTGGTGGTTATCGCGATTATCGCGATACTGGCAGCGATACTGTTTCCTGTCTTCTCGCAGGCGCGCGAGAAGGCACGTCAGACCACCTGCCTTTCCAACATGCGCCAGCTGGGCATCGCACTGGTGATGTACATGGAAGACTCGGATGGCATGACGTTCTTCTTTGGGCATAACCGCTGGCTCAGTCGCTGTTATCCATCTGCCCCGCTGGGCGCCACGCGCGAGAACCGCTGGTGGAACCAGATACTGCCTTATACCCGCATGGGCGGCGCGCTGTTAGTATGCCCTTCCGATGGAGGCAGGGTGCCGCACCCGCTGGAAGACGGACGAGATGGCAGACCCTTCGTGCCTCGCTCCTATGTGGCGAACCGCGCAGGAGAGTGCCTGCCCATATCCGCTGTAGATACCCCCGCCGACATCGTGATTGTGACCGAAAAGGGCGACCCGTTTGACGACTCGTGGTATGAGCCGCCCAAAAACCTGTACGACAAAGCGGGCTACAACCAGCCGGTGCTGGCAATGACGCGCCACTCGGGGGGATGCAACAACATGTTCTTTGACGGCCATGCGAAATGGCTCAGTCGCGGCGCTCTGCTGTCCAACCCCTGTGGCGAGCCGTACTCGGGCGTGGAGCTGATGAGGCGATTCCCCATTCCAAGCTCTGACCCGTGGCACCCAAACTGCCCCAACTAACGGTAAGCCCGCCCTGTGTGGTATAATGGGCTACTGGTAATATGTCGATAACACAGGAGGGAAGCTTGGAATGAAGCAGGGCATCCACCCGGAATATAAAATAGCGACCGTTACCTGCGCCTGTGGGAACACTTTTACCACGCGCTCGTTGAAAGAGGAGATTCACGTGGAAATCTGCTCGAAGTGCCATCCGTTCTTCACGGGCAAGCAGAAGATTGTGGACACCGGCGGGCGTGTGGAGCGGTTCCTGCGCAAGTACGGTCTGCAGGAATAGTGTTGTAAATGCCCGGAGGGGAGGGCGCTATGAACCAGAACCTTCAATATGGCGGACAGGCGGTCATCGAAGGAGTGATGATGCGCAGTCCGCGGTATTTTGCGGTGGCGTGCCGCGCCCCCGACGGGCAAATCGTGCTGAAGCTGGAAGACCTGGCGAACTCGTGGCTGTCGCGCCTGCGCTGGCTGAACCGCCCTTTCCTGCGGGGAACGCTGGCACTGCTGGACGCGATGGCGCTGGGCATCCGCGCTCTGCGCTTCTCGGCAGATGTTCAGCTGGAAGACCAGGTGCAAACCGTTCAGCAGAAGCGGATTAACGACCTCGCCATCGGTTCCACGATGATAGTAGGTTTGCTGGTAGGGCTTGGGCTGTTTGTCGCTCTGCCCACCACGCTGACTCAACTGCTTCCGTGGAAAAGCCCCGTGCTGTTGAACATGCTGGATGGCGTGATACGCATCGCGCTGTTTCTTGGCTATGTGCTGGCGGTCGGACAGTTGAAAGAAATCCGCCGAGTGTTCCAGTATCACGGCGCGGAGCATAAAGCCATTAACACCTTTGAAGCGGGACTGCCGCTGACGATGGAGAACGCCAGACAGCAATCGCGCATCCATCCACGCTGTGGCACCAGCTTCGTGATGGTGGTGCTGATACTGGCTATCTTCGTGTTCTCGCTAACGGGGCGACCGCCGATATGGATACGCATTCCCCTGCATATCCTGCTGTTGCCTCTGGTTGCCGGCATTGCTTACGAAGCCATCAAGCTGGCAGGCAGATACAAGGGGGCGTGGTTTACGCGGTGGCTGCTGGCGCCCGGTCTGTGGAGCCAGTATATCACCACGCGCGAGCCGGATGAGGCACAGATTGAGGTCGCCCTGCGCGCCCTGCAGGCGGTGGTGGAAGAGGAAAGTCGCACACAGGAACCCGTGCCCGTCGTCTGACCCCGCTATTCCTGAACGGTCTGCACCCGAAAAGTATATATCTCCACCGGTTCTCCGTCAGGGATGCCCGCCTTCTGTCGCGCCAGCGCAAGCATCCGCCGAACGGTGCGCCCCTCGTGCGGCAGGACGACCGCGCTTCGCTCCTTCCAGCGAACCAGCACACCATGTTCACGCGGGCGAATCTGCGATGCTGTAGCCGGCTGAGCGGGGCTGAGCACCACCGTGAGAATAATCCTGACCGAGCGCACCTCATCCGCACGCAGGGGAGGGAAGCGGGTATCCCGACTGCACACGCCTCGCGCCGCCGCGGCGATTTCGGCTGCAAGATGCGGATGTTGAGACTCCAGCGTGCCCCAGCAGGCGCGCAGTTTACCCCCTTTAACCAGCGTGACGAACGCCCCCGCCCGATGGCGCAGGAGCTCATTCGGCAGGCGCGGAGGCAGGCGATATTCTGCGCCCCGGACGGCAGACTCCATCGCCTCCCGTGCGATACGCAGGGCATCACGAGTATGTACCAGGGGAAACATCGGCAGCGCTCAGCATTTTTTGGAAAATTTCTCCATGCCTCTCCTGAAAACCCTTGACAAGCCTGGATGAACTTGATAAAATGCGCGTACTAAAACGCTTTACCCACTCTAATATGTGGGAAAACTAACAATTACCCAGGAAGGTGCACCATGAAACGACACGGCTTTACGCTCATCGAATTGCTGGTAGTTATCGCGATTATCGCGATACTGGCAGCGATTCTGTTCCCTGTGTTCGCACAGGCACGGGAAAACGCCCGCAAGGCGAAAAGCGTTAGCAATCTGAAGCAGCTGGCGCTGGCGCACCACATGTATGCCCAGGATTACGACGAGACCCTTTGCCCCACGATTGGTGGGGGGCACCCCGACGGTGGGCTTTGGCACTGGCCCGACCTCATCTACCCCTACACCAAGAACGGCGGAGACAAACGGCGCAATCCCGACGGCTCGTGGATTGACCCGTATGCTCCTGAAAACTGGAAGGACTTTGCCAGTGTCGTAGTGTCTCCTGCCTGGATGAAGAACGCTCCTTCCGTGGATGGTGCTGGAGTGCGTCTGTCTGACATTTGCGGGGGCGACCCCAGTAACTGCAGAACTACTCCACAAGCACCGATTTTCTCTTACGCGATGAACGGTTCTATCTCACATGTGTTCTGGGCATACGATTGGGGATGCCCGCAGGGATGGTACAACTGCAGCGAGGACCTTGCCCAGCCCGGACGCCTCGCCGGCTTCGCCGAGCCGGCGCAACTGATCCTGCTGAACGAATCTTTTGATGAGACCGCCAACAACACGGGCGAGTTCGGACCAACCTTCGGATGGCGCAAGGCACAGGACCGGTATAACGGCACTACCGTGATTGCCCTGGTGGACGGACATGTGAAGGTGGTGAAGGGTTCGAACCTGATGTACAGCACGGAGACCTTCCCTGGCGACAACGCCTGCTCCAACTCCTGGGGCAATATGGTCTGGGAGATGCCCGGTTCGCCTATCGCCGGCTGTGTGAAGAACAAGCCCAATGCGCAGTTCTACTTCGCGCCGCGTAGCGGTCGCTAATCGCTAGTGCAGTTCGGGATGAAGGGAACTCCCTTCATCCCGTCTGTTATCTTTTGCTGGACAAGAAAAAACATCTTCTCTTTGGGAGGTTCCGATGTGGCACAGTAACCAGCGAATATGGCTTATCGGACTGGTCGCACTGGTCGTCGTGGGGATAGGGGTTGCGATATGGAGTTTTCGTCGGCCTTCGGCAATGCACGCCACCGAAGCCGAACAGCGGCGCCACACCGCCTTACAGCAGCAGGTTGATACACTCAGAGGCAACCCAAATATCCCGCCACAGGTCAAGCAGTGGCTGGAGTACAATGCCCGTCAGCAATCCAATAATCAGCAGTATGGACGATAACATTCGCGGAGGAAAAGCATCATGTCGCCGATTGCACCAGTTGTCCTGTCGCTAACATTGCCTGCAGTGCTCGGTCCCTCTGTTGCACCCTTACAGGAGGTCGTACTGACCGATGTCCGGGGAGCGCGGGTACAGGTATTTGACGCGTTGGGACGCAGATACGTAGACATGCCGGCACAGGGCGAGGTGCGTTTTCGCGCCGGGGGAGCTTGTGGCTGGCATGAGGTGCGGGTGTTGGACGCGAGCGGAGAGGTTCTTGCATCCACCCGCTTTCGCCTCAAGGCACAGACGTCCATTCAACATCCTTCTGGCGAGTTCACCAACCTGTTGCGGCTGTGCGTGCTATCGCTGGCAAATAGAGAGGTTGCCGTGCTTTGGCGTGACCGTATCTATCGGCTGTTCATCAGCTGGCTCCGTGATAACACGCATGTGCTGAAGGCAGTGCGCTACTTCGAAGCCCATGTGAAGGACGGTATTGACCTCTTCCGGGAAAGCCAGCGCGACGACGGCATGATATGGGACTTTGTCACGTATCGCAACCACGCCGAGCACTTCTGGGAGTCGCTGTACACCCCCCTGCGCTTCTTCTGGCGCACGGGACAGGACGACATCTGCTTCGTGCGCATGCCCGTAGAGAACGACGTGGAGTATCTGTTCGTGGAGGCGCTCTACTATGCGTGGCAGGCAACCGGCGATGACGAGTGGATGAAGAGCAACCTGAGCGCGGCGATGCGTGCGCTGGAATACAGCCTGAACGACCCCCTGCGCTACTCGCAGAAGTTCGGTTTGCTCAAGCGTGCCTACACCATTGACACGTGGGACTTTCTTGGCGTTTACGATACGATAGACGAGATTGGGCTGTGTATCTCGCCCGAGACCCGTTTCGGCGTGATGTTCGGCGACAACACGGGCTACGCAATGTCCTGCGAGCGGTTGGCAGAGATGCTGGAGCACGTCGGCAGGGGCGAAGAGGCGAAAAAGTATCGCCAGCGGGCGACGGACATCAGACAGAGGCTGATCCAGATTGCCTGGAGCGGCACACACTTCCGGCATCATGTGTCCGAACACCCCGAGTTTCAACGCGACTTCGGCGTGAACGAAGCGGAACAGGTCTCGCTGTCCAACGCCTACTCGCTGAATCGCAATATCTCGCAGGAGCAGTGCCAAGCAATTATTCGCACCTACCAGCGTCTGCGAGATAGCTTGCCGGCAGGTTCGCCGGGCGAGTGGTACATGATTTATCCTCCCTTCCCGCGCGGCTGGGAGCGTCACGCGCCGCTCTGGGAATATATGAACGGTGGCGTCTCGCCGATTGTTGCGGGCGAGCTGGCGCATGGGGCGTTCGAGCACGGCTTTGAACAGTACGGCGTGGACATCCTTCGCCGGGTGCTGAGGCTGGCACAGCAAACCGACGGGCGCATCCGCTTCTGTTACCGCGGCGGCGGTTTCGAACAGCCAAAGCGCAGTTTCCAGTCTGTGGCGATTACCGAAGTGTCCGGCATGAGCCTGACGGTTCCTCCTGCGCCGGGCAAGCTGGCATGGATGAACCTGCCGGAGCAGGGTAACGACCTGCACGAAATGCCACAGGGCGAACAAACTTTCGCGCATATACCGTTCGTGCTCGGCTCAGCATGTATCGGGTTGAACAGCCAGTGGGGGCAGAGGGAGGTGGTTCTGCCTGTCAACGCGACCTTTGCCAGCCTTTATCTGCTCCATGCGGGCAATAAACCCGGTACTGGTGGGCTGTGTGGGATGCTCACCTTCGTGTACGACGATGGCTCCGAGCATACGGAATATATCCACGTGGGCACAAACGTATCGGGATGGGTTTTCCCTCAACAGCCATCCAGGGACTCGAGAATCGCATGGACGGGGCGCAGCAGTAAGTGGGCGCGTGTGGGCGTGGTGGTGACGGGATTCAACAATCCCCATCCCGAAAGGCGAGTTGCTTCAATTCGCCTGCAAGCAGTTCCCAATGGCTCATCATGGGCTGTGATTGGCGTGACCACCAGCGACGCTCCGGTCTGGTTTCCCCCCGATGCTATCTCGTTCGGTGGACCGGACGAGTGGGCGGCTGCGGCGGTGGCTTACGCGCTCATCGAGGGGCTGGCAGGCGTGAAGGACCGAAACACCGCCTTTCGTGAGGTGGAGATTGCACCTCGCTGGATAGCAGCCGATGAGCCGCAGGCGGAGGTGTGTGTGCATTATCCCGCTTCCGATGGCTATGTAGCCTATTCCTATCATTACCTGCCCGAGAAGCGGTTGATCCAGTTGACGGTCACGGGCAGTGGCGAGAGGGCGCGTGTGCGCGTGCCACTTCCAGCAGGAACGAGAGCAACTGCGGTCAGAGTGGGTGAGAAGTCAGTACCTGTGGTTATGGAGCAGATAGAGGACACCCCCTATGCGGTCTTCCAGCTCGACTCCCTGCTTCCCGCGGTGGTGCAAATAGAGTACAGCGAGTGATGTGCAGGACCCCGTTGCGCAGTTGTTGTCGCTGTGCTACCATTATAAAAAAAGAGGTGTGACATGCGCAGGGGAGTGCCGACCATTCGAGAGGTTGCCGAGGCGGCGGGGGTCTCTATCTCCACCGTCTCCAATGTGCTGTACGGGAAACAGGGCTACTACTCGCCCGAGACCGCCGAGCGCGTCTGGCAGGCAGTGAAGAATCTGGGCTATCGCCCCAACCACATCGCCCGCAGTCTGGCGCGTCGGCGCACCTTTACCGTTGGCGTGGTGGTGGAACAGCAGCTGGGCAATGTCTCTCATAACCTCTACTTCGGCATCATGCTGGACGGCATCCTTCAGGGAGCGACGGATAGCGACTATCAGGTGAAGATTATCCGCGTGCGCCCGGACAATCCCGAACAAGCCATCGGGCACATCGAGGACGGTTCTGTGGATGGCGTGGTGCTGGCGGCTTTACTGGCGGATAGCCCCCTCATCGAACACATGGAGCAGAGCCACGTGCCCAGCGTGGTAGCTGGCAGTATCCCCCCGCATACCAAACTGCCCTGTGTGGACGTGGATGATACTGCCGGGATGTATCAAGCGGTGAAATGGTTGACCCAGCTGGGGCACTGGCGTATCGGGATTATTTTGGGAGACCTGCGCCACTGGAGCGCCCGCCGCCGGGAAAGCGCGTATCTGATGGCGCTGCGAGATGCAAGTATAGAGCCAAACCCCGCCTGGCGCTACGAGGGCAACTATATTCTGGAGGGTGGCGAAGCGGGCGCCCGCTATCTGCTCAACACCCATCCGCGCCCAACCGCCATCGTGTGTTGTAATGATACCATGGCAATGGGCGCCCTGCGTGCCATACATGAGAGGGGAATCAGGGTGCCAGAAGAGGTTTCGCTGGTCGGCTTTGACGATGCTCCGGCGTCAGCGTACACCTCTCCACCGCTCACCACCGTTCGCCAGCCGGTGTTTGATATCGGCTTGCGCGCAGCGGAAATGCTTGTTCAGCAGATTGAGCGCGGAAAGCGATGCGAGCACAATCTGTTATTCCCCGCCGAGCTGGTTGTGCGCAATACCGTTGCGCCTCCGCGGGACTAAGGCAGGTTCGGAAGGCTCTGTAACGCCTCGCGGTAGGTATCCAGTCGCTCACCGTCGCGCGTGAGCAGTATCCAGAAGAGCATCTGCCGACTCTCGTTCGGAGCGAACAGGATATCTGCGTCGGCGAAGAGATGCGCTCCGTGCTTGCCGGCGTCCCACACGTCTACCCCGCCTTCGGGGTTGGGGTTGACCATCAGCAAGGTCGTCCCTGTCTCTGCATGCTGAACCGCTGCCCAGCGGGTGGCATGGATTTCTGCCGCGTACTCCGTACGGTGCCGCAGGGCAATCTGTCCACCTCGTTCGTAAATCGCCACCGACCGATTTGCCTCTCCCGACGGTTGGCACCACACCGCGACCTCTATGCGGGAGCGCATCCGCGCCGGCGTCTGGTTCGTCAACCGCAGGCGCGTGGCAAGCAGGTTGCTGCCCGGCAGGGTAAGATATTCGCATTCCATGCGCAACCATCGCCAGTCGCGATGCGCAGGCTGTGTCGCTATGCGAACCCCTTTCCAGACATAGCCGCGCTCTCCAGTCACCTCCACCGCTTCGCCCTCGAACGAGGCATCCGCAAGTGCTCTTTCCCATGTCGCTCCGCACTCTATATGGATGCCCCCAAACCACGGATTGAACCACAGGAACGGACGCGCCTCGGGGTACGCGCTTAACAGATGGTTCACTCCATCCCTCTCCAGGGCAACAACCGAACCACCGAAACGAGGAGCCACGCGAAAACGCATCCATCCGTTGTCAACCGAATACCCATCCTCTTCTTCGTGCACAGTAAGGGAGCATCCGGGGTCGCCCACCTTAAGAACCGGCAGGCAGAACTCTCGTGAAGTGGCTTCCGTCTCTACCAGAGCCCGAACCGCAAAGGCGTCCGGTCCTGCAAGCATGGTCACCATCTGAATCTGCTCATGGAAGGGGCGGTGCAGATGAATATCTTCTATAGGAAACTGCGCCCTGCGAAACACAGCCAGCGGCGACTGTAGCGAAAGCATGCCCTTCAGAGGCTTCAGCCTCCTGTGTCGAACGGTCAGCGTAACCTCTGTCTCGTCACCGAGCAACAGCAACGGCGCCGGCTCGAACAGCACTTCGGTAACGGGCATCGCCACGGGGTCCCGCTTCGTGCTGTCCGCCGGTTGGGTCAGCATCCGCCACCAGCGGCGTACCTCCTTCCAGTCGGTCGCGCCCAGCACCAGATACATCGGCGGCAGGATGAAACTGTCTTGAGGCGGCACCAGCGGAAGCACAAAATCCTGGCGCATTTCTGCGAAGTATGTTTCGCGCTCAGCCTCCTGTTCCCACACCACGCCCACCGCCTGTGCTTCCTCTTCCCATGCCACCCAGCTCTCCGCATATTCGGACGCACCAAGAGGCAGGTCGCCATCTCCAAGCGGAAACTCGCCCCAGCCCTCCACCGGCTCATGCAGGACGCCCTCTTTGGTCGGAATCGCAATCCACCGACTGCGCTGAGCACCGGTGGACACCCGCAGTTTACCGGCGAACGGCGACTCGGAGCTGTTCACCACCCGCCATTGCACTTCCACTGTCGGCGATGCCGTCAGGGTAATCCATTTCTCCAGCACCAGCCGGGGCTCGTCGGCGGAGGGCATCTCTATGACCAGAGTCTTCCCCTCCGGCGACTCGAGAAGGCGTGCGGAGTAAAACCGTGGCAGTTGCTGCCAGCCTTCAAAGGGAGGACCGAGCGAGCCCGCTTCCTGCCAGGCGACGTCCCTGTTCAGCAGGCGATGGTGGACACGCATCCCGCCCCCATCCAGCGAAACGATGACCGTCAGCATTTCGTTCTCCAGCACCGCTTCGTGCGATTCGGGCAGGATACTGCCTGCCACTCTGCCTGCCGGGATTGCCCGAACGGCTATCTGTTTGGGACGACAGCGTAAAGGTGCTTCAAAACCGAACTCCTGCGCCTTCAAAGTATCCTTCGCTTCCTCAACCAGCACCTGCAATCGTGGGTAGAACGTGCCGGCTTGCGTTGGGGTTATCTGCAAGCGTATCGCACTCCAGCTTTCCGCCACGACCTCAAACGGAACCTGGCGGTTCTCCACGTGCAGTTCGGGGCACTGCTCCACCAGTACCCGCCCCTTCACAGCGAACGGAAGGTGACTGCGCAGATTAACGGTTACCTCTTCCTGCCTGCCGACGCGCAACCCACAGCCGTTGAAGACAATGTCCACCGCAGGCAGGATGCGAACGCCGCTGCCCAGCTCCATCACCATGTCGCCCAACAGTAGTGAAGAGCGGATTCGAGGGGCAGGCAGTTTTTCGTGAGAAGGGCGTGCCTGTGGGTCAAGCCGAAACTCACGCTCAAGGGTCACGCTATCCTGCACGACCACGCTCTCCTGCACATCCAGTGGAATACCATCATCTCCTCTGGCGAAGATGCCCACCGTAAGCGGCTCAGGACGCCTGTTCGCAATCTCCCACCGGACGGTGTTCTTCAATCCTCCTGCGAGCTGTCCGCGCTCCACAATGCAGGATACCGCCAGGTCTCTGGTGTCCACTGCTGTCACTGTTTCCGCCTCGCGGTCAATCACCACACGCAGGGCTTCTCCCTCTGCCTCCCATTCATAGATGTATGCCGGGATGCCCTTCCATTGCTGATTATCCGGCTCCACCGACAGGTCGCGCCGGAAGGTTTTGTACCAGTCGTGTCGGCGGAAGAACTCGCAAGCCACTGGCAGATTCAGGATGGTGGGCATGAAGTTTTGCATGAATACATGGGTGTCTGGCTTCCAGAAGAAGCCGGTCTTTTTATAGAGGGGAACCGCCTGCAAGTTGCCGGGCCAGGTGTGCAGAGTGAGCTGTTTGAAGCCGAGTTCCGTTGCGCGTCTCAGCGCGGTGAGGATGAGGTCGCGCCCCAGCCCTTTGCCCTGATGCGCCGGAGAGACGTTCAGCAGGTCAATGTATGCTACCTCCCGCTGTCCCTTCTGCGCGTAGAGGTCGCAATAACCGACGATTTGCTCGCCCCACTCCACCACGAATATCGCCAGGCGCGAGGCACTGCCCAGCCATTGCTGGATACGCTCTGCAGTAAAGGGAACGCCCTGTGTGAATCCCCCGGGCCATTCCTGGTTCGACTCGTTCCACATCTGCGCCAGTTTACGGGCGTCTTCGGGATCGTCGCGCCGGTATTCGCGGATGGTATACATGCTGTGTGCCTCCGGTGGCGTAAAAAAGCACTCCGTCCCGCCCGGAGCGCGATTAGAGTGTAACGCACGCCCGCGAGTTTGTCAATCAAACGCGAGGCGGTCGCAGGTCGAAGACAATCACGTCCTGGGTGCTCTCCAGCAAACGTGCGGTGCATTCGGTGAAATCCACCTGCCAGCCCGCCTGCTCCATCTGCACGATAAACTCCCACGCCGGGTCGCGCCACGGGTCGGCAATGAACACGCGACTGTGCAGGTCGGTCGTTTTCATCAGCACCTTCTGCAGGGAGGCGTGAAGGTGGCGCTCGTACAAAACGTCGGCGGCAATCACCACGTCAAACGGCTCCACCTCGGGAAAGCGGCGCCAGTCGGCAAGAAGGGTCTGGACGTTGTGGATTCCGTTCTGAGAGGCATTCCAGAGGGCGAACTCCAGCGCATCAGGCTGATAGTCGCTCAGCGTCACCTGTGCCCCCAACCACTGCGCCACGATCCCACACAGCCCCAGGCCCGTGCCCAGCTCCAGCACCCTTTTGCCTCGCACCAGCTCGGGGCTGGCGCACAGAAACTGGCATAACCCCACAGAAGCGTGCCACGGAACCGCCCAGAAAGGAATCTCATCGGCGGAGGTGCTTTCGGTGATGAGGTCGTCCACACTGCGCACGGCGGTCAGGCGAAAGGTGCGGCGGCAGATGGGTATGGAGATGGTGTGCGTGGGATAGCGCAGGATGACGGAGGTCACCGAACCGTTGCCTCCGATGCCTGCGTACCCGGTCTGGCGCGTCCCGCGAAGATGTCGCGGATGACCTCTTCTGCCTCCACCTCGTCGATAACAATATCCACCACCGGCAGTTCCGATAGTACCTGTGAGGCAATCTGCGTGGTGCGCGAACGGGGAACCTCAATCACCGCCCGCAGATCGTCCATTTCACACACGGTGCCGAATCGCTCCAGCTGCTCGCGCGTCACGAAGCGGTCAAAGGTGAGCTTGAGCAGTTTGTTGTCCGAATATTGCTCCACCAGCATCTGCAAGGTGTTGTCAAAAATGATGCGCCCGTGGTCAATAATAATCACCCGCTGGCACAGCTCCTGAATGTCCTGCATATAGTGGGAGGTGAGCAGGATGGTGGTCTTTGCCTGGCGGTTATACTCCTTCAGGAACTCGCGGATGCGCTTCTGCGACACCACATCCAGCCCGATAGTCGGCTCGTCTAAGAAAACCACTTTCGGGGCGTGCAGGAGCGCAGCCAGCAGCTCGCATTTCATCCGCTCGCCCAGGCTCATGCGCCTCACCTGCGTGTGCAGTAGTTTCTTGATGTCCAGCATCTCCGCCAGCTCATTCACGCGCCGCTCGAAGGTGCGGTCGTCTACCTCGTACAGCTCTTTCAGCAGGACAAAGCTTTCGTAGGCGGGCAGGTCCCACCAGAGCTGCATCTTCTGCCCCATCACAATGGACATCTGTCGCTGGAAGGCGGGTTTGCGCTCCCAGGGAACGTAGCCCATGACGGTGGCTCTGCCGGAGGTGGGATAGAGAATGCCCGACAGCATTTTGAGCGTGGTGGTCTTGCCGGCGCCGTTCGGACCAAGGAAGCCCACCAGCTCGCCCTCCTCAATGGTGAAGGAGACCTCTTGAACGGCATGCACCTCCACCTTCTGTCGCGTGAGGAGGCTTTTGAGCGCACCAAGTGCGCCCTCCTCGCGCCGGTGGGTGACATACGTTTTGGAGAGACGCTCCACCTCAATAATCGCCATCCGACACCTCCAGTGCACCTCTATATGATACACCACAAGCCACAACGAACTGCAACATATATTGAAGCTATATTGCTTGACATTTTCGGAAGTAGAAAGTATAGTTATATAAAATATCCGATTACACAAAAGGGGGTGATGTTTCATACAAAACGGGTAAAGAAACTTCTCAACCATGTGTTATCTGTGGTCTTTCCAGATGTTCGCAAACAAAATCACTACCATGAAGGAGGGTGCACCATGAAACGACATGGCTTTACGCTCATCGAGCTGCTGGTGGTTATCGCGATAATTGCGATACTGGCAGCAATTCTGTTCCCTGTGTTCGCACAGGCGCGGGAAAAGGCTCGCCAGGCGACCTGCGTGAGCAACATGAAGCAGATTGCCAACGCCTGGTTGATGTACTCTCAGGATTATGACGAGACCGGCTCCCCGATGTGGGTCAAGAGCAATCTGCGCACCGGCTGTGGCGGTGCGGGCGACCTGATTAACCCGAACTTCCGCGCCCCCTACAGCGGCACGAATTGGGGACAGTACTGGCCCGACCTGATTTATCCCTACGTGAAGGCAGGGCGTGCCGCAAACTACGATGCCGCTGGCAACCCCATCTCGAAGGGCAACAGGGCGGTGTTTACCTGCCCCACCGGCGATACCCGATTGACCATCCCGGGTGGCACCAGCGGATGGGGATCGCTCACTTACGGCATCAACCAGAGCTACGTCAACTACGACCCGATTAACCCCGAAAGCGCGTGGAACGCTGCTGGCGGCGGTCCCGACTTCCTGTGTGGACAGGACCCAGGCTGCCAGAGCTGGGGCTGGGGTTGCTCGAAGGGAGCGACCATTGCCAAACTCACCCATCCGGCAGATACCATCATGTTCATGGAGGGTCTGGTTGGCGCAGGACCGGGCTGGTTCGGCGGCTGCTGTAGCCTGGACAACTATCCGGGCACTCGCGAGACGGTCATGGCGGGAATGGCAGCGGCTTATCCGGCGGAAGGAGGCTTCCCCGCAGGCTATCATCCCAACCGCCCCATCAAACGGCAGAGGCTGGATGGAGTGGGCAGCTTCTGGGACTATGCCAGCGGGCAGCTCAACGACGATGGCACGGTCATGCCGGTGCCGCTCTCTAACGACCGCGTGCTTTACGTGCACAACGGCGTCGCCAACTTCATCTTCGCGGATGGGCACGTGAAGGCACAGCGCGTCACCTACATGCGACAGCACACCGCTTCTTCCGATTAGAACGCGGTTCAAGAGGGGTCAGCGCGTTCGCGCTGACCCTTGCTTTCAGAGGGGAGGTGCATCACAGAATGCCGCAGGTTATTCGCAAGCAGGGCGGACCCAACGACAAACTGCATCAGACCGTCTCCACCCCGGTGATTATTCTGGCAGTGGTGGTCGTTCTGGCGTTTGTGGTGTTCATGGTAGACCGCTTCATTGTCCCGGTGGTACCGCGAGCGGGCAAAATGAGCGAGGAAGAGGCATGGCAGAAGCGGCTGAAAGAGATGCAGCAGGCGATGCCTCAAGGTGGCTGGGCATCTCCCGCGCCCGGAATGCCCCCGGTGTGGGTGCCTCCCGCCGGACAGTCCACCCAGAACATCCCACCGCCCAGATAGCACGCTATGGGGGCGACTTACTCCTTCGCCCCCGCCTTCAGCAATAGCTGCTCCACTTCGGTGCGCTTGAACTCCCTCGCCAGCGCAAGAGGGGTTTTGCCGTCCTTTGTCTTGACGTCTACTTTTGCCCCCTTCTCCAGCAACGTCTTCACGACATCGGGGTTGCCGAACATCGCCGCTAAGGTGAGGGGCGTCTCGCCATAGTTGTTCACCGCGTTCACATCCGCCCCGCGTTGAATCAGCACCTTCGCCACCTCCACCTCGTTGTCGGAGAGAGCATACATGAGAGGTGTTCTGCCGTTCTTATCCTTAGCGTTGATGTCCGCGCCTTTGTCCAGAAGCGCTATCAGCACCGCCGTCTGCGCCCTCTGGCGTGGGTTCGCCGCCACCATCAGCGCGGTCACGCCGAACTTGTCTGCCGCGTTCACGTCCGCCCCACGCTCCAGCAACAGGTTCACCACTTCCAGCGAACCGTTCATCGCAGCCCAGATGAGTGCCGTCTTGCCGTGTTCATCGCGCGCGTTGACATCAATGCCTCGTGCCAGCAGAGAACGAACGGTCTCGACATCTCCCCGGGCGGATGCCAGGAAAAGCTCCTGTGCCGACCTGCCCCGCAAAAACCACACCACCGCGCCCAGCGCCACTACCAGTACCACCACTATTGCCACGATACCCGAAGGTTTCACTGCTGTTGCCCCCCTTCAGCGTGTTTCGCACTGCTAGAAGGGTTCGCGCTTCAAGTAATCATCTCCTTGCCCAGATGCCCGGTGAAGTTAGTGTAACGCACCCGAATGATGCCCTCTTCGTCCCACTCCAGCAGGGAGATTGCTCCGTTGAAGTGAGAAAAGCGGGTGTGTCTCGGCGCACCGAGCAGAGTGGTCAGCAGGCGCGAGCCGAACGCGCCGTGTGTCACCAGCACAATGTTATTCTCCTCACGTGCTCCAAACCGCTGAAGGAGGTGATTTGCCACCCGTTCCGCCCTCTGCCACACCTCGTCGGGGCTTTCCATCTCGGAGTCATACTCCTGCAGGTCGTCCCACGTCTCGGTTTCCAGTCCGAGCACCTCCCCAATCAGCGCGGCGCTCTGCACAGCACGCAGAAGCGGTGAAGCAAACAGCCAGTGTATGGTGGAAGGCTCCTCCGCCAGCCACTTTCCCACCCGCTTCATCTGCCTGCGCCCCAGCGGCGTCAGCGGCGGGTCATCCAGCAGAGTGTGTCCTGCGTTGTTGGTAGACTGCCCATGCCGAACGATGTATACGCGCATCGCCTGCTACTTTGAACCTCCTGCCTCGTAGCTGGCGGTGACCACCGAGTAGATTCCCCCGCGCACGTTGAACTCTCCCGTGACGGTCATCCGTCGCGGCTGGCACACTGCCACCAAGTCATCCAGTATCTTGTTGACCACCGCCTCGTAGAAGATGCCCTCGTTGCGATAGGCGAAGAAATAGTACTTCAGCGACTTCAGCTCCACGCACTTCTTGTCGGGCACGTACTCAATGGTGATGGTCGCAAAGTCGGGATTGCCCGTTTTCGGACAGACCGAGGTGAACTCGGGGCAGACGTGCTTGACCACGTAGTCCCTGTCGGGGTAGGGATTGTCGAACACCTCCAGAATGCTTCTGTCCACGCCGGTACCTCCTCTGGGTTTGCTGTACGTATATTATACTGATGGAGGCACTGCTTCAGTAGCGTTCGATTCCCCACACGGTGCGAACGCTTATGCCAAACTCATCACCTTCGTCTGCGCTGTGTGTCCAGAACAAAGAGTAGTCCCACAGCTGGGACGCCGGGCGGTAGCGCACAAAAGCTCCATAGGAGCTACCAGCCAGCCCGCTGGGGAGGCTGTACTCGAACCCTGCCTGCCACTGCCAGCGGCGCAGGATTGGCTCGCCCTGCCCGTCAAAGGAGGATAACCTGTCCATCCACGCAACCATCACCCCCCATAACATGCCCGAGGTTTCCTGGTCGTCTGCAGAGTCTGACCAGACGTACTGCCCCGACAGGTTGCAGAAAACGCCGCCGGTCAACCTCAGAGGTATCTGCTTCGACAGGGCAATTCCGACGTTGTTCCACCGCCCGCCGTGCCGAAACGAACGCAGTCCCCCCGTCAAAGCTAGATGAGGAGCCAGCGCCGAACGCACCAGTGCGGAGCGTGCCTCCTGCAGGTAGGTGTCAAACGGCGTGAAGAACCGGTCGAACTCTGTGCCGTCCACCCCGAAAACGTCCAGCCCCTCGTCCACCGCTGCTCCAAATGGTGAAACCAGCGTCTCGTAGCGATTAGCCAGCATTTCGAACTGTGTCGGGTCCTCTCCTCGCTCCTCCACCAGCAGCTCCAGCTGCAGAATCTCCATATGCAGGGGCTGAATGAGCTGATTCAGCCGTCCGACCGCGCGAGACAGCTCATGTATTGCGGTAATTAGTCGCCCAATGGCGCGGTTGTCCATGCCGCTTAGCCGGCGAATCTCCTGCCCAAACCCTCTTACCGCGAGAGAGGCACGATGCTTCTCCGGCGTCAGGTCATGACGCAAAACCAGCCCGAACCCATCATCTGGAGTGTCGACGCGCAGGTACTGCGCCGTGACGTCAAGCGCCGCGACATCGTCGCTGAAGGTAGCCCCAGCAATAAGCAAGAAACTGTTCGCATCCGCGCGGAACTGCACGCTCGGATAAAGAGCCACCCTGTACGGAACCGGTATCTGCTTTCGCTCAAACCGGGAGAGTGTATCCTCCAGTGTTTGTAACGGCGGGCGAATGAACGGGAGCAGGAAATCCAGGCGGTTTAGCTTGTCGAGGAAATCGGCTTTATCCCGCGGGCGGTCGAGCAACTCGGCAATCTCCGGCAAGACTTTCGCCAGCTCGTGAGCGCTCATGCGAAGGTTGTCCCATACTTTGTTCGCGTCGGTGGTCGTCTGTACGAGGCGACTTTTGTCGTCCATGTCCGTGAGGGATGTGGACAGGTTGATAGAAGAGGTGCTGCCTGTGCCGGGAAACCGCCACTTACCCTGAGCAGCAGCTACCCGGCAGACAGCAATTACCATCAGCGCACAGCACAAAGCCACACAATCTCTTCTCCACGCAGCCATTTTTACCTCACAGCGTCTCCAGCCGCCGGCGTACAGTCTGAATATCGGGGTGTCCCCGGCGGTATACCCGTTCGAATATGTCCAGTGCCCGGCAGTATGCGACACGTGCTCCTTCCATGTCCCTCATTCCTCGCAGGGCGTCGCCGAGGTACACCAGGCTCTCGCCCACGTCGGCAACGGTGTTGCCCAGAGCCTTTTCGTAGATAGCCGCCGCCTCCTGGTGGCACTGTACCGCCTGCAAGTATTGCCCGGTCTTCGCCAGTACTCGCCCAATGTTGTTCAGGCGGACGGCAACGCGCACATGCACCCTGCCATACAGCCGCTCGTCTATCCCCTGGGCTTCACGCAGACGGTCCATAGCCGTCTGCAGGTCGCCCTGCGCTTCGTGCAGAGTGCCCAGGTTGTTCAGGATGGACGCCACCGAAGGGTGTTCATGTCCATATACCTCCATAGCCTGCTGAAGTGCCTGTTCATAGTACTCCTGAGCCTCGGTAAACTTGCCGGTCATCTTCAACACATATCCAGCCGTAGTGAGGTAATCAACCATCTCAGGAGAAGACGGCGGCAAAAACCGCTTTGCCGTGTCGAGTGCATCCATCACATACTGCAATGCCTTTTCTGGCAGGCGTGCCTGTTCGCATATGTATCCGAGCCGTCTCATGCACAACGCAGCACGCATCGGCTCATCCGGGTATAAAGCAGTTATCTCTTCCAAAGCCTTTTCCAGCAGGGGAACCGCTTCGTCGAACTGCCCATGTCCGGCAAGTGTCGTCGCCAGCTCTGCCAGCAGAGCACCGCGTTCCTCAAAGGGTGCGAGGTCGCGCACGCGAGATAACAGGGCGCGGGCGGTGTCTGTTTCCTCACGCACGGATTGCCACCGCTGTTGCGCGTTCGCCTGGGCAAACCACTGCGCCAGCACCCCACACGCCCGAGCGCGGTGTTCGTTCAGCACCGGGTTCTCCACATGTTCGTCAACAAACAGCCGTACCAGCTCATGTAACCAGAGGCGCCCATTCGGCATGGAGCTTGCCAGGGTAATCTCCTCCAGTTCGGACACCGTCTCTTCGAAGGGTGCGTCAGCTGTTTCTTCATAAATCTCCTTGAGCAAGCCCATGCTAACAGAGGAGAGGTTCAGCGAAGCGGCGATATGCAGGGTTCGTTGCGCTTCCTTCGAGAGGGCGTTGTATGACATAAAAAGCGCGTCGTAGATACTGCCGTCATGTCCCGTCGCGCTCTGAAAGGTATATCGCGCCTGCCGAAGGGTGTCCAGAGGGTTCCGGACCTGATTCAGGTAGCTTTCAAAAGAGCAGTGCAACCTTGCTACGTGGCTGGCGATCAGACTCAGCGCCAGCGGCAGACCACCCACGAGCCTCACGAGGCATCGCGCAGATTGCAGTTCTGTCTCGCTCTGTGCCTCGTGACGCGACTGCAGGAGCAATAGCGCGGCATCCTCGTCCAGTGGAGGAACCTGCATCACCCGGTAGCCTTCCTGCACCAGATGCGGGCGCCGAGTGGTAACCAGCACCTGGCACTCCCCGACGCGAGGTATCCATGAAGGCTCGGTGGACTCGCTCAGGTTATCGAGCACCGCCAGCGTGCGGCTGGTGGCAGAGCCAAGCCGTTCTTTGACAGCCTGCGCTCGCTCTCTGGTCGTGTGGGACGAGGAGTCCTCACCCAGCAGAGAAGCCAGCGAGGCATACTGCTCAATGAGGCGCCGGGATCTGGAAGCATCCAGCCAGAACACGCCTCCCGGATAACTGGAGGCGAAGGCGCGGGCGTATTCCATCGCAACCTGTGTCTTCCCGATGCCTGGCAATCCAACCAGCGCCACGGGCGTCGTCCCGGACAACACATGATGAAGTTTCGTCAGAAAGCTCTGCCTGCCGACAAAATCGGGGTTCGCTTTGAAGGGGAGGGAGGTTGCCGCCTCTGCGCCTGCCCCCTCAGAAGAAATCGGATTAAAGAGCACTTCGGTTGTGCCGTTCAGGAAGAGCGCTGGGGCACCCCAGTTCGCGCCCTGTGCCTGGAGAGCGCGGCGCGCCTGATGCAGTGCTCCGTCAACCGACTCGCCGCCGATTAACGCTGTGTAAAAGGCGCGGGCAAACAGAGGAGCCGTCTGGTCGCGGAATCGCGTCTGCATCGCAATCACGGCTGGCACTCCTGCCCGCGACAGCGTTTCGGCGATGCCCTGCGCCGAGCCTGCCGAAAGGCAGGAAGCCAGCACGACCAGCCCTGTGGTGTGCGTCGGTAACCACTCGGCAAACTCGTCCGCAAAAACGAGGCTCTCGGCGCCGGGTTCTGTCCCCTGAAGCACCAGAAACGCTCCCGACGGGCGAGCATCGCTGTGACCCACGAAGTGCACAATATGCGGTGCAGGCGGCTTGTTCAGCCGATGGCGCAGAGCGGCTGGCGTGGCGGAGTCCAGGTAATCCCACAGAACCGGGCGGGCAAGCAAAGCCTCGTGAATTTCCGACACCTCCTGCGCCACCGCCGGAAGCGCGGGATAACCGGGCGTATCCGGGTTTGCAGATACCACCAGCACACATAGCGTATCGGGTGGGCAGAAGGTGGAATCCGCGTGAATGGACACAGAGCGAACCAGCCTCAGGTTGGGATGCAGACAGAGAAAGCCTTCCGACGGCACATAAGCGTACTCCCAGGGAAGAGAAGCCAGTAAATCCGACCCTACCTGCACGCGGAGGCGCACAACTCCTTCATCTAATCGCAGGCGCAACGCCTGCAGTATCGGCTCGGGGAAGAGAATGGATGCAAGGTGCTCTCCCAGCTCCTGTATCAGGCTCTGCGGAAACTGTTCCGGGGTAAGCCGTCGCATGGCGGCGAGATAGCGATTGCGCAGGTCTGCTGTATTCGGCGGGGGTATATTGGTGCTGGCAACCGGTGTGCCGTCCCGGCAATGCACCATCTGCACCGAGCAACCCCGATGGTCCGGCATAGGTTCTATCTTCAGACACAGGTCATCCATCGCCCTGTCTGTGCTTACTCCCTCACCAGTTGCAGGCGCAGTAGCGCGGTGGTGGGCAAAGTGCTGTCGGGTATCCCGGGCACAAAGGCGGTCAGTTCCCTGTACCCCTCCTGCCATGCGCTTATCTGCCACTCGCCCAATCTCTGCCACGCGAGGGGCGTCAGCAGTAAATCCATCGCCAGCTTATGAGCGGCGTAACTCTGGCGCACCTCTTCAGAGAGAAAGAGCCGAACGCGGATCTGCCCGTTTACGCATTCCGGCAAGCCCTGTACCTGCGCCCACACGGGCGAGCCCTCCTCGACTTCCAGAGGGATATTCACCCGTCCTCCACCAGTCAATGGCGGCAAATCACCCAGAGCAATGGTCAGCTGTCCCTGGGGAATCTCACCTGCTGGCGGTGAGACCGAAAATGAAGGTATCGGGAGGGATACTTCGTAGGTGCTGCCGCGGATGAAATCCTGTACCAGCGGAGCAGATTCCCCGCCAAGGTCCACATACACCGTTATTGCCACACCCGATAACTGCTCGGAGGGAAAACCATCATACTGCTGAACGACAAGGCGCAGGTACAGCCTGCCCTCCTGAGTGACTTCAAAACGGTCTACGGTAACCTGCACATCCTGGGGCAACCCTTCCGCAAGAAGCACTCGCGCCCGGTCGCCCGCCCGTGCCAGGGCAACCGAAGGCACACGAAGCACCGTAGTCCATCTGTGCCATATCCCTCCGAGCAGAGTCAGCACCTCATCCGGCAAAGAAGCACCTTCTGCCATCGTGTTCTGAAGGCGTTCCCACCAGTTCGGCAGGTGCACTACAGCATCGGTGCGCGCCGTCACAATACCCAGCCACAGCTGTGCCACCTGCGCCCGGAGGTCGTCCCCGTCGGCAATTTTTGTCACGCTTTCTAACGGCATCTGCTGCAGTGCGCTCAGAATCTTATGTATCTGGATCCATTGCTGGCGGGCGCTGGGGTACGCCGTTAACGCCCCTTCCACCGCTTCCGTTTGCTCCGCAGTTAACAGTCCCGCGCAATAGCGCACCAGAGTCTCCACATCGGGCAGCCCCCATGCCGGGGGTGCCAGTGCCTTTTGCTCTCGCAACCATTCCCCCAGCCTTTGTGCGCCGGCGGCGCTCAACGCCTGTTGGGGCTCACGTTGCATCATCCGTCACCCCCTTCCATTGGCGGTAGAACCGGGCAAGCTTCTGCACCAGCCTCCCGTTGCTCAGCCAGACGTTAAGCATGCCCATCGTGAGGCAGTAACCGGCACGCTCGGCAGCGGGCGCCATTCTCTCATAAATATCAACGTGTGACAGATCATCGTGATAACAGTATTGCAGGGCAAGCCTCTGCCACAGACCGGCTTCATGCAACACATCGGGGATGTTAACTCCGGGCGTCTGCTCGAAGCGGCTCAGCAGGTAATCCATCCGCTGACGGAACGGTAACTGCTGGTGCAGTCTTTCCAGTAGTACCTGCATCTGCTCAGCCTGATAGGGACAATCGGTGCGCTGGAGGATTTTGTTCGGAGGCAATGCATAACGATAGCGCCACAATATCAACCATGCCTCATCACGCGACATCCCATCCGGCAAACCGTCCAGATTAAGCCCTTGCATGATATACTGTACAAGTACATCCATCTGTTTCTCGCTGTAAGGTTCGGGCAGCTGAAGCAGAGATCCCGCCAGTCGGTCGTTGGAGTAGTACAGCTCGTGATAACAGAGGCTTCTCAGCACACCGGTATCACTGAGCCACGCGCCGAGAGTGCGACGGTCTACCCGAACTCCCGACGGCGCCAGCAGGCGCATCACCTCCTGCCAGGAAGCCTCGTGCAGGTAGTACAATTGCGCGGCGAGCAGCTGTACCTGGCGTGTTTGAGGCGAGACCTGGGGCGACAATCCCAACCACAGGATGTCCGCTGCGGAATACAGCTCATGGGCGAGCATTGCGGCAGCCAGGGAATCGGCAACATCTGTGATCCCTGCGATTTCTGACTCCTCTACATCGTCCAGAGAGAGTGTCTCCTGAACGTAACGGCGACGCATATCCACCATACAGCGGTAAGCGGTGCGCCGAATGAATGCGAACCATGCCTGTTCCCCCTGATTGCGGAAGCGTGTTCGGAACGTCCACACTCGCAGGAAAGCATCCTGGATTACGTCTTCACGGTCATCCGGGTTATGTAGCCACGTGCTGAGGTATCGGAGCAGGTAAGGACGGCTGATTTCCCACAGTTGTTCCCATGCTTCGCGTGCCCTGTCTTCGTTGGGGCTCGTCAGCAGGTCAATCGCCCGCGTCAGTTTTGCGTGCGTGTTTGTTTGCACTGGGCCGCCTGTACGGAACAGATACCTTATTATACATCATTCAGCAAAAAAATGTATATATCGCCGTCGGTTGAACGAAGAAAGGGCAGATGTGTGGTGGAGAATATTTTTGCGCGATTCTTCCCTGCAGGCTGTTAGATTGCTCGCGGCAGGCGCGTTTATCTATCAGAATACTTCAAGAGGAGGCAACCGAGATGTCTATTCCAGAGGCGTGGCAGAGGTTAGAGTTTGAACAGTGGAACCAGCTGGTGAAAGCACTGGTGGCAGTCTGGGATTTTGCGGAGAGAATGGGCGCAGAAGAGTGCCTGAGCTGGCATCTGAGCATGGACACCGATGGTCGGCTGGCGAACCTGTTAGCCTGCGCGATTTGCCGTGGCGCGGAACTCCCATATCTGGTACCCATATGGATTGAGTCTCGTGCCGGCAGTAACCAGCACAACGGACAGCCTGAAGCGGAAAGAGAGGTAACGGCGTACTTCCAGAGCACCTATGACGGACTTCAACCCGACATGAAAGCTTACAGAGGCGCCCGGATGGTGCGCGAACTTCTGTTGCAGGTCGAGCAGTTTGCCGAGGAGAGGTGTCTGTGTGCAAGAGATGTTCGACGCATCCTCGCCGAAGTCATAAACGTGTACTCAGACAGCGAAGATGCTTTTCCCATCCTCCCCTCCCTCACATCCTGAGGGGCATCCCGGGCAGAGGCGCGTCCCCCCGCCTCTGCCCACTTTTCTGCCTATATCCTCCAGCCGCTGCGGTAAGTGGGACGGATGAACCTGTCGGCTTTGGGAGTGTTCACCGCCTTCATCCGTTTGGCATCCCAGTTGATTCGCTCGCCGGTGATGATTGCGAGGTTGCCCAGCAGAGCGGTTTCGGTGAGGGCACTGGCGTAATCAAAGTTGGACATGGCAGGCGGTCCGCCTTTACAGGCGTTAATCCACTCCTGATGATGTCCGGGCGAGCGTGGGATGGAGGGCGCCGGCGGTTGATAGTTCGCAAACTTCTCACGTGGCAACAGCACGAAGGGCGCACCGTAATCGCCCGGGCTGTAGAGCGTTCCCTCACTGCCGATAATCAGCAGTCCACTGTTTGCCATCTGCTCGCCCTGCAGCAGTTCGGCAGGCGGCTTCTGTCCGCCGTCGTACCATATCATCTTGCAGGGGGGCAGGTCGCCTCGCTGGGGGAACTGATAGCGCACGATCGACCACTTCGGGAAGGTCTCGCCGTTCACCCCCGAGGTCTCGGCTTCAATCATAATGGGGTCGCGCAGGTTCAGCGCCCAAAACGCCATGTTCATGGTGTGGCACGCCATGTCGCCGATGGCACCCGTGCCGAAGTCAATCCAGCCTCGCCAGGCGAAGGGATGGTACGCCTCGTGATAAGGACGCTTGGGCGCAGGACCGAGCCACAGGTCCCAGTCCAGCCCGTCGGGCACAACCATCTCCTCCTTCGGACGAGGGATACCCTGGGGCCAGATGGGGCGGTTGCTCCACACGTGAATCTCGGTCACTTTGCCCAGCACGCCCGACTGGAGTACCTCCACGCCCTGGCGCAGCTCGTTGGACGCTGTGCCCTGATTGCCCATCTGGGTAGCCACCTTGTAGCGGCGTGCGGTATCGCGCATCATACGCGCCTCCCAGATGGTGCGTGTCAGCGGCTTCTCGCAGTACACATGCTTGCCCATGCGCATCGCCATGATGGACGCTATCGCGTGGGTATGGTCGGGCGTGCTGACCACCACGGCGTCGATCTCCTTGCGCATCTGCTCCAGCATCTTACGGAAGTCCTTGAAGAACTTTGCGTTGGGACACGCCTGGCGTGCGCTGTGCGCGAGCCGCTCGTCCACGTCACACAGGGCGACGATGTTCTCGCTCATCACGCCGTCCAGGTTGCCTCGTCCCCTGCCGCCTGCGCCAATCATGGCGATGTTCAGCTTCTCGTTCTGAGGAAAACCGAACACCATCTTGCTGTCGCGCAGGAACAGGAAGCTGAATCCTCCTATCGCAGCCCCCTTCAAAAAGGTACGCCGGTCCATCTTCTGGGACATGCTCTGCAACCTCCTTCGCATCTTCGGCTTTGTGCAGTACCTTTTTCCTTCTGCGCGAAAGAATCCTGCCTGTAGTTGCCCGGGTTCTGTTCTGCGGGATACAGCTTCATGAGCATTTTTATGCGTTGAAGTACACTTTTGTGCGCCACCGCACATCCTACTAAAGACACACAGTGACCGAGCCAATAATATCTTCGTGAAATTCGTTACAGTTCCCACCAGGTAACAAGCGGAGCGATTGCCGATGCTGGAGGACTGTGAGATAACCGTTCGGAGGTGATAGGACGTGCGTTTTCTTGCTGCCACCCTTGTTGGCTGGTGTGTCATCGGTTTACAGCTGGTGTCCAGCGCAGGGCAGACGTCTCCGACAGGAAGCCCGTTGAACATCAGCACCGAATGGCGAGTGCGCTATGAGGACCGTAACTGCACCAGCTTCTGCTCGATGAACCAGAAAGATGTTCAGGATGAACTTTCCCGGCTACGTGTGAACCTGTCCACACACTTTGGGCAAAACAGCCAGGTTTTCGCGCGCTTTCAGTATTCCTACAGGCGCAATCACCAGAGCGGAAGCGCAGACACCCAGGAGAAGAGCGGTTTTCAGCAGCTTTATTTGGATACGAAGTGGGATAATCTGAGCCTGCGACTTGGCAGACAGGAGCTGGGATATGGTGATTACCGCCTGTTAATACTGTCGAACTGGGATAACATCGGTTATACCTGGGACGCCGTGCGTCTGGGCATCAAAGGTAGTTCCTGGCAAGCTGATGTTCTGTACGGCAGACCGGGTATGTTCCCTACCAGCACCACACATCCCGTGCTGTATGGCATCTACGCCAACGTCAAACCCAATCCGCGCTGGCAATCGGACCTATACCTTCTGCGTAAAGAGGTGATAGATTCCGGGAGCCAGCACCGTATCTGGGCGATGGGAGCGCAGCCATCCGTTCGGCTATCTCAAAACACCAGCCTCACCGCCGAGATGGCGCTGCAGAGCGGAAAGGTCGGTTCCAAATCCCTGAAGGCATGGGGATACTGGCTGAGGCTGGAACAGGACATCCCACGCCTGAGAAATACCAAGATGATTCTTCAATACGATTTCGCCAGCGGTGGCAATCCCGACGACAGCACACTGCACACTTTTGACCAGTTCTTCGGCACCACATTTGCCATATGTGGTCGCATGGGACTGCAGGGCTGGCGCAACATGAATAGCTGGCGCGTGTGCGTTCCTTTGATGGTTGGCGAATGCAACCAAAAAGAAAGCAACAGCCAAAACACACAACAACCACAAACCTCCACCCATCATCGCAAATCCCTACCACCACTGAACACCACACACCGCCAAA